>NZ_JBNFTW010000004.1:0-410760 GCF_049943955.1 Desulfosporosinus sp. SYSU MS00001
GATGCCAACTTATAAGCGTATCCGGTATTAGCCCTCGTTTCCAAGGGTTGTCCCGGTTTGTTGGGTAGGTTACCCACGCGTTACTCACCCGTCCGCCACTAAGATCTTTCTAAGTAAACTCAGAAATCTCTCCGTTCGACTTGCATGTGTTAGGCACGCCGCCAGCGTTCGTCCTGAGCCAGGATCAAACTCTCCAAAAAAGTTATCTCAACTTCTTTAAAGAAGATGATATCTGCTCATGATTTCATGATTCTTTTTGAAACTCTTGCGAGTTTCTCTCATTGGCTGTCCTTGTTGTTTAGTTTTCAAAGACCAGTAAACATATTTATTAGCTGTTAAGAAAGATAGCAAATCTCTTGTCAAGCTAGATTTCAATCATACCATTAATAACCACAAAAGTCAATACTTATTTTTAATCCATCTAACTTGAATTTCTTTTGTTTTACTTCAGCTCACAAATTACCAAGCGAACATTGACTAATATACCATACTTATATTCACTATTTCAACTATAATAAATCAATGTATCTTAGGTTTTATAGCATTAATTATTATATATACTCTCATATTCTCGGCATAGGTAAGCAAATCGTCTTTTTATGTTTCTTGTTTCTGTAACCCGTATAACAATGTATCTTATGAAAAAGAGTCTGACTTCTGTTAGTCAGACTCTTAATCCTTAAACAAGTAGAAATAGCTCTACAGCAATATCCCTAATCAATTTGTCTCAATTTCAGATATCTAACCAATTCTAAGCTATCTCACAACATCCCTTAAGACAAAATTATTCTTCGCTATCGGCATCTAGAACACTCTCGTCTCGCGGACGCATGGTTGGGAAGAGGATTACATCTCGTATGGACGCAGAATCCGTTAATAGCATGACTAACCGATCGATACCGATTCCCAAACCTCCTGTCGGCGGAAGACCATACTCCAAAGCTTGTACGAAATCCTCATCCAAAATGTGTGCCTCGTCATCTCCCTTGGCTCTTTCTGCAGCCTGGGCTTCAAATCGCTGCCTCTGGTCGATAGGATCATTAAGCTCCGAAAAAGCATTAGCAAGCTCACGCCCAAATATAAACGCTTCAAAACGATCCGTATATTCCGGATGTTTGGCATTACGCTTAGCTAAAGGAGAAATTTCAACAGGATGCCCGGTAATAAATGTTGGTTGAATCAAATTGGGTTCGACAAAGGCTTCGAAAAACTCGTTAATGATTTTTCCACGTGATGTGCCTTCATCAACTTGAATACCCTTTTCCTTAGCTATCTCTTGTGCCTGCTCATCCGTTACAATCTCGCGAAAATCAACGCCTGAATACTCAAGAATACCCTCCAACATGGGTAATCTGCGCCAAGGTGATTTAAACTCAATAGCTTGTCCTTGATAAGTTATCATCGTCGTTCCGTGAACCTTTTTTACAATATAGGAGATCATCTCCTCAGTTAGTTCCATAATATCTTCAAAATTTGCATAGGCCTGATAGAGTTCCATCATTGTAAATTCAGGATTATGTTTGATCGAAATTCCTTCATTGCGAAAGGTTCGGCCAATTTCAAAGACTTTTTCAAATCCCCCGACAATAAGACGCTTTAAAGGAAGTTCCAGAGCAATCCGCAAATAAAGATCGATATCCAGGGTATTATGATGAGTAATGAAAGGACGAGCTGCAGCTCCCCCTGGTATGCTGTGCAAAGTTGGTGTCTCAACTTCAAGAAACTCTTTAGCTTCAAGATATTCTCGCATGTAGCGAATAATCTTGCTCCGTGTCACAAAAACTTGACGAACCTCAGGATTCATGACTAAATCCAAATACCGCCGGCGATAACGTGTTTCTACATTAGTCAGCCCATGGAATTTTTCCGGAAGAGGCCTCATTGCCTTAGAAAGCAACTTGACATCTCGTGCATGAATCGAGATCTCCCCACGTTTGGTACGAAATACCTCTCCTTCAACTCCAATAATGTCCCCAACGTCGAATTTGGAAATCAAATCAAAGAGAGTTTGGCCTAAATCATCCTTGCGCATATAAATCTGAATCCGTCCACTTAAATCTTGACTGTGGACAAAAATAACTTTTCCCTGATCTCGTTTGCTCATAATTCTGCCGGCAACGCTAACCTTCCGACCTTCTAGATTTTCAAAATCATCCAGAATTTCTTGAGCTTTATGAGAACGAATATAGCGATCTGCATAAGGTTCCAGACCTGCTTGGCGGAAAAGATCAAGCTTTTCTAAACGTATTCGCCAAAGGTCGTTAGTATTATCCATCTTAATTCCTCCATCATTTACTCTTATCTTATCAATTTTACCAAATATAGACGCGGCTAAACAAGAAGAATCAAGATTTTAACGTAAAACCAACGATCATTCATCATTTTGGCTGCGTTTCCCATAATATGGCTATCTTAAGATCAATAAACAAAGTGCAGGATCTGTATTTGATTAACCATACAGAAACACTGCACTCTGCAAAAAGCTTATTTTTTCTGTCCTAATTTGATAATGGGATAATCCTTACTTGATGTCGAGGATTTGATAGTGTAGAATCCCCGCCGGTACATTAACTTCCACGATAGATCCTTTTGTTTGACCCAAAACAGCTTTACCTACCGGAGACTCGTTCGAAATCTTATTCGTACCCGGATCTGCCTCTGCTGATCCGACAATATAGTACTCCTCTTCGTCTCCATAGTCAACGTCTTTTAAACGCACCTTTGCACCTAAAGTTACAACATCCGTTCCTTCAACCTCATCAATAACCCGTGCATTCCTGAGCATTTTTTCCAAGGTAATAATTCGACCTTCGATAAAAGCTTGATCATTCTTAGCATCGTCATATTCAGAGTTTTCGCTAATATCGCCAAAGTCAATGGCTTGCTTGATCCGCAAGGCAACTTCCCGACGCTTTACTGTTTTTGTTAGTTCTAACTCTTCCTCAAGTTTTTTGAGGCCTTCCAAGGTCAGAATGACTTCTTTTTCAGGCATAGTTTCTCGCTCCCTTTTCTCGTCCTACGCATTGTGCTATTTATAGTACTTTGCACTTTCTAACAGCCTTTAGCGTACTTCATTTAAACCAGGAACTGTAAAAAATAATTCCTCAAATACATTACTCGTTATTATAAGGACCTTGCAAAATATTGTCAAGGATACCACATTCCCTCTTAGCGAGCAATGTTCCCATAGTTTTTCTCTCTTCGACAAAATCTATTCTCCGTTTTGTAATATTCGACGCATGATGGTTCTCATTTCATCAGCGGATCTTGTTTGCATAATAATATCTCTGAATTGTGCCGCATTTCGTACCCCTTTGATATACCAAACAGCATGTTTTCTCATTTCGTTAAGACCAATATGTTCACCCTTATAGCGCAACACTCGCTCGAAATGTTGCATGGCTACCTTAATGCGTTCTTCAAGGACTGGTTCAGGTAATATTGTACCGTGTTCAAGGAAATACTGGGTTCGGGGAATAAGCCAGGGGTTTCCTAAAGCTCCGCGGCCGATCATGACACCGTCACATCCCGTCTCCTCAATCATTCTGCGCGCATCTTCCGGACAAAATATATCCCCGTTGCCGATAACAGGGATTTTAACCTTGCTCTTAACGTTTCGGATCCAGGCCCAATCAGCCCGTCCTGCATAAAATTGCTCTCGAGTCCGGGCGTGAAGAGTTAACATTTGAACTCCCACGGCCTCAAGACGACGAGCTATCTCCAAAGCCACAATTTCATCGTGATTCCAGCCAAGACGAATCTTTACCGTAACCGGAATACTAACAGCCTTTACAACAGCGGCCGCAATAGCTTGTGCCCGCGGCAAATCTCTTAGCAGGGCCGAGCCCTCGCCATTTTTTGTGATTTTAGGAGTAGGGCACCCCATGTTTATATCAATAACATTTGCGCCGGCATCTAAAGCCAAAATTGCTGCCTGAGACATTGTTCCCGGATCAGAACCGAATAGCTGAACAATCCTAGGCTCAGGTTCATCTCTCAAATCTAACATGCTTAATGTTTTTGAATTACGATAATTCAATGCTTTGTCGCTGATCATTTCTGTCCAAACAGTTCTTCCGCCTAAGGTGCATACCGTTTCGCGAAAGGCCTTATCCGTTACTCCTGCCAAAGGTGCTAAAAACACGGGAACTCCAAGGTTATAGTTTCCTAGATTCATATTCATTCCTCGATTAATTATTTCTGATTCCGTTCGTAAATGATTAATAGCCCTTCGAGAGTCAGAAAAGGGTCCACTGTTTCAATGGTTTCAGATTCGTGAGAAATCATCTTCGCCAACCCGCCGGTTGCTACAACTTTAGTTTCCGATCCTAATTCCTCTTTCATTCGTTTAACAATCCCATCAACTTGGCCCGTAAAACCGTAGTATATCCCAGACTGCATTCCGGCAACTGTATTTTTAGCGATTACCGAAGTAGGTTTCACCATCTCGACCCTTGGTAATTTGGAAGCGCGCAAAAAGAGGGCTTCCGTTGAAATCCCAATCCCCGGCGCAATAGCTCCTCCCAAATATTCTCCCCGTTTGGAAACAACACAGAACGTTGTTGCTGTGCCAAAATCTACAATCACCAGGGGTCCGCCATATTTAGCATAAGCTGCAACAGCATTTACAATCCGATCGGCTCCAACTTCCCTTGGGTTATCATAAATAATCGGCATGCCTGTCTTAATCCCTGGCCCCACTACAAGCGGTTCTACACCAAAATATTTTCGGGCAAGCGTTTCTAAGGTCGGCATAACAGGTGGGACAACTGAAGAAATGACAACAGCGGTTATCTCCTTAAAGCTTAAGCCACTAAAGTCAAAAAGATTTTTAATCACAACCGCATACTCATCAACAGTTCGAGACTTTTCAGTTGAAACTCTCCAATGATGAGTCAGTGTCCTTTCATCGTAAACCCCTAAAACAATATTGGTATTTCCTACATCGAATAGAAGAATCACACTACCACTCCTTTTGCCTAACGATCTAAGGCGTTTTGGCGCCGACGAACGACTTCTTGGCCAACCCAGACTGCAATCCCGGCCTTAATCAAATCCCCCATAAAAAGTAAAGGGACAAATCCAATCGTCAGAACACCCACCATACTTGTTCCTTGATGCAAAACCCAATGTAAAATCACATAAAGATAACTTAAACCAAAAAGATATAAAATGATAAGGCCTGAAAACACACCAGCAATCGCACGCCAAAGGCTTCCTTCACCATAAATGCGCCCCACGGCATAAGCCGCCGCAACATAACCTAACAGAAAGCCAAAGGTAGGTTTCAAAATATATCCCAACCCCCCGAAGGGCGCGGAGGCAAAAACGGGCAGTCCAAACAGCCCCAATACCAGATAAACCAGCATTGCCATGGCACCATATTCCGCTCCGAGAATAAGGCCTGAAAGATACACAAAAACCGGGAGAATACTAAAAGGAATCAAGGCAGGCGCCCAATGTATCAGCATACCTGTTAAGCACATTAAAGCCGCAAAAACCGATGACATAGCTAATTTCCGAACATTCATAAGTCTCACCCTCCATTGTAAACTTAATTTATATTTTGAGTTTACAATAAGAGCCGCTGACTTGCAATATATTTCTAAATTATCCAGAAGGAATAATTCCCTAAAAATATGCTCCCAGCTTAGATCTCAACTGAACTTCTCCGGCCGAAAACCGCTCCTCACCCTGTTCTGTGCTTAGGAGTAATTCACCATCCTGAGAAATCCCCTTAAACACTCCGACAATGACCTCCTCGCCGCGCAAAACCCTTACTTCTTCCCCAAGACCAACCGCTCGAGCCATCCAGTTAGAACGCAGCTCCTGAAAGAGATTTTCTTCCAGAGCCATAACCTGTTTTTCTAAGTACTTTAAAATTGTGGCAGCTAACCTATTCAAGTCAACCTCGTACCCCAATATTTCCTGCAACGTTGCAACCGTTAAGGCAGTGCCTAGTTTCTCACTTGAAAAATTGGCATTAATACCAATTCCTAATATTAAGGTCTGTACCCTATTCCATTCTCCGACGACTTCGCCGAGTATTCCGGTAATCTTTTTGCCATTATAGAGAAGATCGTTGGGCCACTTAATTCCAACCCGCAATTGATATAATTCTTCTATAGCATCCACAATTGCCACACTTGCAGCAAGAGTCAGCTTTGAAGCATTGGCTAAGGACAAGTTTGGCCGGATAATTACTGACATCCATAATCCTCCCAGAGGAGACTGCCATTCTCTCTGCATTCTTCCCCGACCTGCATATTGGGTTTTTGCTATAACAACCTGACCATGAATTCCTCCCTCACGTGCTAATTCCTTTGCCTTAGCATTTGTTGATGTCAGTTTGTCCTCAATAGCTAGAACATGCCCCAAGGACTTGGTTTCTAACATTTGCTCAATAACCCAGGCATTTAACGAATTGGGAGTTTTACGGAGACAATATCCTTTTTTGGTATGGGCCTCGATAGCAAATCCTTCTTCTTTTAGCTGTTTAATCTGCTTCCAAACTGAAGCTCTAGTAACATTAAGTTGTTGGCTGATTCTTTCACCCGATACGTACTCTCCGGGAAGAGAGACGAGAAGCTGAAGAATATCATGACTTGCCATTCGCTTTCGCTCCCTGCTTGATCCAATTAAGATTTTTGTCCATGAATTTCTTCGGACTCAATCTTAGTCGGCCGATTATTCTCATCCACAAAAACAACATTTGGCTTGTAATTATGAGCCTCCTCATCCGTAAGCAAACAATAGGAAATAATAATTACCTGATCCCCGATCTGCACCTGCCGTGCTGCGGCACCATTGAGACAGATCACGCCGGAACGAGGCTCCCCGGGAATGACATAGGTTTCAAACCTTGCACCGTTATTATTATTGACAATCTGTACCTTCTCATTAGGTAAAATATTTGCCTTTTGCATCAAGTCTGAGTCTATCGTCACGCTCCCCACATATTGAAGGTTAGCTTCTGTCACAATCGCTCTGTGAATTTTCGATTTCATCATCATTCTAAACATTTGTTTCAACCTCCACGACGATATTATCAATCAAGCGCGTTGGACCGAATTTTACCGCCAGCGCAATTAATACTTGTCGATTGATTTCTGTAACTTCCGAGAGATCCTCGGCGTCCCTGACCTCCACATAATCGATAACTCCTTGACTGTCACGCATAATGGCATTGCGAATAAAATCTTCAATGTCTCGGGCTGAACGTTTTCCTTGTTGAATCAATTCTGCCGCTTCATTAAGACTCCGAGACAGTACCAAGGCTTCCTGACGTTGTTCAGGCGATAAAAAGACATTACGCGAGCTGAGAGCAAGACCATCCTTTTCTCGAACAATAGGTACACCTCGGACCTCAATAGGAAGATTCAAATCACTAACCATTCGTCGGATAATCAAGTATTGTTGATAATCCTTTTGCCCAAAAAAGGCTATATCCGGTTGGACAATATGAAACAATTTGCTGACAACAGTGGTGACTCCTCGGAAATGTCCGGGGCGATTAGCACCACATAATACCTTGTCCAATTGAGTTACCTCAACAAACGTCACCATGGGCCTAGGATACATTTCTTCCACAGATGGATGAAAGAGAAGATCAACGCCGCACCCTTCCACTAATTGTGCATCCCTTTCTAAATCCCTCGGATAACGTGCATAGTCTTCGTTAGGTCCAAATTGCAGGGGATTGACAAAAATACTTACGACAACAAAAGCTCCTGTTTCTTTAGCCTTCTCAATTAACGTTAAATGACCTCTATGCAAGTAACCCATTGAGGGAACAAGAGCGATGGTTTTCCCCCTTTGTCTTTCCTCTTTAATGATTTTACGAAGTTCTGAAATTTTAGCAGTTCTAAGCATACCTATGTCCGCCTTTCTTACCTTATATTAAACATTAATGTCCAGATAGAGGCTGTTCTAACATTCCTAACATCGACTTCAGCTTAGTTAAATCTTCCGGAGAATAGGTCAACCCTTGTTGAGCCTTTTTGTCTTCTCCGAGCTCCAGAGCTTTTGACCCTAGTTCCTTGTATATTTTCTTGAGCTTCGAGGGCATATGTTCTAAATGACCTTGTATCACTTTAACATCGCCTCGCGCAACCGGCCCTGTCAAGGCTTGAGGAAGTCCCATCTGCTCCAGATTATAGAGAGTCCCTCGCATCAAAGGGATTAATGATGCCAGGGCTTCATCCTCTCGGAATCCAGCCTCGGCAAAAAGTTCCACAGCCAAAGAAGCCAATACTACCAGATAATTTGAAGCAACTACGGCTCCTGCATGATACATTGATTTCTGAGACGCTAAAATGCGATGAGGGATTCCCCCCAAATCGTTGACAATACCCACCCCAAACTCCTCATCATCACCTTCAATTCCGAAATGAGTCCCGCTTAAGATCTCCAAAGCCTTTTCTATGCTGGCAAAAGCCTGAAGAGGATGCAGAGAAAGACAGCGTACAGATAAACTCTCTTTGACCCTCAGCACATTCGAAGGGAGTGAACCTGAACAGTGAATCCATAGTTGTTTTGATTTAATAGAAGGTCTAACACTAAGGTTTTCAGCCACCGTGCGGATTAAGTCATCTTGGGTAGTTATAAACAATCCATCCGCAGTTGAGGCGAGTTCATCCAATGTAAGATGGTTCTTAGGCAAATACCGGCAAAAGCGTTCATAGGAACTGCGACTTCGCGTGTGAACACCAATGCAATAGTGTCCCTTCTCCTCTAACCGAAGAGCCAAAGCAGTCCCAACAATCCCTGCTCCGATAATCCCAAACTTCATTCTTTCCCCTCCCTACTCCATTTAGACTACTCTCAAGACTGATTTTGTTTAAGGCTGGTGCAACAACCGATTAGGGTTATTTGCCCTGCGTGCTTCCCTCAGGAACTATAATCTGAGATGCACCGGGCTCGACACAATTTTCAAATCGCGAACTCCCACTTCTACAAGTGAGAGTGACCCCCGATGTTCAGCTTTAGCTGAACGAGTTCACGCATCAGTGGTGCCGCTTCACGGCATGGAAGTTTAATAGTAAAAAAATGCCCTCACCAAGGTGAAGGCACTTTATTCTACCCTCCGTCTCGGTCTCATGATCCAAGCGGTGTTTGTTCAATAGTATTAGGTTGGTAGGCGTGATTCATTCGTTAACACCAAAACCACCGTACAACTCCTTCGATGTCGTCGGCTAATCTGGTGATTATTTATTCCTAATTATAAAGGAAACACCTTTCCCTCTCCAAAAACCTGACTGATCGGTCTTCCCGAAGGTAAAACAAGATTTGGTGCGATTTCACGCAGGGGAGCAAGCACAAACTCCCGAAACTCCAGATAGGGATGTGGTAATGTCAATTCCTTTGAATCACTAACCACATTATCATAAATTAGAAGATCAATGTCAATCGTTCTGGACCCCCAATGTTCCTTACGCACTCGTCCAAATCGCTGTTCAATTTCTTGACAGACATGAAGCAGATCCAAGGGAGGGAGAGTGGTATCCACCTCAACTACCTGATTCCAATACAGAGGCTGCTCTTGGACCCCCCAAGGTTCAGTTTCATAGATTCGTGACAGCGACAGAATAACAATGGCGGGACGCTTTAAAGCCGAAACAGCCTCGCTAAGATAGTAGCCTCTGTCCCCAAGATTACTGCCCAATCCTAAAAATGCTCTCATGCTGTTCCCCCTGCCAGTCGCCAAATCTCCACGGAAACGTCTCGGAAAATGCCGGCAACCGGTGCTTGGGGCTTATGTACTTCTACCCGAATAGATTTGCAATTAAATTGAGCCAAAACTGATTGAGCTATTTTTTCCGCCAAATATTCTATCAACTGATATTTATGATCCTTCACACAAGTTTTAATAACATTATACACTTCACCATAATGAATAGTGTCCTGAACTTGATCTGAACTCCCCGCCCGGCTGAGATCCACAAAAAGATCAATGTCTATTATGAATTTCTGTCCAAGAACCTGCTCCTCGGGCAGCGCCCCATGATGAGCATAAAACTCAAGGCCTCGAAGGTGAATAGCATCATGCCCCGACATAATTAACTCCTCTCTGCCCTCGTACGATGGCATCCGCCATTTCTACAGCTCTGCGATTCTCTTGAACATCATGAACCCGTACAATGTCTACACCGGCAGCCACGCCAAGAATGCTCGTTGCCAGCGTCCCTTCCAAACGTTCATCAACTGCTAGATCCAACGTTTTTCCAATCATAGATTTGCGAGATGTTCCCAATAGTACGGGTTGCCCTAAGGTCTTGAATTCTGCTAAACGAGACATGACCTCAAGATTTTGCTCCAAGGTTTTGCCAAAACCGATTCCCGGGTCTACGATGATTTGGTCTCCTGTTAAACCACTGGCTTCGGCTAGTCCAATACTGCGTTTTAAAAATGTCAGAATATCCCCCATTAAATGACGATAAGTTGTTCCCGCTTGATTATGCATAACAATTACAGGGGCTCGATATTCACCAATAACACTTGCCATTTCAGGATCTTTCTGCAGACCCCAAATATCATTAATTATATGGGCTCCAGCTTCAAGAGCCTTAGCAGCCACCTTTGCTTTGTAGGTATCAATGGAAAGAGGTAAATCCACACGTTCCGCTAAAGCATTGAGAATGGGCTCCAAACGCTTCCATTCTTCATCCTCACTAACTTCAAGATGGCCTGGTCGGGTAGATTCTGCCCCGATATCCAAAATATCCGCCCCTTCAGCAGCCATTTGCTCTGCTTGAGCTATAGCATCCTCAAGATTATTATATCTCCCTCCATCGGAAAAGGAGTCAGGTGTTACATTTAAAATCCCCATAATTAAGGTTCGTTCTCCAAGTCTTAATTTTTTACCACGGCAGTCTAATATTCTGGGTTTAGGAGGCTCAAAATTTACCAGCAGCTTCCTTAAATCATGACCGATTTGCTTCAATCCAAAGGGTTGGGCTAAAACTTTTGTTGAAAGCCTCTCAAGCTGCCGAACCGTTCCAAGCAACATAATATCTGTCGTCTCAATTTGGTTTACAATCACATTACGATGGACCGCTGCATCTCCGCCCAAAGAAAGCATCTCTTGCTTTAGAATATGGGCCACGCGCAAGGGCACCTGCTCTAGTTTTATTCCCCGCCCCAGCCCTTTTCCGGCCATATGAGCAATCCCCGCAGGATCGGCGCCAATTTCTTTTATGGCCATATTGGCCTCTGCCAGATTCTCCATACTAACCCATCTCATGCCATAGCTTTGCATCTATTAACCCCCCCAAATTAATACGTAATAAGTCTCATTGCTTGATTATATTTATAACATTGTTTTTGTGTTCGGCAATGGCGGCAGTCTCTTGCCCAATTATCAGCTAAAGCCAGAGCATTACCCAGTACACTTAGGCCATCTGCGCAGTGTTGGCGATGTTCACGTATTCCCTTAAGAATAATCGTAATTTCTTCGCGATTAAACTTACAAGTCTCAAGTATCGGCAGTGCCAGTTTAGCACTCGCTTCGGCGTGGTCTTCTCCGCTCTGATACTCCACCCATCGTCCTATATCATGAAGAAAGGCAGCAGCATAAACTATTTCTTTAGAAAGAGCATGACCATCTTGCTCTAAAATATAGGCATAAGCGATACGAGCGACACTTATCCCGTGATCAAAACCATGCTTACAGAACTCCCGGTTTTTTTCTAATTGATCGATTGTCTCCTGATAGGCAACATAATCCCGATGATCCAAGAGCTGATTTATGCGAGCCATCGAATGTAGTATTTTGACCCACTCCCTACCTTCAATCAAGGTAACTGGTTATAAAGAAGGTAAGCCTTGGGAATCCACCCAAGGCCTGCCTTCACTTACTTCTATCATCAGTAACTTCACCTTGATCGAATTATTCCAATAATACTTTAAATTCGATAAACTAAGTGAATTCCCTTCTCTATAAAGCCATTAATTCTCATAATTCGGAAATCATTAAGGAACTATCGGTTTTGCATTTTTGAAGGTGTATGAACCTTTGAAGGAGGGGATCGTTAGGGTTTTTCGAGTAATACTTACTATCTGTCCATTCTGTTTCAAAGCAGGTGCTTCCACTTTGGAGAAATAATCCAGAAGAGTGTCTTGATCTCCAATGGCATCCAATTCATAAGGAACTCCTTCGACTCGGTTAATCGGAACTTGGTTTATGAGAATTGTCGAACTCCCGCTAAGCACAATGGCTGTTGTACTCACAATTCGTTGTCCGTTCACACTAATTGCTTCAGCTCCGGCAAATTTCAATGTATTGACCATCCTGGCAATATCCTCAGTACTTACAGGAAAGAGCGTATTTTTACCCCGATCATCTATGCTTATTTGTATACCTGGCCCCTCAACAGCTTGTGTCCCCTCAAGAATCTGTAATTGCTTCAGTCGATCCAGCAATTGAGGATCAGTTCCAACTTTTTTGCGCGCTGTATCCAACTCCGTTAATAAATTCTGATGTTCCTTCTGAAGTTGAGCATTTTGAGCCTGAGAATTATCTAATACTGATTTCATTTGGTTTAAACGCTCAGCACTAATTTGTTCTGCCGCAGAAACATTTTTTTGAGTGTGTACCTGTAACGAGACGAGGAAACCTAAAGCAATAGCTACCATTGTAACAGGGAGGGCTAGACTTCTTTTCCAGCGATGCATCATGTTCCCTCCTTAACTGGTTGAGCAAAGCGATACGGCTTCAGTTTTCCGGCTGGCAAGATTAAATTTTGGTCGATCTCGAGTTTACGTGTAATCCCATACTGTTGTTGAAAATCTCCCAGTCTATCCCATCCATAAAACTTGAGTGCCGCAGTAAGATTATTCTTATCACCAATTGCTTCAATGACATAGGGCGGCATTTGTCGCGTGTCATTAATTTGAATAAAAGAACCCCCGCAAAAGACTTCGGTATTCGAGGTTACACGCTGCCCGTTAACTGCAATAGCCTCTGCCCCACCATTCCATAGAGCATTAAAAATCTCCCGGATATATTGCTCATGAATATAATAATTGTTTAGATCATCTTGACCCTGGACCGTTCGCTTTGAATCATCAAGGGTAATTCGTATCCCCGGTCCTGAAACGGCTATCAGGCCGCCATTCATTTCAGCTTCTTGAAGCTGTTGATTCGCTAAAGACGAAGCGCTTTGCCCTTGAGCATATTTCCCAAGTTCTTGCCGCAGCTTAACATTTTCCACTGAAATCTGCTGATTTTCAAGCTCTGTTTGAACTAAACTCGGTACTGCAGTCTCTTGCCCTATAGATTCCTTGCCGGCAATCCCATGAGCCTTGAGCAGCATTACAAACAGAAACCCAATTAACACGGATCCTAAACCGAGTAAGGATCGTTCTCTAATCTCCAACTGCATATCATTGCCACCTCCAAAAAGAGAGCAAATTTTTAAAAAGGACACCCATCAGGGCGTCCCTATTTGTATACAAAAAGTATAAATCTTTAAGAGCGCAAACGCAACCTACATTGATCAAGGTCATTCAGCAAGATTTCTACTCGCTTAACCAATCTTCCCCGGCTTTGGTATAGTCGATAAGCTCTTCAGATTTAAAATAAAGGGCAATTTCACGTTCGGCACTCGCAATAGAGTCCGAACCATGTATTACGTTGCGGCTAATGTCCATTCCATATTTACCCCGAATTGATCCTGGATTAGCATTAGCGGGATTTGTGGCTCCCATCAGCTCTCTTGCCAAAGCCACAACATTCTTGCCTTGCCAAACCATAGCAACAACAGGTGAAGACATAATATAAGCCACAGTTGGTTCGAAGAACCCTTTGCCCTTGTGTTCGGCATAATGAGCTTCAGCCAAAGCACGATCCACCTGGAGCAGCTTTAGTCCAACGAGCTTGAAGCCCTTGTCTTCTAACTTAGCAATAATTCTCCCGACCAGTCCGCGTTGAATGGCATCCGGTTTCAACATCAGGAATGTTCTTTCCATACATAATCTCCCTTCACTAATAATCTTTATTCAATCTTATTTAACTCTTCTTCAAGGGTTTGTGTTGGCAGATCTTCTGGTTCCTTTTCCAAATTGACCGTTATGTCCTTTGGGACTTCCTCTGCAGGCTTGGCAAATTGAGCCATTATTGCAGCAAAACTGTTTACATCTAAAGTTTCCTTTTCCATTAAAGCTTGGGCAATAGCATGGAGTTTGTCAATATTTTCCCGGATTAAAGTTTGAGCCTTCTGATAACAGTCATCAATAATACGACGAGCCTCTTTGTCTATAGCATAGGCTACCGCATCGCTGTAACTGCGATCACGAGAAATGTCTCTTCCCAGAAAAACTTGTTCTTCTTTATGTCCGAAGGTAAGAGGTCCTAATTCCTCAGACATCCCAAGTTCAGTAATCATTTTACGCACAATACCGGTTGCACGCTCCAAGTCGTTAGAAGCTCCCGTACTTATTTCATGCAGGATCACAGATTCAGCCACACGTCCGCCCAATAACATCGTAACCTGATCGAGCAGCTGAGATTTTGTCATATAATTGCGATCTTCTTTAGGAAGCAGGAGGGTGTATCCACCGGCTCTCCCACGCGGGATTATGGACACTTTATGCAAAGGATCAGTATGAGTGAGCAACTCTCCAAGCAATGCATGTCCGGCCTCATGATAAGAAACAAGTTTCCTTTCAAAAGCACTCATGACCCGAGTTTTCTTCTCCGGACCGGCAATAACTCGTTCAATCGACTCCTCGATAGTTTGTTGGCGAATTTGATTTTCTCCCCTTCGCGCGGAAAGAAGAGCAGCTTCATTAAGTAGATTTGATATATCGGCCCCGGTGAACCCGGCAGTTCGACGTGCTATGACTTCCAAATCAACTTCATTAGTAATAGGCTTGCCTTTGGCGTGAACTTTTAAGATTTCTTCACGCCCCTTTACATCGGGAGCATCAACAACGATTTGCCGATCAAAGCGACCAGGGCGTAAAAGGGCAGGGTCTAATACGTCAGCTCTATTCGTTGCCGCAATAATGATAACGCCGTCATTTCCATTAAAACCATCCATCTCCACGAGAAGTTGGTTCAACGTTTGTTCTCTCTCATCATGGCCGCCGCCTAAACCGGCGCCCCGCTGCCGCCCGACAGCGTCTATTTCATCGATAAAAACAATACACGGCGCACTTTTTTTAGCCTGTTCAAACAAATCACGAACCCTCGAAGCGCCGACTCCGACAAACATCTCTACAAAGTCAGAACCACTTATACTGAAGAACGGGACACCAGCCTCCCCGGAAACAGCACGAGCCAGTAATGTTTTACCGGTCCCCGGAGGGCCGAATAATAATACTCCTGTAGGAATCTTAGCCCCTAATTCGTTAAACTTTTTAGGGAACTTTAGAAACTCAACGACTTCTTGCAGTTCTTCTTTAACTTCATCAGCACCCGCGACATCGGCAAAGGTTACTTTCTTCTTGTCTTCACCAACAAGACGGGCCTTACTTTTTCCAAACTGCATGACGCGATTGCCGCCGCCCTGGCTTTGCTGCATCATAAAGAAAAACAGGCCCACAATAGCGAGAGTTGGCAGAAGTGTGGATAAAAGCCCAACCCACCAAGGTGACTCGGTCGGTTCGGATAAATTAAGCGGAACTCCATGGGATAACAAATCAGAGGCAAGCTGCGGATCATCGGCATAGCCAACCACATCGTGCTTCGTATCGTCTTTCAATGTAACCGTATACTTAATGGTATTGTTTTCAATGATACCTGAAACATCTTTAACTTGGTTATCTACTACATCTCTCTTAAATGTAGTATAGTCCATTCCCACGTCTTTGTTCACGGGAGGGGCCGACCATTTAATTAAAACAATTGCCATAAGAATTATAAGCACATAAATTGTTGCGTTCTTAAAGACCTTCAAATATGGTCCTCCTCTCTAGTTGGCGAACCGCCTAATCTTACAAAGCAATTCCACATATTATACCATGCTGAATTTCTTTTTACAATGAATTCAAATTAGAGCTCCCGGTTTGCAGCCATAATCACGCAGTATACTTTTGGGGAGTGTTTCTGCGGCGGCCACAATCCGCTCTGACGAAGACCCGGAATCCAGAGCACCTCGTCTCCAACGGCAACAAGCGGAAAGTTGCCCCTCCTAGAGGCAGAGATTTTACCCTCCTGAAATACCTTTTTTAAAGCCTTGTGCCCTACACCCGGAAACCACATTTTGTCGCCTTGCCGCCGTGTTCGACACATAAGACGGCCATGTGTTTGCATCAATAACTCTTGATCGAAGATTGCCACTTGGTTTTCGGAGTCTCTCAAACCTTCCTCCGCTAATTTGAATTCTTTTTCTGTAAGAAACATAATCTCAGCCTCATAACCAGGGATTTTGATCCGCCTTCCCGGTTCTAAGAGGATGTCCGAAATGTAAGGTTTAGCGTCTTTCTCTATAGACTGGACTTTATTGCAAAACCATATACCCTCTTCATTAATTTTTACAGTCAAACCCGGCAGATCCTGTCTCCATCCCGGCTTGCCTTGAGAGGACATAATCTTGGTAATGTAAGCATAGCTTAACCCTCTGCGTTCCCGGGTAACTATCATTGCCGCGTGTCGCAGCAGACGCGAAAGAATCGCAGCCGGTTCAGCAAAGACCGCTGGCTTTAAGCCAATCGCTTGTTGGCTTTTCAAAGCATATACATTCCAAGCTTTTTCCACTTGCTGAGCTAAATACTCCTCATCCCAGCGCAGAAGTTCCCCCATCCTTCCCAAGGCTTCCTGAAGCCTTGGATTATATTCTCTCTCCAACAACGGTATTAGTTCCAAACGAATTCGATTTCGGACATAAACCGGCTGCAAATTCGTCTGATCGATAGCATAAGGTAACCTCTCCTGCTCACAGTATTTGAAAATATCTGCCTTTGTAAACGTCAACAAGGGACGAATTATGGAGTCCCTTGACGGATATATACCTGCTAAGCCAGCAGCACCGCTTCCTCTCAGCAGGCGATAAAGAATAGTCTCAGCTTGATCACCTAAATGGTGTGCCGTTGCTAAAAGATTACACCCATCTTCTTGCATATCCTCCCGCCAACGAGCATACCGCCACTCTCTCGCAGCTTCTTCAAAGGATTTCCCCATGGCTTGAGCATAGCCAAGAGAGTCGAAACGATGAATCCGGCAAGGAACTTCCCATCGCTCTGCCATTTCTCGAACAAGTTCCAATTCCTGATCCGATTCTTTCCGAGCCCCGTGATGAACATGGGTAATAACGAGTGAAATTCCCTGAGCAGGATCTTCCCGCATATATCGCCAAAGTATATGCCCTAAAGCCATAGAATCAGGGCCTCCCGACACAGCGACCAGCAATTTTGTGTTTTTCGGAATCAGATTAGGCAATATGTAAGTATGCAATTCTTCGAACATCGTTGATTCTCCGCTCTGATCAGAAACTCTTATTAAACATTATAACCTTAACATTCTCTCCGAATAAACACAACGCCATACTTCCATAAAACTTTCGTTTAACGAAAAAATTATTAATAATTATTGAGGTGTATCCTCTAAAATTTTCTAAAGTCTTCCGGCAAATTGCAGGATGTCGAAGGAAAAGACCCCGATTTCTCGGGGCCAGATATGTTTCGAAGTCTATTGAGTTATTCCCCTTTATTTTAGAATAAACCGCTGACTTTACCTGTTTTGGTATCAACATCGATTCTTCTGTAAGCAGGATCGGAAGCCGTACCGGGCATTAAGGTGATTGTCCCTGCCATTGGGCAGAGGAATTTTGCACCACCATATACTAAAATGTCACGAATTGGTAACCTCCAGCCCTGAGGGACTCCTTTCAATGCAGGATCATGGGATAAACTCAAATGGGTTTTTACCATCATCGTGGAAAAGTCGGCATAGTGGGGATCTGATTCAAACTTTTTAGCTTTAGCTTCAGCCTCAGGAGACCAATCGACACCATCTGCACCATAAACCTCTTTAGCGATAAGCTCGACACGTTGACGAAGCGGCATTTCAAGAGGATAGAGACATTTGAATTCTGACGTTTCCTTACAAGCATCCATGACCGCGTCTGCTAATTCCAGAGCGCCATCGCCGCCTTCGAGCCAATGGTTGGAATAGGCGCAGCGTGCCCCGGCTTCTTGCACGATCTTCTTAACCAAATTGATTTCAGCTTCTGTATCCGTGTAGAAGCCATTGACGCAGACAACAGGCACTATGCCCGATTTTTTAACAGTCTTCAGATGATGAAGTAAATTGGCACACCCTTTTTCCACAAGTTCGAGATTTTCTTGCACATATTCTTCCGGAATTGGACGTCCAGGTATAACAGCAGGCCCGCCTCCATGCATTTTTAAGGCACGGATTGTTGCCACGAGGACGGAAACGTTTGGTTTCAGACCGCCCAACCGAGCCTTGACGTTCCAAAACTTTTCAAATCCGATGTCTGCAGCAAATCCGCTCTCCGTAACGTGATAATCAAACATCTTAAGGCCTATGCGGTCTGCAATAATCGAAGACTGCCCAATAGCAATATTAGCAAAGGGACCGGCATGAACCATAACAGGCTGCCCCTCAGCAGTATAGCAAATTGTTGGATTTATCGTATTGCGCATCCAAGCAGTCATTGCGCCGTCAACTTCCAGATCCTTAGTAGTTACAGGTTCACCTTTCTTGTTATAGGCTACGATAATGTTGCCAATCCGTTCTCTTAAGTCCGGAAGATCCTTGGCAATTGCTAAAATGGCCATTAACTCCGAACTTACTGCAATTCCAAATTTCGATTGCATTTGAAAGCCGTCTTTTTTTCCGCCAATCCCTATAATAATATTTCTTAACCCTTGTGCCGCAAAGTCAATAATCCAGCCCATTTCAACATTTTTGGGGTCTATATCCAGACGCTTTAAGCCTCGTTTGGCAAGTTCTTCGTCTGTATAGTTAGCCTCATGCTGCATGCGGGCATTAAGAGCAACCATCGCCAGATTATGGGCATTCATAATATCATTAATATCACCGGTTAGGCCAAGAGAAAATTCGGTCATAGGAATCAAGAGGGCATTGCCGCCGCCGGCAGCAGTACCTTTAATGTTCATGGTCGGTCCTCCGGATGGCTGACGAATTGCGCCCCCAACCTTAACACCCCGTTTAGCAAGCCCCTCAATCAGCCCCAATGATGTCGTTGTCTTTCCTTCGCCAAGAGGTGTGGGTGTAATTGCTGTGACTTCAATATAATAACCGTCGGACTTGTTTTTGAGGCGTTCCATCACCTTCAAAAAATCAACCTTCGGCGTTTTCCCATAAGGAATCAGTTCGTCCTTTTCAAGGGATAATTTTTCTACCAATTGATCAATAGTGGGCATGGTCTTTTCGGCTTCTTCGGCAATTTGCCAATCTTTGAGTTTTGTTGCATCCCAAGCCATAATAAATCCGCTCCCTTATTATAATTTTTTCTTTCTGATTGACAGGCACAGAAAGTTTTACCAACTGGTATAAATCCAATTTCGCAAAATGACATAATAGTTTGATTCGACATACATTTCTGATTTCCTGCCGCACAAATAATTATATATGTAAATAATTCTCATTCATTCCAATAATTTTTCCGGATGACGAGAACTATTCCATCATCCTCTAATACTCCCTCAGAAAGCCGTCTAGCCTCATTACTAATTAAATCCGCCAGTTCTTGTGATTTTAGCGAAGCAGGTTGTTTCAAAATGTCCTGAATCCAATCCGATCCTTCTTTTAAAACATCCTGAACTCCGTCGGTGATTAGGACAAGGGTTTCCCCTCCTTGCATTTCTTCATCAATTATTGGAATTTCGATTTGATTCAATATTCCCACCGGAAGGCCCGAGGAAACAAGTCTTTTTACCTCCTCAGAGGTAATAAGGTAAGAAGGCGAAGCACCTGCTTTAATTAATTTTAAGTTCGATGATTCCAAATCGAGAATTGCCATATCAATCGTTACAAAACTTTCTTCAGGTGAACGCAATACCAGGATAGAATTTAAGGCTTGAATTGAGCCTATCGGATCAAAGCCCGTAGTGAGCAGCTGTTCTAGTAAAGCTAAAGCTGTTGCGCTCATTTTTGCGGCTTTCTCCCCCACTCCCATTCCATCACTTAAAATAAAAGCATGCTGGGTTGATGAAAAAGCAATCGAAGCATAATTATCTCCGCTTAGTCCGTTGCCCGATTTTGTGAAGGCAGCAACTCCGACATCGAGAAAATTGCGTCGCCGGCGTGCTAAATTTGAAGGTTTTACTACTTCCCAATTACGTTGGGTATGAAGCTCCTTAGCGAGATTCCCTATGACCTGAGAGACATTCAGAAATTGCCGCGATAAAGCCTCCTGATTGAGAACCAGGCGCCGCCGCCAGGTCTCCTGATTCTTTTCTTGTTCCAGAATAAATTGAACTCCTAACAACATTTCTTTGAGCCGGCCGCAATGCCGTTTCCACTCAACCGGTAAAGATTGCAGCTTAACGTCAGGCTCATTTTCAACGAGCCTAAAGAGTTCAAAGAAAATATGATAGGTTTTATAAAATTCTCTCTTCCAGCAGACGTCAACTGTAGGACAATTGTAACAAACACGTTCAACCAAAACATTCATAAGTTCAGGGACTTCCTGCCGTGTCTCGAAAGATTCCGTTTCTGCGGCCTGATAACTTAACGCAATTTGATCGAAGATCTCTGCCATAGCTTTTACTTTTGAAACTGTTGTTTCAACTTCAGGTATAACCTTGGGTTTCAGGAAATCCCTTTGCGGCGAAATGCCCGGCCAGAGGAAAAAGAGAAATAAGCCGACAACCGAAGAGATTAACTGGGAATAAACCGCATCCTGGCGCAGAAAGACGGTTAGCATCAACATAACAGCAATAAATGCCGTTCCAAGTCCAATTTTTCCGAACCTCCGAAAAGCTCCTGTACAGAAACCTGCCAGTCCGTAAATACCGGCAGCCATTAAATTTTCATTGCTTACGGTCAGCTGCGGCAAAAAGCCCAGGATAGCGCCGACACCCGCTGAAGTACCGGCCCCGTAACGTTCAGAGACAAATAAGGTGAAAAAGCTCATCAAGACAATGGAAAAGTTTATCTCCCGTACTTGAACCCCCTGCAGTCCACTAATAATCCCAACAAGAATGATCAGCCAGGCTATTCCTTGCTCACGTTGAAACTCTCCCCTCCAAATCGCCTCTTTATGCCTCATGGCAAACCAAATAATAATTGCAAAACCACCCGCTAAAATACTCTGAAGGCCTACAAGAAATAAGGCATAAGTGTCCGGTTTTGACAAACTCACAGCCAAAGAAGCAACGATCGCCACCATTACACCGGTAGTAAGAATCAAATAGGTTCCCTCATGTCTTTTCTTACGAATGAAAGGCAGCAACACGGACATAGCTGCTAAAATCACAATGATTTGAACCACGAAGGACACATCGTTTAGGGAGGTTATACCGAGAGAAATTGTCCCCAGTACAATCCCTAATAAACCAAACAAGGTCCCACGCTCGCCAAGTAAAATAACTGCAGCACCAAAGGCAATCCCAAAGGGATGGAGTCCTAAGATTGTACCCCTCGCTAAGCATCCGCCAAAAATAATAGGCAGAAATGTGCTTTCCAGAGAAATCCCGCTGCGCAGACCTTGGTTAACTTTTAAGGTTGCCCACTCAGCCATAATATCACCTCTTACCTTTTTATGGTAATATTATAGCTTAAAGGATTAGCAAAGCTTGTCTACTATAGTCATGCGTTCAGAACAACTTTCGACGTCATTCATAGATAATCTCTTTACGACTGCGCCATATACCCATGGTCTCTTAAAAACGCCAGCATTTTCAAATCTTCTTGCCGTTCCTGCCTTCTAATATAAGAAAAACCGCCTTGCGGCGGTTAGTTCCTAGTATCTGCTTGAGCCTCTTCCTCCACGTTTGGATTCCGTGGCCCGGCGAAATTCTGTCTGACGTTCATCACTATCTTTAATAAACTTGGCCAATTTATCCTCAAAGGATACCGTTGGCGGAACTCGGCGTTCACGACTAGTATTGCGTACAGTAGGATTAGCTTGTTTAATCGAGAGACCGATTTTACCCTTTTCATCGACGTGAATGACTTTTACCTTAACATGATCCTGTTCCTTTAAATAATCCCGAACATCCTTCACATAAGCATCAGCAACTTCCGAGATATGTACAAGTCCGGTTACCCTATCCGGTAATTCAATAAACGCTCCAAAGTTCGTGATCCCGGTAACGACTCCTTCAACAATACTGCCAACGTCAATGGCCATACGAAGTAAACTCCTCCTTGTGATGATCTATCTATACATAGTTATATTATATGCAGTAAATTTCGTAGCTGTCAAGGTTTTCAAAAACAATGTTACTTACTAATTCTTGGGAGAGATGAGGATTTCGCCATGCTTAACAAGGCCTAATTGTTCCCGGGCTAATTGTTCAATATAACTGGGGGTATTTAATTGAGCAATCTCCTCATGAAGTGACTTTTCTTGCTGCGTTAGTTCTGCTTTTTCTTGAGTCAATTGATTAATTTGCTGCTCAATTGAAACATGAAGTTTCCAAAGCTGCCAAGAAGAACTGCCAACCCCTAGAAAGACAAGAAGCAAAAGGGCGATTGTTCCTGGCCGAAGATGAGACTTTTGTCGTTTTTGCGGTTTAATCTTCTGATAAGATTTCTTCATCCCAATCTGCTCCTCCCAATCCAAGCTCTCCACTTGGGATAATACATACGATTTCGTACCCTTTGCTCCGGGCACGATTTAGTAAAGTGGCTACAGAGCTTGAACTAAGTTTAAGCTGCTTGGCGATGGTCTCCAAAGATTTCCCGCTTTCTTTAAGAATCACTGCTTGACGTTCACGAAAGCTAAGTTTTTCCAAGCCTCTGATTTCAATCTGCACTGCGGCACACCCTTGCTCAATAGTTATACACATTATGTGGATAACTTTGTGGACAAATTTACTACAAAAGGACTACAAAGATCTTACAATCTGTTATACAAATCATTATAGCTACTCCTTAGAGACGAATCAACCCCTTTGGAAATTTTTACCCATTAGTCCTAGGCGGCCATAATTGTCTCCACCACTCCTTTATAGTGTTGGGCAGGTTTGCCAGGGGCCGATAGATAATATGTTCTCCAATACGGAAACAAAGCAAACTAAACCAACATAAAATTGCATAGGGCGGACGCATAAGAAGAACAAGTCCTCGGACCGGGATCATAATTCCTGCGGCGAAAAGCTTTATGAGGGCAGCAATTAGTTGAAAAAGTTTAAAATAGGCTTTTGTAAGATAGCCGCTGAAAATTCTTAAATATAAGGCAAGGCCCAAAAGGCTGCCCCAAACATTATAAAACCTGAAGGCAAGTGCATTTGCTCTAAAAAATAATCGATATAGGATAACCAAAGCAATAAGAGAAAAGAGGATATCTCCCAGGAACGTTACTACAGGCCCCCATTCCTGCCAACGCCTGAACGTCCGAAAAAAATCAAACACTACTCCGACCATCAATCCTGCTGCAACAACCCAAAAAAAAGCCATAAATTCCGAGATAGTCTTTCCCCTCCTCTCCTTAATCTGGAGAAAACTTTTCAGGATCCTTTACCTACCGAAAAATTCTATGCATTATACCTTGCCGGGAGTTTCCTCCGGTACTCCGATGATAAATGAGAGCACTAACATATCCTTCAATGTCCACCATACTCTCTTCAAGGTTGAGTTGTTTAATTCCCAATTGCTCCCCTTTAATGCTAAGAATCCCTAATTCCGTTTCTAGAATAATTTCTTTCGGATCAAAGGACTGAACCTTCTTCACTCCTGTCAATGCAATCATTTCCCGGTTTTCCATGACAAGGCGATGTCCTTTACCAAAACTATCTGCCATGCCCCATCCCCCCAACACTTTTTTCTTCTTAAACCCTATTCAGTTCGACTGTCCTTTAGACATAACGAAACACTTTAAAAACTAAAAGACAGAGCCTTTTAATAAGACTCTGTCTTTCGTTCATCTCTGATTAATTCATAGAGGGTGTGGGCTTCATTAGCCTTTACGCTATTGGGGGTCGCCAAAACTTTTACTTCCACAACATGGCTGGCCATTTCCAGGATGATTTGGTCTCCCGGTTTAACTTCCGCGGAAGGTTTAACAATTCGTCCATTGATACTGATTTTTTCTCCTACACAAACATCTTTGGCAACTGTGCGTCGTTTAATCAGGCGAGAAACTTTTAAGTATTTGTCAATCCGCATAAGTTACTGTCGGTAACCCTCCCTTTTCGAAACTTGAACCCAGTTTTTATTAAAAATCAGGTTCCAGTATAACCGGAACCTGATTTCTCAAAAGTCCAAATCCTTACTTTTGGACTGCATCCTTCAGAGCTTTTCCTGCTTTAAAACCAGGCACCTTAGCAGCAGGAATGACAATTGTCTCCTTAGTTTGCGGGTTTCTTCCCGTTCTTTCAGCACGTTCTTTGACCTCAAAAGTCCCAAAGCCCACTAATTGGACCTTTTCATTTTGTGCTAAAGATTCTTCGATCGTAGCGAAAACGGCACTTACGGCCTTTTCTGCGTCCTTCTTGGACATTTCTGCCTTCTCAGCAACTGCACTTACTAACTCAGCCTTATTCAAACTAGTCCCTCCTAAATAACTGATCTTATCTCGTAAACTATATTTCGCGATAAAAAATCAATCTCCTGCTTATTCGGGTAAGATTACATTAATTTGCCGCCTTTTTCTTGGAATTTTGCCTTTTCCCAATAGACATCCATTTCATTAAGGGATAGTTGCTCAATTTTTTGACCTTCTTCGCGGCTTAATTCCACCATTTTAAGGAAACGGGCTTGAAACTTATGTATTGCTTCCCTTAGAACTTCCTCTGCGTCCAATTTAAGAAATCTCGATACATTGACCATTGCAAATAATAAATCCCCAAATTCCTCCCGAATACCTACTCCGGTTTTTAAGGCATTCTGCAGCTCTAGTAATTCTTCCTGAACCTTCTGGTATGGTCCCTCCAAATCAGTCCAGTCGAACCCTATTTTAGCCGCCCGGCGCTGCGTTGAGGAAGCCAGCATAAGAGCAGGCAATCCTTTAGGATCACTAAAAAAGCCTCTCTCTTCCTTTGTGTCAGCCTTTTCCTCTTGTTTAATTCTATCCCATGACCGAATCACATCATCCGCAGTTTCAAGCACTTCTTCACCGAATACGTGAGGATGCCTGCGGAGCAGTTTTTGAATAATCCCCTGTAAAACATCCTGACTTTCAAATACCTTGTTCTCTGAGGCAATTTGAGCATGAAATACAACTTGCAGTAATAAGTCTCCCAACTCTTCACATAAATTATACATATCCTCTTTTTCGATTGCCTCTAATACTTCATAGCTCTCTTCGATCAGACAAGGTTTTAGGGTCTGATGGGTTTGTTCACGGTCCCAAGCACAACCATCCGACGAACGCAGGATTTCCATGATTTGAAGTAATTTTGTCCAAGAAATAACCTCCGAACAAGGCGGCAAGACAACTGTCGTTAGGTGATCAAAGGAACCATGATCCATTTCGAAAAGAGGACGCTTGTCCACCCGCTCATTGGAAGTGCCCAATCCCTGTACGATAAATACATTTGCTTCATCGGGATAGAAACTCATGAGATCGAGTTTTGCCTCAGAAGCAATGAGTTGATTATAAACCTGAGGAATTATGAGCCACTCCCTCCCTGTTAGTCCTGTATCTTTGAGAGCATCATAATTTCGAATAAGCATCCCTTCAATGGGATCAAAATTCAGTACCCGGAAAATCTCATCAACAAAGCTCATCGCAGGATGAACAATTACTTCATACTCCGGTCTTAAATTTTTCCAGAGCAGCTGAATAGTTTTCTCAGCTACCATAGGATGCCCCGGAACAGCGTAAATCACTTCCGAGTCCTTTCCTAACTCTGTTCTTAATCGTTCCGTTATTTTTTGATACACCTCTTCAAAGGACTCCTCCGATTCATAAACGTCATCAAAGGATTCTAACTGAACGCCTTCCGCCATTAATTCCTGAACACAGGGATGATGCAAAGTTCTTACAAAAACTTTCTTGGCATTACAGAGACGGCGATAGTTTCCTAACGTTAATTGTTCAAGCCCCGAAGGACCAAGACCAACGACATGAAGACACGAGGACATTCTTTCACCTCCTAACGCTAGTGTAGCATAAAGTAAAATAAAGCGGGAGTACCGCTTTATTCCTACGACCAGAAATTCAATTAATATATAATTACATTCCGGTAGTATAAGAGCAACTAAACCATTAGTAACGCCTATTGTTCCATTTGTTTGGCCAAAAATACTGCTGCAGTCTCGACCAACTTAATTTCTAAGTCTCCCATCTTGGCATTTGGCTCTTTCGATATAATCATAACCGCCCCGATAGGGTCTCCTTGAGAAATTATGGGGGCAATGACTTCACAGACTATAGTTGATTTATCATCTTCATCGTTGTCGCTTAGTTTAGGTACATTGGTCTCACCGGAGTTCGTCAACCCGATTTGAATAGTTCTCCTTTCTTCCATGGCCTGTTCTACAGGGGAATCAATTGGTTTATTTAAATACTCTTTCTTCGAAGCGCCTGCTACTGCAATAATAGTATCTCTATCCGAAATACAAGTAATGTGCCCGGTTGCTTCAAACAGCGAATCGGCATACTCCTTGGCAAACTCCCCCAATTCCCTTATCGGAGAGTATTTTTTCAGGATAACTTCCCCTTCACGATCTACAAAAATCTCTAACGGATCTCCTTCTCGGATACGAAGAGTCCGACGAATTTCCTTTGGAATAACGACACGACCGAGGTCATCAATTCTTCTAACAATACCTGTTGCTTTCATAGGCGCACATTCCTCCTTTGTTCCCGAAGACTCATTTCGTCCTTCCTATTACTATTTCAGATCAATGATAGTATATATCTAGAGATTGCCAATTATTCATTATTTTCCAATGCACAGAAAAAGAAGGCAAAAATTTTGCCTTCTTTTAGTTTCACCCTTAACTTGCCGGTTGATATCCTTGAGCATATTCAATCTTAGCTTTTTTACGCAGGTCATCAAAAAACGTCTGAAATTTAGTGTCCTTAGCCTCATTAAAAGCATCCTGGGTCACTTGAGTCTTTACTTTCGCAAAATCCGGGGTAGTAGCAGGGGTATGTGCTTGAACGTAAATAACGTGATAACCAAACTGCGTTTTAACTGGAGTTGTGGAAAATGTCCCTACCTTCTGAGCAAAGGCCGCAGTTTCAAACTCAGGTACCATTTTTCCCTTCGTAAAGGTACCGAGATCTCCTCCCGACTCCTTGGCTCCCGGTTCAATAGATTTTTCTTTCGCTAATTGTTCGAATAGAGGAAGAATCTGCTGGTTATTTTTTTGAGCTTGTTCTAACTGAGCAATAATTGCTTTGGCCTCGTCTTCAGTCTTGAGCAAAATGTGATGAGCAGTAACACTCTCAGGCTGACCATAATTGGCTTTGTTCTTTTCAAAATATGCTTGAACTTCGCTGTCTGCCGGCTGCTTGACATCCGAGGTTATCTTAGTATAAACCGTTAAGAAGTTCTTTAATTCCGGTTCACTCATTCCTTGTTGATTTAGCATATCCTGAAATTTAGCATCCGTACCCATATTTTTCTTTATCGTGTCTTCTTGAGTCTTGATAGAAGAATCTTCTGTGTTTAGCTTTAGATTCTGGACTTCTTGGGTGAGAAGTTTACCTTCAATCATTCGCTCAAGAACTTGACTTTTGATTTGAGTTAAAGCTTGCTTCCCTTGATCCGTGTCAAACTTCATACCCTGATTCTCGTAGGTTTTTTGAGCCTCTGCCACACGAGCATCATAGTCCTTAACTAAGATAGATTCTCCATTAACTTTAGCCGCCCATTTGCCATCAACCAGCGAGGAACAACCTACAGTTGTCAGCATCACCATAAGAATACCCACTACTATCCCCAGCCGGGATTTTTTCATTCCGACACACCCTTTCAATTCACTTAGTCCAGTATATCAGGGAGTTCCCCGCGAAGCAATGTTCCCAAAAATTATAAGAACGCGCCGTACTGCCCCAATAACTTCTTCTTGATCAAGCGTACGAATACGAACCTTACATTCCAGATTTCCATTGGGCAACGATTTAAATGACAGGGGCAAGGGAGATGCTGAAGCGATAGCCATTAAACGCTCCCCAGACATCCCCAGATCTGCTCCAAAGCGAAGGCTGATATTTTGTTTCGTCTGCTGAATTTGTTCTATGCGAATCTGACCGGCTAAAAGCTTGATACGGATAATTTCAATCAAATGTTCCACCTCACGAGGCGGCGTTCCAAATCGATCGACTAACTCATCAACCATTTCCCCAAGTTCTGCCTCGTCGGCAACCTTGGCTAGTCGTTGATACAAGGAAGCCTTAGTTTGCTTATCAGCGACATAAGAATCCGGCAAATAGGCATCAATTTGCAGCTCAATGCTCGGTTCTGCAGCTTCTTCTACCTTTTCTCCCCGCAATTCCTGGACCGCTTCCTTGAGCATCTGACTGTAAAGTTCGAAGCCGACAGCTGCTAAATGGCCATGCTGTTGAGCTCCAATCAGGTTACCTGCACCACGAATTTCTAAATCCCGCATCGCAATCTTAAAGCCTGCTCCAAATTCGGTAAACTCACGAATGGCAGCCAGTCGTTTCTCAGCTATTTCCGTAAGAACCTTCTGAGGCTTATACAGAAGATAAGCATAGGCTTTGCGGTTTGACCTTCCTACCCGGCCGCGGAGCTGATATAACTGGGACAAACCCATGCGGTCAGCTTCATCAATAATCAGTGTATTGACGTTGGGCATGTCAAGACCTGTTTCGATAATCGTGGTTGAAACTAAGACATCCGTTTGCTGTTCCAAAAAGTCCAGCATAACCCGTTCCAGCATGGATTCTCGCATCTGTCCATGAGCCACACCAAAACGGGCTTCCGGAACTAATTGACCTAAAAAGTTAGTAACTTTATCCATATCCTCAACTCGATTATGAACAAAAAACACCTGTCCTCCACGTTGAAGTTCTCGTCTTATAGCATCTCGCACCACATCAGGCCGAAACTCTGTGACATAGGTTTGTACGGGATATCTGCCTTCCGGCGGAGTCTCTATTACACTCATATCCCTGACTCCGACCAGAGACATATGAAGAGTTCTGGGAATCGGTGTTGCCGACAAGGTAAGAACATCAACATTACCCTTAATGGTTTTCAGCTTTTCTTTATGGGCAACTCCGAAACGTTGTTCCTCGTCAATAATCAAGAGTCCCAAATCCTTAAATTTAATGGCATCCGCCAAAATGCGATGGGTTCCTACGATAACATCAATTCGTCCTTCTTTTATGCCCTGGATAATTTCCTTCTGCTCCTTAGGCGAACGAAACCTACTCAACATATCGATCGTAATAGGATACCCCGTAAATCGTTCGCGCAGAGTGTTGAAATGTTGTTGTGCCAGGATGGTGGTCGGAACTAAGAAGGCAACCTGCTTACTGTCCATAACCGCCTTGAATACTGCTCTGAGAGCAACTTCTGTTTTCCCATAGCCTACGTCTCCGCAAAGGAGGCGGTCCATAGGACGAGGAAGCACCATATCCCGTTTAATATCGGCAATACATTGCAGCTGATCGTCTGTTTCTACGTAGGGGAATTTCTCTTCGAATTCTATCTGCCAAACATTGTCCGGGGAAAAAGCATATCCTGAGGTAGCCTCCCGCTGCGCATAAAGTTTTAGCAAATCAAAAGCCATTTCTTTAACCGCCGAACGAGTTTTGCTCTTTACTTTATGCCACTCATTTCCTCCGAGCTTGTAGAGCTTGGGCAAACTCTCCGCAGCACTTCCTAAATACTTTTGTAAAAGATGAAGTTGGTCCAAAGGAACGTAGAGACGATCCTCCCCGGCATAGCGAATTCCGAAGTAATCCTTTTCTATCCCTGCAACCTCTAGGCGTTCAATTCCAGTAAATTGTCCAATACCATGATGAACATGAACAACATAATCTCCCGGCTTAAGGTCCGAGACATAAATATTCTTTGCCGAGGGGGGACTCGGTTTTTTCCCGGCAACCTTACTCTCACGTTTATAAATTTCAGCTTCCGTAAGCACCACGAGTTTTCCAAGGGGCAGTTCAAAACCTTGATCCAAGGAATACGGGTAGACATATACATGCCCATCTTCGATTGTATCTTCGAGCTTTCTGTGGCTGGCTGTGACTCCCCGGTCCTTCAGACCTTGGAGCAAACGCTCAGTATGTTCCTCATCCCCCACAAAGAGAGCAACAGCATTACCTGTATCCTTAAAATGTTCAATTTCATCCACTAACTTGCTTGTTTTTCCCATAAAACCGGTTAAAGAACGGGCGTTGAGATTGAAAACCCGTCTGGGAGTCAGACCCGGCGTCTGCCTTATTAACGAAGAGAGGCCAATTAAGGGGTTTTTTTGACCATGCCGCAGCAAATCTTCATACCTGATAAACAGAGTCTCAGGGTGAACAAATCCTTCACCCTGTTCTAATTGCTGGGTAAATTCCATCAATCGTTCATTAGCCTGAAACTCCAACTGCTCTTTTAAACGCAGTGGTTCATCTAAGATGACATAGTGATTTTCTGCCAGATATGAGAAAAAGGGAACGAGAGGCGTATTAACCAAACTTAGGAATGGATAGACATTCTCATCAAGAATTCCTTGCTGCAAACGTTCTTCGAGGAAAACTACCCTGCTGCGCAAACGTTCTGCTGCCTCTGTTCTGCCGGCTCGCTGCAGTCGACCTGTTGCTTTACGGGCTTCTGCCCGAATAGTAAAGCGCAGTTCTTCAAGTTCTTCCCTTGTTACCACATATTCCATTGCCGGAGAGATTAAAACCCTCTCTTGAGATGAAACCGACTTCTGAGTTTCAAGGTTAAAGGTTCGAATAGAATCTACTTCTTCATCAAAAAATTCTATGCGCAGGGCTTCTCCATCAAGGGGGGCAATATCTAAAATCCCCCCTCTTAGGGCAAACTGACCCTTTCCTTCAACCGTTTCGACACGCTCATATCCTCCGGAAATCAGGGTTGAAAGAATCTCATTGAGCATATACCCTTTCCCCACTTCTAAGGTCAGGGAATAATCCTTCCAGCGCCGGAGAGGAAACACGCGCCGCTCTAATGCTAATACAGAGGCAACAACTGTGCAGTCTTGATCCAATGACAGACGATTAAAAACGCGAATTCTCTCCGCCGTGGTTTCTTTGCTTTTTCCCAAAACTTCAAAGGGCAGCCACTCAGTAGCAGGAAAATGTAAGATCGTTTTTTGAGGGCACCATGTTTTTAAATCCGCAGTCCACTTTTGAGCCTGTTCTTCAGAATAGGTCAGCACTAATCCCGGGGTTGAATTCTGTAATAGTTGGGAGATCATAGCTGCCTTTTGACTGCCGCTTAAATCATAAATCATTTGAGGCCATTCTCCAGACCTAAGGGACCCCTCAATCTTGTCAATATCCAATCCCCGGCGGAGGTAATCACGGATTATTTTCAAAACACCCATCCTTTCGGGCGGCAAAAAAAGATGAACGTCCATCATGGGACCCCCACTTGCCTACTCCTCTAAACTGATAATAAGGCATGGCGTCAAGCGACATGCCTACATTTTACAAATTATTGTCCGCCCTAAACTCTTAGTTCTGAAATTAGTTCTGAAATCTCTTTAATGAAAAACATTCCCAGACTCCGTTTTCATTTCATTCAGACAACTTGGACAAAGGGTATAAGAGACATTTCCAACGATATCCATTATAGAGTCCGAATCAGCGCTGGTCAAGTCATCAAGCTCTATCTCTCCCAGAATCCTGTCACAGGTATGACATACTTTCATGACCCTCATCCCGCGATCACCTCCTAGCACTAGAATTACCCCTAGCGCCAAAGGTTATACCCGATTAACGATGGTATAAATTCATAGCCCGGCTTGTATCTCCCTTAATCCAGAGACCTACTACTTTTTCTGCTCTTTCTAATAAGTCTTCGATAATTGGCAGCTCACTTTCCCCGAACGTCGAAAGGACATAGCGTGCAGGATCCCACTCTTTTGGCGGCCGGCCTATACCTAATTTGATTCTCCAAAAAGATTCTGTACCTAACTCAGCCAAGATTGATTTAATCCCATTATGCCCCCCGGCACTCCCGTGATCACGCAAACGCAGTTTGCCCAAAGGCAAATCCATATCATCGTAGACAATCAGCACATCTTCTGCTGCAACTTTATAAAAATTAACAAGTTCTTTAACTGAACGTCCGCTTAAATTCATAAAGGTTTGAGGCTTCAAGAACAACAAACGCTCCCCTTGTAGGAAACCTTCTGCCCACAATCCCTGAAATTTGGCTCGAAACTGAAGCCCTAAGACTTCGGCCAGACCGTCAAGAAACAGAAAACCAACATTATGACGTGTCTCTGCATATTGAGGTCCCGGATTGCCCAAGCCGACAATAACCTTCATTCAAATACCCTCCTAAGCATATTCATCTTCATCTCTGAATACATTCATTATGGATAAGCAACGAAATAATCTTCACCATAAGGGGGTGAGCTTTTGAAGCCAAGTCGAAAATTTTTATCCTTACCCATTATCTCCCTTCAAGAAGGACAGCAAATAGGATTTGTAAAAAGTCTGGTCGTCGATGCCGGAACAAAATCGCTTGCTGCAATTATTGTGGACCCCAAAGGATTTTTTAAAGATCAACGCATTATACCCTATGCCAAAGTCATCAGTGTCGGCGATGACGCAATCACCATCGATAAAGAAACTCACGTGGAAAAAACCGCAAATCTTCCTGAACTGTTAGAATTAGTTAAAGAAAAGCTATCAATTATTGGCACGAAAATAATCACAGAATCCGGAAAAACCCTCGGAACAGCTGATGAATTTTATATCGATCCGGATTCAGGGAAAATAACCCAAATTGAAATCTCATCCGGAAAACTCAATGGGTTCCTGAGCGGCAAGGCTTGGATGTCCGCAGACTATGTTACAACCCTGGGACATGATGTTATTGTTACTCAGCGGGGAAGCGAAAATTATCTGTCCGTTGCCGACAAGGGACTTAGTGAATCCTTTAAAAATCTTTTACATTCAACGTCCCATCGCGCCTCGGAAACCACCCATGCTTTTGGTAATTACTTCAAAAAGCAAAAAAATGGCAACGATAATTTAGAAACTCAGGAAGAAAAACCGCCTGTAATTGTAACCGAACTGGACATAACACCGACAGAAGATCAAGATCCGCCGGAAAATCCTCAAACCAAAGAACCCCTGGGGTAATACCCCAGGGGCCTTCTTTTTAACTAAAAAGTTTACTCACTGAGAGATCTTCGTGAATACGAACGATTGCTTCTCCTAAAAGCGGAGCTACTGAAAGGACTTTAATTCGAGGAATTGTTTTCTCTTGACCAAGAGGAATTGTATTCGTAACCACAACTTCCTGCAGCACTGAGTTCTCGAGACGTTCGATAGCCGGCCCGGATAGGACAGCATGCGTACAGCAGGCGTATACTTCTTTAGCACCACGATCAAGGAGCGCTTGAGCACCTTGGGTAATCGTTCCGGCAGTATCAATGATATCGTCAATCATGATTACTGTTTTTCCTTTTAATTCCCCAATAACATTCATAATTTCTGAAACATTAGGTTCAGGCCGTCGTTTATCAATGATAGCCAGGGAAGCTCCAATGCGTTCCGCAAGATTTCGGGCCCTGGTAACTCCTCCTAAATCCGGGGAAACAACACAGAGATTTCCCAAACCTTTTTCGCGGAAATACTCCGCAAGAATCGGAACACCGGGTAAGTGATCAAGAGGGATATCAAAGAAACCTTGGATTGCAGGGGCATGCAAATCCATGGTTACAACACGGTCAGCACCTGCGGTGGTTATTAAATTAGCCATAAGTTTGGCAGTAATCGGGTCTCTGGCCCTTGATTTACGTTCTTGGCGAGCATAGCCGTAATAAGGCATTACAGCAGTAATTCGGCGTGCCGAAGCTCGGCGCATCGCATCAATCATAATAAGCAATTCCATAATGTTGTCATTGGTTGGAAAACAGGTCGGCTGAACCACATAAATATCTGAGCCCCGGACACTTTCGTCAATGACAATAGAGATTTCTCCGTCTCGGAATCGTTTTATTTTGGCGTCCCCAAGAGGTACTCCCAGATAATCCACAATTTCCTGTGCTAACGGCCGATTGGCATTTCCACAGAAAATCTTAAATTCTTTTGCTGCCATGCCTATTTTTGCCCCCTATTTCTCTTTTCGCGCTGCCATTGTTCCTTAATGATTTGTTGACTCCGTTCCACTGCTAAGGCTTCTGCAGGAACATTTTTAGTAATTGTTGAACCTGCACCCGTTACGGCATAGTCTCCCACTTCAACGGGAGCCACTAAATTCGTATTACTGCCAATAAAAGTATGGTCTCCAATTCTCGTAGGATGTTTACTGCTGCCGTCATAATTGCAAGTAATCGTACCTGCCCCGATATTTGCAGACTTTCCAATCTGCGCGTCACCTATATAACTCAAGTGAGGTACTTTAGCCCCAGCTTCAATTTTACTATTTTTAATTTCGACAAAATCCCCAACCTTTACATCTGCCTCCAGGCTTGTACCCGGCCGTAAATAAGCGAAAGGCCCAATGTGACAGCGCACGCCAATAGTCGCATTTTTGGCAACCGTATAGGTTACTTCAGAACCACTTCCTACCTCACAGTTTTCCAACGTTGTCTGAGGACCAATTACAGCATCTTCCTGGACCTTGGTGTTTCCCAAAAGCCGGGTGAAAGGTAGGATAGTGACATCCTGGGATAGCCTTACATCAATATCAATAAAGGTGGAAGCAGGGTCAACGATCGTTACTCCCTCTGCCATCCAATGCTCAAGATTGCGCTCGCGCAGAATCCTTTCTGCCTCTGCCAGCTGGCTCCTGCTATTAATCCCCAGCGCTTCATGAGAATCTTCGGTACAATAGGTCAGTATTCGTTCTCCTTGCTTTAAAAAGATATCAAAAACATCGGTAAGATAATATTCTCCTTGAGCATTTTTAGAAGTAATTTTTGCCAAAGCATCCTTGAGCGCTGAACCTCTGAAGCAATAGGTACCGGTGTTAATTTCCTTAATTAAGCGTTCATCAGAAGTTGCGTCTTTTTCCTCGACAATCCTTACAAGTTGATCACCATCTTTAAGGACCCGTCCATAACCAAACGGCTGATCTAAATACGCCGTTAAAACAGTAGCACAGGCTTCCCCGTCTTGATGCAATTTTAAGAGAGCTTGAAGTGACTCGGGTTTAAGTAACGGCTGATCTCCGCTTAGAACAAGTACCGTTTGAGCGCCTTCCAAATAGGGCAAAGCTTGCATGATAGCGTGTCCTGTTCCCATTTGTTCAGTTTGAACTACGATCTCTGCGCGTTCTTGAACTTTGGCCGCAACAGCCTCACGGCCATGTCCAACAATCACGAAAGGTCGTTCAATCCCAACTTGGTTGGCCACGTCCAAGACATGTTCAATGAGCGGTTTCCCTGCTAATGAATGCATGACCTTTGGCAATTTTGATCGCATTCTTGTTCCTTTTCCAGCAGCCATGATCACCGCTACCAAATCAGGCATGTCTATTCGCCTCCAATTTAGTTTAACCTCTACAGAATTTTACATTCCAAAAGTTCTTTATTCGTCAAATATGCCCAAAATCCTTTTTTAATACAACGATATATCAAAAAGAAAACGTATAGCTCGATTATACAGACTTTTCAAAAATCCGCTTTCTTTTTACCCAACAAAAAAAGAAGACCCCCAAGGTCTCCTTAATCTTTTAAATTAATTAGATCGCTTCTTGGTACGCTTTTAAAACAGCAGTCTGAATGACTTCCCGTGCTGCAGCGGAAATAGGGTGAGCGATATCACGAAATTCTCCCTCAGGTGTTTTTCGGCTAGGCATCGCAACAAAGATACCATTCATCCCTTCGACTACTTTGACATCATGCACAACAAACGCATTATCAAAGGTCACGGAAACCACTGCCTTCATCTTACCTTCCGTGTTAATCTTTCGAACCCTCACATCAGTAATATTCATTATGAATCACCACCCTTCCCTTTGCTTTCCAGGTCTGTCCATAATGTTATTCTCTGCATGGTAAAAAAATCCTGCCTGCAATTCGGGAAAATTTTGATTAGGTTGAATAATTGCCTAATATTTTATCGAATAGTAAATCATCAGGGACTATAGTTGACTTTCCACTGTTCAAATCGAGTTCGCGCAGCTTCAAAAGTGATAAATACCCATCGACAAGTTTTGCCTCAGAGGTTATTTGAGTTTCTACCAAAACTCCGATACCGATAACATCTGCCTCAAATTCCTGCATCAGATTCTTAATGCCTAAGGCAGTACCTCCTGCTTTCATAAAATCGTCAATCACCAGAACTTTTCGTCTGGGATCCAGAGCCCTGCGTGACAGGGACATGGTCTGAATACGACGAGATGATCCGGAAACATAATTAATACTTACCGAGGACCCCTCAGTTACTTTATTTCCCGTACGAATTACCACCATGGGCAAGCCGAGGGCTTCTGCTGTTACCAGGGCCAAAGGAATACCCTTTGTTTCAATGGTAACGACAACTTCAGGTTCTTTCTCTCTGAAAGCACTTGCAAAAATCAGTCCCAGTGGGCGAAGAACTGCCGGATTATAAAGGAGATCAGTCATATAAAGGAAACCACCCGCTAAGATCCTTTCTTTCTCGCTAAGCCGCTGTGCCAGGCTGCTTAAAAAATGAGCCGCTTCTTTTCCTGAAATTTCCGGAATATAACGCACCCCACCTGCTGCTCCGGAAATGGTTTCCAAACGGCCTTGTCCGGAAAGCTGAAAACTCCCTTTAACCGCCATAAGATCCTCACTAATGGTAGATTTTGCAGTACCAAATCGTTCTGCAAACAAGGTCAGTGGAGTCAGAACATTCGGGTTTGCCATTAATAATTGGGTGATAGCCACCATACGTTCCGCTCGTTTCATCTTTTCCACAATTATTGGTCCGCCTTACCGGGATCGTTGTTAATTCTTAAAGTCTCAAACATAACATTCTCGGCAGTCACGATATGAGCCATGGCCAGTGCTTGGGCCTCTTCACTGTTGTGATTTCTTAAGGCTTCCACAATCATGCGATGTTCTTCGATAGCGTCCTTATTCCGACCGGGAACTGCTAACGAAGTTGATCGAAAACGTTGAATTTGTTCGCGCAAATTTGCCAGGATCTGAATTAGGCGTTCGTTGCGGCTTGCTTTATAAACAAGGGCGTGAAAATCCGTGTCTGATTTAACGATTTGTTCTAAATCCATTTCGCCTTCATTTGCTCGGTAAAATAATGCCTGTTCCATTTGTTCTAATTCATCATCTGTAACCCGCTCGGCAGCTAAGCCTGCTGCCAGACCCTCCAGGGCAGAGCGTATTTCAAAAACATCAGCAACGTCTTTGAGGGAAACCCCCGCTACATAGGCACCTTTCCGAGGAATCATAACGACGAAATTTTCCAGCTCCAATTTGCGTATAGCTTCGCGCACAGGGGTTCTGCTGACACCCATTTCTTCAGCCAGCTGAATTTCCATTAATCTCTCCCCGGGTTCAAGGACTCCATTAAGAATAGCCTCCCGCATAGACTCAAAAACAATCTCCCGCAAAGGTTTATAACCATCAAGCACTACTGGTAATAATCGTTTTTCCATTTAACAGCTCCCCTTTCACACTAAATTGGTTCACTACCTACAGTTTTAGTCACCCAAACGTTTTCGCAGCCTCTTTTCCTCATTTTTTCGGCAACATTTCGTGCATGTTCTTCGTCTCTAGCAATCCCAAAGACGCTCGATCCGCTGCCTGACATTAAAGCCCCATAACAGTTCTCTTCCAGCAACTGTTGCTTAAGTTCGGAAATCTCCGGAACCATTAGCATCGAAGCAATCTCTAAATCATTGGCTAACAACGCTGCAATCTGCTGTGGCGACGATTCCTTTAATGCGTTCTCCCAATCCGATCTCGAGAGAAATCCGCGTTTACCCTCTCCGTCAAACCTTCGATAAGCTTCCCCAGTATTCACGCCTAGCGTTGGTTTAACCAAAACCAGGTCGATATTAGGAACGTTTGGCATGCATTCAAGCTGTTCCCCGCGTCCCGTAGCCCACATGGTTCCGCCTCTAAGGCAGAAGGCTACATCGGCGCCACACTCCCCTGCGAGGTCTAACAGTTTTTCCGCTGTCAAAGGGTTATCATAAAGTTGATTCAATAGCCGAAATGTCGCCGCCGCATCGCTGCTCCCGCCAGCTAAACCGGCCTGAATTGGGATTTTTTTGTCAATATCAATTTCTATACCATCTGAGAACCCAAGCTCCCTGAAAAATAATTCGGCCGCCATATACGCGAGATTTCCTCTGCCGCTTAGCTCTCCACAGTGACACGTTATAGTCTCACCCCTACGCCTCACCTGTACAATGTCATGTAAATCAATCGATTGCATTACACTTTGAAGTTCATGATATCCATCATCCCTGATTCCTAGAACCGCTAAGGCAAAATTTATCTTAGCATAAGCGAACGTTGTAAGGAAAGGATCTTTCATTACTATAACCATCTCCGAACGTTAGGAATGCATTTCTTTTTATTATACATGTTTTCTCGAAGGATTCCAGCATTCTCTCCTGAATCAAAAAGAAAAGAAGCGAGGGACAGCCCATCGCTCCATGATTTGCACAGCTTAATTTTTATTTTTTAACGATTAACCTCCGACCGCCAACTCATGGGGGATAGATTTTTTGCTTTCAGTTTGCAGCTCCAACCTCCGCTGAATTTCTTCTTCAATCGGTTCAAGATGTTCATAAAACATGACAAAGGTATCTCCGGATTTACAACTATCAAGACCTTGCTTAAATGCTTCAATCTCAGGCAGAACTATCATAATTTTATTTTTATCCATTCCGGAACGGACCGCTTCATCATAAAGGACATTAGCAATCTCTCCGGGTTTTCGTCCCCGTAAGTCTGTATCCTCGCGAATCACAAGCCGATTAAAACCTTGAGCGGCAACCCTGCCAACTTCGCGCACCAGCTCATCGGGACGGTCGCCCGGAACGGTAATACACCCTACTAAAGAGTTATTACGGCTAAGTTGTTTTAGGGTCTTACATACTTCCTGAATTCCGGCGGCATTATGTCCATAATCAATAACAGCTTGAACCCCGTTTAACTCGTAAAGATTTAAACGTCCCCGGTTGCAATTTATATCTGAAGAGAACGTTTTTAAAGAATTTCGTATGGTTACAGCGCCTAACCCTAAAGCCCACCCTGCTGCAACTGCCGCTAACGCGTTTTGGAGGTTATGTTTCGCCTTTCCATCCCATGTAACCGGAAGCTGTTTTACTGAACAGACTCGAGAACTTTCTGAGCCCTGACAAAGTACAATCATTCCGCGTATGACGAAGACAGCTGTTCCGCCTAAACCCAGGTGTTTTCGAACATGAATATTATCCTTCTCTGTACTGAATAAAATAACTCGTCCCTGTGTGCGTTTAGCCATAGCAACAACCTGGGGATCATCAGCATTTAATACAACATAACTATGAGGTTTAACGACCTCTGCGACAAGACTCTTGACATGGGCAATATCATCAAGAGTTTCGATTCCATACTGGCCGAGATGATCTATTGAAACATTGGTGATGACCGCGACATCAGCATAGTCGTAACCTAAACCTGCCCGCAGTATTCCTCCCCGTGCGGTTTCCAGAACTGCCACCTGGACATCCGGATGCCTTAAGACAATCCTGGCGCTTTCCGGTCCTGTCATATCCCCTTTGATCCATAATTTTTGGTTAAAATAAATGCCATCTGTTGAAGTCATACCTACCTGAAGCTGTTGGTCGCTCAACATTTTGCTGATCATACGAGTTGTTGTGGTTTTCCCATTGGTACCAGTAATAGCGATTATGGGAATTCTCCCGTTTCCTGTTGGCATGATATGATCAAGAATAGCCTTTCCAACGTCTCGAGGTTGACCGATACTTGGAAAATGGTGCATGCGAATACCTGGTGCCGCGTTAACTTCAATAATATGCCCATTATTATTTCGATAGGACTCTTCTATATCTTCGATAACTATGTCTACCCCTGCAACGTCCAACCCAATTAATCGAGCAGCATGTACGGCTAACTCGACATTATCAGGATGGACCCGATCTGTCACATCCAGCGCTATACCTCCGGTACTGAGATTAGCACTATCCCGCAAATAAACAATCTCTCCCAAGGATGGAATAGTGGAGGTAGTCATTTGTTTTTGAGATAGTGTTAGAAGCACTACAGGATCAATCTTAATTTTCGTTAAAGCTTTCTCATGATCATCCCCACGCTGTGGATCCTGGTTAATCTTATCTACTAATTCCGCAATGGTTGATACCCCATCACCTACCACATGTGCCGGTATTCTTTGGGCTGCAGCTATCAAACGATCTCCCACAACGACCAAGCGATAATGTTGTCCGGAAATATATTCTTCAACGATAACCCATTCTCCATAATTCTGAGCAACCTTAAAGGCAGCTTTAACTTCACTGGCACCTGAGAGCTGTAAAGTAACCCCCTTTCCTTGATTCCCCCGCAAAGGCTTGATCACTACAGTGGTATTCATTTCAAGAAAGGCCTTTACAGCATCTTCTTCCGTGTTAACGATGACTCCCCAGGGGACCGGAATTCCTCCTTCACTAAGGATCTTCTTCGTTAATTCTTTATCACAGGCGATATCTACCCCAATACTTGAAGTTTCTCCGGTAACGGTCGCCTGAATCCGTCGTTGATTGCGGCCATAACCCAATTGGAGCAAGCTGCCGCCATTTAAACGGCATACAGGAATACTCCGCTCTTGGCAAGCATTTACAATCATTTGCGTTGAAACTCCAAGTTTATAGTCATTCATTACCTTTTGAATTCTCCGGATTGCCTCTGAAACATTATAGCTTCCGTTCTTCAAAAGAGTCTCAACTAAAGCAAATCCTTGACGAAACGCTTCAATTGCCCCCTCTTTTGCTTCATAGTTAAAAATAATTTCATAACAACCCGGCTCTTCGAGGATAGCCATTGTTTTTCCGTATTTAACAGTTTGCCCCGCTTGGGTCAGCAATTCAATAGTTACGTGCTCAATCACATGTCCTATTAAAGTACCTTCATGCAAACGCTCTAAAAAGCCTCCTGGTTTCCCTCTGGAACAATAGTGCTCACCTAATAATGGCAGCGTTTGGGTAAGACGAGAAGAAAAATCTCCTAACTCATTACTGAAGCGTTCCTTCCATTCTTGGAGATCCACAATCGCTCGAATAATTGGCCGATGGCAGTAAACATTAGCCCCTTCGATCGCTTGGATTTCTCTTATCTCCATTATGTTGTTTTTCTCCCTTCAATAGCATGGATCATACTACAATAGTTTTAACCTTTTTTCCATTTGGTATTCCTCACTTTAAATCAGTCCTTTAAAGTAAGGATTCCCTTCGTTTTAGATCAAAACCATAACCATCGGATAGAACATGCAGCAAAATCGGACTTAAAACTAAAGACTGACCCGGGCTCGTTTCAGAAACATTAGTTGTGGTGGAGGAAGACGCATCTGCCACAGTTACTGTATTACTGCCCACCACAGAAAACCTTGCATCATCTTGAACTAAAATTGCTGTATCTTCATCGATTCCGACTCCAAGAACATATGGGTTGTGAGATATCGCCGATAAAAGGCGTCCTATCCGTCCCCGTTGGGCAAAATGCTGATCAATAACTACAGAACGCAAAAGGCCGAGTCCCGGTGCCATTGTTAAAGAATCTTTCTTAGCAGTCCCTGCTTCGCCGCCTACGATCATCGTATCCGACATCACAGAAGCCCCTGCGCTGGTTCCTGCAATAATTACTCCGCGTTCATATAAATGTTGGAGTGTGCTTCCCAAGATAGTTCCGCCCAACAAACCGGTAATTCTTAATTGATCTCCGCCGGTAAAGAAAACTCCCGTTGAGTTTTCAAACTCCTTGCCGATCCCTCTCCTGTTGGCCTGTATGCGATCAGAAACATCGAGAACCTGTACCTCCTGCGCCCCTAATTCAAGAAATAAGGAATGATACTCATTTCCCACTTGCAAAGGTAATTCTGTCGCGGCTGTCAAAACCGTAATCCTGCTCTCCTTTCCTCCTGCTTCTTGAACAAAACGCTTGAGAATTTTACATTCATTTTTTTTATCTTCAGCGCCGCCAATGATGAGCAGCTTTCCTTCCACATGTTCTGTCAAATAAAATCCCTCCAGTCCTTTTTATTTTCCGCCTAAAGAAGGGGTATTATGCAACGAACATTCAAGAATCCCTTACATACCATGAACTATACCCTTTGGTGAAGAAAGGAGGCATAAGATCAATGTCCAGTTCTTCTCTTGTAATTCATACCCAACGCCGCCAACTTGAGCTTTACGAAGACAACCGCCTGATAAATCGTTTTCCAATTGCCGTTGGCAAAAACGAAACTCCCACGCCCCATGGTTTCTTCTACATCGCAACTAAAGCTATGTATCCTGGAGGGGTCTTTGGCAGCCGCTGGATGGGCCTTTCTCTTCCTGAATATGGGATTCACGGCACAAGTAACCCAGCCAGTATCGGTCAAGCTGTATCTAAAGGCTGTATCCGCATGTATAACCATGATGTGGAATTTGTTTATCAACATGTAGAAATAGGAACACCTGTTAAAATTCAATCTTAGATAACAAGGAACTAGCCATTTATACAAGTTAATAAGAATGTGGTTAAGAGAAAAGAGAGCGGACTGTTAAACAAACACAACCGCTCTCTAACACATTAATAAGGACTTCTTGGATAACCTCGCCGCATTTGCCCCCGTGTCTCGATCCCGCCAACCCCGTCCGTTCCTGTGATCGTATGCATCAAAATATCTTTGACCGAGACAATTTGATCCATAGGAGTAAAGGCGATTCTTTCGACTATGAACACCGGATCAAAGGCATGTATCAACATCCTCTTCGGTGATGAGGCAAAATTTGCCCCAGCTTCCAGAATAGCCTCATAGTTGGATTGACAAGCCCCAGCGAAAATCACCAGACCATCTCGATTAGGCTGAAAGCGGCGGGCCTCTAAAACTGACTCTACAAAATACCTCGAACTCCGATAACTGTCCAGACTATGAAAATCCTTCTTCCCACGCAAAAATCCATCATGACCAGTTAATACTAAAATATCCGTTGGATTTTCTTGCAAAATTCTGCGAATAACTTTAGGTTGTTCAACCTCACTTTTACAAATTCCCTTGGCTTCAATTCCCATTTGACGGTAGGTCCTTATACATTGATTTAAATACTCTTGATCCCCATCCAACTGCAGAACCCGGCCGGGGATTTCAAAATACTCCTTTAAGTCGTCTTGTACTGCCTTTCTCTGACTTGTAAGCTTGTGTAACTTCTGATAGATCATTTTATTATCTTCTCGTTCGTAGTTCATAACTTCGACTGGACTTTTAGACACCAGATCCGAAAACGGAGCGTCAGCTAGCAGTCTTAAATTAAGTCCTTTGATGATTGCTGAACGCTCGCCTTGATTACCATCAATAACATTAACGATGTGAAAATAAATATCCTGCTGATGAGAAAGTCTCGCTACAATATCCCCGACTCGAAACATGGACTCCCCTCCTTCCCCTTTTCGCTATATCTTATGTCGCATACCAGCAAACGACATATACTATAACTAGTAAATCCCAAAGGAGGAGCAAGGATGTTCTCTGCAATTATACCCGCCAAAAATGAGGAGAAGAGCATTTTGGCAGTTTTAACTACGGTGTTGCGCCTTCCCGTAGATTATATTATTTTGGTTCTCAATGGCTGCACAGATCAGACCCTAGAACTTGCTCGTTCCATTCCCGATTCCCGTATCCATATATTGTTCTTTTCAGACCCTTTAGGCATTGATATACCTCGAGCGGTAGGGGCCCTTTATGCCCGCTCTTTAGGCGTTGATGGAACCCTTTTTGTCGATGGCGATATGTCCGGCGATATCTATGAAAACCTGCTTTCTCTCATCACAACAGTAAACTCTGGAGTTGATGTCGCCCTAACAAATTGTTATCCCTATATCACCAATCGCCAAAAGCTTGCCAATCTTGTTCTGAAATTTCGTGCCAAACTCAATCGCGAACTCGATTTATTCAAAAACCTCGGCCTATCTACCCCAACACACGGACCCCATGCCCTTTCCAAGCTGGCTTTGTCAAATATACCGCCTGAGGCTATAGCGATTCCGCCTCTCACCTTATTTTGGGCCAAAAAATTGGATCTCATGATAAAAGTAGCAACTTCCATTCCTCATCAAAGGCTTCACTCTCCCAGAAAACACCGGGGCCATGCCCGCTTAATTGCCGAAACCATTATCGGCGATTGCCTTATGGGAATAACTCTAAGCCAAAATCTTCCTTCAACCCGTTCACTTGGCAAGCATCAGTTACTTGGATATCACCCGGAAAGACGTTTCGATCTGCTCCACACTTGGGAACAAGGGTTGAAATCCCGGGGCATATTTTACGAACAACATGTTATTCTTCCCAGAACCCCTGCCTTGGCTTGCAGTTTAATATCCTCAGATGAAACAAATGTTTAGCCAGGAACCGCTAACTTCTTTCTTTAAGATCTATCCCATGTTTTTGAAAGTATTGTAAAATTCTCGTCTTTTCATCGACCCGAACGTGAACCGTTGGCTGAACCTTACCTTTTTCAATCCCATTCCATTTCATATAAATAGTTTGGTTATATGATTTATTTAAAATCGGATCTCCATATTGTAAGTCAACAACAACGTAATGAGGCGTGATATCACTTTGCTGATTATTAGGCTTCTCACTTGGAAGTGTCATTACCAGACTTGACAGAGCATCCTTGGGAATTTCGTTGACAATGGCCGATTCATCATGGTGAATCGGTTCTCCCGCTAAACTTTCCTCAAAAACAATGGTTTCACTTGATAAATTCACCGCCGGATGAACCCCAACATTATTAAATTTTAATTCTAAATTCAGCTCATTCCCCAGAACTACTTGAGGTGATTCCTTTAAAACAAAGTATGGCCGCGCTGTTTCTTGCTGTACTTTCCAGGCGGCTACCGTCAAATAAACAGTTATTAAAGCAGTTATCGCCAATACGGTTGTCGCCAGTGTTGCAACAATATTTGACCACTTCATTAACCGGTGGTTACTTGCTTTACTCAAACCTATCCTCCTTTAATCTAATCCTTCTATAATAAAACAAAAGATACGCTTCCATAGAATTCGGAAATTTCTCCAATTTTATGCTTACTCCTGAAAAGATAGACATCGTGATAAAGATAACTTGGCTGGCGCTGATCGTACAAAAAAGGAAAGGCCCATTGATTTAATAGGCCTTTCCTTTTTAAATATATTTAAAAACCTTTTCTTACTTCTGTGGTCAACTATCAGTAAATAACTTCGTTATAACCTGAAATTCCTCAATACTTAATGACTCTGCCCGTCGTCCATCTGAAATTCCAGCCTTATTCAATTCTTTAACTATAACTTCCTTATCCATGGCTAAACCTGCTGAAAGAGAGTTACCCAAGGTTTTACGGCGCTGGCTGAAAGCAGCTTTTACAACTCGGAAAAACTTTGTTTTATCAACTTCGAGACCTGGATAAGGACGAAGATCCAACCGAAGTACAGAAGAAGTCACTTTCGGGGACGGCCAAAAATCCCTGGGCATAACATCCATTACTTTTGTAACCTGAGCCGAAACTTGAACTGCTACGGATAAAACCCCGTAGGTTCTACTTCCCGGGGGGGCAGCTATCCTGTCCGCTACCTCTTTTTGAACCATGATTGTCATTCCACTCAGAACGTCTTCTTGATCTAAAAAATGCATGATGAGAGGGCTTGTAATGTAATAGGGCAAATTGCCAACCAAATATCCTTTTTGATCCCCCCAAAGTTCTTTTAAATTAAGTTCAAGAGCATCCATATGTACAAATTCGATGGGAAGTCCCTGCAGCTCTTTCTTCAAAGTTTCGATTTTCTGGGAGTCTAATTCAACAGCCCACATCCTTTCGACCTTAGGGGCCAAAGCTCGTGTTAAGACGCCCAGCCCAGGGCCAATCTCCACCAGGGGCACATCCTGTCTAATAGTACTTGCTTTAACAATCCCCTCAATTGCCTGATCGCTGACAAGGAAAACTTGTCCCAGGGATTTATAAGCACGTGAACCACTTCGTACTAGACGTCTGACATATTCAGCAGTGCTCTCCATGTCTAACCTCCTCAACTGCCTTAAAAAATAATTCTCGAGATATCCCAAACCGGTTCAAGCGATGAAGAAATTGTTTAGCATTACTGTCACCTATCCCTAATCGTCTCCCTAAGGCCAAGCGAAAATCACTAGCCCGGCTCGAACCCACAAGGCCTGCCGACCATAAATCTTCCATGTTAAATGTCTCAATTGAACTCCCTTGCTCCTGTTGAATATGAGCAAAAGCACGGCGAATCTCCTCGAGGCTGGCATTCTCCACCCCAATATCTCCCCGCTTCGTCGCAGCTTTTTTGCTAAGATAAGCATGCTTAGCCTGAGGAACATAGCTGCCTATACGCTTGCGAATCTGCTCTCCAACGGTATCCGGGTCTGTAAAGACAATGACACCTTGGCGAACTGCCATTTCAGCAATATATTCCAGTTTTTTCTTAGTTAGTCCGAAACCTTCAGTCCAAAGAATATCAACATTTCCCAGGGCCAGGCGAACTGCATGGGCGTCATTTTTCCCTTCTACCACTATAAGTTCCTTGATCACTACAATATTCCCTCCGTTTCCAACTCTTTTATCTTACCCGAGATTCAGCTAAGACTCAAATTTTAGAAACAAAGAAAAGGGGGTTTACACCCCCTCCAAAAATTCAGATATTTGATTTAACATTTATTACTTAGCTGTTGATTTATTTGTTCCAAAGGTACTCGACACAGAGTTCCAGATTGAGGGATCCTCCATTCCAAGTCGCCAAATAGCGACACCATGCAACTTGTGTTGTAACGTATACTTCATTTTTGTTTTTAAACTTGCTGCATTTTCAAAAAATACTTCGTGTCGAACTCCATTTGCCGTATAGGTAAACTGTGGAACTTTAGCACTGGGATCTGTTAAAATTTGAACGCCATGTTTTTTGGCTCGTGCGACAGCCTGAGCATAGGATAAATAATCCGGCATCACTGGCTTGTTTGATCCCCAGTCGTAAGCATACACGGGAAGCCCCATAACAATCTTATTACTTGGTATCTTTCCAACTGCAAAGGTAATAACACGATCAACCCAACCCTGTGAAGCAATAGGTCCTTGTGTTGTTCCCATACCATGTTCATCATAGGTCATGAGAATAACTTGATCGGCTGCCTTACCAATTGCTGCGTAATCATAGGCTCCTGACCACAAATCAGAGGGATAATCCACAAATTTTGCAGGAATAGAGATATTGAGAACTTTATCTTTGGCTTTTAATGCTTTGCCTAATTGCGCGACAAATGCTGAAAAGTTGTTGCGGTCACCGGGTGGTGTCTTTTCAATATCCACAGATATTCCATCCCAGTTATCCTTCATTGCAAGGTTCACCAAATTTGTGACAAAATTGGAACGTGCTCCGGGATTTGCTAAAACACGATGGGCTAAATTGGCATCAAATCCTACACTTCCGCTCATATTCATGTTATGAACCAATGCATAGACTTTGGAACCATTTTTTTTCGCCGTGTTTTTGGCACTCATATCAACGTTTCCTGCTGGGATTACTTTTCCCGAACCATCAAAGGAATACCAGAAAAAGGCAACTTCATCAAGCATCTTTCCGTTTTTGGTCATGGATGCCTTTGAACCGGGAGTCGGCCCTTCCGGATCTGTGTAAAATCCCATAACAACTCGTTTGTCTGATCCCAAAACAGAATCCCGAGTGGCTCCTGCCTCAGCTTTCGGGGGTTGTGTACTCTCTGAAGTTTGCTTTTGTTGATTTGATGGCGTGTTAGGAGTCGGTACATTCGAACATCCTGTTAAGGCAAGTCCCAGAATCAAGGTACTGCTCATCATAAAAGTCAGAAACCGTTTCATGCTGCGCTTCAACTCCTTCGAATAGATTCGGTTACTGACTTTATTCTCCCCGCTTCAAACAACGTTATGTATGATAGTGCCAAGAGTATAATTTATCCTATATTTATTAATTATGGTATTTCGAAATAACGGGCAATCCCCTTTGCAACAGCTCTGGATAATTGTTCTTGATACCATGATTGCTGAAGCTTTTTTTGTTCCTTAGAGCTGGATAAATACCCCACTTCTACAATAACTGCCGGCATACTTGTATTATTGATGACATAAAAATCTCCCGGTTTAGCAATTCTTCGATTCATTGCTGGTATTTTTATCAGTTCTTGTTGAATTAATTCAGCTAATTCTTTACCTGATTTTGATTTATAATGATAAAATGTCTCAGCTCCGGAATTCTGTCCTTGAGGTGTAGCATTGACATGAAGGCTGACAAACACATCAGCTTTTGCTTGACTGGCCATTGCTATGCGGCGGTTAAGATCAATTTGTTTTTTTGTAATTTTTCCTTTAACTCCGGCAGGCACATAGTCAATATCTTCCTCTCTCGTTAAAAAAACCTCAATACCGGAGGGGCTAAGCATTTCTTTAACTTTTTGAGCAATTTGCAGGTTGATCGATTTTTCATAAACGCCCTGAGATGAAATTGCTCCCGGATCATACCCACCATGCCCGGGATCGAGCATTACCGTATAATGTTCTTCGAAATGACTAACGACTGCTGTGGAACCCTGCCAAAGTACTGAAAAAATTAACAAACTCATAACCCCGAGAACAAAACCAATTGCCATTTTCTTTCCCGGCATTCCCAAAAGCAGACGCATTTAAATTCCCCCGTTTCTTAGGCTACCCTAAAGACTATGACCTTAAGTTAAAAGTTATAACTTCTCATCTTAGGTATTATCCGGAGGTTTGCCGCGAAAATGCCCGTTCCCACTAAAGCTCGAGCACGAGCCTCGAAAATAGTGAGTGAACGAATGTGGAAGGAGCTGCCCGGAACATGGATGCCTGACAGTAAAGAGAAAAGCCCCTGAATAAACTTTTCAGGAGCTTTCGGGACATAAAAATAAATTTAATTTTTCACTAAAACCTCTATGCAAAAACTCTTCAAGATGATTACTGAAGGTAAACTAAAACATAACGAACACCCCAAGACATTGCCGCCGCTTCAGAATCCATATAGAGATCAATTCGATTGCCTTGTATCAGGCCTCCTGTGTCCAAAGCACGTGCACTCCCATAACCATCTACATAAACCTTCGAGCCTAAAGGAATAACCCTCGGATCAACAGCGACTACTCCCCATTGAACCGGCGCTCCAGTTTTCGTGATACCGCCAGGAATACAATAAGCCGTTGCTCTCATGATATAGGCCCTTTTAAAATTAATCGTCTGCCCGCCGCGGGAAACAGATGTTTGTGCTCCCCGGGAAACCAGTTCATTGATAGGAGCGGTAACCACACGCTGCCCAAGAATTTGCCGATCGACTTCTTTTCCATCTTCAAGGGTTAAACGTATGGTCTGTTCCTGAATACCGTTAGAACCGCGGCTAATGACCTTATCAGGCAATCCAACGGGATAATCCCCCGGCTGAGTTACCATCTGATAGGGAATCTCACTTTCCTGAGTTTCCACCTTTTCAGCCACTCTTACCACCTTAACCTTTTCATTAGCCGTCAATAAGTGGTTAAGCGCAAGAGAAACCTTATCCTTTGCTCCTAAAACAATATTCAACTTCTTCAAGGCCTCAGCTACTGTGCGGGGAGCCAAATACGTATTGATTGTCTTTCCATCCGCTTGCACAACAACCGGAACAGCCCTTCGCACTTTAATATCCATTTGCTCTTTAAGATCTTCAGAACGTGGTTCGTTGACTTCATCAACGTCTTTAATTTGTAAGCCATAGCGTTCTGACAAATCATTAATCGCCTCACCGACAGTCTTGGCTGTAGTCCTCGCTGACAAAGTCTGTTTATCTACCGTCAGCTGAATCGGTATGCTTCTTGTAACAACGACCCTCATGCCTTTTGTAATTCTTGAATTTCGAGGAGGATTCACAACATCCTCAGGATTAAACTTTAAGTTGGAATACGCAAGGGCTTGCCCAACAGTATTAAAAATCGTTGTTACAGGTATAACTTTGTCATCAACTTCAATATCAATTGTTTTCATATTGAAGGCCAGAATTCCGCAGGCAATCAGGAAAAAAATCACGAGGGCAACTGCAGCTTTACTTAAGCGACCTCTGCGAACTAACGCTAAAACCGCAGCTCGAGAATTCTGAAACATTGAATCCCTCCAAAACCCATAGCAATCAACCAACTTCATTTTAATTGATAAGTAGTTGGTTGTCAAAAACTTTTTTCCATTATATGGGTTTTAGAATGTGTATGCGAACTGGCTTTCTTCCCCAATCCAAGCATTGTCTAAGGTTTGTAAAAAACAAATCAATCCTGTTACCTTTGATATCTCCGCCCGTATCAGCTGCTATAGCATACCCATAGCCTTCTACATATACTTTACTTCCCATAGCGATGACTCTGGGGTCTACGGCTATGATGCCTTGTCTTGGCGTTAATCCCGTTGCCGTTTTGCTGCCTGTATAAGTATAGGCAGTCGACTCCATTGTTAACGTTTTACTAATATTCAATTTGTCAATTTCGAAGTGCTCTCCGACAACCGGCTTGGAGTTCTGAATTACTACTTTCTTCTTAGGTCCCTTTAATTCAAAGGAAAGTTGTATTTGTTGATTCAATGGTTGTCCATCTACCTTATAGGTCTTAACCACTTGTCTTAAAACACCAGTTTCCCCTTCTTCCTGAACCTTGCTCATTCCGGGAAGAAGCTGATTTGATTCTATAACCTGCGTAGCATAGGGAATTTCTTTGTCGACGACTTGAATATCGCTTGTCATCATACTTCCTGAACCCTTAAGAGAATTACCCGCCTTGTCCTCACTTAAAAGTTCCTCTTGAGACTCCCCCCCCTTTACAACTTCCAGGCTGCTTGGCTCTGAAATGGGCGATTTTGAATTACTGCCGCCTAAGGCCGGAGCTCCACGACTGATATTTCCGACACGTAGTAATTTCCTGCGTGAGTCTAAAAGACCTATCTCAAGTTTGGGTTTTTGAATCGTCTGTGGTTTTTTTACTTGTTGATAAGGAACAGATATGGTCTGGGGTATATCTGGAGCTTTCAGTGCTGAATATCTTGTACCAGCCGCAAACACTGCTAAACCGCCCAGATACGAACTCCAAGTCTTGGTTGCCCGCCAATAATCGGAATACGTGGTGATCGGTAGCGAATACATCCTATCCCTCCTTAATCAGAAGGTATGAAGCAAATTCAAAAAAAAGAACCTTCTCCCGAAGGTCCTTTTTAACAAGCCTAAACAAGCTTAAATATTGTTTCGGCATTATGCATGGTCTGGAGAGCCATTTCTTCAATGCTCAGTTCTTTGATTTCAGCGAGTTTCCTGACAACCTCTCTTACATAAGCGGGTTCGTTGCGTTTGCCTCTGCGCGGTTCCGGGGTTAAATAGGGAGAATCTGTCTCCGCAAGAATACGGTCGATGGGGGCATTTCTGGCCACCTCAACGGTATGGCGGGCATTTTTAAAGGTTAAAGGCCCGGCAAAAGAAAGATAGAACCCAAGCTTTAAAAGAACCTTCGCCATTTCCCAGGATCCTGAATAGCAGTGCAGAACACCTCCATATTTCGGCGGGTGAGCTTTGACAATTTCTAAAACATCCTGATGGGCGTCCCGATCATGAATTACAATCGGCAGACCAACCTTGTTGGCCAATTCAATCTGTTGAATAAAAACCTCTTGTTGCATAGCTCGAGGAGATAAATCCCGATAATAATCGAGGCCGATTTCCCCCCAGGCCAGAACCTTGGGATGTTGAGCCAACGCTTGGAGTTGAACCATAACATCATCGCTGAACTCTTCTGCATTGTGAGGATGGACACCGATAGCTGCATAGATGAAATCGTAATTCTGGGCAAGCTGCACTGACCTTTTAGAAGATGGAAGGTCATAGCCAACATTCGTAACTCGAGAAATTCCCGAAGACTTAATTCTTTCTAAGACATCTTGAAAATCTTCTTGATATACCTCGTCATCAAGATGCGCATGCGTATCCCAAATCATTTCACTTGCGCTCCGCCAGGGAGTTCTTTGTCAAGCATAAGTACTTCAAGAACTTCTCCCTGTGATGCTGCCAAAATCATACCTTGAGAGGTTATTCCTCTTAACTTTGCCGGCTTTAGATTGGCAACAACTACTACGAATTTATTAATCAAATCTTCCGGTGCATAATGTTGAGCAATACCGGAAACAACCGTACGCACTTGTCCAGAGATTTCGATTTCTAATTTCAGGAGTTTATCTGTCTTGGCAACCTTCTCGGCGCTCAGAACTTTTCCAACTCTTAGATCAAGTTTCGCAAACTCCTCAATACTAATTTCTTCCTTAATTGGTTCGAACTCCAAATCTTTAGCTTCTTGCTTAGAGCCAGACTCCACTGGTTTCGTCACCTCTTCTGCATATTGAGAAATATCAATTCGCGGGAAGAGCTGTTCACCCTTTTGGATGCTGGCACCCGGATTTATAATTCCCCATTGATCCGCCTCTTCCCAGCGAATAAGATGCTCATCGCTGCTAAGGAGCGAACATATTCGGGGTGTAATGCCCGGCATAAAGGGAGCGGTCAAGATGGCCATAATGCGAATACATTCTACAAACGTATAAAGAACAGTATCAAGACGCTCCTGTTGATCTTCCTGCTTTGCTAAGGCCCAAGGAGCAGTTTCATCAACATACTTGTTGCATCGAGCAATAAAACGCCAGATTTGTTCCAGAGCACTTGCCATGTCACAGCGTTCAAGACTGTCGTCTACGCCCTTTTTAACTTCCGAACTTAAGGTTTTCAATTCCATCTCTAAGGGACCATCTTGACCTGGCCGAGGAACAACCCCCCCCCTATACTTGACGACCATAGCCAAACTTCGAGAAACATAATTACCAAAATCATTAGCCAAATCACTATTAATTCGTTCCACTAAATTGTCCTCAGAGTATGTTCCATCAGTCCCAACCTGCATTTCACGCAACAGGAAATAGCGGATAGCATCTGAGCCATACCTTTTAATTAATTCGAAGGAATCCTGGACATTCCCCCGCGATTTTGAGATTTTTCCCCCATCTTTCGACAAATACCACCCATGCCCATAAACAAGGCGCGGGAGAGGAAGATCAAGAGCCATCAAAATAATTGGCCAAATGATCGCATGGAAGCGAACAATATCTTTCCCCATGATTTGAACGTTAGCCGGCCAATATTTTTTATAATTTTCTTCATCCGGGTAACCTAAAGCGGAAATATAGTTGATTAAGGCATCAAGCCAAACATAAACCACATGCTTTGGATCAAAAGGTACCTTAATCCCCCACTTGAATGTCGTTCTGGAAACACAAAGATCTTCTAAGCCGCTTTCAATAAAACGGATCATTTCATTGCGCCGGGAAAGGGGCTGAATAAAATCAGGATGTTCATCAATGTATTGAAGGAGCGCGTTTTGATATTTTGATAAACGGAAAAAATAGCTCTCTTCTTTTAACAATTCTACACTGCGTAAGCAATCTGGGTTGGGACATTTTCCATCAACCAGTTTGCTTTCCGTCCAAAATGTTTCACAAGGTGTACAATACCATCCCGAATACTCTGATTTGTAAATATCGCCTTGTTCATACAATTTGGTAAAAATTTGTTGAACCACTTTACCGTGACGTTCTTCTGTCGTCCGGATAAAATCATCATTGGAAATATCCAAGGCCTTCCATAACTCTTTAAAGCGCTGGACAACACCATCGACATAAGTTTGCGGATCAAGGTGATGGGCTTCCGCAGTACGAACAATCTTTTGCGCATTCTCATCGGTACCCGTTAGAAAATGAACCTGATCTCCCAACATTCTATGATAACGAGCCAGAGTATCTGCAGCAACTGTAGTATAGGCAGTACCAATATGGGGACTTGAATTGGGATAAAAAATTGGGGTTGTGATGTAATAGTTCACGTTAGATCTCCTCTCAATCCTATGAATTCGACACATTAACTCATATTTGTCAAGTATATCCATAATAAAAATTTATTATGTAAATGTAATTTTTTATTCAAGAAATTTAATTCCTAATCACCTTTAAAAGTGGTTGACTTTAATTGGAACCATTGGTATCATAAGGTTGTAGTTTTCTGTCGAAAGTTGTAGTAAAGGGAGTGAGTGAAGATGATGAAATCAACAGGAATCGTGAGAAAAGTAGACGAACTTGGCCGCATTGTTTTACCTATCGAACTTCGCCGTACATTGGGAATTGACGAAAAAGACGCTCTGGAAATTTATGTGGACCAAGAAAGAATCATTCTTAAAAAGTATGAGCCGGCTTGTGTATTTTGTGGTAATGCCAGTGACAATCAACTTTTCCATGGCAAAAACGTTTGCCGTGAATGTGCTGTTGCGATGGGAGAAGCTATCCTTGGCAACGTAGATACCGGTTCTAAAGCTGTCTAAGTTTAGGAACAGTTTTTACATAGATATAAGTTTGTGTGTAATGATATTATTCAAACACTCTCTTCGAAGGCCTGATTGGCCTTCTTTTTATTCTACTTTAATTCTTCAATTAAGGCTTGATATACCTCTGACTTTTTCACTCCATAACGCTTGGCCACTTCTTTCATGGCATCTTTCTTGGTTAACCCCCGCTGTACTCCCTCATTGACCTCAATACACCAGTCTTGAGGCCCGCCTGCTAACTTTTTCGGAACAAATGGAGCAATGACGATGCAGCATTCTCCCCGCGGAGGGGTCTTTTCAAACTCTTCTCTTAGCTTAGAAAGATAATTCTTGTGAACTTGCTGATGCACTTTTGTTAACTCACGAACAACTGCAGCCTCACGATCACCAAAGGATTCCGACAATCCTTGTAAGGTGCTTAACAATCGATGAGGAGCCTCATAAAGGATCAATGTTTCTTGGCGATTTGCCAGGTCTTCTAAACTACGTTTTCTCTCCCCTGCTGAAGTTGGCAAAAAACCATAAAACGTAAAATGTTCAGCCGGCATACCTGATAAAATCAAAGCCGTCAGAGCCGCATTTGGTCCTGGCAAAACATCCACCGGAATATTTTCTTCAAGGCACAGCCGAATAACCTCACCTCCCGGATCAGAAATTCCAGGTAATCCGGCATCACTAATAAGAGCGACTGTTTGGCCTGCTTTAAGTCGTTCTACTAGTTCTAAGGATTTCTTCTTCTCGTTGTGCTCGTGATAACTCGTCAAATGGGTACTAATTTGAAAGTGCTGTAAAAGCTTACGTGAATGGCGAGTATCTTCAGCGGCTATTAAATCAACATTCCGCAATGTATCTAAGACTCGCAGCGTTATATCTGACAAATTGCCAATTGGGGTCCCACATACATATAATGTACCTTTAACTAACATGTCTAAAGACTCCCGACCGTAAAATATCCTTTAATTCTAGTCTTTCCGTAAAAAGCCCATACAAAACAGACAATCCCCTTCTAAAGGCTGCCCGAAATGAAGATGACAGACGTGAAATCCTTCATGATAAAGTCGCTCTAAATTATCGTGAGCGACACCTTGGATATGTTCGGCATTGGCAATAACCCGCTCCGTCTCTTTTTCCGGAAGAGTACACTCACGTTTTAGTTTGATATTTTCTTCTTCTAAAGCCTTTACGTAAGGTATTAAATGGTTAACTTCCTCCAGCAGGGAACGTAATTTTTCTTCCACTTCTGTAAGGGCTTGAGTTAACTGACTCATACCTTCTCACTCTTTCCTTTGGGCTTTTCCCCTTTCCTATTACAACGCTGTTTGCCATTCATTTTACTTGCATTGGCAACAGGGCTATCAACAATACTATTCGATTCATCCAGAATTTCCAGCATCTTAATGTCTTCTAAATCCTGAGCGTACATTTCCTTATCATCAGGTTTATAACAGCCATTTTCATACTTCAGACAACACATAAGCCGACCGCAAATTCCAGAGATCTTGGTCGGGTTTAGAGATAATTTTTGATCCTTGGCCATGCGGATGGAAACTGGTTCAAAATCTCCTAAAAATGACGTACAGCAAAGTATTCTTCCGCAGGAACCGACTCCTCCCAGCATCTTAGCTTCATCTCTAACTCCTATTTGCCTTAATTCAATACGCGTACGGAAAATGGCCGCCAAATCTTTTACTAATTCCCGAAAGTCAACCCTGCCTTCAGCCGTAAATGAAAAAATAATCTTATTTCCGTCAAAGGTATACTCGACGTCAACCAATTTCATCGGCAGCTGATGTTCGGATATTTTCTTTAAGCAGATTTGAAAAGCATCTTTTTCCTTTATTCTATTTTGTTCTACAAACTGTTCATCAGCCGATGTGGCTTTTCTAATAACCTGCTTTAAAGGAAGTACCACTTCCTCATCAGCTACCATTCGAGGAGGAATCACCAATTCACCGAATTCAATACCTCTTGCGGTTTCAACAATCACCCGGTCCGAGGCCTCAAGCTTAAGATCTCCCGGAGAGAAATAGTATATTTTACCCGCGTTTTTAAAGCGAACACCGACAACCTCAATCACAGAGAACCCCTCCTTGTTGAAATAGTTCTAAAGCCAATACTTCTATAACCAATCTCGGATTCACTTGTTGTCTTAACGCCTCATTAGCTTTACCAATTGCCAGAAGTTCAAAAGGTTGGTTCGTGCCATTGCGGATGCCTTCCTGTATCCTAACAGCTAAAACCTGCAGATAAATACTTACTTGGTTTTTGTCTAAGGGAAAAAGCGAAAAAAGCGCCAGAAAATCCTTATCCTTAATAACCTGAAAGAACCTACGAACCCAATCTTGAAGAGCAAAAACACCCTGCTCCAGTATTGCAGTCGCCAAAGTTTGGTTTTTACCGCTTAACTCCAAGGCTAATTTGGCCTCCTGCTGATTTATCGCTCCCAATTCCTCAAACCACTCATCTTCGGAAGGATCAGGATAATAAATTAACTGAGCTCGGCTGTGTATTGTAGGCAATATTCCTTCCGCATTTCCAGCACTAAGGATAATAACACAACGCTCCGGAGGTTCTTCAATAACTTTTAAAAGTGCATTCGCCGCAGGCAACGTTAACGTGTCCGCCTGTTCGATTATGGAAACTTTATAGTTCCCTTCATAATGCTTTAAATAAGCCTTTTCCTGCCAGGCAAGAACTTGTTCAATTCCGATCGTTGTCTTAAGCGGTTTCAGCCATAGTACATCCGGATGGTTAAGATTGGAAATTTTATGGCAGGCCGGGCAATTCTGACACGGCCTTTCTGATTTTGGCGAAAAACAATTTAAAATCTGGGCGATACGAAGGGCCTCTTCCCGCCGGTGTAATTCGCTTCCCCCATGGAAGAGTAAAAGATGTGCCAAGTGTTCTTCTCGAGCCGCCTTTTCTAAAAGTGCCTGTGCTAGATTCATGACATTCCTTTTTCCTCCTCCACGACCCAAATTGTTCGGCTTTCAAAACCTTCCCACCCTTGCCAACGTCCTTCTCCAGCAACAAGGAGTGTCTCGAGAACTTCTGGAGTCATTTGTTCTCCCATGACAACGATTGGAATTCCAGGTGGATATGGCGAAATAGTTTCCCCAACAATATGGCCTAAACTCTCTTTCAGAGGAATTTTCCGTTTTTTAGCTAAAAAGGCCTCTCGTGGCCTAAGAATCTGGGGCGGTAAAAAAAAATCGCCGCTTCTGTCATATCGATCGTTTCTTCTAAAACCTTCAGATCCTAAGGACAATGATTGAGCACTATCTGCCAACCTCTCTAACCCCCTCGTGAGTCTGCGAATGTCCTCAGGGGTATTACCGATTCCCAGCAAAAACAAAATATTCTCTTCATCCCATAATTCAGGTTCCAGGCCAAATTCTGTACGCAAAAATTCAACACAGCGAGAAGCAGGTAATCCCAGCGGCCGTGTATTAATCAAAATTTTTGACCAATCCAGGGCATCAATCCCGTAAGTCCCGACATCGTTCTGAGAGAGTATACGGAATTTCTCCCCAACCCTTTGTTGAAGATTCCCAACTTCATCTTTAAGGCGTTCCCACCGGCTTAAATCCAAAGCATATTCCCCAGCTCGTTCCAGAGACGCTAATAATAGGTAGCTGGGGCTTGATGATTGCAGCAGTTCCAAGCTTTGTCTTAAGCGAATACGAGAAACTCTTGAGCCTTGAACATGGAGCATAGCTGACTGAGTTAAGGCGGTTAGCGTCTTATGAGTACTATGTAAGACAAGATCCGCACCCAATGTTAAAGCACTCGCAGGAAACAAGAATCCCAAAAAATGAGAACCGTGCGCTTGATCAACAAACACCGGTACGTCCGGTGCTAAATCCGCCCTTTTATTTAAAAGGTCTGGCAGCTCAATACACGTTCCATAATAACTAGGATAAGTAACATGACAAGCAGCGGCATTTGACCAAGGAAATCGCTCAGGGCTTATGTCCAAACCCAAGGGAAGATTAAAATCCGGATGAATAATAGGTTTTATATAGTCCGGTTTCAGTCCGCTGAGAACTAAAGCCGACATTACAGAGCGATGGGAACTTCTTTCAATAATAACCTGATTCATCGTACCCGTAAGGGACATAAACATAGCCTGATTGCCGACAGTTCCCCCGCCAACTAAAAAAAATGTTTCATCCGCTCCAAAAATTTCGGCCGATCGTTTCTGCGCTTGATCTATAATTCCTTTCGGTGAATGAAGCATATCGAGTCCCGGAAGTTCTGTTAAATCAAATCCGCAGAAATCAAAGTCATGAAAAAACTCCTGTTGCCCTTTATGGCCAGGAGTATGGAAAGAGCAAAACCCCTGTTTCCGATATTGACTCAATCCTTCTCCCAGATCACCCACCAATGAACCTCCATTAAATGGTTTATGATTCTTTATATCAATATCAATACAGATATTCATACTATTTTATCACATCTAAGTCAATATTTCATCTACATTTCATAACCCGAGATTTGAATCAATATCCCGGGTTATAATCAAAACTATTAAAATAAAAGTCCTTGGATTAAAACTAAAAACTCTTGATATTCCGGAGTGTTCTGGTCTGCCGAGTACAACTCCTGTTGACAATCAGAACAGAAAAACATTCCTCGTATCCTAAATCCATCATAGAGTCCGTATTTTGGAACTTGAGCGCAGCGATAACAAACCGGATAGACTTTTCCTTTATTGATAACCATTTTCTGATCCTTTATTGCGGTGGTTCCCTCACTTGGGCCCTGTGATTGTATATTAAATGGTTTTATCATAGTTATGTTCCCCCTTAGTACTTCCTCCTACACCTATTCTTCCCCTTCTTCGACTGAATTAGTCGTAGAACTGCTGCTTGACATTCCTGAATGATGTACAGAAACCTGTACATTCAGGGAAAGAGGAAAATCTGTAATCTTCTCTTCCCATTGGTCTTTAATGGTCTTCCAATACGAAGGATCTCTCTCTTCAATCAGCCGCCCAATCCCTAAAAAATCAAGACTCAAATCCCTCTCTTTTGTAATTGACAGCTCACATTCTTCTTGAATAACTTTAGCATAACTAGTTTCAGCCTGATTCATTAGATCGACCCATTCCGGTTCCGAAAGTTGTTGCTTTATACCCATTACTTCGTCGACGGAAATACTCGCTTGGATCTGGTACTGGAGACCTATTACTCCGTTGTTATTGACTAATTTATATCTAGTCTTGGATTTTAAAACTTGCCCGCCGAAGCTAACGTTGCCTTTATCATTCATTGTGTTAATTAAGCGATTCTGAACATTGTTTTCAAGCCACATATACCCTTTGGTTTCTTTATCCGTAAGGTAATCCACTAATTGATCCCCGCGTAAAACACCTGCACCTTGTATGTGCAGTTCCTTTCCCTCCTTCTCGTCATTATATTCAATGCCACCCTCTCCTGACTTTATAGTTTCAACGATGGGAAGAATTGGAGCCGTACTCTGTGTACCTAGAATTGTTAAGTAATGTCCCAGACGAACGGTTGGAAAAGTAGAAATGTTATTTCCTTGCTCCATATGATTCTTAATGCTCATAGCTGGCAGTTCCCCATCGCGCAATTTCAAATTTAAAAGAGTTTGGGCCCTTCCTTTTGTCAAAACAAGGTACATTGTCCGTCGGAACTCTGAGAAGCGCTGAGCAAAATCAACAATATCGTTAAAACCGGCTTTGGCCGCACCTTCACCAATAACAATGACCTTCAATGAACCCATAAAGGGTATACGGCTGGAGATCTTATAAACCATTTCTGTTGCTTCTCGAACGCTGGAGACTTCTACACTAAAGGTTCGATCTTCAATTTTAGCTGCGGAATCTCCCCCACCTTGTTTAGGTTTGGCTAATTGCATTGTTATCAGAAATGTTCCCGGTTTTTTCCCGAGATCAACTCCTATGCCAATCAGAGGCGCCAATTCCTCGACTTCCCGTTTTCCCCAACATCCCGGTAAAAATAAGAGACATGCTACTAAAATTAAGGCCGCAATTCGATTAACTTTTTGATGTCTTCTAGTTTCCACGGATCTTTTTTCCCTTCTTCCAGCGCACTGCTCCCCAAAGTCCTAATATCCAAATAGCGGTAAATGGCAAAATGAGGTAGTTATCAACAAACGCAATTTCGGAAATCAATGCAGCTCCCCTTACAAAGCCAAAAGCAATCCCCATAAAGACTGCACAAACCGCAATCTGCCATTTTAAACCTTTAAAGTTCATCACAGTCTCTAGGCCCCAAACTGTAGTGAATAAAAAAGCGCTGATCTTTATGACCAAGGCCCCAAGCCAGACCCCCAAAAATAATGATTCAACACCTGCCACTGTGCGGCTTACTTCCACCATTTTTCCTAAAACTAATAAGCCATACACAATTCGAGTCGTTTCGAAAGGCCCAAATACAAGGATTTGCTGGAGTGCCACAAACATGTCCAGGATCCCCACCAAAAATACCGCCCGCCAAACCTCTCTCCTTAATTGTCCAATCTCCTTCATATCAGTGGGCAGAAACGCAGAAATCCCGGCCATGAAAAGTATATATTCCATGGCGAAGGGGGCCACTTTAAGGCCTCCCCAGAAAAGCGGCATTAACCCTTCACTTAGAATAGGCAGCAGCTCGCCCGGCTCAATTCGCGAGATTGAAAGCGTTAAGTTCAAGATTAATGCTAAGAGAATCAATGGAAAAACAACTTCGGAAAACCGGGCGAATACTTCAATTCCGGACTTACACAAATAGAAGACTAGAATTATTGTCCCTAAATAAAACAGACCGATGGGGGTCAAGGGCATAATTGACCGTTCATAGATGTCTCCTACTTGCCCCAGAAGCAAACCGCCAAAATAACCTGTTATTGAGATATAAAGAACACCTATTGCTTTCCCTATCCATTTACCAAAGACTATCTCCGTAACCTGTAATAAATTTTTATTGGGAAATTGAGATAATAAGGAAAGCACCATTAAGCCATAAGGTATTCCCAAGACAAAGGCGGGCAAAACACTCATCCAGCCGTCTCGACCGCCGGCATTGCTGACGATGGACGCAACCGGGAGAAATGTTGTACCCATGAGTACAGCTCCCCCTAAGGTCATGAACTGATGTGGAGAAATTCTTTCCATGGCTATTCTTTTCCCTTCCCGCCTGATCGGGGGTTCTCTATTTCCAAAAGCTGAGGCCTTCGTTTCATCGCCCACCATGGAGCTCGTACAAACGTATCCTGTAACAAGGAGCGGATGCGCATAGGGGCAATAGGGCTCATGTAGGGTACGCCGAAAGAACGAAGGCTTAGGAGGTGAATTAAGCCTGCATAAAGGCCGACGGAGACGCCGAAAAAACCGAGACTTCCCGCTAAAATCATAAGCGGAAAACGTGTAAGCCGTACCGCTAAGCTCAAATCGTAGTAGGGGATAGCATAGCTCGATACGGCAGTTATGCCAATAACAATAACCATCAAGGGACTCACTAAGCTAGCCTTTACAGCAGCATCTCCTATGATTAAAGCGCCGACAATACCAATAGTTTGTCCAATTGGTTTTGGCAAACGCAGCCCTGCTTCTTGTAAGATCTCTAAGACTATTGTCATAAGTAAGGCCTCTAAAAGGGCAGGAAAAGGCACTCCTTCCCGTCCTGCAGAAATGCTCATCAAAAGATCAGTAGGAATGATTTCTTGATGAAAAGTAGTCACTGCAATATAAACACTTGGCGCCGTAATAGCAATAAACGCCCCAATATAGCGAACAAAGCGAAACAATATTGCTGTCATAGCACGTTGATAGTAATCTTCATTGACGTTTAAAAATTGTGTTAAAATGGCCGGAACTACTAAGACTATTGGAGTTCCGTCAACCATAATACCAACCTTCCCTTCCAAAAGCTTACCTGCCAGTACATCAGGTCTTTCCGTATAAGCAATTTGGGGAAAGGGCGAATAGGGGAAATCCTCAAGCATTTCTTCGATATAGCCGCTTTCCAATACCCCGTCCATCTTAATGATGCTCAGCCTTCTCAATACTTCGGAAACAACATCAGGGCTGGCGACTTTGTCAACATAGGTGACAACTATATCTGTATTGGTTAACTCGCCAAGCTTTAAAGATATCAGCCTCAAGGAGGGATGTTTGATCTTTCGCCGTAAAAGAGATGTATTAATTCTTAGTGTTTCTGTAAATCCCTCATGAGGGCCTTTAATTACTGACTCAGCTACAGGTTCATTAATCCCGGCATTAGCCCACCCTCTAGCTCCGATAATAATTGCTTCTTTAGAGTCACCGAAAAAAATCACCGCATCGCCGGACAAAATTGCATTAATGGCATCACCTAATTTTGAGATCTTTTTGATTTCAAGACCAGGCAGAAGGTATTGAATAGTATTATCCACTACATTAGCCAACGTCACTTGAGCTAATTCTCCGCGACCTGGCAAATCAACCATAAGAGGTTTTAAAACAAATTGGTCTAACAGGTTCTTATCGACTAGCCCATCCACCCCTGCCATTAGGCAGGGAATAGATTCCTTTCCCTGAAGATAGAATTCCCGAAATACAACATCACTGCTCTTAGACAAGATTTCTTTTACTATATGCCCTGAAACAGGCTTATCAAGGTCTTCATCAAAGGAGTAGGCAGGGGGTTTTCTAACCTGCCGAACCTTAGGACGAAGGGTAAGTTCTTTGAGCATTTTCATCCAGCTGCGCAACGGTTACTCCTCCTTATCAGCTTATTTTGTCCCGCACCTCATTGATTATGCACATCGATTACAAGGGATAAGAAAAGAGCTGCAAGCATAAACAGTTGCAGCTCTTTTTCTCTGAATTTTATAAAGGAACTTCAAAATATGTCATTATAAAAATGCCGGTAACACATGAAATTAACCATGCCCAGCGTGGATCCTCATAGTGTATTTTAAGTAGAATAAACATGCCAAAATTAAAAATCACAGAATATGTTAAGGTCCAACCGTTAAAATGAGCAAAGTGGTGCAGTCGTAATGCCCACCATTCAATCAAAGAAAAAATGAACGTCCAGAAGCAGACATACATTAATTGCTTCAAAAATCCCTTTCTCGGAAAATAAGGGAGAAATAATAAAATAACGCATGGAAAAATAACAACAATCATCAGAACATTGGCCATTGATTCGGGGATAATTGTCGTAAATTTCCATAAAGGCTTTTTGAACGTAAGATAACAATAAATCATATTACCCAAGTCCCAAAATACAATTGTAGAATAATATTGCTTCCACTTTTTCCAATCACCCCAAAACCAGGTAACTAGAACACAACAAACCGTGAGTATAGTGTCCTCCATGAGTTCCTCCATCGTTGAAAGCATCTCAACTAGGAATCTGCTAAATTCTTATAATTTATTCAAAAAAATTGTTTAATGTTGTTAACAAAGTCAAAAAAGCGAACTTTGAAACCTTAACGTTTCTTTCGCCCGCTTTGAGAACTATGAACTTCTGTTGATTAACCTCGTCCAAGATAAACCAATTTTAAAGTCTTTAAAATTCTTAAATAATAATAAGCTTCTCGCAAAGTATGATCCGTCAATAAAGGAGTAAGCATAGATCGTATTTGACAGCCCAGAAGAAGGTCTGTACTCATGGCTTTAAAAGTTGCGATTGCCGTGGTCGCCTGAATATTCTCCTGTCTCAATTGTTCAAGCTGTGTTGCTCGTGCCCCCTCACCTTTTAGTTTCTGTTCTAATCGCTTAAACAGACGATCAAAATCTTCTGCCTTACGAATAAGATTCTTCTCCGAAGGATCCAGAAGATGACTAATAACCTGGGCATGCTCTCCCATGATATCGTCCCAAAATACCTTCTGCTCATATAACTCAACTCGTGAATTTACAAATTGGTTGTTTTGTAAACGGTTTATTAATTTAAGATAAAAAAGGGCCTCCTTATGAATGTGGGAATATTGGGATGGCAGGAGATTTGTAAATAAACAACATTTCGTCACTTGGTCTAAAACCATAGCTTTGAACTCAGCAAAACAGGTCGTTAAAGTTTTTGCCTTTTCATTTAGAGTCTGAATATTGGGGATAATCTCTGGGGGGATTGTCCCTGGATCGGGATGAAATTTCAACTCCTCGGCCGTTAGTGAACATTCAATATAGATTCCCGTCAATTCTTGAGTCTTTTGCTCTGCCCCAAGTGTTTTATCGGTTACCAATTCTCCTGATTGAAGTACGCTTTCTGACGCCGTACAATCGCTAAGCATTATAGCTTCCTTAAGAAGTTCATCGTATTGACATTTAAACTCCTCTGCTTGAGCGGTGTAAGTAACATCTTTAGGCAGAAATCCGATTTGCATAAACGTTGCATGTTCTTTCATGATTCGAGCCATAAATAGATGTAAATCCAGCGATTCCCTTACGAAATCTCCAACCATTGGTATACTGCTCGTCGTAAAACACCTCCCACTTCCTTTTGAACATTCTATTCCTAGGTTTATAGTTTTGTTCACAATATACTAATGAAGGTTATACTTTCCTCACAGCATAAAAAAAGAGAGCAGAAATTCTGCTCTCAAACCATAGTTAAATTATTTTTAGAACAATCTGGTTAAATTATTCTCCCCATTTTTGTTCTGCTAAACGTTTATAAGAATCGTAACGTACCTTAGCATATTTTTCTGCTCCGCTGAAGAGTTCTTCTGCAGTTTCAGGGAAGGTATTCATCAATGACGTATAACGTACTTCGCCCATGATAAAGTCACGGAAAGGTATCGTTGGTTCCTTGGATTCCAGGCTAAATGGGTTCTTTCCTTCTTCTGCCAAATCAGGATTGAAGCGATAGAGATGCCAGTACCCAGAATCAACGGCTTTCTTAGCTTCTTGAACGCTCTTCGTCATACTAGCTTTAAGGCCATGGTTAATGCATGGAGCATAAGCAATAATTAATGAAGGTCCTTTATAAGCTTCGGCTTCCTTAATAACTTTGATAGCTTGGCTCATATTGGCACCAAGGGCAATTTGAGCGACATAAACGTAGCCGTAACTCATAGCCATCATACCAAGGTCTTTCTTACGAATCTTCTTACCTGCGGCAGCAAACTTAGCAACAGCTGCACGAGGCGTTGATTTTGAAGATTGACCACCGGTATTGGAATATACTTCAGTATCGAGAACGAGGACATTGACATCGTCGCCGGATGCTAAAACATGATCTAAACCACCATAGCCGATATCATAAGCCCATCCGTCTCCACCAATAATCCATTGGGATTTCTTGATAAGATGGTCTTTCCGACGAAGGATCTCTGCTAATACGTTATTGTCTCCATTATAGCCTTCAAGAGATGCCTTAATTTTTGCTGCGGCTGCTTTTGAAGCATCTGCATCATTCCAACCTGCAAGCCACTCTTCAAAGGCACCTTTAAGCTCAGCACCAATTTCCATTTCGAGTGCCTGCGTCATTAATTCAGCTAATTTTTCACGTTGCTGACGGACTCCCAAATACATGCCATAACCAAATTCAGCATTATCCTCGAATAAGGAGTTAGCCCAAGTCGGTCCTTTACCTTCTTGATTCGTGGTGTATGGAACCGCAGGAGCACTTCCACCCCAGATTGAACTACAACCGGTGGCATTAGCGATCATCATACGATCACCATAGAGTTGAGTTAGAAGCTTAACATAAGCGGTTTCTCCGCAACCTGGGCAAGCACCGTTAAACTCGAGTAAAGGCTGCGCAAATTGGCTTCCTTTAACAGTCGTCACATCAAAGAGATTCGATTTATTTTTAAGGGAAAGGGCAAATTCCCAGTTTGCTGTTTGTTGCTCAAATTGTTCAGCAGCAGGTTTCATTACCAGCGCTTTTTCTTTAGCCGGGCAAACTTCCGCACAGTTTCCACAACCGGTGCAATCCAAAGTGCTTACTTGGATACGGAATTGCAGACCTGCAGCTTCTTTACCAATAGCCTTCTTGCCAACAAAGGATTCCGGAGCATTTTTTGCCTCTTCTTCATTCATAAGGAAAGGACGGATTGCAGCGTGAGGGCAAACATAGGAACATTGGTTACACTGAATGCAATTGTTCATTTGCCATTCTGGAACTGTAACCCCAATACCACGTTTTTCGTAAGCCGTGGTACCAACCGGGAAGGTACCATCTTCACGACCATTGAAAGCACTGACAGGAAGATCATCTCCCTCCATGGCATTCATAGGACGAAGAATATTTTTAACGAAATCGGGTTCATCAGAAGCAGCAGCGACTTCTCCGTCTTGAGCGTTAGCCCAGGATGCAGGAATTTCAACTTTGACGAGAGCTGAAACACCTTGATCTATGGCTGCATTGTTCATGTCAACAATGTTTTGGCCTTTTTTACCATAGGTCTTTAAGACGGAAGCTTTCAAATAATCAATTGCCTCTTCAACAGGAATAACATTAGCAAGTTTGAAGAAAGCAGCCTGCATGACCATGTTAATCCGTGAACCAAGACCAATTTTACGGGCAATAGAAACTGCATCAATGATATAGAAGTTAACTTCGTTACGAGCAAGTGCCTGTTTCATTGCTGCCGGAAGTTTCTCATCCAATTCTTCAGGCGTCCATTGACAATTCAAAACAAAATTGCCCTTTTTCTTCAAGCCCTTTAAGAGGTCATATTGGTAGACATAGGTTTGATTATGACAAGCAATATAGTTTGCACCTGTCACATAGTAAGGGGATTTAATCGGCTTCTTGCCAAAGCGAACGTGCGAAATGGTAATACCGCCGGATTTCTTACTGTCATATTGGAAGTAAGCTTGAGCATAAAGAGAAGTATGATCCCCGATAATCTTGATAGCTTGCTTGTTGGCACCAACAGTACCGTCTGCGCCAAGGCCCCAGAATTTACAAGCAATAGTTCCCTCTGGAGCGGTATCAATGATTTCATCTTCAGGAAGAGACTTAAAGGTTACATCATCAACGATTCCAATGGTAAATCCATTGACCGGCTTTTCGGCCTTAAGATTTTTATAAACAGCCAATATTTGAGAAGGCGTTGTATCTTTGGATCCTAAGCCGTAACGACCTCCCACAATAACGGGTTTTTGCTCATGATTATAGAAAACTTCTTTAATATCTAAATAGAGAGGTTCACCTAAAGAACCAGGCTCTTTTGTTCTTTCAAGAACTGCGATCTTTTTAACAGTTTTGGGCAATACGTTGAAGAAATATTTGCTGGAGAAAGGATTGAAGAGGTGAATTTTGACAACTCCAACTTTTTCTCCTTTGGCCATAAGATAGTCGATGGTTTCTTCAATCGTATCACAGACTGAACCCATAGCAACAATTACATATTCGGCATCTTCCGCACCGTAATATTGGAAAGGATGATATTCACGACCGGTCAGTTTTTTATACTCTTGCATATAGTGCTCAACAATATCAGGAATCTCAGCATAAAACTTATTAGACGCTTCACGGCCTTGGAAATAAACATCAGGATTTTGAGCTGTTCCGCGCAAAACAGGATGTTCTGGGTTTAAACCACGGTCGCGGAATGCTTGAACCGCATCCATGTCTATTAATTTGCCAACTTCATCATATTCCGGTATCTCGATCTTTTGAATTTCATGAGACGTACGGAATCCATCGAAGAAATGTATAAAAGGAACTCTTGCCTTAACTGTCGCTAAATGAGCAATAAAGCCCAAGTCTAACGCTTCTTGGACGCTATGTGAAGAAAGCATTGCAAATCCAGTTGCACGAACAGACATTACGTCTTGATGATCACCAAAAATTGAAAGAGCATGGGTTGCTAAAGCCCGAGCACTTACATGGAATACACTTGGAAGCAGCTCACCGGCAATCTTATACATGTTAGGAATCATCAAAAGTAAGCCTTGTGAAGCTGTATACGTAGAGGTTAATGCACCAGCCTGGAGTGAACCGTGTACTGCACCTGCGGCACCTGCTTCGGATTGCATCTCAACGACTTTAACAGTTTGCCCATAAATGTTTTTCCTTCCATGAGCAGCCCATTCATCAACCAATTCGGCCATTGTCGAAGAGGGGGTGATGGGAAAGATGGTAGCGACTTCAGTAAATGCATACGATGCATGAGCCGCGGCTTCATTTCCATCCATGGTTTTCATTTTAGCCATTTTTTGTTTCCTCCTAATCATGTGATAAATTTAATTTTCCCGGGAGTATAATGGAATACCTTTTCTATTTTTCCTCATATTTTTCAGAAAACGAACTATTTAACTTTGAGGAAGAAATAGAATTTTCATAAAACGCCCGTAAAAACAGACGTAGGGAACTACTTCGCAATTACGTCGAATAGTTCCCTTTAGCAATTTTTAGTATACCTCCAACTTGTCGAACGAGTCAAGGACTTAATTTAAAAAATCTTTGAGTAAAAAGATTTAAATTCCTAATAACTGTAGGATTGATAAGGTTAATACTCCAGGAAATCCTAAAATTCCGACAATAATTACTGTAAAAAAATTAATTGGAATTGAAAAGCCAAGAATACTTAAAAGAAAATTAAATAACCAAAGTCCGACAATTCCGCCCAAGCTATGAATTGTGATTTTTAGAACAATATTTGGTTTTCCGAGAATTGAACGAACCGTTAATCCTATTATTATTATAAAAAATCCTAGAAAGACCAGTGTCAATATAGTTTCCCCCTCGTTCGGTGCTAGTCCATAGATATGCACTTCAAGGATAAAGAAGAACACTTAAATCTTCCCCATGATAAAAAATAATTAATCCTAATCTTTTTTTCGCTTTTAATGAATTAAGCGAAGGAACCACCCCCACTTATAGAAGTGGAAGTGGTTCCTATTCCTTGCTTAACTATCATTTGGCCAGAACTCTATGACCTTACTTCAATTAAAGCTGGCGTCTCCCTTCCAACGCTCGTGCAATGGTTACTTCATCAGCATATTCCAAGTCCCCGCCAACGGGTAACCCATGAGCTATACGGGTCACTTTAATTCCTAATGGTTTTAGTAAACGAGCTAAATATAAAGCAGTTGCTTCTCCTTCTACCGTCGGATTAAGAGCCATAACAACTTCCCGAACACCTTCCAAACGTTTTAAAAGAAGGTTAATAGTTAATTGCTCCGGTCCTATTCCTTCCATAGGTGAGAGCACACCGTGCAAAACATGATACCGACCTTTGAATTCTTTGGTTTTTTCTAAGGATACCACATCTCTCGGATGTTCCACGACACAAAGTTCTGAGGAATCTCGTTGTGGGTTCTGACAAAGTGCACAAGGATCTTGGTCCGTGAAGTTGGAGCAAATTGAACATTTTTTAAGCGAATGATTTGCTGCCAGAATCGCCTGAGCCAAATCCTGCGAAATTTGTGGCTGCTGCAGAAGGTGAAATGCCAATCTTCCTGCTGTTTTGGGACCAATCCCCGGCAAACGTGCCAAAGAGCTGATAAGATCTGCCAAAGGCTGAGGATAGTTCAGAAAATCCATAGTTCACCTAGAACAAGCCGGGGATCTTTAAACCACCGGTCAATTTTCCCATTTCGTTACCAGCCATTTCCTGAGCTTTTCTTAACCCTTCATTAACTGCGGCCTTGACAAGATCTTCCAGCATTTCTACATCCTCAGGATCAATAGCTTCGGGATTGATTTTCATTTCTACTAATTCCATTTTTCCACTTACAACAACTTGAACCATCCCGCCCCCAGAAGAGGCATCCACTGTTTTATTTTGCAATTCCTCTTGTGCTCTAGCCATGTCCTCTTGAAGCTTTTGGGCTTGCTTAATCATTTGATTCATATTTCCACCCATACCGCCGCCCATTCCTTTAAAACCTGCCATATTAACACTTCCTATCTTGATTTTATCATCAATATTTGATATTTAATCTCGAACGGTTACAAGATCTTCGCCGAACATATCCTTTGCTTTATCGATAAGAGCTTGTTCTTCAAGTTCTTTATTCTGCAGCTCTGAACGGTCTTTCTTTTGAAATTCGTTTTCCATAACGTTGTTTAAAGTAATAGTTATTCCAAATAGTTGCTGCAAAGCCTCTTCAATTGTCTGGCGATTTTCTTGCTGATTAACCTTATCTTTGTGAAAGGAACACCCTTGACGAAAAGCAATGGTCAACATGTTTCCTTCAAGATAAACCGGTTTTCCTTCTAACAAAAAAGCTTGAGTAGATTTCTTTCGGCGTTTAACCTGATCTAAAATCTCATTCCAGCGTTCTTGAACAATCTCTATTGCTAAAGATTCCGTTTTTGTTGTGGATTTCTTTTCAGCAGTGGCAGCTGGCTCAATTTCCAGAGCAGTTTTTGTCTGAGATTTATTATTTTCTTGCTCATCAGACCCTACTGAGACCGGAATTTTTAATGTACTTTTCCTAGGGAGATCCTTACCCGACAAAAGATTTTGCAGTTGAAGTTCAAGCGATGTCAAGCGTTTAATAATCTCATCCTGATCATTAATAACATGTTGCCCTTCATGAATTGTCTGAACTATTAAAAGTTCGGCTGCTAAGCGAGCATTAGATGCATATTTCAACTGTCCTTCGCCCTGCATTAAAAGCGAAATCCAATGTAATAAACGGGATATTGGAATTTTTTTACCTTGTTCAACTAACCGCTCTTGAATTTCGGGAGCAACTAGTGGAGTTCCGCCTGTAGTTAAGTTCAAGAGCATCTGCCGAAGATACTCTAAAAGCTCCCGAATAATTTGTCTTGGATCTCGACCTTGCTGTATTCCCCCCGTCAGAGTTTCTAAACTCTTTCCATAATCGAGGGCAATTAACCCATCAACTAATTCCGAACTAAAGGTCTCACCTACCATTCCTAAAACCTGATAGACTTCCTTAACACCAATGGGATCATCTTGAAGCAGACATTGATCTAAAATACTTAAGGCATCGCGGAGACCGCCTTCAGATTTTTGGGCAATCACCAATAAAGCACTCTGCTGAACCTGACGCCCTAATGATTCACAAACAACAGTTAATCGTCTTGTTATATCCTCAATTGAAATACGGTGAAACTCAAAACGTTGAACACGAGAAAGAATTGTGAGAGGTATTTTCTGAACCTCTGTTGTAGCTAAAATAAAAACGACCTGTGAGGGTGGCTCTTCCAAAGTTTTAAGCAGAGCGTTAAAAGCCTCTGTTGTCAGCATATGCACTTCATCAATAATATAAACTTTAAATTTGCCTTGTATCGAGCTTAGCTTGATGTTTTCTCGTAAATCTCGAATCTCATCAATTCCTCGATTAGACGCGGCATCGATCTCAAACACTTCAATTGCAGAACCATGATCAATACTAGTACATGAAGAACATTGATTACAAGGTTCAACCCCATTTCGCTGTTCACAATTTAAAGCCTTGGCCAAAATTTTGGCAGCTGTTGTCTTACCTGTACCTCTCGGCCCGCTAAATAAGTACGCATGAGCTATTTTATTTTGCTTAAGGGCATTTATCAATGTCTGTGTAACATGTTCCTGACCCACAATACTTTGAAAAGTTTTTGGTCTCCATTCACGGTACAATGCCAAATAAGCCATAAATTCACCCTCATAATTCGAGCGTTTTGAAAAGTAAGTATTAAGTATAAAGAAAAACCTAGCTGCTGCTCGAAGAGTCTGTCTTCTCACTTTTCTGATAGTACAAAAAAGATGGTACCAATACCACCTTTATCTTAAATAATAGCCGTACACCTTTGATCGATCCTTCACCTCCGAACGTTACCTTGGTCGAACGGTTCGATTCAGGCAACCTTACGGCACACAAAACGTCCTCCTTAGTGCTGCTTCCGTCAAGACCTGACACGGTTCGGAGTGTTCTGTTGCGTAAGACCAAAATCTCATCACCATCTACCAAAGACAGCTTCACAGATGAGGACCTTTCGCAGGAATTCCACCTTGCTAGAGCGGACTGCAAGTTACAAGGAACCGCTACCTCCCCGTCTAGTACGGCTAAATCAATTATAGCAAAATAAAAAGCCGAAGTCGAATACTTTGGCTCCCTTTCCAATATGGCGGAGAGAGAGGGATTTGAACCCTCGACACCAGTTACCCAGTGTACCCGCTTTCCAGGCGGGCGCCTTCGACCACTCAGCCACCTCTCCGTGCTCTCCAACTCTTACAAACATATTAATTTGCAAAAATTTTAGTGAACAAAGAGAATTATAGCTTATACTGACAAGGGAGTCAAGGATAAAGTTCTGTAAATTTTTGTAACATCGCAAAGTAACTCTTGCCGTTTCTGATAAGTGCGTTTTAAATCCTTATTAGCTTTTTTACGAGTTCCCAAAAATAAAATTTTACTTTAAGTGAATTTGAAGGAGCAGAACTCTCAATTTTATTATTCACCGATTTATTTGCTGAATTGACGTTTCCCTTGTCATTAACTTGTTCAGTTTGTTGATTTACTGCTTGTTGTTTTTCTGAATAGAGAGGAGCCTTATCATTTATTGGTATCCCTGGTTTTCCATCCACTTGGACCGCTGTCGAATGCTCAATATCGATAAAACACAGCGGAGGAAAAAGAACACACCACCAGTTAGATCCTTTGCCTACTCCGATGACGACTCGTAATGCTTCATAATCTCCTGCCGGCAAGATCAAAGTACCATATGATTTCGTTGGAAAGCTGAAATGACCGAACTCCGTGTGAACACTGTAATTCTTACCCCAAGCTTTAACTACAGCGCGTCCAATTTCCTCCATTTCCGGACGAAGTCCTGCAAGAATTTGCCGAGATTCCTGCAAAGATCTCGAAGATGCCAGTTTAGGGGAAACTTCTTTTAAGATTGCATCTCTTACAGCTCTTTTCAATGCTTGGTCTTGCTCGCTATCTGAGTTGGCAAGGACATGAAATCGTATCAATTGATCAGGAGTTTGCGCCAATTTTCCTTCATCATATATGACATTTTCAGATATTTTTGTGGGTATATAAACGTTTTCCTTCCAAAGCATAGCACTAAGAGGTCCATAACCTAAAATTCCAAACATACAGACCACCATTGATATTCCAATTATTTCTCTCCATTTGATTCTTCTGGTTTGGAGCCTTGATTGGAGACCCTGGAAGCTATTTATTAGATCAACTATATTTTTTTCAGATTTTTTTATTATATGATCCATTCTTGTCAAAACCTCTTTCTGGACACAGTACGTATTTGTCTCTATTTCTTATACTTTGCCCAGAATGTGAAATTTTAAACAAATCATTGCAAAATAAAAGAGCCCTTTTTAGAAAGGCTCTTATTTTTTATAAGTATGGCGGAGGAGGTGGGATTCGAACCCACGGACGGCTTACACCGTCAAACGATTTCGAGTCGCTCTCGTTATGACCACTTCGATACTCCTCCGTATAATATAACTGCTAAGACAACTATGAACTCACATCAAACTATACAATCATCATAATATTTCACAGATGCTTAGAGGTTAACCATTTTTTAAAATTTATCGTCACCTTAGAGATTTAAAAAACTGCTTTAATATATCTGTACATTCTTCTTCTAAAATTCCAGCGTATATATCTACTTTATGATTCCATAAGGTAAAATCAAGCACATTGATTACTGAACCAACAGCCCCACCTTTTAAGTCCATCGATCCATAAACAAGTCTTTTCAGACGTGCCTGAAGTATAGCGCCTGCACACATGGGACATGGCTCTAAGGTTACATACAACGATGCATCACTTAATCTCCAAGATCCTAACGTTTCAGCGGCACGTTGAATTGCTAAAATCTCAGCATGGGCTGTAGGATCATGTCGAAGTTCTTTTTCGTTGTGTGCTTCTGCTATAACAGTATCATTTTGAACGATTACAGCACCAATTGGTACTTCACCTCGTTCAAAAGCCAATTGTGCTTGTAAAAGTGCTAAACGCATCCAATCTTGGTGGCGCATAAATACCTCAAAGTGGTGACCCCGGGAGGAGTCGAACCTCCGCAAGACAGGGTTTAGGAAACCCCCGCTCTATCCACTGAGCTACGAGGCCTCAGTTTTTATTTATCACTGAATCTAAAGCAATTGTCAATTAGACAATGTCCTGAATTATTCAGTGAACAAATGTGCGATATTCGTATATCGATTATCGCACTAAAACTATCAATAATGGTGCGCTCGGAGGGATTCGAACCCCCGACATCCTGATTCGAAGTCAGACGCTCTATCCAGCTGAACTACGAGCGCAAAGAAAAGACTTAAATCTTAAAAGACCTACGCTATTCACTCACTTGAACATCGAGCTTCGAACATCGACATTCATTCTGGCGGAGGGGGTGGGATTCGAACCCACGGACCCCTCACGAAGTCACCGGTTTTCAAGACCGGCTCCTTAAACCGCTCGGACACCCCTCCATGTAAGACGAACAACATATAGAATATCATAATTAAGGATGAATGGCAACTAAAAATTTCTGTAAATTTTTAAACTATTTACCATATACCTGCTAATTTTCACTCAACCTTAACCAATATATTCTACACCCATATAGGGTTGCAAGGCTTTTGGAATATGAATTCTGCCCTTTGAATCCTGACAATTTTCCATAATAGCAGCGACTGTTCGCCCGATTGCTAAACCACTGCCATTTAGGGTATGGACAAATTCGGGTTTTTCCTTTGGTCCTCTGCGGAAACGGATGTTTGCCCGACGTGCTTGAAAATCTTCAAAATTACTGCATGAAGAAATTTCACGGTATGTATTAAAGCTCGGCAGCCAAACTTCTAAATCATAAGTTTTAGCGGAAGAAAATCCGAGATCCCCGGTCGATAACGTCATTACCCGATAGGGAAGTTCTAATTCCTGAAGAATACTTTCGGCATCGTTCGTTAATAACTCCAGCTCTTGGTAAGAATTCTCCGGAAGTGAAAATTTAACAAGCTCAACCTTATTAAATTGATGCTGACGAATCAAGCCCCGAGTATCACGGCCTGCTGATCCTGCTTCTGAGCGAAAACATGCACTGTAAGCACAATGTCGAATAGGCAGACTGTTGCCATCTAAAATTTCATCTCGATAGAGATTCGTAACAGGTACTTCAGCAGTTGGAATCAAAAAATAATCGGTGCCCATGACTTTAAAGGCATCATCTTCAAATTTCGGGAGTTGACCAGTTCCAAACATCGAAGTACGACTTACCATATAAGGCGGTAAAATCTCTGTATACCCCTTTGCTGTATGCTTATCAAGCATAAAAGAGATGAGAGAGCGTTCCAGCCTGGCACCTAAACCTTTATAAAAGGTAAAACGTGCCCCAGTTACTTTTCCGGCCCGTGTAAAATCGAAAATGTCTAAGTTTTCCCCAAGCTCGTAATGTGCCTTTGGCTCAAAATCAAAGGACCGCGGAGTTCCCCAACTGCGAACTTCGATATTCGCACTCTCATCTGTGCCTACCGGCACCGAAGGATGGGGTATGTTCGGAATTTCATAAAGGACTTTTTCCATCTCTTGAACAATTTCCGAAGATTTTTGTTCTAAGCTTTTAACAGTTTGGCCAACTTCACGCATTTCCAAAACAAGTGCTTCCGCGTCTTCTCCCTTTTTCTTAAGACGTCCAACCTCTTCGGATACGGCATTTCGTCGAGCTTTTAAGGTTTCAATTTCAAAAAGAAGGCGACGCCTTTCTTCTTCTTGTTCTAAAAAATGATCTAAGCTAATAGAAACATGACGTTTTTGTAAAGCTTCTTTTACCAAATCAGGGTTGCTGCGAACAAACTTCAGATCTAACATACTAAATCCTCCCATACCATGAACGCTTTTACTTTACCCAATGTTCATCAATCATACCCAAAAAGTATTGATGGACCCTATGATCCGGGGTAAGCTCAGGATGAAAGGCACTGGCCAATAAATTTCCTTGTCGGGCAAAGACAATCTTTCCCTCAAACTCAGCTAAAATACCTACATTAGGAGCAACTTCCCGAAGATAAGGTGCTCTAATAAAGACAGCGCGCAAAGGATGAGTGCCCATAGCAGGCACCTGAAGATCTGTTTCAAAACTTGCTATTTGCCTGCCAAAGGCATTACGTTCTACTGTTGTATCCATTAAATTTAATCGATACTGATCACTGTCTATAATTGTTTTACTGAGCAAAATCATACCGGCACAAGTCCCAAAGATTGGCAAGTCTTTTGCGCCCAGCTCTTTTATTTTTTCACCGAGATCATTAATCTGCAATTGTTTACCTATTGCTGTACTTTCACCACCGGGAATAATCAAGCCATGGATTCCCTCAAGGTCACTTGTTTTACGCACTTCAACAACATCGCAGTCTAATTGCTTCAAAACCTGCCGGTGCTCGCGAAATGCTCCTTGTAAGGCTAAAACGCCGACACGTTTTTTCATGTTTACCAACCCCGATCTTGCATACGCTGAGCATCCGTCAGAGTTGAAATTTCAATACCTGTCATAGGTTGTCCAAGGTCCTTAGACACTTCAGCTAAAATCTTTGCATCATTATAGTGAGTTGTTGCCATAACAATAGCTTTGGCTCTTGCCTTAGGATTATCTGATTTAAAAATTCCGGATCCAACGAAAATTCCATCTACTCCAAGCTGCATCATGAGAGCTGCATCTGCAGGAGTTGCTATTCCGCCGGCCGCAAAGTTAACTACAGGAAGTTTTCCATGTTCTGCTACGTAAAGTACCAGCTCATAAGGTGCTCCCATAGTTTTAGCTGCCGTCATAAGCTCCTCTTTAGGCATAACCGATAAGGCACGCATATCACTCATGACAGTTCTCATATGTCGTACAGCTTCAACAACGTTTCCCGTTCCTGGTTCACCCTTGGTGCGAATCATAGCTGCACCTTCGCCAATTCTGCGCAATGCTTCGCCAAGATTTCGACATCCACAAACAAAAGGAACTTTAAAGTCATGTTTATTAATGTGAAAGGCGTCGTCGGCAGGAGTCAGAACTTCTGATTCATCAATATAATCAACGCCCAAGGATTCTAGGATTTGAGCTTCCACGAAATGACCAATTCTTGCTTTGGCCATCACCGGAATAGAAACAACTTCCATAATACTTTGAATAATAGTGGGATCTGCCATACGCGCAACCCCACCTTCTGCACGAATATCGGAAGGAACACGTTCTAAAGCCATAACGGCACATGCTCCTGCTTCTTCAGCAATAATAGCCTGTTCAGGTGTCGTCACATCCATGATGACGCCGCCTTTTAACATTTCTGCTAGCCCAGTCTTAACTTTTAATGATCCGAATTCTGCCATCTGATAATTCCTCCTAAAATTTATGTTAGTATCAGTATTATCTCTTAACTGGCTTCTAAACCCTGACTTCTGATTCCAGACATGGTAACACCTTGCGTTAATTTTGTCAATTTAATCCTCAGATTCTGTCTCCTCAGAGCCGTCTTCCTCTCTCATGACAATCTTAGCCATAGCAACAACTTTACTGTCATCACCAGTTCTCATAGCCAAAACCCCGTGGGCGGTTCGTCCTTGATTGGAAATACCTGAAACTTGGAGACGCAGCATAATTCCATTATTTGTAATTACCATTAATTCATCTTCTGCTTTAACGACTTTTACACCAATGAGCAAACCTGTTTTAGAATTTAACTTCATAACAATAATCCCTTTGCCGCCCCGGCCTTGAACCCTAAATTCCTTAAGATCTGTACGTTTAGCAAAGCCATTTTCGCTCATAGTCAGAAGTTCGCCTTCATCTCCGATAACTTCCATTCCCACAACTTCATCATTATCTTCAAGTTTTATTCCCTTCACGCCTCGTGCAGTGCGGCCCATATATCTTACTTCATCTTCCGGGAAGCGAATCGCAATTCCTTGACGTGTTGCCAGCAAAATATCATCTAAACCTTGGGTTAATTTTACTCCTATTAATTCGTCACCCTCATCAAGGGTTAACGCTATTAAACCTTCACGCCGCGACGAATCGTATTCTTGCAGAGCTGTTTTTTTCATAATACCCTTTTTCGTGGCGGTAATTAAGAAATAATCCGGACTATAATCTTTAATGGCCATCACAGCCGTAATCATTTCATTTGGGCTTAAACTTAAAAGATTAATAATAGCCGTTCCTTTTCCTGTGCGACTGGCTTCTGGAATTTCATGAGCTTTCAGACGATAAACTTTACCTTGTGACGTGAAAAAGAGAATATAATGATGAGTTGAAGTAATAAAAAGATGTTCGACAAAATCTTCTTCTTTGGTAGCCATTCCATGAACACCTTTTCCACCACGATTTTGACTCTTATAGGTGTTTAATGGCAAACGTTTTATATAGCCGTAGTGGGTAACTGTTACTACAACTTCCTCTTCAGCGATAAGGTCCTCAATATCCATCCTGCTGACATCAACGGTTATAGAAGTTCTTCGTGGATCGCCATACTTTTGCTGAATTTCCTTGATTTCATTTTTAATAATTTCAATAACCATACTAGGTGAAGCAAGAACTGACTTAAGATAGGCTATCGTTGTCATAAGTTCATGATACTGACTTTCTAATTTGTCACGTTCTAAACCTGTTAAACGTTTCAGACGCATATCAACAATTGCTTGGGCTTGTTTCTCACTTAAACCAAAACGACTCGACAGATTTATTCGAGCCTCTGCCTCATCAGCAGAAGAACGAATTGTTTCTATGACTTCATCAATATGATCAAGGGCGATTCTCAAACCTTCAACAATATGTGCCTCAGCTTCAGCTTTATTAAGTTCAAACCGAGTTCTTCGCACAATAACATCCTTTTGATGTTCAATAAAGTAGTGAATCATATCTTTAAGGGTCAGAACTCTCGGCTGATTATTAACAAGTGCCAGCAAATTAACCCCAAACGTTTCTTCCATTTGAGTATGTTTATAAAGCTGATTCAATATAATTTGAGGATTAACGTCCCGTCTAAGCTCAATGACAATATGCATCCCTGTACGATCGGACTCATCCCGCAGATCGGTAATACCATCGAGTCGTTTATCCCGCACAAGTTCAGCAATTTTTTCAATAAGTCTTGCCTTATTCACTAAAAAGGGAATTTCAGTAACAACAATTCTCGTCTTACCTGATTTTTCCATATCCTCAATATCAGCTTTAGCCCTAATTTTAATTGACCCTTTTCCTGTTGAATAGGCAGCCTTAATTCCTTCATGCCCCATAATTATTCCACCGGTCGGAAAATCAGGACCTTTGACATAATTCATTAAATCTGTACAAGTCAGATCAGGATTATCCAACAAGGCAACCGTAGCATCAATAACTTCGCTTAAATTATGAGGAGGGATATTAGTAGCCATACCTACAGCAATTCCCGAAGAACCGTTAACTAAAAGGTTGGGAAATTTAGCTGGTAAGACTGTAGGTTCGTCCTGCTTTTCATCATAGTTTGGTGTAAAGTCAATGGTATCTTTATCAATATCTGCCAGCATATACGTAGCCATTTTAGCCATACGAAGTTCTGTATAACGCATAGCAGCCGCAGAATCCCCATCAATAGATCCAAAGTTACCATGGCCGTCAATTAAGGGATAACGACTGGCAAAATCTTGAGCCATGCGAACGACGGCATCATAGATTGAACTATCTCCATGAGGATGAAATTTAGCCATACAATCCCCGACAAGCCGTGCAGATTTGCTGTATGGTTTAGTTGGGGTCATGCCTAATTCATGAAGTGTATATAAAATTCGGCGATGAACCGGTTTAAGTCCGTCCCGTACATCCGGCAAAGCCCGGCTGACAATAACACTCATAGAATAGTCGATAAAGGACTTTTTCATTTCATCTGCAATTTCAACAGGAAGAACTTTTCCCCCTTGGATTTCATCCGACATGAACGAGCACTCCTTTAAGTATCCAAATTACGTACATCTTTAGCGTGCCGATGAATAAAATCTCGGCGCGGTTCCACTTTATCGCCCATTAAGATTGAGAACATATCTTCAGATCTGATAGCATCTTCGATGGTCACCTGTAAAATTGTACGTTTTGCTGGATCCATCGTGGTTTCCCATAACTGTTCAGGATTCATCTCTCCTAAACCTTTATATCGTTGAATCTCAACTTTATCCCGGCCTATGATCTCCAAGATTTTGTTAAGTTCATCATCGGAATAAGCATATTGTATCTCTCTCCCCTTTTTGACTTTAAAAAGAGGAGGCTGCGCGATATATACATAGTGATTTTCAATTAATGGTTTCATATAGCGATAAAAAAACGTTAATAAAAGGGTACGAATATGAGCGCCATCAACATCAGCATCTGTCATAATAATCAGCTTGTTATAACGTGCTTTGCTAATATCAAAATCATCCGATATACCGGTCCCCATCGCCGTAATCATAGCTCGAATTTCGGCATTTGCTAATATTTTATCCAACCTTGCTTTTTCAACATTTAAGATTTTCCCACGCAAAGGCAAAATAGCTTGAAAACGCCGGTCTCGCCCTTGTTTAGCCGAACCTCCTGCACTATCTCCCTCAACGAGATACATTTCACATAGATCAGGTTCTTTCCAAGAGCAATCCGCTAATTTACCAGGCAAAGACGTTCCCTCAAGAGCACTTTTGCGGCGGGTTAGCTCTCGCGCTTTCCGGGCTGCATCCCGTGCCCGGGCGGCTTGAAGTGATTTTTCAATAAATTTCTTGGCCAAGGCTGGATTTTCCTCCAGAAAAACACTTAAACCCTCGCCTGTCGCAGAATCCACAATTCCACGAATTTCGCTGTTGCCAAGTTTTGTCTTTGTCTGCCCTTCAAACTGAGGGTCAGGTACTTTAACAGAAATAACTGCCGTCAAACCTTCCCGAATATCATCCCCGGAAAGATTGGAATCGGAAGATTTTAAAATACTATTTTTTCGGGCATAATCATTAACTACCCGAGTAAGCGCCGATTTAAAGCCTGCTTCATGTGTTCCGCCTTCTTGAGTATTAATATTATTAGCATAAGAATATAGATTTTCGGTATAACTATCATTATACTGCATGGAAACTTCTACTTGAACTCCATCTTTACTGGTTTCAATAAAGATGGGTTGGGGATGTAAACAATCTTTTGTCTTGTTAAGATACATGACAAAATCTTGAATACCTCCTGTATGAAAGAAAGTTTCTTGACTATCCGTTCGTTCATCCGTTAAATTTATTTTTACACTTTTGTTCAAAAACGATAATTCTCTCAGCCTATGAGCCAAAACATCATAGTCATAAACTGTGTCTTCAAAAATTTCCGGGTCGGGCATGAACGATATTTGTGTACCAGTCTTATCTGTTACACCCAGATCCAGAAGTTCTGTAGTTGGCTTACCTTGAGCATATTCCTGGTGATAAACATGCCCGCCTTTAAAAACCTCCACAATTAACCATTTTGAAAGAGCATTGACAACACTTAGACCGACTCCATGTAAACCACCGGATACTTTGTAGGCACTTTCACTGCCGCCAAACTTTCCTCCGGCGTGTAACACCGTTAAACAAACTTCGACAGTAGGTTTACCCATTTTAGGGTGAATATCAACAGGAATACCTCGTCCATTATCAATAACTGTAATGCTATTATCCTTACGAATAATAACATCAATTAGGTCACAGACACCAGCTAATGCCTCATCAATACTATTGTCAACGATCTCGTAAACAAGATGATGAAGGCCCCGGCTGCTTGTTGATCCGATATACATTCCAGGGCGCTTACGTACAGCTTCAAGTCCTTCCAGAACTTCAATTTGCCCTGCATTATAATTATCACTTGGATCCGGAATATTAATATCTGTATTATCTTGCAAAGCTGTTTCCTCCCAAATAATACCTTCAAATTATTATTGTACACTAAATATAACTTTGTTTCAATTTTGACTACGAATAATTGCCACTAAACGTCTTTTTTAGGATGTCATTTAGCGGCTAATTAGTTAGATTGTATAAATTTCACAATTATTATTCATCTATAGCAAATAACGATCTTTTAAATAAGGTTGTTGATGAAATTGGAGATAGAAAATAATTTTCCGTTGTAATAATAAGTGATTTTTCTTTACCTGGTTCAGAAATATAAATAATTTTATTATTGTCTTTTATATTGGATAGAAACCTGTTATTTCCTTTACCCTCAGAAGCTATTTCAAGATCTATGATTGCCACAACTTTATCTTTTTTTATTAACATATCACCGCCAAGATGCAAATACATTTATCGTTCCCTCCTTATATGCCCCTTATCAACTTGGAATAATGCCCCAGCTTCAAGTTGACTCTCAGCACTTGTCATGGTGATTATCGTTTGAATATGTGAGGATTCAATAAACTCTATTAGATAGTTTCTCCTAAAACTATCAAGTTCAGACAATACATCATCTAATAAAAGAAGAGGATACTCCCCTTTTTCTTGACGTATTAGCTCTAATTCACTGAGTTTCAAACTTAAAACCAAAGATCGCTGTTGCCCCTGTGAAGCATAAAGACGCGCAGGTTTATCATCTAAAAGTATCTGTAAATCATCACGGTGAGGACCGATAAGAACCATCTGGCGTTCAATTTCTTGATCCATTTTCTGATTTAATAAATCAGGAAAATCTAACAGAGCATCCTGAATATCCCTTTTCCCTAAAGCATAATAACTAATATCAAGTTTTTCTTTTTGTGAGGTAAGATTCATGTAGATCTGGTCAGCAACTTTTTGTATTTGCTTCGTTAATTCATCGCGCCGAAGAATAATTTTTGTACCAAGTTCAACAATTTGTGTATTCCAAAGCCGTAATTGAGAATTCTTTAGAGATTTATCATTATTATGCGTTTTAAGAAGGGCATTCTTTTGTTGAATTACTTTGTTATAAGCATTTAACAAGCTTACATAACCAGGTCGTATCTGAGCAATATGCAAATCTAAAAATCGCCGGCGTTCGGATGGCCCGCCCTTAACCATAATGAGATCATCGGGTGAAAAAAAAACCACATTTATGGTACCTACAAAATCTGATAAACGTTGACAGGAAACCTGATTGACTTTTACTCTCTTTTTACTGTTTTGGTAGTGGCTCTCTAAGAATATTTTATGGTGATTTACAATAAAATCACCATAAAGATGAAAATCAGTTTTATCCCACTTTAAAAGCTCATGTTCTCTTTTTACTCTATATGACTTGCCGGTTAAGAGATAGTATATTCCTTCGATAATATTAGTTTTCCCTTGTCCATTATTTCCAATCAATGTATTAATTCCGGGAACAAATGTCACAGACTCATTGTCATAGTTGCGGAAATTTTGTAAATGAAACTTAATAATATTCATAGGCCATTTATGATATTCTGACAGGCAAAACAAGATAAAGGTAATTTGGATTATCTAAAGGACGCATAACCCCTGGACTATAAGGCCCGGAAAGTTCAAAAATTATTTGATCTGTATCAATAACTTTTAAGGCATCTATTAAAAATTTAGCATTAAAAGCAATCATTACATCATTTCCTTGAGTAGTTACCTCAATTTGTTCAGAGATTTTTCCTAATTCCGTTGTTTGATCAATTTTTAATTGTGTACTTTCGACTTTAATTCTAATAATATTTGCTCCTGTTTTATCATGTGATAATAATGACGCTCTTTCTACCGCTTCTAAAAAATTCTTTACTGACAAATTAATTTTTGTTTCACAAGTTTGGGGAATGACTTGCTTATAATTCGGAAACATTCCGTCAATTAATCTTGATACTAAATATATCAGACCAAACTGGAAAACAACTTGTGTCTTATTAAAGCTAATTTGGATCGATTCATCTTCATCTTTTAATAAACGATATATTTCTGCTAATGTTTTAGCCGGTATGATCCCATTAAAACTTGCATCTTCAGGATTATCTACTTCTGAAATACTATAGGCTAAGCGATGGGTATCGGTTGCCACTAGTCGAAGATTTGATCCTTCTATTTGCATCAGTGTTCCATTAAAAACAGGCCTGTTTTCTTCTGCCGCACAAGAAAATATAGTCTGCCTTATCATATTTTTAAAAATAGATGTAGGAATAGTATAAGACATTGGGTCAATTAAATCAGGTAGTAAAGGATATTCTTCTGGATCGTAACCTCTTAAGGTTATTTCAGATTGGTAGTAATAAATAGTAATCGCTAGATTTTCTTCTTTAATAGTTATCATGGTATCTGGTAGTTTTCGCACAACTTCTGCAAACAATCTGGCTGGAACGACTATTGTCCCTTCCTCTTCTATCTGAGCAGGTATTTCACATCGTATTCCTAATTCAAGATCAGTTGCAGCAAAACGTAAACTTTGTTTTTCAGCGCTTATTTGGATACCTGAAAGAACGGGTAGTGTATTTTTGACAGATACTGCACGTTGTACCGCATTTACTCCAGAAATTAATGAATCCTTTGAACAGAAGATTTTCATCTTGAATCCTCCCATGTTATTTCCCGGTTCTAAATGACGCTTATTAATAATAAGATAATAATTAGTAGTTATAGTAGTATTCCTTGTCTATGTGTGGATAACTTACTTAAGACGTTGGATTTACTTAAGTTTAGAGTGTTGAAAAATTGGTGGACAAGAGAGACTGTTTGTCCACATGTCCACATTCGTCAATTTTGCTTGAGGTTATTAAGATACTATAAACAGGTTATCAACAATTTAAAACCGTTAATTTAGTCATTTTGAATACGTTGTATCAATTCATTAATTTTCTTTTCTAAAATTGGATCATCTTGAATTGCCTGAGAGATCTTTTCATGGGCATGCATAACTGTAGTATGGTCTCGCCCTCCAAATTCATCTCCGATTTTCGGCAATGAAGAATCTGTTAATTGACGTGATAAGTACATAGCGATTTGCCTTGGAAATGCTACAGCACGCGTTCGTTTTTTGGCTTTAAAATCGTTTGGTGAAAGGTGATAATAATCGGCAACTGCTTTTTGGATAATGTCAATAGTTATTGGTTTTGATGAATTAGAAGGTAAAATATCTTTTAATGCTTCCATGGCAACTTCGGCTGTAATTGGCAATGAGCCTAACGACGCAAAAGCAATAACTCGAATTAAAGCACCTTCAAGTTCTCGAATATTGGTATGTATTTTATCAGCAATATAAACCATCACTTCATTCGAAACTTGCAAGTTTTCAACTTTAGCTTTTTTTCTCAGAATTGCAATTCTGGTTTCTAAGTCCGGTGCCTGAATATCTGTGATCAAGCCCCATTCAAATCTAGAGCGCAAACGATCCTCTAAGGTAGGAATTTCTTTAGGGGGACGGTCTGATGAGATAATTATCTGCTTGTTGGCTTCATGTAAGGCATTAAACGTGTGGAAAAACTCCTCTTGAGTTCGTTCTTTTCCCGCTAAAAATTGAATATCATCAATAAGGAGAATGTCAACATTTCGATAATGATTACGGAATTCAATGGCATTTTCATCGCGAATCGAATCAATGAGTTCATTGGTAAATTTTTCGCTGGAAACATAAAGCACTCTCGTATTTGGGGAACGCTGCAATATATGATGCCCAATGGCATGCATAAGATGTGTTTTTCCTAAACCTACGCCGCCGTAAATAAACAAAGGATTGTAAGATTTAGCAGGAGATTCGGCAACAGCAAGTGATGCAGCGTGGGCAAAGCGATTACTATTGCCAATAACGAATGTATCAAAGGTATATTTAGCGTTAAGGCAATTTGGCAATTGTTCATTTGGTTTTGGAGTACTTTCTAATATAGGGGCTTCCAAAACCGGGTCTCTTTTTAAGGAATCTTCTGGTGAAGGGATAACAAATCTGAGGCTAACCGAGTGGCCTAAAATTGATTGTACGGAGGACCTTATTAAAGATGCATACCGACTTTCTAACCAATCTTTAGCAAAATCATTGGGAACACTGATTACCAATGTATCCCCATCAATCTCAATTAGCTGAGTTGAACTTAACCATGTTTCAAAGCTTGGTCTGGTAAGTTCATTTTTCAGTTTTTCGAGTGTTTCCTGCCACAATAAATGAGGTGTGATTGGTAGTGGTGGCATGAATGGACCTCCCTTATTTTAAGAAATTAGTAATTACGACAATAAAAAAGTTATACACAAACTTATACACATTTGTGGATAACTTGGTCAAAATTCGAACTGTGGATAATATAAACTATGATTTGCTGGACGTGTATGATGGTGTGAAATTATAATATCAAGTTTTTCGAGGGTTATCAACAGGAAGATTTCGTGTTTTTATAAATTATTCACAAGTGGATAACCTTTTCGATTCCTATATTATCCACATCCATTCCAGCATGGTTGCTTGACAGAATAAAAATTGTTAGAGTATAATCTGTAAGTAAGTCTGTTGCTTAGAAAGCTTCTTCGTTTTATAAAGGAGGTGTCTTTAAATTGAAAAGAACATACCAACCGAAGAATCGCCGCCACAAGCGAGTTCACGGTTTTTTAAGTCGTATGAGTACGCCAACTGGGCGAAATGTTATAAAACGCCGTCGATTAAAAGGTCGTAAAAAGTTATCAGTCTAAGGCCGCAATTATGTGGCCTTTTTTAGTATATCTAGTAATAAGTCACGGCTTTCGCTCAAATCTAAGTGAACTCGTTCAGCAAAGGTTGAACATCGGGGGTACTCCCAGTTGTAGAAGAGGGAGTCTTACGATTTGATAAATTTATTTGCTCCGCTAAGCAAAAAGGGTTTAATTTTTAGCTTATGGAGTTAAAATATGATAGAATTGTCTCTTATTTAAGCCTGGAGGGTTTATGCTTAAAAAAGAATTTCGACTACGCAAAAAATCAGGCTTTAAAGCAATTTTTGATAATGGCAATAATTTTTCTGAGAAATATGCCGCTATCTATATTTTAAAAGGCAAACAACAACGGTTTGGTTTTATTGCTTCAAAAAAAATAGGTAATTCTGTGCAAAGAAATCGTGCAAAGAGATTACTTCGGGAAGTTGTTCGATTACATATATCTGAAATTAAGCCGGATGTTCAAATTATTTTTATTGCGAGGCCTAGGATCAGAGGAGTTTACTTCCCGGAAGTCGAAACTTCAATATTGATGATGTTGAATAAAGCTAAAGCTTTAATCACGAAATGAGTCGTTAATGATGAGAAAGTTATTAATTCTGCTCTTGCGGATCTACCAAAAATTTATTTCTCCTCTGAAAGGACAAACATGTCGTTTTTATCCGTCCTGTTCTGAATACGCGATTCAAGCGCTGCAAAAGTATGGCTTATTTCGAGGTAGTTATAAATCACTTGTGAGAATATTGAAATGCCATCCGTTTCATCCGGGAGGGCATGATCCAGTTTAAGGAGGGCTTTTGTGAGTATTATTGTGCAATGGATGACCTATTTATTAAATATATTTTATAATTTGTCTTCTGCCTTGGGTCTTCCTAATTATGGTGTAGCCATTATCTTATTAACAATTTTGATTAAAACCATTATTTATCCTCTTACTTATAAACAAATGGCTTCGATGCGTAAAACCGTAGATTTACAGCCTAAGATTAAAGCTATTCAGGTCAAACATAAGAATGATAAAGAAAAAGCTAATGCAGAAATAATGGAGCTGTATAAAGAGAACAAAGTAAATCCTATGGGTGGTTGTTTACCTATTGTTATTCAATTGCCGATTTTTTGGGGGTTGTATAGTACTCTGCGGAATTTTCCGTATGGAGCTTCTGCTAACGCAGCACATTGGTTTCTTGGATTTGATTTAACAAAAATTTATGGTTTTAGTTTAAGTTATCATATTATTTTACCTCTTTTTGCCGCTGCTACGACGTATTTACAAACGAAGGTCACGAATCCGAATGCATCATCAGATCCGACCCAAAAAACAATGTTGTACGTAATGCCTATATTTTTTGCCTATATCAGTGCTACGGTGCCGTCAGGTTTAGCTTTATATTGGGTTACGATGAATTGTGTTTCAATTCTGCAGCAGCTTTATATTAATCGTAAATTGACAAATCAAAAGAAAAGCATTGCATAGATAACGGGGAAGACGTGAGGAGGGATCGTTCATGAGAGTTGTAGAGAAAACCGCCAAAACGGTTGAAGAAGCGATCGCCGCTGGGGTTCAAGAATTAGCTGTCGACAGAAAATATGTTCAGGTTGAAATTCTTGAGGAACCTACGAAAAAAGGATTATTTGGTCTTTTCGGTACAAAATTTGCAAAAGTTAGAGTTACATATGAAGATGATCCGGGACTTCTGGCAACTGTATTTATTCAAACTATCTGTAAAGCTATGGGCGTCAAGGCTGAAACTCAAGTAACTAAGGATTCAGAAAACTGGCATGTTAATATTACCGGGCCAGAACTGGGAATTTTAATTGGACGTCGAGGGGATACCCTTGACGCTCTGCAATATTTAACGAATTTAGCCGTTTCTAAAAAATTATCTGATCGTGTTCGCATTATTGTTGATGTAGAAGGATATCGGTCTCGTCGTGAAGAAACTCTTATTCGATTAGCTAAACGCTTATCCGATAAAGTAAAAAGAACTGGTGTTAGAATTGTTTTAGAGCCTATGAATCCTCATGAACGCAGAATTATTCATACTTCTTTACAAGATGACAGTAGGATCTCTACGTTTAGTGAAGGTGATGATCCTAATCGACGTGTTGTGATTGCTCTAAAAAGAAGTTAAAGTTAAAAAGGAATTTCTTTTTAGCTACCTAAAACTTAATGAAATATGAAACAAGATATTAGTTGAGTTGAGGGGGAAAGTAACCCCTCTTTTTTCATTAGATTACGAAACTTATTAAATTGATAGAATTAGATCATTATATAAATACAACTAGGCAGACCCTGGTTATGCTGAACAAGTGTTTCCGAAGTCAGGGAGTGAGAAACAAACCTGGCAGGTATTATTCGTTAAGAGTTAATTATACATTTGCTTTGGAGATGATTAGGTGGAAGATACAATTGTTGCTCTGGCTACCGCAATGGGAGAAGCAAGTATCCATATTGTTAGGTTAAGTGGTCCGGAGGCAAGGCGAATTATTGATGAATGTTTTATTCCCAGATCAAGGGAACGTTGGTTACGTCACGATAATTTCACACTTACTCTTGGTGTTTTTAAAGATGAGGATCGTATTCTTGATGAGGTTCTGATTGGCAGAATGGCTGCTCCTAACTCTTTTACGGGAGAAGATGTTTATGAGATTAATTGTCATGGCGGACCTTTTGTTGCGCAGAGAATTGTCCGTACTTGTCTTCGTCATGGGGCCCATCATGCTGAACCAGGTGAGTTTTCCAAAAGAGCTTTTCTAAATGGTAAATTGGATTTAGTACAGGCAGAGGCGATTATTGATTTAATTACATCCAAGACCGAGACTTCTGCTAATTTGGCTTTAACACAACTTAGCGGGGGATTAACAAAAATAATTATTGATCTTCGAGAAAAAATATTGGAGATTTTAGCTTTTATTGAAGCAGGTATTGATTTTCCAGAGGATGATGTTGAAACCCTGGATCGAAAAGCATTAGCGAACCGATTGGAAGAAGCTCTGTCAGTAACGAGGGATTTACTAGAAGGTAGTAAGACCGGAAAAATTTTACGCGAAGGACTTCTTACAGTTATCGTAGGACGACCCAATGTTGGCAAATCAAGTTTATTAAATGCTTTATTAAAAGAAGATCGCGCTATAGTAACTGATATTCCAGGTACAACTCGAGATGAGATTAGGGAATATGTCAGCGTGGGGGGAATCCTTTTACAACTTGTAGACACTGCTGGGATTTGGGAAAGTAAAGATATTGTAGAACGTCTGGGAATCGAAAGAACATGGAATGCCTTAAAAAGTGCCGATCTCATTATTTTAGTCATTGAAGCTAATGTTCAACTATCAGAGGATGAATTATATATTCTTGAGACTTATTCCGATAAAATTATTACTCTAGTTAATAAAATTGATTTATTGCAAAACGACAAAATTGATATCCCTAATATTGATTATTGGATTCCTTTTTCGGTGCTTCTTCACAAAGGTTTTGCTGATCTAGAGAATGAGATAAAAAGAAGGGTTTACCAAGGGGAGATAATTAATTCGTCAGACCCTCTGCTCTCCAATACTCGTCAAATCTCCTCTTTAGAACATAGTTATGCTGCTCTCCAACAGGCTAAGAATAGCTTGAATTCATTTATGCCATGGGATATCCTTTCAATTGATATACGTCAAGCACTTCAATACATTTCTGAGCTGACTGGACATAATGTTCAAGAATCTTTGCTTGATGATATTTTTTCACGATTTTGTATTGGAAAGTAGGTTTAGTCTTGGAATATTTTGCTGGTAATTATGATGTTATTGTTGTTGGTGCCGGGCATGCGGGATGCGAAGCGGCTTTAGCTGCTGCTAGGCTTGGCTGTGAGACCTTGTTAATTACTTTGAACCTTGATACCATTGCCCATATGCCATGCAATCCTTCAATTGGTGGACCTGCGAAAGGGCATTTAGTCCGTGAGATTGATGCCCTTGGAGGGCAGATGGGTATAAATGCTGATGAGACATCCTTACAAGTTAAAATGCTGAATACTGGTAAAGGTCCGGCTGTCTATGCCTTAAGAGTTCAATCGGATAAACAAGCTTATCAAAATCGGATGCGTGCGGTCTTGTTTAATCAGCCTAATTTGACAGTTATTCAGGGTTTGGCGGAACGATTGGTTATTGATAACTATCAGGTAACAGGTGTTGTGACGAGAACCGGCGCTCGCTTTGAATCAAGAAATGTTGTCTTAACGAGCGGTACCTATCTTCGTGGACGAATAATCATTGGTGATTCAATGTACGAGGGCGGACCAAATGGACAAATGCCCGCCACGTCTCTCTCTCAATCTCTAAAGGAGATTGGTATAGAATTAGGAAGATTCAAGACTGGGACTCCACCGCGGATTCATCGCCATTCTGTTGACTATTCCCAGCTTAAATTACAACCTGGAGATGACTCATTATGGACTTTTTCATTTCTTCCCACAGAGAGCATCTTCTGGCATAAGGATCCATCCAAACAAGTTCCCTGTTGGCTTGGCTATACGTCTTCCAAAACTCATGAAATCATTCGTGATAATCTTTATCGTGCACCTCTTTATTCAGGAAAAATTGAGGGTATTGGTCCAAGGTATTGTCCTTCAATCGAAGACAAAGTTGTACGTTTTGCTGAACGTGATGCTCATCAAATTTTTCTTGAGCCTGAAGGATGGAATACCGATGAATTGTATGTTGCCGGTTTGTCAACCAGTATGCCAGAAGAAGTTCAAACAGAAATTTTAAAAAGTATTCCCGGTTTAAGTCATGTAAAAATGTTGCGTCCTGGTTATGCTATAGAATATGATTATGTTTTTCCCCACCAGTTATCGTTAAGTCTTGAGGTTCGTCAGTTGCCGGGTTTATTTACCGCTGGTCAATTGAATGGCACTTCAGGGTATGAAGAAGCTGCTGCTCAGGGGTTAATGGCCGGTATTAATGCTGCTTTAAGATGCTTGGAGCGAGAACCTTTTCTGCTGCGTCGATCTGATGGTTATTTAGGTGTTATGGTTGATGATTTAGTAACAAAAGGTGTCAAAGAACCCTATCGTTTGTTAACGTCTAGGGCTGAGTATCGATTAGTTCTAAGACAGGATAATGCTGATCTCCGGCTTACCGAAAAGGGGCGCCTTATCGGTTTAGTTGATGATGAGCGCTGGTCTCGTTTTCAACATAAAAAACAGGATCTTTCGGAAATAAAAGATCTTTGGAAGTCAACAGTTTTTTCTCCTTCGCAACAGGAATTAAAGAAGTTAATGGATGAGGTAAATTCTACTCCACTGCGTGGAGGAATTAATGCTTTTGATTTAATTCGAAGACCTGAAATAACTTTAAACCACATGGTTGAATTAATTCCGGAATTAAAACGTTATTCCCAAGAAGTTTTAGAAGAGGCAGTTATCGAAACAAAATATGCTGGTTATATTGATAAACAATGGGCTGATATCGAAAAATTTGCGAAGATGGAAGATAGAATTTTAGCAAATGATTTTAATTACGCTGAATTAAAGGGCTTGTCTACCGAGGGCAGACAACGGTTAATGGAAGTGAAGCCCCGTAATGTAGGTCAAGCCTCCCGAATTACGGGTGTTACGCCGGCCGACATTTCAGTTTTGCTTGTTTTCCTGGAGCAACGGCATCGAGGGGGAAAATAAGTAATGTTTAATCAGTTTGCTTCACAAATAAAAGATTTGACGCTATTAAAATTAGGCTATGAATTATCAGACGAACAGGTTAACCAATTTTGTGTATTTGGAGATCTTTTACTTGAATGGAATCAGAAGTTAAATCTGACGAGAATTATTGAACCTTTAGATATAATTCTAAAGCATTTTATTGATTCTATGGCAATTGGAAAATATCTAAAAGGTGGTAACTTAGCAGATCTAGGCACAGGTGCCGGTTTTCCAGGGATACCAATTAAAATATTACGGCCTGAATTGGACGTATTCTTAGTTGACTCATTGAAAAAACGTTTAGATTTTCTTGATGTTGTGGTTTCAAAACTTAAGTTAACAACGACAAGAACAGTACATGCTCGTGCAGAGGACTTTGGACGAAATACGCTATATCGTGGAACATTTGACTACGTTAGTTCTCGAGCTGTTGCCCGTTTGCCAATCCTGCTTGAGTACTCCCTTCCTATATTAAAGAAAAATGGTTTTTTTATTGCTCTCAAGGGATTACAAGCCCAGGAAGAGCTGAAAGAGTCTCAAGCTGCTTTGAATATTTTAGGCGGAAATATCGAGTCTCTTGAAACCTATAATTTTGGTGAAACTGCAGAACATCGAGCTATTATTGTTTTCAAAAAGGTTAAGGAAACGTCTTCCCTATATCCTCGTAAGGCTGGTATACCTACAAAATCGCCGCTTCATTAATCCAAGAAATTATATAGATGATAAAAATTAAAGCTCAATTTCAACGCTTTACTACAATATTTGGTAAAGCTCTTTTTGACTTTAATGAAGGGAATACGATTTTAACGTCGAATTAATAGGATTAATATCGTTTATTTCATAATGAGGAGGTGCGATTTGGACGATTCACTTGAACAGAGAATTAATAGTAAGGCTGAAATGATATCGAGCGAGACATTACCTCATACTTCTAAATCCATCCGAAGCCGGCGGATAAGAAAAGATCGCACATCTAATAGAAAGGTACTCTTTATTGCTGTTGGGTTTGTTGTGGTTTTATTTTTTGCTTGTGGCATCCTTGTTGGTTACTATACTTGGGATCGTCATACTATTGTTGACGGCGTGAGGATTTCCGGAATTAACGTTGGTAACATGACACAATCACAGGCTAAAAGCTCGGCTAATAAGGAAATTGACCGTTTGCTGAATCAAACTGTTAAACTAACTGATGGACAGCACAGTAATGACGTTAAATTAAGTGATTTAGGGCTTTCGATTTCTGATGACAAGGCTTTGAAAGATGCCTATGATATTAGCAGAACGGGTTCCTTATATCATAGAATTATTGCCAAAATGGATGCTGCAAAAGGGGTTAGCTTTAACTTCTCTTCGCAGTGGGATGATAAGAAAATGCAAGAGAACTTAGATAAGTTATTTGGCCAATATAATAAGCCTGCTATTGATGCCTCTTATAAAATTACCGACCAAAATACGATGCTTATCGAGCCTGAACAAACTGGATCAACTTATGATGTTGATGCTTTGAAAACTCAAATCAAAGCAATCAATTATCTAAAGCCTGTATCCGGGCTTAATGTTAATTTTAAAGATCAACAGCCAAAGGTAACAGCAGTGCAACTCGAGGGAGAAAAAATTACCGGTCTCTTAGCTACCTACACAACTCATTTTGATCCTTCACAGACTGCACGCACAGAAAATGTTCAACTTGCTGCAAAAGCCCTTGACAAGGCGGTTATTAAACCTGGTGATATTCTTTCTTTTAATAATATTGTAGGGGAGCGAACTGTTGAAGGCGGGTATAAGGATGCTTACATTATTGTTAATGGTAAATTTATTCCAGGTTTAGCCGGCGGAATTTGTCAGGTTTCCAGCACGTTATATAATACGGGCCTTTTAGCAAATCTTTCTGTTGTTCAAAGATCAAATCACGATCTTGCTATTACTTATGCACCTCTTGGACAAGATGCAACCGTTGCATATCCTGATTTGGATCTGAAATTCAGAAATACTACTGCGGGGTATTTATTAGTACGCACAAGAACAACTTCAAATACTTTAACTATTGATCTCTATGGAAAAGTTAATCCTGGCCAGGAAGTTACGATTACAGATTCAACTGAATCTGTAGTGCAACCTGAAGAACAGCGTGTTGTTGATAATACGTTAAAACCTGGCGAGTCCGTTGTTAAACAACAGGGGCAACCGGGATATGTTGTAAAATCAATACGAACGGTTAAGGTTAATGGAAATGTAGTTAGCTCTGAACCACTGCAAAAAAGTGTTTATAAAGCTCTTCCTAAAATCATTAATGTCGGGCCTTGATATTATTTATGTGATCGTTGGAAATAAATATTTTTGAAACCAGTAAAAAAAGCGTTCCAAACGCTTTTTTTATTACTATTGGTTTGATACTATTTAAAGTATATGTAAACATTTCAGAATGGCAGTTAGATAAAAAGGAAGTGTATGCTATTGATATCGAAAGTGATCGCAATTGCCAATCAAAAAGGTGGTGTGGCTAAAACCACTACAGCCATAAATTTGAGTGCTTGTCTGGCGGAACTGGGATATAATGTTCTACTTATTGACTTAGACCCTCAGGGAAATGCTACGAGTGGGTTGGGTATAGCAAAGAATAAGTTAATTCGTTGTGTTTACGATGTACTAATTAACGACGTTCCCATTGAACAAGTGATTCAGAAGTGCGATCAAAAAAACTTAAAACTCGTCCCAGCAAGAATACTTTTAGCTGGTGCGGAAATTGAACTGGTTTCTCAAGAATTCCGGGAGACGAAGCTCAAACTTTCTTTGAAGAACGTTCTTCCCAACTACGATTTTATTTTTATTGATTGCCCTCCTTCTTTAGGACTATTGACTCTTAATGCCTTGGCAGCTGCAACGGATGTTTTGATTCCAATTCAATGTGAGTATTATGCCTTAGAGGGTTTGACACTACTAATGAATACCTTAGAAAGAGTTCGCAAACATATTAACCCAAATCTTAATATTTTAGGTGCCTTATTAACAATGTTTGATGCTCGAACAAATTTAGCAATTCAGGTTGTCGATGAAGTAAAAAAATATTTTCCACAAAAAGTTTTTCGAACAATAATTTCTCGTAATGTCCGTCTTAGTGAAGCGCCTAGCCATGGTAAATCAATTAATGTTTACGATAGTCGTTCGAGGGGCGCTGAAGTATACCGGGAGCTAGCGAAGGAGGTATTAGAACGTGTCTAAAAAGGGGTTAGGACGGGGCCTTCAAGCACTTCTATCGGACGAGATGGATGAAAATCCTGTAATTAAGGAAGTCCTTATTTCTGAAATCGAGCCAAATCCCGATCAACCGCGACGAGAATTTGAAGAGAATGGGCTTAAGGAGTTAGCAGAATCAATTCGTGAACACGGACTACTTCAACCTATTTTAGTGCGGCCTGTTGGTGAGCGTTATATAATCATTGCTGGAGAGAGACGACTAAGAGCTGCAAAAATCGCAGGAATTACAAAGATTAACTGTATTGTTCAGTTATGTAGTGATCAAGAAATGGCTGAGAGAGCAATTGTTGAAAACATTCAAAGGGCCAACCTATCTCCTTATGAAGAAGGAATGGCTTATCATCGGCTTATTCAGGAATATGGTCTGACTCAAGATCAAGTTGCCCAGAAGGTCGGTAAAGCTAGAACGACCATTGCTAACTTATTACGAATTATTCAATTACCAGATGTAATTCTAGAGTTACTAAAAACAGAGAAACTATCATTAGGGCATGCAAAAGTTTTATTAGGGGTTAAAGATACGTCACTACAAGTTATCGCTGCCGAAAAAGCTGTTAGAGAGCAATTATCCGTTCGTGAAACTGAGGAACTCATTGACCGTCTGCAAAAAACTACAGATAAGATTAAAGCAACTCCCAGAATTAATGGCCAACCTGCTGCTCTTCTACATGTTGAAGATCGTCTGCGCGCTAATTTCCAGACAAAAGTACAATTGAAAGGTAATTTAAAACGTGGAAAAATTGAAATTCAATATTTTTCGGAAGAAGAGTTAAACAGACTATTAGACATCTGGAATATTCAAGTTGAGTGAACTCGTTCAGTTAAAGCATAGCTTCAGGGCTTCGATGACGAAAGTGTCCTGTGGACGCTTTCGCCGAAGGCTCATAGTCCATAACAAATGTTATCGTCTGAAGAAGGGCTCTGCCTTCGTTGAAATAAGGTACGGAATCCTTACCACTTGTAGAAATGCGAGTCGTACTGGGAAAAATTATTGTAATGTTCCACGTGGAACATTAACCTATCAGACGCCTATTTTCTGTCAGATAGGATATTTAGTTTGTCCTGATCAGCATTGGTTCAGAAATGACCAAAGGGCGGGTAAGTTCTCATTCCTAAATCTATTAGGAATCGCAGGTATTTTTCAATTGTATTATGCTGTCATGTTTTCTGATACCGATGGTTTTATAATAATTGAAGTGGTCCACGATGATTATATTTCCAGCTCATATGCATTGAGTTTATTTAGATTCTACATATCAGCTTTCATCGTTCTTCAGAATACCTTCATTGGACTTATTATTCATGGCAATAGATACCCATGCTTTAGATTATGACTGCATCATCTGAGTTTCTTCTTATATCTTGTTCGAATACTGCATTAAAGATTATTCGGGCCATTTACTAGGTCGTTTTATACGTTCTCGCTATTTCATGATATATCTGTTAATGGTGAGTAAACTGCCTTTCCTTGATCCCTCTTTCTGTGGTGTTAAAATGATTTGATTGTTCCACGTGGAACAGAGTTATTGAAGTTCGCTGGATGTTCCACGTGGAACAATAATTAAAGATTGGATTTAGTTACGCGTTACGGAAGGTGGTAAACTTAAGTTGTTAGGTACAATAGTAAACGCAATGGCAATTATCTTCGGTGGCCTCATAGGTCTATTCTTTGGACAAGCTCTGCCGGAAAAGATGAAAACTACGGTAATTCAAGGAATTGGACTTGTAGTTTTACTTATAGGCATAACGATGGCTTTACAAACAAAAAACACTTTGGTTGTTATTGCCAGTCTTGTAGTAGGCGGAATAATAGGCGAATGGATAGATATAGAACTTCGCTTAGAAAATTTTGGGCACTGGTTGGAAGGCAAACTCGCACGAAAAGGTGAAAAATCTGGTTTTACTAAGGCATTTGTTACAGCGAGCTTAATTTATTGTGTTGGTGCAATGGCAATTATGGGTTCTTTGGAAAGCGGTCTAAAGGGTAATTATAATATTCTTTTTGCAAAGGCAATGCTGGATGGAATTTCCGCCGTTGTATTTGCTTCCTCAATGGGACTTGGCGTTTTAGTGTCAGCAATTCCTGTGTTCATTTATCAAGGGGCAATTACCTTGGGAGCAGGACTGCTTCAGGGGATATTATCGGGTCAAGTTGTGTCAGAAATGGGTGCAGTCGGAGGATTATTAATTGTTGGTATCGGTTTTAACATCTTAGAAATAAAAGAAGTAAAAGTGGGTAATCTATTACCAGGCATTTTTATTGCGATTCCGATAACCCTTTTGTTCACGAAACTTCATTTGGGTATGTAACGAGTTTGAAGCAAGGTATGGGAAACCACTTACACTTACAAGAAGTCGGAGTCTTACGATTGAATAAAGGAGGAAATTTCCCTTGACATTATTAACATTACCTGTTATCTGGTGGGGAATTGGAGTATTGGCAGTCCTAATCATTATTGCCTATGTTATTAACATTATATTATTTAGACGTATGAAACGATTCGAAGAGGCATACTTAACATTGAAAACCTTCATGTCTGGAGGAGATTTGGAAAATATACTTCATGAGTTCAAGAATAAATTAGATGATCATGAGGCGAACTTAGAAAAATGCGGGAAGCGGCTGGATCCAGTTGAGTCAAAGTTGAAAGCAAGTGTTGATCGAGCAGCGATAGTTCGGTATCGTGCATTTGAAAATGTAGGAAGTGATCTGAGCTTTGCCTTGGCATTATTAAATCAAGACGGCGATGGAATTGTTTTAAATTCAATTCATAGTCGGGAAGATTCAAGAGTATATGCTAAACCTGTCAGCGGCGGGGAATCTACTTATACTTTAGCGAATGAAGAAAAAGAAGTGATTTCTAAAGCAATGAACGGACCTAAAATCTAATTCAATGATGATAGGTTTTTAAATAAGAGCGAGCAATAAGAGAGCTAATGTTCTCAGACATTTTCCAAACTAAGTTAAGGCGAGTATTTTGTAAAACGATGAATTCCATAAATCCTCCGACATTAACAATACCGGTCATATGAGCTTCCCCAACTTCAGGCAGCTTTTTATGAACACCGGCCCCTGGTTTTAATGGCCCATCCGCAAGAGTAATACAGCCAATCGAATCCAGGCGCCCAAGACAAGCATCGACAGCGATGATAAAAGGCTCATGGTATGATTCCCGGATTAATTGGAGAGTATTTTGGAGGTTAGTTGCATGGACAGGGTCATCAAGAGTGCCGTAGACATGAAGCTGAGGGAGCTTTAAACGGGAAAGCTGAGTACCAATCAGTGGTCCGAGAGCATCTCCTGTAGAACGGTCAGTTCCAATGCAAAAAATAATTGGCTGACGTTGATTTGCCGAGACAAATAACTCCGAAAGCCTTGTTTCCAGTTTTGCCTTAGCAAAATTGTCATCAACATGGGCTTTAATTTTTTGTGGTTCATGGATTAGTGAAAAGAAACTCACAAACTACCCTCCTATTTCTAAATAGCTATTCATCTATTATATTTTCCAAAGGACAAACCATTTATGCATGTTATCCCTCTTCAGACCATAAGTATGATGGCGAGGAGGAAAGTGCATGAAATGGAAAACGACGTTTCAAGTGGCAGCCACATATGTAGGCGCTGTTATGGGAGCAGGTTTTGCATCGGGGCAAGAAATTCAACAGTTTTTTGTCCGCTTTGGAGTATGGGGACTTGCAGGCATCGTTTTAAGTTCTTTTTTGTTTTCATTATTAGGGTGGTGTATGATTGATCTTCAAGAACGTTGGAACGTTTCATCATACCCGATGTTCTTTGACCGTTTATTAAATGCAAGGTGGGGAAAATGGGCAGATGGACTTGTAAGTGTTCTATTATTCGTAGGAATGATGGCAATGATATCCGGCAGCGGAGCACTATTCTATGAATACTTTGGTTTCTCAAGATGGTATGGGATTATTCTTACGGATTCTGTTATTGCTCTAGCCTTATGGTTTCGCGGAGAAGGAGTATTATGGATCAATACAGTATTAATACCCTTAAAGTTTGCTTTTTGTCTGGGTATTGCAGCATTAGCTGTCTTCATTGCCAAACCTGGGGATGGCGAGGGAATCGTTGTTTTAGCAAATCCAATCGTGAACAATTGGATCTTTTCGGCAGTTCTTTATGTTTCGTTTAACTTAACATTAGCTATGGTAGTTTTCGCCTCGCTGGGAAAGGACGTACAAAGGAGAGGAGCAAGATTAGGGGCAATCCTCGGGGGAGTAGCTTTAGGAATATTTGCTTTTATAATCGGTGCAGCATTGCTTAGATTTCCTGAGGTGCTGGGACTGGAAATACCAATGGTTGCAGTTGCAGGAAAACTTGGCGATTGGCCAGCATTCTTTTACGTTGTTGTACTTTGGTTAGCCATGATCACAGCTGCCATAGGGAATGGATTTAGTCTGGTTACCCGAGTTGTAGAGATAGGAAAATTAGATTATAATCGGACAACAATGATATTATTGCTGCTTCTTCTGCCTATAGCAGGCGTGAAATTCTCTCAGATTGTTCAGTTTGCATACCCATTATTTGGTTACTTGGGATTGGTGTTTATGCCTGCTATTTTGTATTTGTGGAGGACTAAGAGGTAATATAAAAAATAAACTATAAGGGGAACAGTAATGGTTGAGAGACATTATTTAGTCGGAACGGCAGGACATGTTGACCACGGAAAGACAGAGTTGATACGTGCTCTTTCAGGCATTGAAACGGATCGGTTGAGAGAAGAAAAGCAGCGAGGGATTTCGATTGAGCTCGGTTTTGCGCATATGCTACTTCCAAGCGGACGGAAGGTAGGAATAGTAGATGTTCCGGGACATGAGAAATTTATCCGGCAAATGTTAGCCGGAGCAAGCGGTATGGATGTTGTCTTGTTAGTGATAGCGGCTGATGAGGGGATAATGCCTCAAACAAAAGAGCATTTGGATATTTTGACATTGCTTGAAATACCTCGCGGAATAGTGGTTATTAATAAAGTTGATCTCGTTGATGAGGAATGGCTCGAACTTATGGAAGAGGATATTCGTGAGAAGCTTAAAGATACTGTATTCTCTAATGCTCCCATATGCCGGGTTTCTGCCGTAAAAGGTTTAGGAATAGATTTGTTACAAAACGAGATCGATTTATTGCTCTCAGAAGTGGAGAGCAAAAACTCTTCAGGACCCATACGAATGCCGATTGACCGGGTGTTTAGTATTCAGGGATTTGGTACAGTAGTTACTGGAACATTACAGAGCGGCACCGTAAGGCTAGGGCAAGAACTGTTAATTGAACCCGGAGAGATCGCAGCAAAAGTTCGTTCAATTCAAGTGCATAATCAAAAGGTTAAAGATGCTGGTGCCGGCCAACGAGCAGCGGTTAATCTTGCAGGAGTTGAAGTCGCCGAGGTTGAGCGGGGATCAGTGTTAGTTTCCCCAAAGGTATTTCAAGTTGGCAATATTCTTGATCTATCCCTGCATAATCTCCCGTCTTCTGTTAAACCGATTACCCAAAGACAGAGAGTTCGTTTTCATTTGGGTACAACTGAAATACTAGGCAGAATTCATTTGCTGAATCATGAGGAACTCCCTCCAGGGCAAAATGGGTTTGCGCAAATTCTTTTAGAAGAACCAGTATTAGCGGCTTCAGGGGACCGATTTGTCCTAAGATTTTATTCACCAACCCATACTATTGGCGGAGGTAAAGTTTTAGGAGTAGCCGATTATAAGAAGAAGCGGTTTAAAGAAAATGTATTGGATCAAATGAGAATAAAAGATTTAGGAGATCCTTTAGAGTTATTAGAAAAAGAAATCAATGAGCCGAGAAGTTTTGAGGAGCTGTTAACTCGCTTACAGATTAGCAACGAGGAATTAGAAAAACGCATTACCGCTCTGGAAACCAATCATAGGGCAGAATTATTTATGGAAGATGATACCAAACTATTATGGGGGACTGAAGCAGCAAGTAATTGGCGCCGGATGTTAATTGAGGTTGTGATGAACTATGAGAAGCAAAATCCCTTACGACTTGGAATTAGCCGAGGGGAGTTAAAGACTCGCCTCGGCATACAATGGACAAACCGTCGCTGGCAGACAGTACTTGAACAAGGTGCAAAACATAACGCATATTACCTAAAGGGAAGTAAGGTTCAAACAATTGAAGAAGTTAGCATGCCTCCGTTAATAACCAAACGGCTTCAGGATTTAAGAAGTAAATGGGAATCATTTAAACTGATGCCGCCGGATTTACAAGCTGGGGCAGAAAGTGTAGGTATTTTAAAGAATGAAGCTGTGGAGTATGCTCAATATCTTTGTGAGATAGGTGAGTGGATTCATATTGATCAATTATATTACCCTCAAAAGGAAATTGAGGCGGCTCAAAAAATGTTAATAGAGTTCCTGAAAAATCATGTCGAAATTGCTGTGTCAGAGGTTAGAGAATTATTGGGAATCTCAAGAAAATATGCCGTTCCTCTGCTCGAATATTTCGATCAGCAAAAGGTTACTAAGCGAAACGGAGATAAACGAATACTTTATTAAGGTTACTGTTAAGCAAAATTAAATAATTGACACAATAGTGCAAGAATTATAAAATAACTATGTACAGAAGGCTAATTAATATAACCTCTGTCGTATCGTTGTTGTGTAGAGATTGTTCTGATGTTATACCATGATCTTTTTCTTTTTAGGTGGAGTACTAAATTAAGTAAACTGCTCACATATCCCTTTCAATGCCAATCGCGTATATGTTCTTGAAACAGATAAGATTGTTCTCCTAGGCATATTCCTTATACTAGTTAACCTAGTTTTTATTTAAAGGACTTTTAAATAGAAAGGGGTAAGGAAACATGTATGTTCGCCAATTTATGACCACCCAAGTATTCACGATCTCGCCCAATGAGTCAATTGCTGATGCTATGGCCCTAATGCGTGATAAAAAAATTGACCGACTGCCTGTAGTAGAAAAGGAAAAGCTGATTGGACTTGTGACTGATGGAGATCTTAGGGAAGTATCACCTTCTCCGGCGACAACACTTAGCATCTTTGAACTCAATTATCTGGTTGCCAAAACGACAATTCGAGAAATTGCGGTTAAAAAGGTCATTACCTGTCATCCCAATATGGGTATTGAAGATGCGGCTTTGCTCATGAGAGAACATAAAATTGGAGGCCTGCCGGTTGTAGAAAACGAGAAGCTGGTAGGAATTATTACGGGCTATGATATATTAGATGCATTCTTGGATATTATGGGCTCGCGCAGCCCCGGAGAACGTTTTGTTATCGAACGGAAAGACGAAAAAGGTGTTTTGCTAGACATCGCATCGACGTTTAAGCAATATGATACTAATGTTACTAGTCTGGCCTTTTATCATTTGCGAGAAAATAAATTTCAATTATTGGCCCACCTTCAAGGAGAGCAGCTAACTGAGGTTAAAACGTCATTAGAGGAAAAAGGCTATAATATTCGCTGAGTCAATTACTGATATAAGATGAACAGTCTGACTTAAATGGACGTTAACAAGGTATTTTGTTGCGTCCACTTTTATTTTTGGTCATTAACTTAGGCATTAATCTAATTGACGTTATATATAAGCTCTTTTCATATGATTCTCGATGACACACTTCCATATTTGAAAAGAATATGTTAAAATTACTGACGTTGAAGGGGGATGGATGGTGGCTGGTGCTGCTCCCGGACTTCAAATCCGCGTGTCGGGACGCAGAACGTTCCGAGGTGTGTTCGATTCGCACGCATCCCCGCCAAAATTTAATAAACACGAATATGGGTTTTGAATTTTCCGTTTATGTTTCTGTATAAATAGTAATTACGTAATAGTTAAGTAGTTAAGAATAGAATGCCAAACTATGAATATCCGTAAAGATGAGACAGCGAAAAGCTGTCTTTTTAGCCATTGTGGGGTACTTTTGTAAGAAAACAAAGAGAAGGATTTTTGGATTGGAGAATAGAATATGTAACTTAGGGAACTGGAATTAGTAAACAAAGGGGGGACTGTATGAATTTAATTGATGTGCTGATCTTGGGATTTATATTGTTCGGTGCTTTATCTGGTTATCGAAAAGGACTCTTAACCAGTATCATATATTTATTGAGTTATGTAATTGGTTTTCTGGTTGCTTCATGGGAATATAGTGCTGTTCTTCGTTGGATAGAACAATATTTCCCTCTTCGGCAATGGCTTGAGCCTATTGTTTATAAAACAATTCTACCGTTAGTTCAGTCAAAAGCCTCATCTTTAGAACAACAAATACTGGGAAATATTCTTGGTTCCTTACCGGAAGAGTGGAGGAGTGTTTTTTCTTCTAATATTTCAGGTCAACCAATGACCCAAACCATTGAAAAAGTCAGTCAGCATTTAGCAGAAACGCTAACAGATAGACTGCTAAATCTTCTTGCCTTTGCTTTGGTCTTTTATGGCATTGTACTTTTAGTTCAACTAAGTATGACGATTTTATTGAAACCCTTAGGAATTTGGGGGAGCGCTCTCAACCGAGGGGGAGGCCTTTTTATAGGTGCTTTAAGCTCAACCATAGGGTTGGCCGTTTTTGCGGGATTAATTTCTCCTCTTTTGAATGTTGGCTTTAGTGGCAGTTTTGCGGCTCTCTTGCAGACCTCAACGGCTTTTCCATATTTAGTGAAAATTTTTAATGGTATAGATCAAGCCTTTGCGACTCAAATTAGTCAAAAATTAATTGAGCCTCTTATAAAAGAAAAAGGAATTTGGTTTTAATACATAAATTCAGGTGTGAAGAAGAAAACTTAGACTTGATAAGAGGTTGAAAATCTATCCTCATTATAAATACATCATAAAAAGTAAGGAGATTTCTTGTGAGTAATCAAAAGAAAATGTTAGCTTGGGACGACATATCACTGTCGGATAAGGAAGGGCAGAATGTAAACGATTACTTAACATTCCTCAGTGAGGGGAAAACAGAAAGAGAATCTTGGAGAATAATTGAACGATATGCTGCCGAGGCTGAATTTAATCTTCTGTCTGAGGCGAAAACATTCTCAAGCGGTGAAAAAGTTCGCCTAGGAATCCGTGATAAAGCGGGTATTTTAGCTATTGCCGGTAAACGTCCCTTAAACGAGGGATTCCGTTTAATTGCCGCTCATATTGATGCACCTCGTCTTGATCTAAAACCGCGCCCTTTATATGAAGAAGAGGGATTTGCATTTTTTAAAACTCACTATTATGGTGGCATAAAAAAATACCAATGGACAGCACTGCCTCTCGCTCTTCATGGTGTGGTTATCCTGGAAAATGGCAGGAAAGTTGACGTTGTCATTGGAGAAGACGAGGAAGATCCTATATTTACAATCAATGATTTATTGCCGCACTTAGCGAAGGATCAATATGATAAAAAATTGCGTGAAGCCATCCCAGGGGAAGGCCTGAATCTTTTGTTGGGGCACAAACCCGCTGAAAGTAAAGGAGAAGAGCGGGTTAAAGGTGCGATTCTCGATATTCTTAAGGAAAAATACGGAATGAATGAGGAAGACTTTGCCAGCGCTGAACTAGAGATTGTTCCGGCAGGAAAGGCTCGCTGGGCAGGATTAGATAAGAGTTTTATCGCTGGTTATGGGCAGGATGACCGAATTTGTTCCTTTGCCGCCTGGAAGGCAATTGAAGCCATAGAAGTTCCTGAATGGACCACAGTTGTTCTTTTTGCTGATAAAGAGGAAATCGGCAGCTCATCTAATACGGGAATGAAAGCACTTTACTTGGAAAATTTTATTGCAGAACTCATCGCGTTACAAACAGGGAGTTATAATGGCCTTTTTGTAAGACGATCTTTAGCAAATAGTAAGGCACTCTCGGCAGATGTCGCCGCTGCATATGACCCTAATTTTGCTGAGGTTATGGATAAACGAAATGCCGCTTTCCTTGGACGAGGCATCGTTATTTGCAAGTATACCGGAGCCAGAGGAAAGGCAGAGTCCAATGATGCTAATCCTGAATTTGTAGCCGAAGTACGCCGCATTTTTAACGAGAATAAGATTTCCTGGCAAATCGCTGAGCTAGGTAAAGTTGACCAAGGAGGCGGCGGAACTATTGCTCAGTTTATGGCGGTATACGGTATGGAGGTTTTAGATTGCGGCGTTGGGCTCTTAAGCATGCATGCTCCTTGGGAAGTTTCGTCAGTTGCTGATTTCATTATGTTAATGCGAGGATATCGGGCTTTTTTGGCATCTAAATAGCTTACTGCCGGTTTTAGCGCAAACATCAATTTAGTTTGTAACTGGCCTGAGTTGCTTAATATTGTGCTTAAGCGAGTTTAACTAAAAAAGAAGAAGGCAGTAGAAAAAGGACGAATTAAGATGAATGTCTCATGGCTACCCCATAATATTACCGGCTTAAATTGGCACAATCTGGAATCCTTTGTACTAAACAGCTTGTTGTATATTGTAATGCTTTTAATTCTCGCTCGCCTGGCCTATGGTTTGTTAATTTTCTTTTTAAGGCGGATGTTAGTTGAGCGCAAAGGCAAGATACTGTTAGAGGATCGGAAAGCGAATACCTTGTTCTCCCTCTTGCGCAGCATGTCCTTTTATTTGATGACATTCTTGGTTGGTTTGCAAATACTTCAGATTCTTTTTCACTTTCCTACTGGGACGTTATTGGCTTCAGCAAGCGTTTTAGGTGTTGCTCTGGGGTTTGGATCGCAAAGCCTGGTCAAAGATATGATCAGCGGCTTTTTTATACTTTTTGAAAACCAATTTTCAGTAGGAGATTATGTGAAAATAGGTGAGTTCATGGGGACGGTTGAAGAGACCGGCGTTCGGACAACTCACCTAAGGGCCTGGGGCGGGGAATTGCATATTATACCAAACGGGAGTATAACAGCGGTTACTAACTTTAGCAGAGGAAAAATGTTAGCAAATGTTGAGATTCAGATACCTTATGAAGAAGATCTTGAAAAGGCAATGGATGTGATGCGAGCAGTCTGCGAGGAAGTAACCGCCGAATTCGGCGAAAAAATCATTGAGGCACCTACTGTCCAAGGGATAACTCAATTCGGAGAACGAAATGTAGTTCTTAGAGTGATTGCTTTTACAAAGCCTGATGAACAGTGGGGATTAGAGAGAGAATTACGGCGCAGAATTCACAGCGCATTTTTAAAAGAAGGAATACGAACACCTCGCTTTCAAAGTGTTATTATTACAGACCCTACGAAAGGTTCAGTTCGAGAGTGAATCAAGGTATGGGAACCACTCCATTGTAGAAGTGGGAGCCTTACGATTTGATAAAAAACTGAATAGTTTATTAGGAGGAAGTCACAAACATGGTTCAATTAAATGTAGGGGATATTGTACGGCTAAGAAAACCGCACCCCTGCGGGAGTCTGGACTGGAAAATCATGAGAACCGGTATGGATTTTCGGATCCAGTGTTTGGGATGTCAACATCAAGCATGGATTTCACGAATAAAGCTTGAGCGCAATATTAAGGAGATTCTTCAGAGTACTGAGGAAAATGAAAAAGGAGTGTAATCATGACATTACATGCTGGAATCGTCGGTTTGCCGAATGTCGGCAAATCAACGTTATTCAATGCAATTACCCAAGCTGGCGCGGAGGCGGCCAACTATCCTTTTTGTACGATTGATCCGAATGTAGGTATGGTAGAGGTACCGGATTCTCGCCTGCATAAACTTGCCGAAATGGTTCATCCTAAAAAAATAGTGCCGGCGACTGTTGAGTTTGTCGATATTGCAGGGTTGGTTAAAGGGGCAAGCAAAGGTGAAGGGTTAGGAAACAAATTTCTTTCGCATATCCGCGAAGTGGACGCTATTGTACATGTTGTGCGCTGTTTTGAAGATTCGAATGTTGTTCATGTTGAAGGGTCGATTGATCCCAAACGGGATATTGAAACCATAGATCTTGAATTGATTCTTGCCGATATGGAAAGTATTGAGAGACGTTCCGAACGTTCGAGCAAACTTCTGAAAATGGGCGATAAAAAAGCGCAGGTTGAAGTTGAGCTTTTGAATCGGCTGAAAGATGTGTTCAATCAGGGTAAAGGGGCGCGCACACTGACTTTTTCAGATGAAGAGCAGGAAATTATTAAAGGGCTTTCGCTGCTGACCTTAAAGCCGGTCCTTTATGTTGCCAATGTACGAGAAGATGGCCTGGACAATACAGCAGATAATCCATATGTTCAGCAAGTTCGAGAAATTGCTGCCGCGGAAGGGGCAGAAGTTGTCGTCGTCTGTGCTCAGATTGAAGCTGAAATTGCAGAACTTGAGGCGGACGAAAAAGAAGTTTTTCTTCAGGATTTAGGCTTAAAGGAATCGGGACTTGATCAACTAATTAGAGTTTCATTTCATCTACTCGGACTTATGACATTTTTCACGGCAGGTCCCATGGAAGTAAAAGCGTGGACAATTTATCAAGGGACAAAAGCGCCCCAGGCGGCTGGAGTAATTCACACAGATTTTGAGCGGGGCTTTATCCGAGCTGAAGTGGTGTCCTATGAGGACTTTGTTGAAAATAATGGTTTGAACGGTGCCAGAGATAAAGGTTTAGTTCGGCTCGAAGGAAAAGATTATGTAATGCGTAATGGTGATATTGTACATTTCCGCTTTAATGTTTAAGCATTTTTAAGTCGATAATAGTTGCTTTTGAGCGGACAAAATGTTATAATTCTTATCTGGTAGTAAAAATATCCCTGCTCCGTTTACGGGGCCGTTTTAGTCCGAGGGGAGGTGCAAATATGAAAGCGTACGAAATACTTTATATTATCCGGCCAGATATGGATGAGGAAGCTACGAATGCCCTTGTTGACCGTATAAGTGGACTCGCTTCAAACAATGGCGGGCAAAATGTAACGGTTGATAAGTGGGGTAAACGTCGTTTGGCTTATGAAATCAAGGATTACAAAGAAGGCCAATATGTCCTCATGAACTTTGAAGCCGAAGGGAAAACATCCCAGGAAATTGAGAGAAATATGAAAATTTCCGATGATGTCATTCGCTTTTTAACCGTTAAAAAAGATGATTAAGAGGGCGGTGGGGCAATCATGTTGAATCGGGTCGTTTTGATTGGCCGTTTAACTAAAGACCCCGAATTGCGTTATACTCCAACAGGAGTTGCTGTAACCAATTTTACATTGGCAATTGATCGCAATTTTAAAAATGCTCAGGGAGAACGAGATACGGATTTTATACCTTGCGTTGTTTATCGGCAGCTTGCAGAATTTACTGCGAATTATTTGTCTAAAGGAAAAATGGCTGCCGTCGACGGAAGAATTCAAGTTCGTTCCTATACAGCTCAAGATGGACAAAAACGATGGGTGACGGAAGTTATAGCAGAAAGTGTTCACCTCCTAAGTCCCAAAGACAGTGGAGGGCAGGATCCTAATGCTCAGACCGGAACTCGTTCCTTTGGACATGAAGTGAATTTGGATGATGACATCCCATTCTAAATAAGGAAGGGAGATTAGTATGAAACGTGAACGTGGACGACGCCCTCGGAAACGGGTGTGCAGTTTTTGTGTTGATAAAGTAGAATCGATGGATTACAAAGAAACACATAAACTTCGTAAGTATATTACGGAACGCGGTAAAATTTTACCCCGCCGAATTTCAGGGAACTGCGCTATGCATCAGCGCCAAGTAACTTTGGCCATTAAACGTGCTCGTAGTATTGCCTTGTTACCGTATAGTGTAGAGTAGAAAAAGGGAGCGAGAGCTCCCTTTTTGATTTTAATAGGTATCCTTGGGAGTATTTTCATAGGGAAACTGGGAAGGAAATTAACGAAGTTATCACGAATTGTATGTTGAAGAAATCCAGCTTGAGGAGGGAGCGGTCCTGGAAAATATGGAAGTGGATGTTGTAAAGGGCTTACGGGCTATCGATGAACTCAAAGTAGGTTTAATTCAGGCCCAGTGGCAAATTCAACACGGGACGCTAAGTGGATCTGAAACTGAGATGCTTCAAGGTCTGGCAGATTTGGTAGGAATGAGCTATCTAATGGCCAGAAGGTTAGGTTTTGATTTTTCTCGTCTGGACCGTGTGCTTTTACAACGTCTTGAAGATATTAAAAATGAGGACGAAATGAATCTTGAAAAGCAGTGGGGAGATTTAAGTTTACTTTTAAGTTACCTTGCACCTGAGGACTAAGTTAATAGGAGAATCAGAGGATATGTATTTACGCGATGAAGTGGCTATTAGCTATGTAGCTGGTGCCATTCTCTTATCCTTTCCTTTGCTGGGAGTTGTATGGGGTACGTGGGGTTTTTTTTGGACTGTACTCATACTGTTAGCTGTATTTTTAGTTGGATTGCGCAAAGGGTTGCTGATTGCCTCGGCTCTCACCTTGATTGGTTTTATTGTCCCATTGGTTAGCATCGGATTACCTGCTCTGAGTCAAGTAAGTTTTGTTCCCTTGGCGGGATTACTCGGAGTCTTTGGCTGGCAAAGATGGCCGGTTCGGGTAACATTTTTTTGGAGTGCCGCATTGGCTTCGATTTTAGGCGTGATACCCGCTCTTTTGTTTGCCGGACAAGGAATTGATCCTAAGTCCGTAACGGAAATAATTAATTCCATGGTTCAACAATATCAGGCTTCCGGCTTGTTGGCTGTGATGCAGCAGCAGGGGATTACAGAAATGCAGCTGCGTCAGTTAATGCAAGAGGGTATTCAGTTTTATCTTTTGATTCTCCCAGGTTTTGTTGCTTTGAGCGCTTTGCTTGAGTACGCTTTTGCCTTTTACTTTTTTAAACGCTGGCTAAACCCGAAAGAACGTATACCATTCACCCATTGGCGGCTGCCCTGGTATGCGGTCTGGGGGGCTGTTCTGGGTATAGCGTTTTATCTTTTAGGGGATCAGTATTCCTGGATGACTCTTCGTGCATTGGGAATAAATTTAATGGTCATATACGGAGCTGTAACGTTAATTCTTGGTATTGCTGTTTATTCATATTTGCTTCAATCGCCTAAAATACCGCGATTTCTTAAATGGATTTTGATTGTGGCAAGTCTTGTTTATTTCTTTTTTAGTGTTTCCAGCATTATATTGTTTGGGCTTTTTGATTTAGTTTTCAACTTTCGCCGTCTACCCGAGGAATCATAAGGGGGAATTCAAATGAAGGTTATTCTTCAAGCAGATGTTAAAGGAACAGGTAAAAAAGGACAGGTTTGTGAAGTAGCTGACGGATATGCTCGGAACTTTCTGTTCCCTAAAAAGTTAGCCGTAGAGGCAACTACAGGAAATATTCAGGATATTTCTCATAAGAAAGCTGCAGAAGACCGTCGAAAAGCTAAAGAAAAAGAGGATGCTATTGTTTTAGGAAATAAACTCAATGATCTCCAGGTTGATGTTAAGATCAGGACTGGTGAGGGCGGACGAATATTTGGCTCTGTAACCAGCAAAGAGATTGCCGAAGGTTTGAAAAAACAACATGGTATTGAAGTCGATAAGCGCAAACTCGAAGTAAAAGAACCTATCAAAGCTTTAGGAACTTACGAAATTTCGGTAAAGGTTCATCCTGATGTGACAGCCAAACTTCGTGTCTATGTTTCCGCAATTTAAGTTTGGTATAGCAAAATAGTACTTCCGGCATTGCAGCATAATAAAGAGCCAATAGTTATTATTGGCGAAGTTTGATCTCGTGAAAGGGGACCCCTAATGAAAGGGATTTTGACAAAATGGCTGAATCATACGAATTTTGGAGATCGGTTGCTTGATGAGGAAGAATGGGGCCGAGAAGTTGAGGCTCTTTATAGTCTAATCTCAAATTATTATGGAACAGATAAATTAGTGCTTAAGGCTAGTAAATTAGAGGCCTTAGCCTTGATGCGTTCGCATAATCTAATTGAACGAGTCGCAGGCCTGCGAAAAATTGTGATGGATGATCCAACTGATTATAAACTTCCGAATAAAGAGGAGATTCCTAAGCAATTAGAGGATATCGAAGATAAAATTGCAGAACTAATTGCCAGGCGTTCAATTGAAGATCGCCTAGAACGGATTGTCACGGAAAAGATTCAAGAACGTCATGAAGATTATGTAAAAGAAATTAAGATCCAAGTTCTTCAGGAAACCGCCGGCCCTGAAAATGCCCAAACCCTTAAAAAATTGGCAATCATCGAAAAGATGAATACGATTTCTCTTAACCGTTCGGCGGCAGAGGTACTTCGTCCCCAGACCATCGAGGAAATTATTGGTCAAGAAAGTGCCGTTCAAGCCCTTTTGGCCAAGCTGGCAACACCTTACCCTCAGCATATTTTAATTTATGGCCCTCCGGGAGTTGGTAAGACCTCTGCTGCCCGCGTTGCCCTGGAAACAGTTAAGAATCACTCCAATTCTCCCTTTGCTAAAGAAGCTCCATTTATTGAAGTTGATGGAACAACGTTGCGTTGGGACCCTAGGGATGTAACAAATCCTCTTATGGGATCGGTCCATGATCCGATCTATCAGGGTTCAAAACGCGATTTGGCGGACACAGGAATACCGGAACCCAAAATGGGTTTGGTGAGTGATGCTCATGGGGGCATTCTTTTTATTGATGAAATAGGAGAAATGGATTCTCTGCTTTTAAATAAATTACTTAAGGTACTTGAAGATAAGCGTGTTACCTTTGATTCTTCCTATTATGATCCCAGTGATCCTTCGGTACCTCAATGGATTAAAAAACTTTTTGATGAGGGGGCGCCGGCGGATTTCGTTCTCATAGGAGCAACCACGCGTGATCCCAGGGAACTAAATCCTGCATTGCGTTCTCGTTGTTCTGAAGTTTTCTTCGTTCCTCTGGAGCCTAAAGATGTTCAGCATATTGTCCGGCAAGCCTCTCAGAAACTGGATGTTGTCCTCGAAGACAATGTCCCTGAGATCATTAGCGAATATGTTATCGAGGGAAGAAAAGCGACAAGTATTCTTATGGATGCTTACGGCTTAGCAAGGTTTCGAAGTTCAGAGGGGGACGTTGTTAAGATTACTTGTGCGGATGTTCAGGAAGTCTTACGTTCGGCCAGGCTTACTCCCTACGGCTTTGGGAAAGTCCGAACCGATGTTGAAATCGGTCGAATTTTAGGGCTCGGAGTTGCCGGCTTTTTAGGATCAGTTTTAGAGATTGAAGCGATAACCTTTAAAACTCAGGGTGACAAAGGGACTGTACGCTTTAATGAAACTGCTGGAAGTATGGCAAGAGATGCTTTCTTTAATGCAACCTCAGTAATCCGTGAACTAACTGGAGAAAACCTTCACAATTTTGATGTTCATGTTAATGTTGTAGGAGGAGCCAATATTGACGGGCCTTCAGCGGGATTGGCCACAACATTAGCAATATACAGTGCCTTAAAACAACAACCCATACGTCAGGATGTTGCTGTAACCGGGGAAATTTCCATACAAGGCAATGTTAAACCTGTTGGCGGTATTTACGAAAAGATTTTTGGCGCTAAGCAGGCAAATCTTCAAAAAGTCGTCATTCCTCTGGAAAATATGGTTGATGTTCCTCAGAGCTTGCGCGGGATTGAAGTTGTAGGGGTTAGTACGATTGAAGAAGCCATAAAGCATGTCTTTTAAGTACTAATGACTGTGAGTGACTGGGAGGAGAAGCAGATATGGAACTAATAAAAGTTCCACCTCAGAACTTGGAAGCTGAACAGGCAGTCTTAGGAGCAATGATGCTTGAACCTGAGTCTGCCAGTTCTATTTTTGAATTTCTTCAGGCCGAAGATTTTTATCGAGATAATCATCGCTTAATTTTCTCAGCCATTCGGGAACTTTTTGAAAAAGGGGATCCTATTGACCTTGTCAGTGTGGCAGAGATTCTGCGCCAACAGGGCCGTATAGAGCAGGTTGGCGGGATTGCTACAATTTCTGAAATTGCTCGTTCAGTGCCTTCAGCGGCAAACGTAGATTACTATTCTAAAATTGTAAGTGAAAAAGCGCTTTTACGTCAGCTTATTCAAGTAACTAGCAGTATTTATGAACGCGGCTATGAACCTGGAGAAGAAGCCAAAACACTTCTCGAAGATGCCGAAAAGCTAATTCTTGATCTTTCACGCCGACGGGTTAAAGACGGTTTTAGTATTATTCGCGATATTCTCTTAGATACGTTCGAAAAAATTGAATATCTTTATGCTAATAAAGGTAATTTAACTGGGGTACCAACTTTTTTTACGGAATTAGATCGCATGACCTCAGGATGGCAGCCGTCTGATCTTGTGATTATCGCCGCCCGCCCATCCATGGGAAAAACGGCTTTAGTTTTAAATATGGCTCAAAACGCAGCCGTCAGGGCCAACGTTCCGGTGGCTATTTTTAGTTTGGAAATGTCCAAAGAACAATTAGTACAACGAATGCTCTGCGGAGAGGCAATGGTTGATCAGCAGCGAGTCAGAACCGGTGAATTATTAGATGCGGATTGGCCAAAACTGACAAGGGCTGTGGGGCCTTTGTCCGAGGCACCTATTTTTATTGATGATACCGTTGGGATTTCTTTAGCGGAATTACGTTCAAAGGCCCGTCGCTTAAAAACAGAACATGATTTAAGTATGATCATTATTGATTACTTACAATTGTTAACTGTGGGAAAAAAGGCCGAAAGCCGTCAACAAGAGGTCGCTCAGATCTCAAGATCTCTCAAAGGGCTTGCCCGAGAACTAAAAGTGCCGGTAATTGCCTTATCTCAGCTGAATCGGGGAGTAGAACAACGTCAAGACAAACGCCCGCTTATGTCAGACTTATTGGAATCAGGTGCTATTGAAGCCGATGCCGATGTTATTTCCTTCATTTATAGAGATGAATACTATAATCAGGAATCAGAAAAAAAAGGGATTGCCGAGCTAATTATAGCAAAACATCGTAATGGTCCCGTTGGAACAGTAGAACTAGGTTTTCTCAAAGAATTTACGAAATTCGTAAATCTTGATCGTCAACATCAGATACAATGATTTTCGCACCCTGTTCATTTTAGGGAATGGACAGGGACTTTTTTTACTCTAACTACCGTTTGAGATTGGCTCTGTTCAGATAGACGTTAGGCAAAGAATTCATCTAATCGTGAGACTTCCACTTTTGCAAGTGGAATCTCACGATGTTCAGCTTGTACTTGGGAATAGCTGTCATATCTTATCGAATGTTAATCGTGTATTCTTGATGAATGTTCGGCAATTCCATTGACAATGGGAAGGAGGATTGTTAAGATGAGAGTGTTTGCGATAAGAAGTTTCTTCTTCAGCAAACGTAAATCTCTCTCGGAGGGGATACCTTGAAACATGAAGTTGATGTCCTAATTATCGGAGCAGGGCCTGCTGGAATATTTACGGCGTTAGAGCTATCTAAGCATAATAAAAACCTGAAAATTCTGATTGTCGATAGCGGACGAACGATAGAAAAAAGAAAATGTCCAGCCCGAACGACAGGTGTTTGTGCAGGGTGTAACCCTTGTGCCATCACGAGAGGATGGTCCGGGGCCGGAGCGTTCAGCGATGGGAAATTGTCCCTAAGTCCTGCTGTAGGCGGCCGTCTGACGGAATATATGAAGGACGATCAAGCACAGGCCCTTATAGACTACGCAGACTCGATTTACCGACAATTTGGGGCACAGGAGACTGTCTATGGTCTGGATACTCGTCGGGTTGAGGAGATTCAGTATGATGCATCCCGCCATAATATTCAGTTAATCCATTGTCCTGTACGTCATTTAGGAACTGAGTTAGCCTATGAAGTTCTAAATGGCATGTATCAACATTTAATGACTGAGACCAATACTGCCTTCTGGGAACTCGCCGAAGTTAAGGATATCCTGGCTGATCCTGCCGGAGCCCAAGGAGCAATCATACAGCGTCGTGATCAAGCTGAGCTTGATGAAGTAAGGGCAAGATATGTTGTTGTAGCTCCCGGCCGTGGGGGAGCAAATTGGCTTGCAGCACAAACGGTTCGATTAGGAGTCGTGACTGAAAATAATGAAGTCGATATCGGAGTTCGTGTAGAAGTTCCTAATTCGGTTCTGGATCATTTAACCAAAGAACTATATGAAGCTAAGCTCGTTTATTATTCAGACACCTATGATCTTAAAACCCGGAGCTTTTGTGTCAATCCCGGAGGAGTGGTATCTGAAGAACACTATGACGGGGGAATTGCTGTTGTAAACGGTCATAGTTATGCTGATGCGGCTAAAAAGACCAAGAACACCAATTTTGCCTTATTAGTTTCCACTCATTTTACGGAACCCTTTAACCAGCCAATCGAATATGGTCGGTATATTGCCAGATTAGCCAATATGTTAACCGGCGGGGGTGTTATGGTTCAACGCTTAGGCGATCTTCTGCAAGGGAGAAGGACAACAGAAAGTCGTCTTCGCAAGTCGACGACAGTCCCTACACTGGTGTCCGCAGTACCAGGAGATCTGAGCTATGTGTTTCCTGAGCGTTACTTGACGTCGTTAACAGAAACACTAAAGGCCTTCGATAAGATTGCTCCGGGAATGTATTCCAAGAACACCTTGCTCTATGGAGTTGAGGTCAAGTTTTATTCTTCAAAGGTAAAGGTAAAAAATAATTTTGAAACGGCAATTCCTCATTTATATACGATTGGAGATGGAGCGGGAATTACGCGTGGATTAATGCAGGCTTCCGCGACGGGAATAGTTGTAGCACGGGATATTGTATCTAAAGAATAAAACGATAGTTATAGGATTAAGACTACAGATGGGGTTAACCCATCTGTAGTTTCACTGAGTAATCGGAACTCATAAGAATAGGCATACCTGCCTAACTTATCATAGGAAAGAAAACCTATTACTCGGTAGTTTAGTAAACCAACGAAGAGTAATGGATTGGGGGCGCAGAGGATTTGCTGGATCGATACACACACCCCGAAATGGGAAAACTCTGGAGAGACGGTTACGAATATGAGCGCTGGCTGGAAGTAGAACTTGCAGTTGCCGAAGTTATGACCGAACGGGGAGAAATCCCTCTTAAGGCGATGGAAGATATCAGACGTTCGGCGAAGGTGAATTCTCAGCGAGTTTTAGAAATCGAAGCCATAGTCAGGCACGATCTTATTGCCTTTTTACAAGCCGTTGTCGAGGAAATCGGAGAATCAGGAAAATACTTGCACCTCGGGTTAACCTCATCAGATGTGAAGGATACTGCCTTAAGTCTGGTCCTGCGAGATTCAGGGAAGCTGCTCAAGAAGGATCTTCAGGGGCTAAGAGATGCTCTGGCTAAAAGAGCTTTGGAAAGCAAATATACGGTCATGGTGGGAAGGACCCATGGGATTCACGCCGAACCTTTGACGTTTGGTTTAAAACTCGCGTTATGGGTTGCTGAACTGGATCGTCAGGAGGAACGCCTGGATCAAGCAATATCCTCGGTAAGCGCGGGCAAAATATCCGGGGCAGTCGGAACTTACGCAAATGTTTCGCCTGAAGTCGAGGATGCAGTGTGCAAGCATTTAGGGCTAACGAGAGCTTTAGTTAGTAACCAGATATTACAGCGGGATCGACATGCTCATTTTATGACTACCCTTGCCTTAATTGGCGGTTCTTTGGAAAAGATGGCAACGGAAATTCGAAATTTGCAGCGAACGGATATCCTTGAAGTGGAGGAGCCTTTTGCTGAGGGGCAGAAAGGATCATCAGCAATGCCGCATAAGCGCAATCCTATTGTCTGCGAACAGGTGAGCGGCATGGCAAGACTTTTGAGAGGCAATGCCTTAGCGGCGATGGAGAACATAGCTCTCTGGCATGAAAGGGATATGAGCCATAGTTCGGTGGAACGAGTAATTTTGCCGGATAGTTGCCTGCTCTTGGACCATATGCTCAGGCAAATGACCCGCATTATCTCCGGCTTGAAAATTCACGAAGAACAAATGAAGCGAAATCTGCAGAAAACCTATGGCTTAACGTCATCACAACGCGTTCTCCTGGCATTAGTGGAACATGGATGTATGCGGGAAGAAGCTTACGCTTGGGTTCAGCAGGATGCTTTTCAAGCTTGGGATCAAGGAAAAGATTTTATCGAGGTTGTTTCTCAAGATACGCGTATAGGCAATTATTTAACGGAAAAGGACTTGCAAAGTCTTTTTGATTTAAGCTATCATCTCCAACATGTTGATGATATTTTCAAACGGTTGGGTTTAGAGTAGAATGTTTTGAACTGGGAACTTTAGTTTAAAGGGATGTTAGATTGAAAGACGGGGGGAATTATTGATGGCTGGAGTTATATTAATTGGATCTCAATGGGGAGACGAAGGGAAAGGTAAGATTACGGATTTCCTTGCGGAAAAGGCGAATATGGTCGTTAGATATCAAGGCGGTAATAATGCGGGACACACCGTTGTCGCTGATGGAGAGGAATTTAAGCTGCACCTTATCCCCTCCGGAATTCTCTACCAGGATAAGACTTGTGTCATTGGCAATGGCGTAGTCATTGATCCTAAAGTTTTATTGGAAGAACTTAGTTATCTGGAAAAGCGAGGAATTAAAACCGGGAAGCTGCTAATTAGCAGCAATGCCCACGTAATTATGCCTTATCACCTGGTATTAGACGGTTTGGAAGAAGAGGCTCGTGGGGACCATAAAATTGGAACAACGAAACGGGGTATTGGTCCTGCTTATATGGATAAGGCCTCACGAGTTGGAATTCGTGTTATCGATCTACTCGACAAAGAAGAGTTTGCTGAGAAACTGCGTCGAAATTTAGAAGAGAAGAATAACCTTTTTGTCAAAGTTTATGGTAAAGAAGCCATGAAATTTGAAGATATCTATGACACTTACTTAGGATATGCTGAGCAGCTTCGCCCGATGGTTACAGATAGTTCATTAGCCATAGACGAATGCCTAAGAAGTGGGGAAAAAGTGCTTTTTGAAGGTGCTCAAGGTACTTTACTGGACATAGATCATGGCACGTATCCCTTTGTAACTTCCTCCAATCCGATTGCCGGGGGAGCCTGTGTCGGTGCAGGCGTTGGACCTACGCGTATTGATCATGTTGTTGGGGTTGTTAAAGCCTATACCACACGTGTTGGGGAAGGCCCCTTCCCTACAGAACTTCTCGATGATGTAGGTGAAGAAATGCGGGCCAATGGACACGAATTCGGAACGACAACCGGCCGCCCTCGTCGCTGTGGCTGGTTTGATGCTTTGATTGCTCGCTATGCAGCACGTGTCAGCGGGATTTCAGATTTTGCAGTCACAAAACTTGATGTCCTTACAGGATTAAAAACAGTAAAAATTTGTGTCGGTTATCGGGTCAATGATGAAGTTATCTACGAATTACCTCAAAGTCAGAAGATCTTTAAACGTTGTAAACCTGTGTATGAGGAACTACCGGGATGGCAGGAAGATCTGACCCATGTGCGTCGCTTTGAGGAGCTGCCTCAGGCCGCTCAGCAATACATTAAGCGGATTGAAGAATTGACAGGTGTTACTGCAACGCTAATTGCGGTTGGCCCAGGCCGGGAACAAACTATTGTACGGGGATCAATTTTTTAAATAATAAAAGTTTGTTGCAAAAAATTGAATCTTGACACATTTGCAACTTTCCTGTAAGATTTAGACCGGTAAGAGCCATTAGCTCAGTCGGTAGAGCACCTGACTTTTAATCAGGGTGTCCCGCGTTCGAGTCGCGGATGGCTCACCATCCTTCTTTGGAAACCCATGGGGGTTTGAGCGGAAAGGCAGGTTAGCTGAATTTTAGTGAAACCTGGATTTACATATTGAAACATAGAGGGTTTGAAAAAGGCAAACCCAGTGAGAACTGGGGACGCAAAGCTACGGGTCTTCCATATGAGGATGATGGCCGAGTTACCAAATAGGACTCAGTCGCTGTCCCTTGCGGACGGCGATTTTGTTTTAAGTAGATCAATTAATTTCGTAAGGGAAGGGTGTCAAGATTGAAAAAAATTAAATATCGGATTTTACTGCTCTTATTGATTACCGCATTAATTATGGGTTGTATTCTCGGAGGCTATAATATTTACAGCGTCATTACATCGGAACAAGCTAATATAGCTCAATATCGCACAACATTGTACGAACAATTCGATAGGCAAATTAAGCTTGAAGTTCAAACTGCTTATAGTTTAGTTCAAGATATCTATAATAAACAACAAAAAGGGGAATTGACTCCTGAGCAAGCCAAAACTATGGCTGCTGATTTAGTCAGAAATCTGCGTTTTGACCAAACTAATTATTTTTGGATAGATACAACAGAAGGGATAAACGTTGTTCTGCTTGGCAGAACGGATGAAGGTAAATCACGCTTTAATTCTAAGGACAGTAGGGGTAAATATTTCGTTCAAGATTTTATTAACAATGGGATTAAATCTGGCGGGGGGTATACAGACTATACCTTCGCTAAACCAAATCAGACTGAGCTCCTCCCGAAAAGAAGCTACACTTTGCTGTTTAAGCCCTATAACTGGGTTATAGGCACAGGCAACTGGGTCGATGACATGGATAAACTCGTTGCGATTAAACAGCAACAGGTTATGAAAGCCGGGCAATTAAGCGTCATCTATACCGTTTTGTCTCTGATCTTAGCATTTGGAGTTGCTTTAGTGTTGGGGACAATTATGAGTAATAAACTTTCCAAACAGATCGGTGAAGTAGCGAATACTGCCGGTGAAATTGCCAATGGAAATTTAAATGTTAAAAAACTTAATGACAGTTCTAAAGATGAACTAGGCCAACTGGGTAAAGCATTTAATATAATGGCGGATAACCTCAGGCAATTGGTTCAACAAGTATCCTCCTCTGCTGCTCAGGTAGCTTCTTCCTCAGAAGAACTTAGTGCAGGAGCTGAACAATCCGCCCAAGCATCCAGCCAAGTGGCTTCAGCCATCATGGAGGTTTCTAAGGGGGCCGAAAAACAGCTGAATGCTATGAATGAATCATCTGCTATTGTTGAGGAGATGTCAGCGGGGATTCAGCAAATGGTGGAAAACGCTAAGGTTGTCGTACAGTCTTCTGAAAAAACGGCCCTTTCTGCTTCAGAAGGAAGCGCGGCCATTGATAAAACAATTCAACAAATGGCGACCATTGATCAAACTGTAACCGGTTCGGCAGAAGTTGTTATGACATTAGGGGAACGGTCAAAAGAAATCGGGCAAATCGTTGATACTATATCAGGGATTGCTGAACAAACGAATCTGCTTGCTCTGAATGCCGCGATTGAGGCAGCTCGTGCCGGGGATCAGGGAAGGGGTTTTGCTGTAGTCGCTGATGAAGTTCGAAAACTGGCTGAACAATCCCAAGTGGCTTCACAACAGATCGCTTCATTAATCCACGAAATACAGCAGGATACCCAGAAGGCCGTCTTATCGATAAATGAAGGAACACATCAGGTGAAACTCGGCACTGAGGTCGCTGAAACTGCAGGAACAGCCTTTAGCCAGATATCGTCTTTAATTGAAGACGTTACGAAACAAGTCGAAGAAATTTCAGAAGAGATACAACAAATGGCCTTGGGTAACGAACGAATAGTCGCTTCGGTCTCAGAGGTCTTCGAGACAAGCCGGAGCATTACAGATCAGACCCAGACGGTATCTGCAGCCACAGAGGAACAAACCGCTTCGGTTCAGGAAATCGCCTCCTCCAGTAAAGTGCTGTCTACTATGGCTGAAGAATTGCAAGCAGCTTTAAATAAGTTTAATGTTTAACATCCTTTTATAAGAGTACTTGACACCTGGCGAGCTTTCCTGTAAAATTCATATCTGTGAGCGAGGTTTTTGGGCTTCTAAGCAAAGGACCACTCACACGAGAAAAGGCCCGTTGGTCAAGCGGTCTAAGACATCGCCCTTTCACGGCGGCTACACGGGTTCGAATCCCGTACGGGTCACCATTAAATGCCTCGGTAGCTCAGTCGGTAGAGCAGAGGACTGAAAATCCTCGTGTCGGCGGTTCGATTCCGTCCTGAGGCACCATTCAAAAGTTCAAGTTACAAAAATAATCTTATTACATCACTAAATAAGAGTCCTAAAACTTTCCTTCAGAGAGTATTAGGGCTCTTTTTTATTGCTCGTTCTAAATTGTGATTTCTCTGATTAAAGCAGGATTTATAACATAAATAAAAAAAGCTGTAAGTATTTTATTAACTTTCGTGCTCAAGCTTCAGTCATCAATATGAATAGGATACGTAACAATTGATTAGGTAAAGATGGGGGGTTTTTAGAATAAGGGGTTAGAAGGAAGGAAATTGATTCCTTTATGTGAAATAAAAGTTAAAATTAACAAAATGAGGTGAATAACTTTGCCTTAGAAGAAAGATCTTTTTTAGTTTTGCTTTTATCTTTATGCTTGTTCTTTATTTTACTGTACCAGCTTTTGCGAGTACTACACCAATTACTACCAGGCTAGCAGGTATCGACAGGTATAATACTGCTGCAGTCATAGCAATTAATGGCTGGAAACAGTCTGATTATGCTGTTATAGCTTACGGAGAAAATTATCCTGATGCTTTATCTGCAGCGCCCTTGGCCAGCAAATGCCTGATTGATACAACAATCAACCAAGATGCCGAATATTCGTTGCCATCATCGGTTCCCGCCAAGCAATATAATGGAGTTCCCAACTGCATTGTTAAAGTTAATTGGCATCCCTCTTCGATCAATACAAGTAAAGTTGGAAGATATACTTTCATCGGCACCGCAGATGGATATAATGGGATTGTAACATTAACTGTAAAAATTACTGGCAACGAATAGCCTTCTTACGATTCTGTAAAATAAAATCATCCTATTGTAACTAGAATAGGGGTACAGAACTATTTTCAGCATCTTAAGAGTAAAAATTATTACTATTAAGTTGAGAGAAAATTAATAATTCGGCACTTAATGATAAGTCTCCCCGCACAGGAAATTCATTAAAATGTCCGATATATTCGTAGTTCTTTATTGTTTACAGCAATAGATCTCGAGCAATTTTAAACGAAGAAAATCATTTTAATTTTTTATAATCGAAGTATTTGCATTGATCTTTTAATTGCTTTGCTTTAAAGGATGGTTACAAGCCTCGGTCTACACGAAAAGGGGGCTAGGATTTCTTTTTTGGAAATCCTAGCCCCCTGTAACTTCATATGGAGCGGACGACGAGATTCGAACTCGCGATCCTCGGCTTGGGAAGCCAATGCTCTACCGCTGAGCCACGTCCGCGTAATCACCTTTCTAGTTCAAACAATATACCAGTTTACCTGACAAAGGAAATTATAAGCGTTATGATCAAATATGTCAACTCATCATTATAGAAAAACATATACTGTCGCATTTATCTTTGTAAGTTAATAGTTTGAAAGGTTTAATTATGCTGCAGGTTCTTTGGAACTTGCAGTTTTATTTTAATTAAGGCATGAATTAACAGTTGATGACTCACAACGGGATGCCTTTGCATAAATTATAATTGAGGGATTAACAAAAAAAGGGCATAGAATCATGTCGATATTTGTGATACTATGGACAATAATAGCAAATTTTATGAGATCATTACCAAGCACTTCACTTAAAGTTTAGCCATAATTAACAGAATAGTAGGAAAGTTAGGAGCAAAAACTATGGCGACAAGAAGGGATTTCTTGAAATGTTTGGCGGGGTTGGGAGTTGGGACATTACTATCTTGGAATGTAATGCTGCCGAAAGCAGCAATTTCAAAATCATTACGTACGGAAGAATGGACGGATAATCAAAACGCAAAATTATTGTTTGTTGTCGTCAGTGATATACACATTGGCCGTTTGAACGCCATAAATCATTTCTCTGCCTTACTTGAGGATAATTTTAATTCCAAACCAGATGCAATGGTTGTCGTTGGTGACCTGGGCGATGGTGTACCTTGGGATTATCGGCTGCTGAGTAACGAACTTTACAGGCATAGACTGGAAATTAATTATCCAATCTTTTGGACGATTGGCAATCATGAATTTTACGGAAGTTTTTATCGAAATGGATACTGGTCACCGAGAACATTTCCTAATGAAGAAACTGATGATCAGGCTATTAATCGGTTTCTAACGTTTGCCAAGAGAGACAAAGTTTATGGAGATACTTGGATCAAAGACTATCATTTTATTTTTTTAGGGACTGAAAGATCACGTATGAGTGATAGAAGGTACATGGATTCAGCTTATTTATCAGATGCACAGCTTGATTGGCTTGAGAACACACTTAAGCTTGATCAAACATCTAATAAACCTGTATTTGTCTTTCTTCATCAACCAATTCCATATGCAGCATTGGGAGGATTTCAGCGCGGTTATGTCCTTCAGTGGCAAAGGCTAAACGATATTTTAGCGCGACATCCAGAGGTGATTCTATTTAATGGGCATACTCATTATAAAATTGATTACAATACTATGGTCAGTGAAGCAAATTATGCAATTGTCAACAGTTCATCCCTGGCTTATCCGATTGACCAAAACAGGCGGCATATTTACAAATCAGCTCCGGGCTTTGTTGTAGAGGTATATGCTGAAAAGGTGGTTATCAAAGGCAGGGAATTTTTAAAGCCTGATTGGATAGAGGGGGCAGAGATTACTGTCTCTGAAAATACAAACTCTCATAAAATCGTTTGATAAGAATAACCTTTGGGACAGAGAACTGCATTTCCTTGACAAATATAAACTCATATTAGATAATTTACTAACTAATGAGATCGTTGAGATTAGGTGGTAAAAGGTGAAACTTGATAAAAATGAAGCTATTGTGGAGGAATTAGAGCGGACTATGGCCCAATTTAGGAGGTTTGGTGGGCAAATCAAATCTTCACATGCTATAAGACCCAGCGAATTTACATTGCTTCATACTATAATTCAGTGTACAGAACGTGATTCCAAAGGAATTAAAGTTTCAGACTTAAGTGTCCAACTGCAAATAACACCCGCCGGCGTTACTCACATTATCAATACCTTAGAAGAACGAGGATACTTGGAACGCCTTGCTGATCCTACAGATCGGCGTGTTGTGCTGATAAGAGCTACGGAAAAGGGTAAAGAAATAGTTCAGGCAATGAGAATAGAACATTTTGATTTTTTAAAGGGTTTAACGAATTATCTTGGAGAGCATGACAGTAAGGAGTTAATCCGTATCCTATCGGCAGCATTGAGCTATCTCAAAAATCGAGGATAATAATAATTGCGCTTGCTTTTTTAAACACAATATACTAAAATATACCAGTAAAGGGATTGCCTAGGAAGACGGTTGTTTTTTTTATGGTTTTATTGAGAAAAAGAGGTGCGATTGTCAAAATGGATGCCTTGATGTCCTTAATTGAAGATGCTCGGAGAAAGCTAAATGATTCCGCTGAAAGTAAGAGCCTAACGGATCCGGAAATTGTGAATATGAGTCAATGTTTGGATAGGCTGCTCAATGAGTATTATTTAATGAAAGAATTAGGCAGTTTAGCTTCATAAGCGGACAGTTAACGCAAAGCCAGGATATAGTTTTAGATTTTAGTCTTACCTCAAATGATTAACAGTTTCATAGGGGGTAATTTTTATTTTGGGGAATTAAACAAAAGGGTCAGTGTACTGAACTCGTTCCAGTAACACTGACCCTTACTGTTATTTCGGTTTCCTAAAACTAACTCATGCCGATCATTCCGAATAGCATAGTAACGAAATTAGGGAAAATAGTTGAAACAAGCAAAAGAAGGGTAAGAATGATTAAGATAATGGTGAATGCCCAAGAAATGATGTTAAAAAATTTAGTATTGGCGAAATCACCCATAAGGCTTTTTTTGCTGGCAATGAGAACCATAAAGATAAGAATAGGAGGTAAAAGTACCCCGTTGACAACCTGAGTCGTCAGCATAACGTGATAGAGAGAAAGGTTTGGCCATAAGACTATGGCAGCTCCCAGGACGATGAGAACGGTATAAAGGCCGAAAAACATAGGAGCCTCTTTGTAGGATTTGCTAATTCCGTGTTCAAAGCCAAAGGCTTCGCAAACGGCATAAGCTGTGCTTAGAGGAAGGACAAAGGCGGCAAGCATTGAAGCTCCGAGCAGACCAAAACCGAACAAAAACGTCGCATATTCTCCAGCCAAAGGTTTTAAGGCCAGGGCCACATCTTTAGCTGTTTCAATCGGGATTTTGTTGACAAAAAGCGTTGCAGCTGTAGCTACAATTATGAAGAAAGCGATAAACCCGGTAAAGAAGGATCCTATTAAGACATCCCAGCGGGTATAATGATAATCCCTGGCAGTAATACCTTTGTCTACGACGGAAGCCTGGACATAAAATTGTCCCCAAGGAGTTATAGTGGTGCCGATAACTCCTATTGCCATCATCAAATAAGCCGGGGTTCCAGAAAAATTAGGAGTAATTGATTCAATTAAAACCCGATGCCAGGGAGGGTTAACCATAATCCCAGAAATAAAATAACTAAAAAATGTTAAACAAAGGATTAAAAAAAGTTTCTCAATTTTTCCGTAATCTGTTTTAATAACCAGCCACCAAATTATGGCGCCCATTAAAGGTACGGAGATGTATTTACTGACGCCAAAGATTTCAAAGCTTGTAGCAATACCGGAAAATTCCGAAGCGGTCGTGCCAAGGTTGGCGATCAGGAGAACACTCATAGCAAAGAAAGCCCATTTTACCCCGTAGTGTTCACGAATTAAATCGGAGAGACCGCGTCCGGTCACGGCACCCGTTCGTGCAGATATTTCTTGAGCAATTGCTAAGAGAACCGTACTTATGAGCATCGTAAAGATAAGTGAGTAACCGTATTTAGCTCCCGCCGCAGCATAGGTTGCGATTCCGCCGGCATCATTATCAGCAAAAGCTGTCACGATCCCTGGCCCCATTACAGCAAGAAATAGTCCAAGTCGTTCTCTGCGGTTCATTCACTATGTCCCCCTTTCGCCAGCAGCCGCCGGCGTGCAATTAGGGTAGAGTGAATTTCAGCACGCGGACGATCAGGCATTAATAATTCCAGAACGTCATCGACGGTGATAATCCCTAAAACTTGATCACGATCATTGACAACAGGTACAGCGAGAAGACCATATTTATGGATAGTTTCCGCAACTTTTTCATGATCATCATAGGGGGATATTTTAACAAATTTTTTGTGCATAAGTTCGCTGAGTGGGGTATCGGGAGCTGCAATGATAAGCTCCCGGAGAGAAAGTACGCCTTCAAGGGTTTCCTGTTCGTCAACAACATACAGATAGTAAATCGTTTCCGCTTCAGGAGCAAGGCGCCTTAATTCATTAATGGCTTGATCGGCCGTGAGCCATACGGGTAAGCCGATGTATTCGGTAGTCATGAGTGAGCCGGCAGTATCTTCTTGATATTGCATTAATTCACGAACATCTTCGGCATCATCTGATTCCATGAGACGAAGAAGCTCTTCTGATTTCTCGGTGGACAAGACGCTTAAGATATCTGCGGCCTCATCGGCAGGCATTTCCTCCAGGATATCCGAGGCACGTTCTTCGTCCATCTGAGAAATCATTTCGACTTGGGTATCTAATTCCATTTCAGATAAGGCATCGATAGTTTGCTGAGAATCAAGAGCTTCAAGAAAGGTTGCTCTTTGCTTGTAATCCATTTCCTCAATAAGGTCGGCGATGTCTGCAGGGTGGAGCTGACGAAGTTGTTCTTTTTCTCGAGTCAGCTGGAGAGAAGACGTTCGATTCTCCAGAGGTTTGATATATTGGCAGCCGACAAAGTTATTCTCAAGTCGATTTAGTAAAAATTCAACACCTAAACGGCGGAATAAACCTCGTACTCCAATATCGACGGCAACTAAGACAATAAATTTGTGGTTGTCGCGAGACACCCAAGATAATGAGATATCATTGACACGTACAATTCTTGAGCCTTCCAGGTCAATAATTTGTTTATCTAATAACCACTTTCCAATAAAGGTTTCATCATCATGTAAGGGGCAGGTCCGTTGAGGATCAAAAGAGGCATTTAAACGAAGGCCCTCATTGTTCCAGGATTCGACCCATTCGATAGGGATAAGGGCGGGGATTTTTTTGGCATAACGTATGCCTGTAACCAAAGGTGAGAGGTTATCCCAACGCATAGCAAGATCGTATAATCGGCCAATGCGGCGTCCTTGAACATCCCAAATCGGTTTATTGGATAACTGGCTGAAGTAAAACTCACCTAATACTTTAAAATCGTTCATTGACTTCCCTCCTTCTAATGCCGGAGTCTGGCACTTATGGCAAAAAGACTCCCTTGAGGATTAAGAAAATAATAACTGCATAAATGATAAGGGCCAGAACCCACAAAACCACCTCCTTAAATTTTCCCAAATAATGATGTTCCATGAGTACTTGTTTCATAAGCTGAACGTAAAAAAGACCTCTACACAAAATAGAAGGTCATGGGTAAAACATGTGACCTCCCTTCTCGTTGAGTTTTAGCACTGCATAGCGTAGAGGGTTATCTCAGCCACATTAAGTAAAACCTTATGCCGGTAATACCTGTTCTACCCAATTGGCGTCTCTCGACATTTCTGGGCAGTGGCTTATGTTTATGCAGGAGCCTCACCTAACAGAGATTTTTGTCTACTTCATTATATGTATAATCTATTAAATTCGTCAACATTTTTGCTTACTAATTAAATATTCACTCGATGTCCTTTGATTAATCAGGATTGCTTGTAATTTCTCAAAGATACTTAATTACGCTCCGACAGGACGGTGCCGGGAAAAGGGAGGAGGGGCAAGATATTAAGTATGAAAGGACTTAGCGAAGTTTTGCCTTTTCTCTTGTCCATATGATATAATCAAAAATGGATTATTACCTATGATTCGAGAGGAGGGTGTTTGAATGGCAAAACACATTCAGACGATTGTGAAAGCAAACCTAAGTGCTACGGTTAAAACTGGAGGTTGTGGAAATTGTCAAACCTCTTGCCAATCAGCATGCAAGACATCTTGCACGGTTGGTAATCAAGTGTGTGTTAAATAATGTAGCTCTGAATTTGTACATGATCTCAGAACCCAATCCATTTCGGGCTGGGTTCTGTTCTATTTATACTATGTATTAAGAAGTGAGAGAGAGGACGTCAATGTTAAATTTTAAGGAACTAGAAAGTTATAATTTTAAAAAGAATGTTCATTGTTTTCAACAGGGAGATTTATTGATCGGCTACGATGTTAATTCAGGTTCAATTCATTTGCTGGATGAAGAGACCTTTTTGATTTTAAAAACCTTGGAGGATGTCAACTCAACGGAGGGGCATCTTTCCCAGGAAGCCTTGGAAAAAGCGCTGAGATTGGCTGGGAATTTTCCCCATAACGAAACAGTCTCCGAAATTTTAGCAGAACTAGAAGAACTTCGTCAGGAGGGGACATTGTTCTCCGGAGAACCGGAACAGATTGCAGCAGTTTATCCGGAGAAACCCGTTGTCAAAGCAATTTGCCTCCATGTCGCTCATGACTGTAATTTGCGCTGCGAGTACTGCTTTGCCGGAACCGGAGCTTTTGGGGGCAGCAGAACATTAATGGATTTGGAGACGGGCAAACGGGGAATTGACTTTGTTTTAGCGGCCTCAAGACATAGGAATCATTGTGAGGTGGATTTCTTCGGCGGAGAACCGCTTATAAATTTCGGTGTCGTTAAAGCCTTAGTTGACTATGGGAAAAAAGCAGCACGAGCTCAAAACAAAACAATTAAGTTTACGTTAACGACTAATGGTGTGTTATTAAGTGAAGAGATTCAAAATTTCCTGGAAGAAGAGGAAATCAGTGTGGTGTTAAGTCTTGACGGACGACCGGAGATTCATGACCGAATGCGTCCTCATGCTGATGGCCGCGGAAGTTACGGGGAGGTTGTGCCGAGAATTCAGCAATTTACTTCCCTGAGACCGAAAACGTCGCCTTATGCTATAGGTACCTATTATTACGTGCGGGGTACATATACTCATTTTAATTGTGACTTTGACCGTGATGTTTTACACATGGCAGATTTGGGAATTCGGCAAATTTCCGTTGAGCCTGTTGTAGCGGGACCGCAGGATTCTTATGCTTTTCAAGAAGAGGATTTGGCTAAAATCTATGAAGCCTATGACCGCTTAGGTGAGGCAGTTCTTGAGCGTCGGGCACAGGGGCGAGGCTTTAATTTCTTTCACTTTAATGTTGCTCTTGATAATGGTCCCTGCCTGCATAAAAGGTTGTCGGGTTGTGGAGCAGGTCACGAATATGTGGCTATTTCTCCTGAGGGTGATCTTTATCCCTGTCATCAATTTGTCGGGCAAGAGGCTTATAGACTTGGCTCTCTTTATGATCAAGATCCCTTAGAGCTTAAGGCAGATTTAGTACAGGAATTCCGCGCCGCTAATATCTATGCTAAACCAACCTGCCAGGATTGCTGGGCGCGTTTCGCCTGCAGCGGAGGATGTCATGCCGCTAACACGGCCTTTACTCAGAAACTGACTGAAGTATATGAACTTGGATGTAAACTGCAAAGAAAACGTTTAGAAGTGGCTCTATACGTTAAGATTAAAGAAATCCAACAAAATTGTGACGAACAGTAATGTTTGGATGTCCGTGCTTTAGGCAGATATATTTGGGAGGAACAAGTAATGACACTGGTACGTTCTGCGTGTCCGTTGAATTGTCCTGATGGATGTGCCTTTCTTGTAGAGAGGACGAAAAACGGTCTTCGAGTGAAGGGGGACCCTTTAAATAGTATTACGAAAGGATTTGTCTGCTCGAAGGGACAGGCTTTGGCAAAACGTGTCTTTTCCCAGGATAGGCTGAGATTTCCCTTATTAAGACAAGGGCAAGGATGGCAAAGGCTGAGCTGGGATCAAGCATACGCTCTTCTGACGGAAAAAATAAAAGGAACTCTGTCTGATGTGGGACCCTGGGGGATTTTCCATCATTACGATTATGGAAATAACGGTGTCCTCCGAGAGCTGGACCAGAGGTTTTTTCAAGCCCTTGGAGGTGTCACGGAACCACGTGGGAGCATGTGCTGGGGTGCAGGATATCGGGCTCAAGAATTAGATTTTGGCGGGGTTTATTCAAATTCCCGAGAGGATTTAGAGGATGCTCGGACCATTGTTCTTTGGGGAAGAGACCCAGCAGTGACGAACGTCCATCTTATACCCCATCTCTTAGCAGCTAAGAAACGGGGAGCTCGTGTTCTGGTAATTAATCCCATCCGCGTTAAAAGTGTAGAGTTTGCAGATGCTTTTTACCAGGTAAGACCTGGCACAGATGGAGCTTTAGCCTTGGGGCTTAGTCATATTATTTTGCGGGAGCGCTGGCAGGATACACGTTTTATTCAAGACTATGTTCATGGCTTTGAAGAATTTGCCAGAAGAAGTAAAGAATTCTCTCCGGAGAAAGTGGAAGCCATAACCGGTGTAAGTGTCAAGGAAATAACAGACCTTGCCAGATCTATAAGCCACTCTCGTCCTGTATCCTTTATCCTGGGTTATGGGCTTCAACGTTATGTGAGAGGCGGTAATACAGTTCGTGCTATTGACGGCTTGGCCGCTATCAGCGGAAATATTGGCTGGGCAGGCGCAGGAGTACATTATGCCCATCAGTACCATCGCGGAAAAATGAATTCCTTGTTGCTGTCTCCAGAGCGCTATCAGTCAAGAACTTACCCCCACCCGATTCTTGTGGAGGAACTCCTTAAAGCCAATCCCCCTGTTCAATTAGCGGTTGTGACTCGTTCCAATCCGTTAGTTCAGCAGCCAAATTCCCTGCTCTGGAGAGAGCTTTGGCGAAAGATCCCCTTTAAAGTCGTTTTAGATACGGTTTTGACAGAAACGGCCAGGCAGTCGGATTTAGTTTTACCCGTCGCGACGATTTTCGAAGAGGAGGAATTAGTGAGGACTTCGTGGAGCCCACTTATTCATTATGCTCAAAAGGTTCTTGAGCCCCAGGGAGAGGCTCAAGCGGAACCAATGATCTTCACTGAATTAGCGAAAAGGCTGGGGTTAGAAAAGGACTTTCCCTATGCTGCGGCAAGAGAATGGCTGGAATTTGTCCTTGGACCTTTGAGCGAAGCATATGGAATAACTCTTGATACGCTTGCCCAAGGGCCGATCTATGCACCTTATATACCTAGAGTGGCTTGGGAGGACAAAGGCTTTAAAACACCCAGTAGAAAAATTGAACTCGCTTCAGAACTTGCCCGCGAGGAACTGGGGGAAGCGGTGGCGACATATATGCCGACGAAGGATCAGGAGGATAAGGCTGAATTCCCCTGGCACTTGATTACTCCCCATCCTGGTAAGGCTCTGCATTCTCAGTTCCATCAGGATGATGGTTTCATAATGTTTCTCCATCCGGATTTAGCGGATAAATATCGTCTCAATCATGGTGACCGGGCAATCATTGAGACTGTGTACGGGCAGCTTGTTGCTTCTGTAGCCATATCTGAAGATATTCATCCTCAAACGGTGGTCCTTCCCGAAGGGACAACGTCTGAAGGGCTTGGGGTTAATCAATTGATCCTGGGTAAATGCTCTGATATTGGAGAAAGCACTTCCTACTACGATATGCGATGTCAGATTCGGAAATGGTTTTTGGATTAACTTTGGGTTGGGCAGATAAAGCAAGTGTGTTACAATAATTGGAAAACAGGATTGGGAGGCGGGAGGTTTGAGGAAAGGTAAATACCGCGTTTTTGCTATCATTCTCGTGAGCCTCATAATCATCGCTATGGTAGGCTCGGGATTTGCTTTGTTTTTTGGCGGCAGCGGAATTCAGGTTCCCAACCAAAACTCAGCAACGAATTCCGTGAACACTGCTGCGGGTTATCAGGCAAAGAAGGCACGTTTGGCTGATTTAGCCGCAAGGGCCAAGAAGGATCCGAGCAACGTTGCTTTGCAAAAGGATCTTGGCGATGAATATTATGATGCAGGCTCGGAAGCAGAAACTGCAGCGCCTTCAGAGTCGGCAGAAAACTATAAGCAGGCCGTAGCAGCGTATCAAAACGTCTTAAAGGTCAACAAGGATCCCAATGTCATGGTGGATATGGCAACTTCAGCCTTTAAGAGCGGTCAAAATGCATTGGCCGAGAAAACATATCAAGAAGCTTTAAGCATCAAGCCGGACTTTGTTAATGGCTTGGTGAATTATGGTATATTTCTTGCGTATGCGGAAAACGATTTATCCGGAGCTATTGTCCAGTGGCAGAAAGCAGAGAAGGCAGCTCCTGCGGGTACGGTAAAGGATCAGATTGCTGCCATGATCAGCCAGGCCCAAAGTCAGCTCAAAGGATCTAACGCGACATCGAGTGGTATATCCAACCCGAATCCGGCTCTGAATAAGGGAACATCAACTCCTGCGCCGACAGGTAAGTAACTCACTCACAGAGAATTAGAGAACATCAGATGGAGGAGACGTATCTTGCATTTTACAACGTTGGCAAGCGGAAGTTCGGGAAATGCAATCCTTGTCGGTGAAGGACACAGGCATCTGCTCGTGGATTGTGGGGTAAGCGGCAAGAGTTTATTAACTAATCTCGCTCAGCTTAATATTGCGGAATCGGAAATTGAAGGAATTATCGTAACTCATGAACATATTGATCATATTCGGGGAGTCGGTATCCTGGCTCGAAAGTTGAAAATTCCTGTTTATGCAACTGCCGGTCTATGGAAGGCCATGGGCCGTTCCTTAGGAAAGCTTGCGGGGAATCAGTGTGTCGAAGTTAGTGCGTCTTCCTTCACCTGCGCGGGTCTTGAAGTGTTGCTCTATCCCACATCTCATGACAGCTGCGAAAGTTATGGCTTAAAAATTCTGCGCCCTGGAAAAGGGGGTCAGAGCCGCTTAGTGGTGGGAATTGCTACTGACAGCGGCAGAATAACTGATGAGATGAACCGATATTTAAAGGGCTGTGACGGATTTGTTGTCGAGGCCAATTACGATGATGAAAAGCTGCACAACGGTCCATATCCGGCGTATTTAAAGAAACGCATCAGCGGACATTTTGGACACCTGGAAAATTCTCAATTGGCAAGAGGATTAACGGAGTGGATTCAAGAGAATACCCAACGGGTCGTGCTGGCCCATCTGAGTGAGGAGAACAACACTCCTGAAATCGCCTTGTCAACAGTACTGAATATTCTCAAGGAATCGAAGGTTTCCCAAACGTGCCCTGAGGTAAAAGTACATGTAGCCCCACGCCATACTCCGCATGAACTAATTATTTTGAGGGAATAATTAAGGTAAGGAGGGTATCTATGAGTTATTATAATGACCAAAATGATTACTCAAAGAAAAGAAGGCCAAGTTTCCTTTCAACCCTGGTGATTGCCGTAATCAGCGCTGCGATAGGCGGAATTATTGCAGTTGCCTTAATTCCTTCCGTATATGGAAATAAACAGGCGGCTCCGACGAATCAAGTTATTTTAAACGGACCGGGAACGACCCCGTCCATTAATACGGGGAGTACAGCTAATTTCCCAGTAGTACAAATTGCCAAAGCAGTCGGCCCTGCCGTTGTAGGAATCGCTAATTTTCAATCCCAAGGATCGTTGTTCGGCGGTGGAGGCCTAACAGAAGCAGGCAGTGGTTCAGGCTTTATTATTGATGCGCAGCACGGTTATATTGTTACTAATAATCACGTAGTAACAGGGGCGGAAAAACTGGTTGTCAGCCTGGCAGATGGACGTAATCTCAATGCAAAGTTAGTAGGCGCTGATGACCGCACGGATTTAGCCGTGGTACAGATAAGCGATACCAGCAAATTAACGGCAACCCAAGAAGGAGATTCTACAAAACTTCAAGTTGGAGAACCTGTAGTGGCTATCGGTAATCCGGGAGGGCAGGAATTTGCCCGTTCTGTTACGACAGGAGTGGTATCAGCAACGAATCGGATATTGGATATTCCCGGTGAATCGAGTTTCAATCTTATCCAGACAGATGCCGCTATTAATCCGGGAAACAGCGGAGGCCCTCTTGTTAATTATCAAGGTCAAGTTATCGGCATTAATTCAGCCAAAAATCAGGAACAGGGCTTTGAGGGAATGGGGTTTGCCATCCCCATCTCGGATGCTTTGCCAACGATTGAACAATTAATTGCAAAAGGGTATGCCAGTCATGCAGGCTTAAATGTGCAAATTGACCCGCGCTACACAGCAGAATATGCCAGTCAAAGAGGTTGGCCTGCCGGGGCCTACGTTTCCAAAGTCGTTTTGGGAGGACCGGCCCAGAGAGCCGGTATTGCAGCAGGCGATATTGTCACAAAAATTAATGGCAAAGACATTAAGAGCTCTTTGGAGTTGACGCATGAATTGTTCAAATATAAGGCAGGGGATAAAGTAACCGTTACAATATTCCGCAATAATAAGAGTTTAGATGTGTCCGTAACCTTGACAGAGATTAAATCTCAGTAAATTAGGCACCACTCCCAGTCGAAGATACGGAGTCTTACAATTGGATAAACTGTAGAAGAACTGCATACTGTTGGTAGAGTGCGAAGAATTGCTTGTGTCAGAGATTATTTTCTAAGATGCAAGCTTTTCTGAGTATAGTGGAACCTTTAGTGGGTTTAGAACGATAAAGTTCAAAACATAAAGTTGAACTCTTTTCAGGTATAATGTATTATTTAATATTAAGGATAAATAAGCACAAACAGGATCACACGATTTAGAAAGGTTGATCATGATGGAACATAAATCCTCATCGAATTTCCTAAGAAACATCATTCTTGAAGATTTTAAAGCGGGTAAAGCAGACCATGTTGTTACCCGTTTTCCACCGGAGCCTAACGGCTATTTACATATAGGGCATGCAAAATCAATTATTCTTAATTTTGAATTGGCCGATGAATTTAAAGGAAAAACTCATCTGCGTTTTGATGATACAAACCCTACAAAAGAAGATACAGAATATGTCGAGTCCATTAAAGAAGATGTTCAGTGGCTGGGATATCAATGGGATGAATTGTTTTTTGCTTCGAACTATTTTGAGGAAATGTATAACCGTGCCGTTTTGCTAATTAAAAAGGGAAAAGCCTATGTCTGTGATTTGACTGCGGAAGAAATCAGGAAAACAAGAGGGTCTCTGACGGAACCAGGACAGCCGAGTCCCTGGCGAGAGCGATCTGTTGAAGAGAATCTGGAGCTTTTCGAGGAAATGCGGCGGGGAGCTTTTAAAGACGGTGAAAAGGTGTTGCGGGCAAAAATTGATATGGCCTCTCCGAACATTAATTTGCGCGATCCTGTCCTTTATAGGATAGCTCACGCAACCCACCATAATACCGGTGATAAATGGTGTATCTATCCCATGTATGATTTTGCCCACCCTTTGGAAGATGCGATTGAAGGTGTTACTCATTCAATCTGTACCTTGGAATTTGAAGACCACCGTCCTTTGTATGAATGGATAGTGCGGGAATGTGAAATGGAAAACGTACCGCACCAATATGAATTTGCCCGCTTGAATCTTACAAATACGGTTATGAGTAAGCGTAAGCTTAAACAACTTGTTGAAGAAAAGATTGTTGATGGCTGGAATGATCCGCGGATGCCGACGATTTCCGGGCTTCGACGAAGAGGGTATACTCCTGAGGCAATGCGTAATTTTGCCCGGGAAATAGGAGTTGCAAAAGCAGACAGTGTGGTTGACACTAAAATGCTGGAACATTTTATTCGAGAAGATTTAAAACTCAAAGCACCACGTACTATGGCCGTTCTGAAGCCGCTAAAGGTAGTCATTACGAATTACCCTGAAGATCAAGCTGAGATGCTGGAAGCGGAAAACAATCCCGAAAATCCGGAGATGGGTGTTCGTATGATTCCTTTTTCCCGGGAGATTTATATTGAACAGGATGACTTTGCGGAGAATCCACCGCCAAAATATCACCGACTTTATCTTGGCAACGAAGTACGTTTGAAAAATGCTTATTTCATTAAATGTAATGAGATTGTTAAGGATGAATCTGGGAGAGTAATAGAACTCCATTGCACCTATGATCCGGAAACTAAGAGCGGCACAGGCTTTACGGGAAGAAAAGTTAAAGGTACGATTCACTGGGTAGATGCCCGACAAGCTGTCCCGGCAGAATTTCGCTTATATGAACCTCTGATTTTAGAAAATGAGACTGATGATGGAACTTCCTTTTTAGAGCATATTAATCCCCACTCTTTGATGATCGCAGATGGTTTTGTAGAACCAACTATGAAAACATCAAAATCTCAAGACAAATTCCAATTCTTTAGGCATGGTTATTTTAATGTTGATCCTTTGTATTCTTCAGCAGATCATCTCGTGTTCAATCGTATTGTATCTCTGAAAAGCTCCTTTGAACTTCCGAAGTAAGGTATGGGAATGACTCCCACTTATCGAAGCGGGAGTCTTACCCTTGGGGAAATTAGCTGGGTTCGGTTGTGATTTTGCCGACCTGTGCTTTTGTAGCCTTAATTAAGTCGGATGAAGGCAGGAAGATCTGAAGTCCGCGCAGACCGGCGCTGACAGCAACCCTTTCTTGGATAGTAACTGAAGAATCAATAAAGGTGGGGTAGAATTTCTTCATGCCAAGCGGCGATACACCACCCCGAATATATCCGGTTAGAGGTTGGACTTCTTTAAGAGGGACAACCTCTACTTTTTTATTTCCGCTCAGAGCGGCAAGAGCCTTCAGATGGAGTTCAAGATCACCCTGGATACAGGCTACAATGACCCCGGTCTTATCGCCGCGGGCGACTAGGGTTTTATAAACTTGTTCGATGGGAAGACCTACCTTTTGAGCAACGGAAATTGCCGATAAGTCTGATTCATCGACAGGGTATTCTTTTAGTTCATAAGATAGTTTCAATTGATCGAGAATACGTGCAGCATTGGTTTTACGCATGATTTTGTGCTCCTTTGTTATTTTGCTGATTCTTCTTGATGGTTGTTAAGAAAGTGTTTTAATTTAGCAGATACTTTTAATTTCCTTTCTTTTTTGAAGGGTAATCCCTATAATAGAAACAGGTACCACAACGATAAGATTTCGTATCAGGTTAGTCTATGAGAGGGAGGGCCGACTTTGAAAGAACTTAGGGTTCTCGTATTTTCCGCCTCGTTTGGCAATGGACATTTGAGAGCGGCTGAAGCCGTTATTGAAGGAATAAAGATGAAAGTGCCTTCTGCTGAAATTATTCATTTGGATTTCGGTGCATTTTTAAATATAAGAGTTAATTCCATCATAAAAGATTTTTATAGCGGGCTTCTCAGAAGAGCCCCAAAACTCTGGGGTCGTTTTTATTATAAAACGGGCAAGAAGCAGCCGCAATCGATGAGTCAACGGTTGTTAAACCAAATCGGACGGAGTAATTTTCTCAATTACATTCAGCAAGTTAAACCGGACTTAATTGTTTGTACTTACCCGACGGTATCTTCGATTCTTGCCCAATTAAGAGTGAAACAGATTCTGCTTGTTCCGGTGGCTACAGTAATCACAGATTATACGGCCCACAGCCATTGGGTTCACCCGGGAGTTGATTGCTATATAGTAGCTTGTGCTAAAGTTAAGGATCTGTTGATGGCTTGGGGGATACAGGCTCAAAATATCCATGTAACAGGTATTCCTGTTAGTCCAAGATTTGAATTTAATGCCGATCGTTCGTCTATATGTAAAACGTTAGGATTAACGCCAGGTCTACCAACCGTCTTATTCATGGGCAGTTCTTATGGAGTATGTGAAAGTACCAAAAGAATTTGCCAGAAGCTGGCTAATTCTCAAGTACCTGTTCAATGCCTTATTGTATGTGGACATAATGACAAACTCTATAATTCTTTAGACGAAGTGATCGCAGAGGCCCGAAACCCCTTGCTGCGCTATACATTTGTAAATAATGTTGAAGAATTGATGTCTGTCTCTGACTTGATTATTACGAAAGCTGGGGGATTAACGGTATCGGAAGCCTTGACAAAACATTTGCCTCTGGTAATTTTCAGACCGATTCCCGGGCAAGAGGAAGAAAACGCACAGTATATCAGAGAGGTCGGGGCTGGATGCATCGCTGAAAGTGAGGAAGAGTTAGATCAAAGGCTGCGTTACTTTTTAGAACATCCGGAGGAGATCGAAAGGATGCGTACCAAAGCGGCAATGGTCTCTGAAGGCCATTCCGCAGAGCGAGCAGTTGAAGAAATGTTACAATTGGTGATAACGTCCAGCAGAAGGCAAAGAATCGGTTAAAATGATTCTTTGCCTTCTGTTTTGCCGTAAGTTCTTTTAGAGTCCTCGCCAATAATCCGGACGCAATTCGTCAAGGGCAGAGTTTTCTAAAACGGTATCAAGGGTTTTTAGAATTGAGGTGCGGTCCTCAGGAAGCGCAGCGCGAAGAGGCAGGTAATTGGAAGCATGATTGCTCCGGAAAATACAGTGGGAAACATCAAGTTTCTCCAGCATAGATCTGAGTTCAGTTAAAGATTCCCAGGGATCAAGAAGCTGAAATTCACCTCGCTGAATAACTTCATACAAGGGGGTTTCCGGTTCTACCATCAGGGTCAAAGCACCTAAATATTGAGGATCTATCTCACTGATGACCAGGGCAGTATCGCGGGCATGAGCCTGGGTTAAGGCCTTTCCGCCCAAACCAATAATCACAGTACAAGAGACAATCAGGCTGCTTGCTTTGAGCTTACGACCAGCATTAATCATTTGTTCTGGGTTGACCCCCTTACGGACAAAGTTTAGCACTTCAGAATTTCCGCTTTCCACACCTAAATAAACGATAGTTAGCCCATGTGCTTTCAGGGAGGCCAACTCTTCAGGTGTTTTAGCGAGAATATCCTTGGGCCCTCCGTAAATGCCGACTCGTTGAAGGTCAGGGAAGCTTGCATAAAGTTGATCGAGAATTTCCAGAAGCAGAGAGGTGTCAACAGCAAGAGCATCCCCATCCGCTAAAAAAATACGCTCCGCTCTTGGGTTCTGGACTAAGCCTTCAGTGATCATAGCCTGAATTTCTGAACGCGATTTTATGCGAAAGGTTTTTTCTTTATACATGGTGCAAAACGTACAGGCATTGTGGCGACAGCCGACGGTGATTTGGAGAATAAGGCTTCTGGCTTCACTGGGCGGACGATAGAGAATTCCTTCATAATTCACAGTATCCCCTCCAATAATTGTTTTGTTTTGACATCTTTTCTACAAGCTTTTAAGAAGTACCTGCCAATTATTTCATCAATAGCAGTTTATCTAGTTTTTAAGACCCCTATTTCTATAAGTGGGGGGTGGGTCCTTCGTTGACTTCAGGCGGGGTAGAGTCCACCTTCACCCTTTTTTCCTATTGGGAAAGGTGGCTCGGCAATAATGTCCATTGGACATTATTGTATCTGAAGCTCCGATGTTCAGCTTTAGCTGAACGAGTTCACTCGGTCGGAAGACTCCGAAGATATGTTGGATAATTTTCTTACTCTTTTGCCACACTAATGATTATTAAAAAGTGAGGTGAGGGTATGATTTTGCGTTTTAGATCTCGGTGGATTGTTCTCATCGTGGGGGTGATTCTTAGTATTACCCTAACAGGCATTGCTTATGGGGCTTTAGGGGATCGCTTGCTGGGCAGAGGGAGCAGTGGCCCGGAAGTTCAAGAAATGCAAAAGAGGCTGGCACAGTTAGGTTATGTCGTCGGTCCCATCGATGGGAAATTCGGTTCCAAAACTGAGGCAGCTATACGTAACTTTCAGAAAGATCACGGCATAAAGGTTGATGGTTTGGCAGGGACTAAAACTATCAGCGAACTAAAACGTTTAACGGGACAGAGTACAAACGCTTCGGGGAAAGCTATTGGTTATAAGAATGTTGATATTAATCTATTAGCCCATGCGGTAAATGGTGAGGCCCGAGGTGAACCTTATCTAGGACAGGTCGCGGTTGCTGCGGTTATCCTTAACCGAATATCAGATCCTGCTTTCCCCAAGACAATTGCCGATATCATTTATCAGCCGGGTGCCTTTTCAAGTGTTAATGATGGGCAAATTAATTTGTCGCCGACAGCTTCTTCCCTTCGCGCAGCTCAAGAAGCGGCAAGCGGGGTTGACCCTTCAAAAGGTGCACTCTTCTTTTTTAACCCCGCAAAAACGACCAATAAATATATTTGGTCCCGGCCTGAGCTCGTCAAAATAGGAAATCATATTTTTACGAAGTAGGAGGAAGAGACATGCATAAAAGAATATGGATAGGAACTTTAGCTGTTGCTCTTTTGATCTCCTTAGGCTGGGGGATTAATGAATATCGCCTGGCAGGGGATTATCGTCTTGCTTCGGAAAATAATAGCCGCAGGGCATTCAGCGATTTTGCGAGCCATCTCGATCAAATGGAGACAGTTATGGCGAAGGGTAACGTTGCCAATACTCCCAACCAACAGATATATTACTTAAGTGAGGTATCGAGTAAAAGTGAAGGTGCTTTAAAAGATTATTCGCAGCTTCCTGCTGATCAAGCGGGATTAAGTTACATTGGACAGTTTTTAACGCAGTCAGGTGATTTTACAAGGACATTGGCTCAGAAAGTGGCAGGCGGAGGGACGCTTACAGTCGATGATACGAAAACTCTTCAAGCGATGCACGATCAATTGATACCTGTCAATCAAAAGGTTCAAACCCTTATGTCGAGGATCGATACAGAGAATTTGGCCTGGACAGATCCTGGACCCTCCCTGAGACAAAAGTTAGGGTTTGGAGGGCCGCAGATCGCAGAAGCAGCAGCCGACGGTTCGGAAGCGTCGTCTAAATCCGTTAGATCCGGATTAGATCAGTTAGATGCAAGTCTGCAAAAGTTACCTCCTTTCACCTATACCGGTGAGTATTCATCAAGGGTTGTCCAGAAACCCCTGGGTCTTCCGACGGGACAGGTCAACAAAACACAGGCCCAGAGTGCAGCACGGAGCTTTTTAACCAAAGTAGGTTATGCCGATGCGACTCCAAGCTTTGTTGGAGAAACCAATGGCGATTTCAAAGGATATTCTTGGAAATACAAGGATGCCTACCTTGAGATCAGCCGCCAAGGCGGTGTCGTAACCCTTTATCGGGACCAACGTTCTGTTAATCCACGTACCCTAAGTATTGACGATGCTGCTCAGAGGGCTGAGAAGATTTTGACAACTCTTGGCTGGAATCTTGTGATTACTTCAAGTGAGGACTTCGGATCCTATGTAGAATTTGATGCTGTCGCTGAGCAGAATGGTGTAAGACTTTATCCAGATAAAGTCCGATTAATGGTGGCTTTAGATAACGGACAACTGGTTGGGCTCGATGCAGCACCCTATTATGCCTTCCATCATACAAGAACCTTTCCGGCAAAGATTAGTATGAACCAGGCTCTACAAAAACTTCGCACCAATTTTAAAATACAAGAGAGTCGTCTGGCGGTTATTGCCAAAAGCGGTAATCAGGAAATTTATGCATATGAGTTTCGGGGACGATATCAGGGCGAAGATTATCTCATATATCTAAATGCTCAAAATGGTACTGAGGAAAAAATTCAGCGAATTATCAAGACGCCGCGTGGAGAGTATCTGCAGTGAACTCGTTCAGCTAAAGCTGAACATCAACCACTCCCATTTGTAGAAGTGAGAGTCTTACGATTGGCTGAAAATTTAGATCAAGTGTCAATTGGCGAGAGGGACGGTCCCTCTCGCTCTTCAATATTAAGGATAAAAGAACAGGTTATTTAGGATTTTGTAATTTAAAAGGGAATTTAAACGTTTATGAAGGAGTTTTTCATTGTAAGCGAGAATAGGCATTATAATTTTTAATAGATAGGGGCTAACTCATTTGCAAAAGAAAGTGACTGTACAAATCTTGGGCAGCCAAAAGTATTCTGAAGGCCACGAAGATCAGCAGGAATTGTCTGTGCCGGGAACTTTTTATGAAAGGAACAACGCCTTCACTGTTGTCTATAAAGAGCCGGAAAATGTCAGTGGATTTGAAGATGTAACGGCATTTTTGACCTGTAAAAAGGGTTGTGTAACGTTAAATCGTAAAGGTTCTGTCGATTTATTGCAAGAATTTCGAGTTGGTGTTCGAAGCATCAGCAAATATTCTACACCATACGGGAAACTGTGGCTGAGCGTTTTGCCACAACGTGTTGAGAGTGACTTGACAGCGCAGAGGGGACGTATTAGTCTAGAATATGACCTTTTTGTCGATGATAATTTTGTAAGTCATAATTTGCTGTGGGTAACCATAAAGGAGGATAACCCTCAATGAGTCTCTATGAGGATATTAAAACAAAAATAATTAGTCATTTGGAACAGGCTGCAAACAGTGCCAAAGAAAAAGGGGAACTAAACTTCGAGGAACTTCCTAACTTCGTTTTAGAAGAGCCAAGGGAACGGCAGCACGGAGATCTGGCCACGAATTTAGCCTTAGTCATGGCTAAGCAAGCGAAACGTTCTCCTCGGGACATCGCCGCAACGCTCATTCAACATCTGGATAAAACAGGCACTTGGATTGAAGCCTCTGAAATTGCCGGGGCTGGTTTTATTAATTTGCGTTTAAATCCATTATGGCTTACAGGTGTTATAAAAGAAATACTTCAAGCAGGGGAACGCTACGGGCAGGTTGATATGGGTAAGGGCCAGAAAGTTCAGGTCGAGTTCGTAAGTGCTAACCCGACAGGGTTATTACACATGGGTAACGCTCGTGGGGCAGCTCTCGGTGACAGCCTCGCTTCCTTACTCGCTATGGCTGGATATGAAGTTTCCCGTGAGTTTTATATTAACGATGCCGGAAACCAAATTCAAAACTTTGCCTTATCGTTAGAAGCCCGATATTTACAACAATTAGGCCAAGATGCACCTTTCCCGGAAGGCGGCTATCATGGAGAAGATTTGATTACGACAGTGAAAGGCTTAATTTCTAAAGTCGGAGATAAATATCTCTCCGTGGAACCCAACTTAAGGCGGGAATTTCTGGTGAGGTATGCTCTTGATGAGAAAATGCGGAATATCCGGGAGACCCTAGAAGATTTTGGTGTCAACTATGATGTTTGGTTTAGTGAACAATCTCTTCATGATTCCGGGGCCGTGCGTTCAACCTTGGAAGACCTTCAAAAGAAAGACTATATTTATGAAAAAGAAGGGGCGCTTTGGCTGAAATCAACATTGTTCGGGGATGAGAAAGACGAAGTAGTCGTTAGGAGTAATGGAACTCCAACCTATTTCGCGGCGGACATTGCTTATCACCGTAATAAATTTGATCGTGGCTTTGATCAAGTTATCAATGTTTGGGGTGCTGATCATCATGGACACGTCGCACGGATGAAGGGGGCGATGTCTGCCTTAGGGTATAACGCCGACAATTTAACCATTATCTTGATGCAGCTTGTCCGCTTGATTCAGGGCGGCGAAGTCGTTAAAATGTCTAAACGTTCCGGGCAATATATTACTCTGCGGGAGCTTATGGATGAGGTCGGAAAAGATGCCGCACGCTTTTTCTTTAATCTTCGGGATCCGGATTCTACTGTGGATTTCGATATGGATTTGGCAAAGGCTCAATCTTCAGATAATCCTGTGTATTATGTTCAATACGCTCATGCACGTTTGTCCAGTATTTTAAGGCAGGCCCAAGAGCTCGGCAATGTCGACAATCCATCTGAAGAAGACCTTAAATTATTAACGACTTCAGAAGAACGAGACCTTCTCAAAAAAATGGCGGATTTGCCAACGGAGATCGCGGCGGCAGCTCGATTATTGGAACCCCATCGTTTGGCCCGTTATGTGCTTGATTTGGCGGCCTTGTTTCATACATTCTATAACAGCCAAAGGGTGTTAGTTGAGGATGAGGCCTTGCGCAGAGCCCGTCTTAGCTTGGTTCGCGCTGTGAAACAAATTATTGCTAATGTGTTAGGTATTCTAGGTGTTTCTGCCCCGGAAAAAATGTGAGTTTCCTGAGATTATTTTTATGGTTTGAAGGAGCGATTAGCAGGAAATATTTAGGGGCGGACCGAATATAGTGATATTCAAAACGACGAAGGGCGGTGGAGCTTTGAGCCACTCTTTAAGTAAAAAGGATAAACCGACAGAGGCAGATATTGCTTATGAGGTTCTAAGAGCCCATGGTAACCCTATGCATTATCAAAATTTAATTGATCAAGTCCTCCAACATTTAGGGATATCTAAGGAGGCTGTAAGGATTGCCGAGGCGCTGACCAAGATTAACCTTGATACTCGTTTTGCATTTCTCGGGCGGGGAGAATGGGGACTAAAGGTTTGGGAGCCGGCAAAAGTCTCTCGGCGATCTTCTGCCATCACGCTAATGAATAAGCCCTCAGAGGATGATGATGACAATAAGCTGGAAGTTGACGCAGAGGATTTGGAATATGATGTGTTAGATGAAGATTCCCTTGAGATGGATGAAAGTTTTGAAGAAACAACTGAGACACAGTCTGAAGAAAAATGGTAAGTTTCATGGGAGTAAGAATAGCATTTGCCCAAGGATGTCCGGCTTGACATCCTTGGGCTTGCTAGCTAAAATAGATGAATAGGATACGAGAAAGAAAAATGTGACATGGCTTCGGTGTATTCATGTCAATAAGGTCTTTCTGAGGGATAAAGTAAAGCTAGTACATTTGCAGACTAGCTTTATTTATGTGTTTGAGTCGGTCAATTATTTAAGGTCTGAAAGGAAAGGGTAAAGCGCATGACAAAATTTATTTTCGTAACGGGCGGTGTTGTATCATCATTAGGTAAGGGGATTACAGCCGCGTCCCTGGGTTGTCTTTTGAAAAATAGAGGCTTAAAAGTGGCTATTCAGAAGTTTGACCCTTATATCAATATTGACCCTGGAACGATGAGTCCTTATCAACATGGTGAGGTCTTTGTTACGGATGATGGAGCAGAGACGGATTTAGACTTAGGTCATTATGAGCGCTTTATTGATGTGCCGGTATCGAAAAACAGCAATGTTACTACAGGGAAGATTTACTGGTCCGTTCTTCGCAAAGAGCGTAAAGGGGATTATCTGGGAGGAACCGTTCAAGTTATTCCCCATGTCACCAATGAAATTAAAGAACGGGTTTATCGTGTTGCTCGTGAAAGTCATCCTGACTTTGTCATAACTGAAATCGGTGGAACGGTTGGGGATATTGAATCCTTGCCTTTTCTCGAGGCAATCCGTCAGATGAAAAATGATATCGGCCTGGAGAATGTGATATACATACACGTTACTCTAGTCCCTTATTTACCAATGTCGGGCGAATTAAAAACAAAGCCAACTCAACACTCTGTTAAAGAGCTGAGAGGCATAGGGATTCAACCGACGATTATTATTTGCCGGACCGAAAAAGAACTCTCTAAAGAAATGAAAGAAAAGTTGGCCTTACTTTGTGATGTGGAGCAAGAGGGGATTATTCCTTGTGTAGACGCTTCAACGATCTATGAAGTACCTCTGATGCTGCAAAAAGAGGGCCTCGATGATATTGTTCTTCGCCGCTCAGGCATTAAGGCCCCTCCGGCCGATATGACTGCTTGGAAAGAGATGGTCGAAAGGATTAAATCTCCAACCTTAGAGACTGAGATCGCGATTGTAGGCAAATATGTAGAACTGCCGGATGCTTATTTGAGTGTTGCGGAGGCTTTGCGCTCAGCGGGTACGGAGCATGGCGCGAAGGTAAAAATTCGTTGGATTAATTCAGAGAATATCGAAGAAGAATCTGCGGAAAAGTATCTTGAAGGGGTTAATGGTATTCTTGTTCCCGGTGGTTTTGGAAATCGGGGTATTGAGGGAAAAATTGAGGCAATCCGTTATGCCCGAGAACAAAAAATTCCCTTTTTGGGAATATGTTTAGGCATGCAGACGGCTATAATTGAGTTTGCCCGCAATGTTTGCGGAATGACAAATGCCAACAGCACGGAATTTGATACCGATACACCCTATCCCGTTATTGACATTCTGCCTGAGCAAAAGGATGTTGAGGAGAAGGGCGGTACAATGCGGCTGGGAATATCTCCTGCCAAGCTCGTCGAGGGCAGTGAGGCTTTTCGAGCTTATCAAGATCAGGTGATCTATGAAAGGCATCGCCATCGTTATGAGGTTAACAATCAGTTCCGTGGTGAGTTAGAGGCTGCCGGTCTGCGTTTTTCGGGAACGTCCCTCGATGGACGGCTTGTTGAAATAACAGAATTTCCGGATCATCCTTGGTTTGTGGCGTCTCAGTTCCATCCGGAGTTTAAGTCTCGTCCTAATCGGGCTCATCCGCTGTTTAGGGAGTTTATTAGGGCGGCGCTTAAGTAGGGGACTTGTGTCACACAGCGCTCAGTCATACGACGCAGAGCAAACTACCGTTCAAGCTCTTTTCTCTGGGGAGCGGGGTGCCCACCATATGCGCCATCCTTGGCGCAATGGTGGCAGCGCACATCCTTGTGCGCTGCCCCGTATCTGGGGTCGCTTTCACGGAGTTTGCTTTTCTGCTTACGTAAAGACTTCGCGCTTGCGTGACACTGCGTCCTGGTCTCGGGCCGGATTGGGTCGCTCTTTGGAGAGCTTTTAAGTATTTTCTCAGGTGACGATAAGGCTCGACCGTGAGGCTCGGGAGACGGCACATTTCATGTGCGCCGTCTATTTTGGGAAATGGATGAGGGCGCGTGTTAAAGGGACGGTCCTCTTGACACACACTCTTGAAACGCATCCTGTGCGCTGCCCCGTATCTGGGGTTGCTTTCATGGAGTTTGCTTTTCTGCTTATGTAAAGACTTCGCGTTTGTGTGATACTGCGTCCTGGTCTTGGGCCGGATTGGGTTGTTCTTTGGGGGATAACTATGATTTAACTTGGGAGAGTTCTGCTAGGCCTTAAGGGGGATTGCATGGACTCTTCCTGTGTAATAGAGGCTTTTTTGATTAGCTATAGGTAACCCTGGCAAGAATGATTAAAGGGGGGATTGACGAATGGCTTATAAGGCACGCTGGCTTGATCATAGTGAAAAATCCCGCTTTAATATGTTTCTGGCCAAGCACCAAAAAGGACATGTGCTTCAGTCCTGGGAATGGGGAGAGATTAAGAGCCACACAGGATGGCTGCCTTGGAGATTAGTGGTTGAGGAAGATGGAGAACTTGTTGCGGCAGTTTCTATTTTGGAACGTAAGATTCCTGTTTTGGGGATTCCTATTTTTTATGCCTCGCGTGGTCCGGTATTAGACTGGAAGAATACCGCACTTTTTGACGTTGTCTTGGCTGAGATTCGTAAGTTAGCCAAGAAGAGAGGGGCTGTTTTTCTTAAAGTTGATCCAGATATTCCTTCTTCGGAAAAGGAATTAGAGCAATTTTTAGTGGCTCGGGGGTTTAGGTCTGCTGAGACCGGGAAAGGGTTTGAAGGAGTTCAGCCGAAATATGTTTTTCGCTTGGATATTTCCCCTGATGAGGAGGCGTTATTATCTAATATGCATCAGAAAACGCGCTACAATATTCGCCTGGCTCAGAAAAAGGGAGTTCAGATTCGGCGGGGAACACGAGAGGATTTGCCGGAGTTTTATCGTGTTTTAAAAGAAACAACCGAGCGCGACCAATTTTTGGTACGTGCTTATTCTTATTTTAAAGATCTTTATGATTCTTTAGTTCCGGCTGGATTGGGAGAGCTATTTATCGGAGAATTTGAAGGGAAGGTTATTGCCGGAACATTGGCTTTTGTCATTGGGGATAAGGCTTGGTATATCTATGGGGCATCGTCTAACTCCTACCGCAATGTTATGCCTAATTACTTAATTCAATGGGAAATGATTCGCTGGGCAAAATCTTTGGGATGTGCGCTCTATGATTTTCGAGGGGTTCCGGGACACTTGACGGAAGATAATCCGCTCTATGGGCTTTATCGTTTCAAGAAGGGTTTTAATGGTGAGTATACTGAATTTATTGGGGAATGGGACTTGGTTTATCGCCCCTTTGTCTATTTTTTGTGGAATCATTTAGAGCCTATTTATTCTGACGTGGTTAAAGAGATTATTGGCAAGCTGCGGCGAGCGCGGAGGGGATGACGACATGACGGGAACTTGGATCGAGGTCAATCTTGATGCTGTCGTGGCAAATTATCGCGAAATTACCAAACAGCTTCAACCGGGGGCAAAATGTATGGCTGTTGTTAAGGCAGATGCTTATGGCCTGGGTGCGGTGGAGGTGGCCAAAGCCCTAGAACAGGCGGGATGTGAAGCCTTTGCTGTTACGAAAGTTGAAGAAGGATTGATTCTGCGGGAGCAAGGGATTAAGGGAATTATATTAATATTAGGGCCGACGACTAAAGAAGAATGGTATCAGGCTGTTAAAGCGGATTTGCATTTGACCCTTTCGGAAATTTCTTGGATTAATGACTTGAACGAAGTGAGCAGGCAGCTGGAAACGGAGGGCTTTCCGCAGGTTAAGGTTCATCTCAAGTTAGAGACAGGTATGGGGCGAACCGGATTTTGGCCTTCGGAACTGGAACCGTTGGCCAGGGCTTTGCTTGCAGCTTCTCATATCCAGGTCGCTGGCGCCTATACTCATTTTGCCCGGGCCGCGCAAAGGGACAAGCGCTATACTTTGGAACAGTATAATCGCTTTCAGGATTCCTTGGCTCGTCTGAAGGGCTTAGGAATTGACCCGCATTGGCTGCATGTATGTAACAGCGCGGCGTTTTTAGATTACCCTGAGTGGCATCATAATTTCGTGCGTATTGGGACATTATTGGTTGGGCATTATCCTGGGGCAGGTTTTGCCGGGAGCATTAAACTGCAAGATCCTTGGACGGCGAAAAGTCAAATTGTTCAATTACGCAGAGTTCCTAAAGGGACATACGTGGGGTATCAAAGTATTTATCGAACAAAAGCAGAGACGCAGTTAGCTGTCATTCCTGTGGGGTATGCAGATGGCTTTGGAGTGGCCCCTCACTTTGTGCCCCAAGGAATCATTGACTTTTTTAAGATTATTATTAAGAATTTAGCAGCTTTATTTGGCATAACTCTCGGTCAGGAACGGGTGGTGCTGAAAGGTCAGTCTGTGCGTATCGCTGGAAAAATCGGTATGCAGTTGACGGTATTGGACATTGGAAACCTGAAATGTGCTTTAGGTGATGAGGTGGAATTTCCCTTGCGACGTACCTTGGCAAACCCCCGAACCTTGCGAATATATCGACAAGGCGAACAAATATTGTCAAAACGCGTTATAAAAGAAGGAGTTTTACCGCTATATACAGAATATTCCTCCATGACAGAAACTTGACGGGAAAGGGATGTAGCATGTGGCTAAAATTCTTATTGTCGATGATCAGCTCGGGGTCAGGCGACTGCTGTTCGAGACCTTTCGGGAGGATCAACATGAGGTTGAAATGGCTGCAAATGGAGTAGAAGCCCTTCGTTTGTTTGAATCCTTTGGACCTGATCTTATCTTAATGGATATGAAAATGCCCGGGATGAACGGTTTAGAAACATTGGAACAGATACGTGCCTTGAATCGCCAGGTAGGAGTTATTATGATGACAGCCTATGGCGATATCCAAAATATGGAACAGGCAAAGGACTTGGGGATTCTTTGCTATATGGGAAAGCCCTTCGATTTATTTGAATTGAGAGAGCGTGTTCGAGCAATCTTGAAGGCTATATAATTCATGGTATGAGTAAAGCGAAATAGGGATCTTTGTTTGTAATGATTTTCATTTTTAACACTATTTGTTGCATTTTAGGCGGGAGTATGAGTACTCTCGCCTAATACTTTTTATTGAGGCTATGGCAGGAAAATCTTTTTATATGACGAAGTATAAGCTGTAGGAAGAGGTGGGAAATATGATTCTAACGACAAACACGACCATAGCAATTCAATGTCCCCAATGCGGGGAGCTAGAATTTCATGCCCTCTCTCTCTTTGCATTTTCTCAACAAGGACGTAAGAATCTGCATTGTGGTTGTGGCTTACAATTAGTATCCGTTGCCAGCCGGAACCGTCAGCAGTTCAATATCAGTTATGCTTGTGCTTACTGTGGGCAGACCCATTATTTAAGGTTAAATCGGCGTGCCATTTGGGGCAAAGAGGCCCTGCCTCTTACCTGTCCTGCCGTAGAATCTTCCGTAGGATATATTGGTCCCAAGCAGAAAGTTACCCAGGCATGTCATGAACGCGAAAAATCCATTGGGGAATTGGCTGTGGAGCTAGGCTATCAAGAGGAGTTTGAAAACCCGGAAGTAATGCTTCGGATTTTGGATCATCTTCATGCTCTGGCCAAGCAAGGAGATTTGGGCTGCGCTTGCGGCAATCATCAATTATCCTTTGAGTTATTGCCGGATCGAATCGAATTATATTGTGACTGCTGTGAAGCTGTGGGAGTTATTTATGCAGACAGCACGGATAATGTTCGTCAAGTTGAAGGGATAAACTCGATGTATTTAGAAGAAAATAAAACTTGGAGAATTAATAGTCCTTTGCGTGGTCAGCCCCTCTCGAAAACAAATAAGGAGGAGGAAAAATGGCGCTAGTTCCTTGGGCAGTTATGAGATAAGGCGCCTAAAAGTCGTTAACGGCAAAGGGAAAGTTTAACATGGAAAGTAGGCGATGATATGCAATTTTTCTTAGATTCAGCGAATCTTGAAGAGATAAAGAAAGCTTGGGATATGGGTGTGATTGCCGGACTAACCACTAACCCGAGTCTAGTGGCCAAAGAAGGAAAAGATTTTCATGAGCTGCTTAAGACGGTTACGGGAATTATCGATGGCCCCATTAGCGCTGAGGTGATCGCCCTTGATTACGAGGGTATGCTTCGGGAAGCTCGCGATCTCGCAGGAATCCATCCTAATATTGTCGTGAAAATACCTATGACCGAGGAAGGCCTTAAAACGGTTAAAACTCTGAGCTCTGAGAACATTAAAACGAACGTCACACTTATTTTTTCTGCAAACCAGGCTTTATTAGCAGCGAGAGCCGGAGCTGCTTATGTAAGTCCTTTTCTTGGGCGTCTCGATGATATCGGTGAAAACGGGCTTAACTTGGTTGCTGATCTGTGTGAAATATTTCAAGTTCATAATATTGCTGCCAAGGTTATAGCCGCCAGCATTCGTAATCCTGTTCATGTTACTGAAGCGGCAAAGTTAGGTGCTGATTATGCAACTGTGCCTTTTTCCGTTTTGCGGCAACTATTCCGGCATCCCTTGACGGATGCAGGGATTGACAAGTTCCTGGCAGATTGGAAAACGTTAAAATCATAACCCTATGATTGGGATTTATTTGATATTTTTTCAATTACGAATGGTTAACTGGCATCAGCTAATCTGAGAAAGGATTGGCTGATGCCAACATTTTTGTAAAAAACAGGCTTAATCTTCTAGTATGTAGTGGTTGAAAAGCCCCTAAAAGTATGTCACAATAAAACAGAAGAGAAGAAATGTGATACATATTTGGGAGTTTTTGAACGTGTATCAATCCTCGAATGTGAATAACTAAACAGATAATGAGGATAATATAGAAGGGGGTTGTTCTAAATTGGAACGTGAACTAACTATGGAATTTGCTCGGGTAACTGAAGCCGCGGCTCTGGCATCGGCGCGGTGGGTAGGATTAGGAGATAAAGAGGCTGCTGACAACGCAGCTGTTGAAGCGATGCGTGCAGTATTTGACACGATTCATATGGATGGAACGGTGGTCATCGGTGAAGGGGAAATGGATGAGGCCCCTATGCTCTATATTGGAGAGCGAGTGGGTAATGGCGAAAGCCCGGAATTAGATGTTGCCGTAGACCCTTTGGAGGGCACAAATATTGTTGCCAAAGGGATAGCAGGAGCCATTGCTGTTGTGGCTATTGCCAAAAAAGGTTGTTTGTTACATGCACCGGATATGTACATGGACAAAATCGCAGTCGGTCCCGCAGCGGCGGGGAAAATTAATATAGATGCACCTGTAGCGGAGAATGTGTCTAATGTTGCTAAGGCATTGGGCAAAAGTATCTGTGATATGACCGTTGTGATTTTGGATCGTCCCCGCCATCATAAATTGATTCAGGAAGTACGTAATTGCGGTGCAAGAGTTCGTCTTATTACAGATGGAGATGTTTCTCCAGCTGTAGCCTGTGCCTTTGAAGATACGGGAGTGGATATGATGATGGGAGTTGGCGGAGCGCCGGAAGGGGTTCTTGCTGCAGCTGCTCTTCGATGTATGGGGGGAGAAATGCAAGGACGCTTGTGGCCGGAAAATGAAGTAGATGTTGCCCGGGCCCAGGCTTTGGGAATTAAAGATGTCAATAAGTTATTGACCATGGATGATTTAGTAAGCAGTGACGATGTCTTTTTTGCAGCAACGGGAATTACAGAAGGTGCTCTTTTGCGGGGGGTAACCTTTACCTCAAAAGGAGCTTTAACCCATACTGTTGTAATTCGAGGAAAGTCAGGAACTGTTCGCTTTATTGAAGCCCGGCATCGTTTTGATAAGAAGCCGCAATATGCTATGAAAGGTTGTCTTGATGCTCCTGTATAATTAATCTCAATCATGGGTAAGATACCTCGGTGTGTCTGGTAAATAATTGCGCTTCGAGGTGGTTCCGTTTCCATGGATTGTTTTCAAGATGAAGGAAGGCGGCGCATTGCATTAGTTACAGGAAGCGTCGCTTTCTTCATGGGTCTCAGTGGTCTTTTTTTGGAGGCTTCGCCTGTCAATGCTCAGGCATCCTCAGACCATATCGTTTGCTATTCAGTTTTCAGTCTGGAATCCAAGGCGGAGATGAAGGATCTGGCCGAAAGGTATCAGACGACAGTTTCGGCACTAACGAAACAGAATCCTGCTGAATCATCAGGAAACTGCTTGAGTGTAACGTTAAAGGATAATTTTAAGAGTACCAAAAAACTTTCAAGGGGAAAGGACATATCCTATATATGGCCGACATATGGACTGGTAACCTCGGGATATGGTCCTCGCGATGATGGGGATTTTCATCATGGTCTGGATATTGCTGCCTCCATCGGCACTCCTATTAAAGCGGCTGGTTCGGGTGAAGTGATAAGGACAGGTTGGTACGGAGTTTACGGCCTGGTAGTGGTTGTGAAGCATGAAGACGGTGTTGAGACGCTTTATGGACATAACAGTAAAATCTTAGTTAGAACTGGAGATAATGTTCATAAAGGGGAGACTATATCTCTTTCTGGGAACACCGGAAACTCAACAGGGCCTCATCTGCATTTTGAGATTCGGATGGATGGCAAAGCTGTTAATCCCAAAAACTTTTTGCCTTAATTTGACCGGATTAAGTCTCTTAAGGTTTACACAACATTTACGGTAATAAAAGACTGACTTACTAAGATCTTGACCATAGAATAGTTTCTGTGCTAAAATAGTAAGAGTTGACTGGAATCGTGTCATCAACGGGTGCGACAAAAAAGCGCCTCGATCCAAATGGGAAAGAAGGTGAAGACATGAAAGAAAAAATTCACCCGAAATACGAACAAACCACAGTAACATGTGCTTGCGGCGAGGTTATTCATACAGCGAGTACTAAAAAAGATATCAAAGTGGAAATTTGTTCGAAATGCCATCCCTTTTACACCGGGGTACAGCGTTTTGTCGATGCTGGCGGACGGGTTGATCGCTTTAAGAAGAAATATGGGATGTAAACAACGGCCTGCGGTCGTTGCTGAAGGAAGAGCAGAGCGCAAGCTCTGCTCTTTGCGGCATAAGCTCGGCACAAAGCCGAGTTTTCTTTATAGCTTTTGGCATCATGAGGTTGGCACGTGTTGCTTTTGAGAAGCATAATTTATTATGCTCTTAAGAAAAATAAACGTAAGGAGAGCGGTGGATGGATAGACCAGTCCAATATGGCGGTCAGGCCGTCATAGAAGGGGTTATGATGCGCGGTCCGCGGGAAAGTGCTATTGCGGTCAGGCTTCCTAACGGTGAAATTGAGGTAACCTGTATCGAAATCCATCCTTGGGCCAAAAAACCAATTTTGAAATTGCCTTTGATTCGTGGGTTTGTGGCACTGATAGATTCATTAATCGTTGGGACACGGGCCTTAACATTTTCGGCTAATCGTTCGCTTGGAGAAGAAGACGGTGAAGAGAGCGAAGAACTTGGTTTCTGGGAATTGGCTTTGACCATTGGCTTGGCCTTTGGTTTAGGTTTATTGTTTTTTGTTGGCTTGCCGACCGGGGTGGCGCATTTGTTTCAAAAAAGCGTGACGGGGACTCTCTGGCAAAATCTTTTAGAGGGAGCGATACGTTTAACGGTATTTTTTATCTACATTGTGATTATTTCGCGGCTAAAGGATGTTCAGAGGGCTTTCCAGTACCATGGCGCTGAGCATAAGGCTATTTTCACTTATGAAGCTGGAAAAGACTTAACTGTAGAAAATGCACGTTCCTTTTCCAGGCTGCACCCGCGCTGCGGAACGAGTTTTTTGTTAATTGTAGTTGTGGTGAGCATCTTTGTTTTCGCCTTTGTCGGTTTACATCCTTTATGGTGGCGAATTGTATCTCGTGTATTACTGATGCCGTTAGTAGCCGGCCTTGCTTATGAGATCCTGAAATTCTCCGCACGGCATTTGGAATCACCACAGTTTCGCTGGCTTATTGTTCCAGGCTTGTTGCTGCAGAAATTAACAACACGTGAACCGGATGATTCGCAGCTTGAGGTAGCCTTATCTGCCTTGAAGGGTGTTTTGGATTCGGGTCAAGAACTAACCTAATTTTTTGGGGTGTGAATAATGCTAGAGAAACTTTATGAAATAGAACGTAAATATGATGAGCTTACAGAGCTTCTAAGCGATCCTGAGATTATTTCTAATCAGACAGAATGGCAAAAATATGCTAAAACTCAAGCAGGCATGACAAATCTTGTTACAGCTTTTCGAGAGTACCAAGAGGTGACACACCAACTGGAAGAAACAGAGAAGCTTCTGCAAGAAAAGCTTGATCCAGAAATGATGGAGATGGCTGAACAAGAGCGGGACGACTTGGCAAGCCGGTCTCAGAATCTTGAGGAGTCTATGAAAATCTTACTTCTACCCAAAGACCCTAATGATGAAAAAAATGTCATCATGGAAATTCGGGCAGGAGCTGGCGGCGAAGAGGCAGCTCTGTTTGCGGGGGATCTCTATAAGATGTATACTCGTTATGCTGAGGAACAGGGCTGGAGGACAGAAGTCCTGAGTGCCAGTTACACCGATATTGGCGGATATAAAGAAATAATTTTCATTATTGAAGGTTATGGGGCCTACAGTAAGCTGAAGTTTGAAAGTGGTGTCCATCGGGTTCAACGGATTCCAACGACAGAATCAGGGGGGAGAATTCATACCTCAACGGCAACTGTTGCAGTCTTGCCTGAAGCGGAGGAAGTGGAAGTTTCCATTAATCCCAATGATTTGAGAATAGATATTTTCTGTTCGAGCGGGCCGGGGGGCCAATGTGTAAATACTACCCAATCAGCTGTAAGAATTACGCATTTGCCGACAGGAATAATTGCAACGTGTCAGGATGAGAAATCTCAACTCAAAAACAAAGAGAAAGCTTTGCGTGTTTTGCGTGCTCGTATTTTAGAAAAAGCTCAAGAAGAGGCTATAGGCGAACAAGCTTCCGAACGCCGAAGTCAAGTTGGTACGGGGGACCGGAGTGAGCGTATACGGACCTATAATTTTCCTCAGGGACGGGTAACTGACCATCGTATAGGACTAACACTTCATCGTCTCGAGACTATTCTGGCGGGAGACATGGAAGAAATTATTCAAGCCTTAATCACGTCGGATCAAGCTGAGCGGTTGAAGAACGAGATAGCTTAGGAGACATTGAATCAGGAGGTTAATTTGGCTTTGAACGTACTGGAAGGGATGCGCTGGGGTGAGGCGCAGCTTCTGGATAAGAAGATTGATAACGCCCGCTTTGATGCAGATAGGCTGCTTGCCGAAATTCTCAAAGTTTCAAGAGACAAACTTTATTTTGAGAGGGATCGGGAATTAAGCAGTGACGAAGAAAATGCTTTTAAACAATGGGTTGTTCGACGTTCAGAGCATGAGCCACTTCAGTATATTCTAAAATCCCAGGAGTTTATGGGGCTTCCTTTTTATGTCGATGAGCGGGTGCTTATCCCCCGTTCAGATAGTGAGACATTAGTTGAGACCTGGCTGGAATTCGTTCGTCAGGAAGAAAAGCAAGGGCGAGAGAGGATAAAGGTGGCCGATCTCTGTACGGGAAGTGGAGCCCTTGCCATTTCCATGGCCTATTATTATCCAAAGGCTGAAGTTGTGGGCTCTGATCTTTCCTCAGACGCTCTCGAGGTGGCTCGCATGAATGCAGGCAATTTAGGAGTCCCGGTGAACTGGCGGGAAGGCGATTTCGCAGCTTCCATTAGGGGGGAATGTTGGGATTGGATTATCTCTAATCCTCCCTATGTGGCTATGGCTGACTACGTTCAGTGTGCTCCTGAGATATTTTGTGAGCCTTCCATGGCTTTTTTAGGCGGACAAGATGGTTTGGATTTTTATCGCCGACTGGCGGAAGAGGCGAGAACGCTCTTAAAGCCGGAAGGAAAAATTCTATTGGAAATTGGTTGGGATCAAGGAGAAGTCGTTTGCGGTATTTTCCAAAAGAAGGGTTTTATGACTCAAGTGTTCCCGGATTTGGCAGGCCGAGACCGGGTGATCTTAGCGAGGTGAGCATCGGTGCAGACAAAACGAGTATATATTGATGGAGTATCTCCGGAACCTGAATTAATTTCTGAAGGGGCGAATTGGCTTCGTGCAGGAGAACTTGTGGCATTTCCGACAGAAACGGTTTATGGCTTGGGGGCTAATGCCCTTAGCGCTTCCGCCTGTGCTAAAATTTTTGCAGCCAAAGGCAGACCCCAGGACAATCCTCTGATTGTCCATGTTTGTAATCGGGCCATGGCCGACAGGTATGTGGACGGGTGGACAGCCGAAGCGGAACAATGTGCTCATCATTTTTGGCCTGGACCATTAACGTTGGTACTAAAAAAGAAGCCGCTGATACCGGATAACGTCACGGCTGGATTGCCTAACATAGCTCTCAGGATGCCGAGCCATCCTGTTGCCTTGCGTTTAATCGAAGAATCAGGTCTTCCTATCGCGGCACCAAGCGCCAATCTATCGGGAAAGCCTAGTCCCACTAACGGCAGCCATGTATGGCGTGATATGAAGGGGAAAATTCCCTTGATTCTTGATGCCGGGGCATGTCCAGTGGGGCTGGAATCAACGGTACTTGATTTGAGCGGGAAGGTGCCTACGATTTTGCGCCCGGGCGGAATCACCAAGGAAAAATTAGAAGAAATTCTGGGAGAGGTTCAGATCGATGTTCCCCATGAGAACCAAGCTCCTAAAGCGCCGGGAATGAAGTATCGTCACTATGCTCCTCAGGGTGAAATGATTTTATTGGTGGGTTCTTCACAACGCGTTGTACAGCGCATGGGATTGGAAATCCAGCGTGGCCACGCGCGGTTAAAAAAGGTTGGGATTCTTTGCACTCTAGAAAGTGCTCCGTTTTTACACCACCTTCTTCCGGATCTTCTTTTTGTATTAGGCTCCCAAAATCGGCCTGAAGAAATTGCTGCGAGCTTGTTTGAAGGACTCCGGGTTTGTGATGAAAGAGGCATGGATTTAATTTTAGCAGAAGGAATCGAAGAGGCTGGTTTAGGAAGTGCAATTATGAACCGCTTGCAGAAAGCGGCCGGGCAAAGAGTAGAATTTATATAGGGTTTAACCTCGCGTCTAAGAGACCCTTCCCTGCGCATATACATAGGGAGAACGGAGGGAAGGGTATTGAATTTAGCGTGGGTTGTTGCCGTAGCAATTGCTTTAGGCACAGATGCATTCTCCTTATCATTGGCGATTGGCTTGTCCGGAATTAGGAAAGGCTTAATGTTGAAATTTATCTTAGTCGTAGCAGCTTTCCATGTGCTGATGCCTTTAGGCGGAATGGTCTTAGGTCAGGCTTTAGGAGCTATTTTAGGACAATTGGCAAGTTGGATTGGGGCTTTGATATTGATAGGTTTGGGGGGGCATATATTTTACAAAGTATACCATCCGACGACAGAACGATTTTCCTTTGCGGAGGCTAAGACAGCCTTGCTGCAGAAAAAGCTGTTTATGGACATTTCCTATAAGGGATGGGGCCTCTATGTGTTGGCGGCTAGTGTCAGCCTGGATGCTTTGAGCGTAGGCTTTTCTCTGGGGACTTTTGGCTTCAATATCTTGATCAGCGTTATGGCAATGGGGGTTATTGCAGGCTTCATGACAGGAATGGGTTTGCTCTTAGGACGCGTAATTGGTACACGTTTGGGTGATAAGGCAGAATTATTAGGTGGCGTCGCTTTGTTTTTAATTGGCCTGAAATTACTATTCTGATGGGGTGTAGTTATGGCGTTAAAACTGCTGTTTATATGCACGGGTAATACCTGCCGAAGTCCGATGGCAGAAAGGCTTGCCCGGCAGCTTTTTGGCAAAGAGGTTCAAGTCACTTCGGCAGGTATAGAAGCTTGGGAAGGTGAGAAGGCAAGCCTTCAGGCCTTGGAAGTTCTTAAAGAAAAGAATTTGGATCTTTCCGATCACCGGGCAAGGAGAATCAGCACAGAACTAATGAGCGAGGCGGATTGGATTATTCCAATGACACAGGCTCAGGAAGAACGTCTCAAATATCGTTTTCCCGAATTCGCCTCTAAAATTCGCTGTTTAGGCGGATGGGGAGAGCGGGGACGAGATATTCGCGATCCTTGGATGGGTTCAGTTGACGAGTATCGTCAGACAGCTTCAGAAATTGAGGAGTTATTGCATTATCTCAAAGAACATCTTGCTGAGGATATTGAGAAATGACAGATAAGGCATAAGATGAAATGAAGATGATTACACTAGCGACGTTGTCGCTAATTTTTTTGGGATTGCCAAGTTTTCATTGTTTGCAGGGATTTTGTAAGTATTTGTAGAACTGAATGATTACATAGAAATGGAGGAATTAAAGTGAGAGTTGTTCTTGGAGCAGACCACGGTGGATACGAACTCAAGGAGGCCATTCGCGGGCATTTAGAGTCACAAGGATATAAGGTTCTCGATGTAGGAACTCATTCGACAGATTCAGTAGATTATCCTATGTATGGTTTTGCAGTAGGTAATGCCATTCTAAAGGGTGAAGCTGATTTGGGGATTGCTGTGTGTGGCACGGGACAAGGAATATCGATAGCCGCTAATAAACTTCCGGGAATTCGCTCTGCCGTATGTACGGAAACCTTTTCGGCAAGGATGGCTCGAGAACATAATAACGCCAATGTTTTAGCTTTAGGCGGCAGAGTTGTGGGTATAGGACTGGCCCTTGACATCGTCGATATCTTTCTGAAAACGGAGTTTTCAGGGGGGAGACATGAACGGCGGATAAATTTGATTACTGACTTTGAACTTGGTAAGAACGTCTGACATTAGTCCGTGGAAGGAGGGGCCTCGTACGTGGAAAACGATGCTTCGCAAAAACTTCAAGAATTAAAGCAAGAGTGGGAAGGAATTCTTGACGGCTTCTTCCAGCAGGTGACGCTGCGTTCTCAGCAGATTTTTGTCCTTGGATGCAGCACCAGTGAGGTCGTTGGACATCGAATAGGGCAAGGAAGCAGTTTAGATGTTGCTGAGATATTATTGCCGTCCTTGTTGAAAAGAGTTCGACAAAAAGGAATTTATTTGGCTGTTCAGGGATGTGAACATATTAACCGTGCTTTAGTTGTCGAAGAGGATTGCGCAGAACATTATGGCTTAGAGATCGTTACAGTACTTCCTGCGCTCCATGCCGGAGGAGCTATGACTGTTAAAGCCTGGGATTCGTTCACGTCGCCGGTCATGGTTGAAACTATTCAAGGCCATGCCGGGATAGATGTTGGAGATACGTTCATCGGCATGCACCTGCGCCCGGTCGTTATTCCTGTCCGCATTCACGTTAAAGAATTAGGTGAAGCTCATCTTACCCTGGCCCGTACTCGCCCGCGCCTTATCGGGGGGCCAAGGGCCAGATACGAATAATTTTAGAGTGAGTTGAGAAGAAGAAAAGAAATTCAGACTCAAACTACAGAATAGGAGCGAATAACATGGATTATATCAATCAATGGGTTAAACCACAGGATCCGGAAGTCGCTGAAGCGATGGAACAAGAGGAAAATCGACAAAGGCAGACCATTGAACTTATTGCTTCTGAGAACTTTGTAAGCAGAGCTGTCTTAGCGGCTCAAGGCTCAGTCTTAACCAACAAATATGCCGAGGGTTATCCGGGTAAACGCTACTATGGGGGATGCGAATACGTCGATGTGGCAGAAAATTTGGCTCGGGAACGGATTAAAAAAATCTTTGGAGCCGAACATGCCAATGTTCAGCCACATTCAGGATCTCAAGCTAATATGGCAGTATATTTCGCCATGTTAAAACCCGGAGACACTGTGTTGGGAATGAATTTATCTCATGGAGGGCATTTAACCCACGGCAGTCAAGTGAATATCTCCGGAACTTATTTTAACTTTGTCTCTTATGGAGTCGATAAGGAAACAGAACGCATTGATTATGAAATGGTGCGCAAATTGGCACTTGAGCATAAGCCAAAATTAATCGTCGCCGGAGCCAGTGCTTATCCACGGATAATTGATTTTGCTAAAATGCGGGAAATAGCTGATGAAGCAAATTCTTTATTTATGGTTGATATGGCACATTTCGCCGGTTTAGTGGCGGCGGGTCTTCATCCATCTCCAGTCCCCTATGCTCACTTTGTAACTTCAACAACACATAAGACGTTAAGGGGACCGCGGGGAGGATTAATACTCTGTAAGCAAGAATATGCCCAGGCAATTGACAAAGCCATCTTCCCAGGGATTCAGGGAGGACCTCTGATGCATGTCATCGCTGCCAAAGCGGTTGCCTTTGGCGAAGCGCTGCAGCCGGAATTTAAAGAGTATCAAAAACGAATTGTGGAAAATGCCCAAGCACTGGCTCAGAGCCTCCTAGAAAAAGGGTTCCGGCTCGTTTCCGGAGGAACGGACAATCATCTTATGCTTGTGGATGTAAAGCCGAAAGGGCTGACAGGAAAAGAAGCCGAACATATTCTCCACGAAGTCGGTATTACTGTCAATAAAAACACTATTCCTTTTGAAACGGAAAGCCCTTTTGTTACCAGCGGCATTCGTATTGGAACGCCTGCTGTTACTACTCGTGGGATGAATCCTCAGGCTATGGCGCAAATTGCCGAAGCAATTGACCTTGCCTTGACCTCTCACCATGAACCTGATAAACTAGCGAAGGCGCGGGGAATTGTCAGCGCACTATGTGCTGAATATCCCCTATACGCTAATTTAAATTAGGAGTTGAGACCAGAATATGGCAAAACTTCAAGTTCTTGACCACCCTCTCATTCAACATAAGCTATCCTTGATTCGCGATGAAAAAACAGGTTCCAAAGAATTTCGGGAGCTTGTAGAGGAAGTCGCAATGTTGATGGCTTATGAGGTAACCCGGGATTTTCCCCTTCAAGAAGTCGAAGTTCAAACCCCGGTAGGTTTGGCTAGAACCAAAGTAATTGCTGGTCGAAAAGTTGGGTTAGTTCCTATTCTTCGAGCGGGGTTAGGTATGGTTGACGGCATGCTGCGGCTGATTCCTGCGGCAAAAGTTGGACATGTGGGCTTGTATCGTGATCCGGAGACTCTCTCTCCGGTAGAGTATTATTGCAAACTTCCCAGCGATATTGCCGAGCGGGATCTGATAGTTATTGATCCCATGCTGGCAACAGGAGGCTCAGCCTCTGCTGCCATTACATTTTTAAAAGATCGTGGAGCTAAAAACATAAAATTAATGTGTCTCATTGCAGCACCGGAAGGAATAAAAGCTGTACAAAGCGCACATGCTGATGTTGATATTTTTGTTGCCGCTGTTGATGAGCGCCTAAACGATCATGGCTATATAATCCCGGGGCTCGGTGATGCCGGGGACCGCTTGTTTGGGACAAAATGATGAAGCGGGAAAAACGCCCAAGTTGGGATAGTTATTTCATGCAGTTGGCACATGTTGTAGCAGGTCGTTCTACCTGTCTGCGACGTCAAGTTGGAGCTGTAATTGTTAAGGATAAACAAATCTTAACGACAGGCTATAATGGGAGTCCTTCGGGACTCCAACATTGTGAACAAATTGGGTGCCTACGGCAGAGCTTAGGCGTTCCTTCAGGGGAGCGCCACGAGATCTGCCGTGCTGTGCATGCAGAACAAAATGCTTTAGTACAGGCAGCCAAGCATGGAGTGGCGATATCAGGGGCGGACCTTTATGTGACCCATCAACCCTGTGTACTCTGCATGAAGTTGCTTATTAATGTCGGGATTATACGTATTTTCTATCATTATCCCTATCCGGATCAACTGTCCCTGGACATGGCTGAAGAAGCAGGACTTCAGTTGATTCACGTTGAGGAAGACATCCCAAAATTGTGATAGTTTGGTCACCTCTCCATATCAATTGAGAGGTGACTCAATCGAAGGGAGTAAGCCTGTGATCAGACAAAAAAAAGTGATGGTGGTGTTCGGTACTCGCCCAGAGGCAATTAAGATGGCCCCTGTCATCCAAGCCCTTAGGCAGCAAGAATCAATTCACTGTCAGATCACCGTGACGGCCCAGCATCGCGAAATGTTAGATCAGGTTCTGGAATTGTTCAAGTTAACTCCTGATTTTGATCTTAATCTTATGAAACAAGGTCAAACTCTGACAGATATAACAACACGCGCTCTTAATGGACTCCGGGAAGTATTCCAACAGGAATCACCTGATCTTGTACTGGTTCACGGAGATACAACGACCACCTTTGTAGCTGCTCTGGCAGCCTTCTATGCCCAAATACCTATCGGGCATGTTGAAGCGGGATTGCGTACGGGGAATAAATATTCTCCCTATCCTGAAGAAATGAATCGCAGACTGGCTGGAGTCCTGACAGATTTGCATTTTGCCCCCACGGAAAGAGCAAGAGAAAATCTCCTGCGCGAAGGGGTTGCCCCGGAAAATGTATTTGTTACAGGCAATACTGTGATTGATGCCTTACTGGCGACGGTGAAAGCTGATTATTCTTTTCTGGAACCCGAAATCCAAGCTATTCTTAAACAAGGTAATGCATCTCGTATGATTTTGGTCACCACTCATCGCCGGGAAAATCTTGGGGAACCGATGCGGCAAATATACCAGGCCCTAAGCAAGATGTTGGAACTATTCCCGGATACTTATGTGGTATTTCCGGTTCATAAGAATCCAAAGGTTCGCAATGTTGTCGAAGAAGTCCTAGGAAAACACCCTCGCGTCTTTCTTATTGAACCAATGGATTACGAACCATTTGTAAATCTGATGGCACGGGCGTATTTAATATTGACAGATTCTGGAGGGATTCAAGAGGAAGCCCCTTCTCTCGGTAAGCCTGTGTTAGTAGTCAGAGATACGACAGAAAGGCCTGAGGCAGTGGAGGCTAGGACAGTTTCCCTTGTTGGGACGGAGTATGACTGTGTGTTAGCGGAGCTTAGACGCTTGCTGCATGATGACGATGCCTACCAAAAGATGGCAATGGCGAGTAATCCATATGGAGATGGCCATGCCGCCGAACGAATAGCGCAAATTATCATTAAAAATTGAATTCGGCAATAGAAATATACTATGTATAAAAAAGCACAAAGTTATGGTATAGTATGTTACAATAGGATTTAGAAATAACGGATAAAGGGAAAACGTAAAATAAAAATACAGAAGATATTATTAAAAATAATCTTTTGAATACTCTTTCTATCGAGGATGAAAAGGAAGGATTTTTACATTCGTTTCGCGAAAGTTTTTACTAGCACATAGCAAAGGACGAGGAATATGGCGAGTAGTCTTAAGGGATGGCAAAAGGCACTAGCGATAGGTTCAAGTATTGCGTCCATATTGGCAGGACTCGTCGGTGGGGGATTTTTTTTGGGACGATATTTGGATGCTCGTTGGGGAACGCAGCCTGTATTCACCATTGGCCTGATGCTGGCTGGGCTGGCATTAGGAGCGAGCTATCTCGTAATTACTTTAAAAGAGTGGATAGCCGATGAGAAGTAGCCGCGTTGCCTTCTGGGGCGTAACAGCATGTTTATTGCTGGGATTTGCAGTTACAGATTATCAAGGTTTTTTGGGAAGTTTAGTAGGGTATTGGACCGGTTTTGGTTATACTAGTTGGGTCCACCGTGATACGCTAATCAGTTCAGAGCTGGATATACATAACGCAATAAGACACATGCGACGAAACTTTTTTTCCCGGTTAGGAGTAGTTACCTTAATTGTCGCCGCAGTGGGACGTTTTCAAAGAAGCTGGCTTCCTAGTTTAGCGATAGGGATTGCTGTGGGGTTGATAATTTCTTTTATCACCGTTGCAATACAAAGAAATCATTTAGAAAGGGGGGAGGAAAAGAATGGCTGACGAAACCGTATTATGGCACTTGGGAAACATGACCTTTCACGCAAGAACATTAATTAATACTTGGCTGGTAATGGCTGCTATTTTAATATTTTGCTTAATAGGGGTTCGTAATTTAACAAGCGGCAAGCCGGGTAAAATGCAGAACGTCATGGAATGGATTGTCGACTTTGTTAAAACCCTGGTATCTGATAATATGAACTACGAACAAGGACGCCCACTCTTAGGTTATTTATTGACGTTGATAATGTTTGTTTTCTTTTCTAATATGGTCAGTGTGATCCCAAACCTAACATTTGGCCTTTTCGAGAATTTTCACATAGACTTTGCCCATTTGAATGAAATTTTTGCGCGTCAAGAGTATTTTTCAGCTGCACCCACTTCAGATATTAATGTTACCATGGCTTTAGCATTATTAACAATTATCTTGGTAGTAAGCCTGGGAATTAAAACTAAAGGGGCGCATTATTTCCATCACTTTGTAGAACCTAATCCGGTATTTGCGATTATTCACCTTATTGACTTATTGGCTAAGCCATTGACGCTCGCCTTTCGTCTATTTGGAAATATCTTTGCCGGTGAGATTCTCGTCAAGGTTATTTGGATGCTACCAGGAATTAGTGTTCTTCCGGGAGTATTGCCGCAAGTTGTTTGGCTGGCCTTTAGTATCTTTATCGGTGCCATCCAAGCATACGTATTCACGGTGCTGACTACCGCGTATATATCGCAGGCGGTTACGCCCTCCGAGCACTAATTTAACCGTTTTTGTCACCATTCTTGGGTCAGTTTTCAGTGAAGTTTTGAAGTTCACTGAGGGAATAATTTTTACTAATCATTGGAAATTATGAAGGGAGGAAATTTAATGGAAGCGCATGCTGCAGCTGCACTCGGTGCAGGAATCGCTGCTGGATTAGCGGCCTTTGGAGCATCACTCGGTAATGGTAATGTTATTAGCAAAACGATTGAGGGTATCGCCCGTCAACCAGAGGCTAAAGCAACATTACAATCAACCATGTTTATCGGTGTAGGCTTGGTTGAGGCTCTGCCACTCCTTAGCTGGGTCGTTGGACTGTTGTTGATGTTTACAGTGAAGTAGGTTCGTATGATGGGCTAAACGGATTGCGCCTATCTTAATCAAGGGGGGACGTAAGTTCCCCCTTGAAAAAAATCATCCCGACGACAATCAGACTCGAGAGGGGGGTAGACCATTGGGTGGGAATCCTATTCAATTTGACTGGACATTAGTGGCTACAATTATATCATTCCTGCTGCTCGTTTGGCTGCTGAAGGCGAAAGCATGGGGCCCGTTAATGAAAGTAATGGAAGAACGGCGGACTCATATTGAATCAATGCTTTCCCAGGCAGAAAATGAACGAATACAGGCTGAACAAATAAAACGTGAATACCAAGAAGAAATGCGTAAAGCTCGTCAGGAAGCTCAAGAGGTGATCGCCAAGGCCACAAAGGTGAGTGAACAACGTGCCGCTGAAATCTTGGCTGAATCCCACGAAGAAGCTGAAAAAATCAAGAAATCTGCCCTTGTAGATATTGAAAGAGAACGGGATCGCGCAATTTCAGAAGTTAAGGCACAAGTTGCAGATCTGTCAGTTCTAGTGGCCGAAAAGATTATTCGCCAAAAGCTTGATCTGAAAGGCCAAGGGAATCTCATTGAACAATTCATTCAAGAAGTAGGGGAAATGCAATGATAAATGGATCACTTGCTCGCAGATACTCTCAGGCCTTGTTTGAAATTGCCTCGGAGACATCCCTTGAGTTAATTGATGCCGACTTGCGTGAACTTACTCAATTAGTTGAGGAAAATGATGAGGTCAAAAAAGTTTTGCTCCACCCACATATTTCGCTAAGCGAAAAGAAGTCGGTGATGGCAAAAATACTTAGAGATGACTTCAGTGAAACTGTCCGTCATTTTCTTTACCTGTTGATTGACCGCAAAAGAGAAAATCTCTTGCCGTTCATTCAACGTGAGTTTACCCGGTTGGCGGATGAGGCACGAAAAGTTGTGGAAGCAAAAGTGGCTAGCGCCATTGCCTTAAGCGCTTCTCAACTCGACGATCTCAAAAAGGCTATAGGCCGTATGACGGGGAAAGATGTCCGTCTAATCAGCGAAGTACGAGAAGAACTCATTGGGGGAGTTCTTATTCAAATCGGAGATCGCGTGATGGATGGAACCATTGCCCACGCTTTGGCAAAAATGCGTGAGGATTTACGTAAAAGCACAGATAAACCTCAGGAAGTAGGGGTGAAATAAAAGGATGAACTTGCGTCCAGAAGAAATTAGTTCTATTATCAGACAGCAAATTGAACGCTATGAATCGGCTGTCGATACCGTAGACGTCGGGACAGTTATCCAGGTTGGTGACGGAATTGCCCGTGTTTATGGTTTAGAAAAGGCCATGGCCGGTGAACTCTTAGAGTTTCCCGGTAAAGTATATGGCATGGCCATGAACCTTGAAGAAGATAATATTGGTTGCGTTATTCTTGGACCTTTCACGGGGATCAAAGAGGGCGATCAGGTCAAGAGAACAGGCCGGATCGTGGAAGTCCCTGTCGGCGAGGCTTTGATTGGCCGCGTTGTTAATGCTCTTGGTCAGCCTATTGATGGCAAAGGCGAAATTGTAACGGATAAATTCCGTCCCATTGAAAACCGGGCATCTGGTGTTATTTCCCGGAAATCAGTGCATGAACCTGTGCAAACTGGTCTTAAATCAATTGATGCTATGGTACCCATTGGCCGTGGTCAGCGGGAGTTAATTATCGGTGACCGTGAAACAGGTAAAACTGCTGTGGCAATCGATACGATTATTAACCAAAAAGGCCAAGATATGATTTGTATCTATGTAGCTGTCGGACAAAAAGCTTCAACAGTTGCCAGCGTCGTACAAAAATTAGAAGAAAACGACGCTATGAAATACACGATTGTCGTTGCTGCTACAGCTTCTGAATCAGCACCTATGGTTTATATTGCGCCTTATTCTGGTGCTGCCATGGGTGAAGAATTCATGTATAACGGCAAGCATGTCTTGATCATTTATGATGATCTTTCGAAACAAGCGGTTGCTTATCGTGAACTTTCACTGCTTCTGAAGCGCCCACCAGGCCGTGAAGCATATCCTGGGGATGTTTTCTACCTTCACTCCCGTCTATTGGAGCGGGCTGCCAAACTTTCAGACGAACTCGGCGCCGGTTCAATGACAGCACTCCCTATTATTGAGACTCAGGCTGGTGACGTTTCGGCCTATATTCCTACAAATGTTATTTCTATTACAGACGGTCAAATCTTTTTGGAATCAGACCTCTTCTACTCCGGTTTCCGTCCGGCTATCAACGTTGGTCTCTCCGTTTCTCGGGTAGGCGGCAGTGCGCAAATCAAAGCCATGAAACAAGTAGCAGGTCAGCTCCGTTTGGACCTTGCCAGCTATCGTGAATTAGCAGCATTTGCCCAGTTTGGTTCTGATTTGGATAAAGTCACCCAAATGCGCCTTAATCGTGGTAAAGTGACAATGGAAATTCTTAAACAGGCCCAGTATGCAACCCTGCCTGTTGAAGAAGAAGTTGTTGTAATTTACGCGGCGGTTAAAGGTTTTACCGATGATATTGACGTTGAAAAGATTGGGAAATTCGAGCAAGAGTACCTGCGTTTCATGCGCTCCGTTAAGGCTGACCTGTTGACTAAAATTCGCACCGAAAAGGCGCTCTCCAATGATATGATCGCCGAACTGGAAAAGGCGATTAACGAATTTAAACAGGGGTTTGTGGCCTAGATTAAAAAGGAGTAGGTGAATGAGGTGGCAGGAGTACGCGATATTCGTCGCCGGATCCGCAGTGTACGTAATATGCAGCAGATCACGAAGGCGATGAAAATGGTTTCCGCGGCCAAACTCAGAAAAGCCCAACAAAAACTTATCGCTGCCCGCCCGTATGCCAACCAATTGCAAGGAGTCTTGGAACGCCTATCACAGGCAGGGGATACTGTTCATCCGCTCTTAGTCAAGCGGCCTGTGCAAAAGGTGGTTTATGTGTTAATTACATCAGACCGTGGTCTCTGCGGAGGGTATAATGCTAACCTGATTCGGAAGACGTCCGGTTTGATTGCCGAAACGCCGCAAGATGTTAAGTTGGTGACGGTAGGCCGCAAAGGTCGGGATTTCTTCCGCCGCGGTAAAATTGAGTTTTTGGCTGAGTTTGTAGCGCTTGGCGATGATCCAAGTTTTAATCAAGCAAAAGAAATAGCTCAGGAAGTAGTTCGCCTTTACGAGCAAGGTGAAGCTGATGAAGTATATCTATTGTATACTGAGTTTGTTAGTGCTATTACGCAAAAACCTGCTCAAGTCAAATTGCTTCCCATCGAAAAACCTGAAGGTAAACACGGAAAACAATATATTTTTGAACCGTCTCCTGACGAAATCCTTGCAAGCTTATTGCCGAAGTATGTTGAAACACAGATCTTCCGCTCAATCCTTGAAGGAAAAGCTAGTGAGCAAGGTGCCCGGATGACGGCTATGAGTTCGGCAACAGATAATGCTACGGACATGATTGATCGGCTGTCACTTGCTATGAATAGAGCTCGACAGGCGGCAATTACCAAGGAAATATCTGAAATTGTCGGTGGAGCAGCAGCATTAGAATAAGCTGCCGGAAATACCTAATAAGGAGGTTATGCGCCTGTGAAGAACGGCAAGGTATTGCAAGTCATGGGACCGGTAGTTGACGTTGCATTTGCACCCGATGAACTGCCGGAAATATATACTGCTATCAAGATCAAGGTTCCCGAGAAGAACATTGATCTAACCTTAGAAGCAGCTCAACATCTTGGGAACGACACCGTACGCTGCGTAGCTATGTCCTCAACCGATGGTTTGCAAAGAGGCATTGAGGCTATAAACACCGGTGCGCCGATTACGATTCCTGTCGGACCCGCGACTCTTGGACGGATGGTTAATGTCTTAGGAGAACAAATTGATAATGTCGGAGAGATCAGTAATGAGCATACTTATCCGATCCACCGTCCGGCTCCGGCGTTTGAAGACCAAGAACCATCAACCCGTATTTTGGAAACCGGAATTAAAGTTATTGACTTACTGGCCCCCTACTCAAAGGGTGGAAAGATCGGACTCTTTGGTGGTGCCGGTGTTGGTAAGACAGTATTAATTATGGAACTCATTAATAACATTGCTAAGCAACACGGTGGTATCTCAGTATTTGCCGGTGTTGGTGAGCGGACTCGTGAAGGAAATGACCTTTATCACGAAATGAAAGAATCCGGCGTTATCGATAAGACCGCCATGGTGTTCGGACAAATGAACGAACCACCTGGAGCGCGTCTGCGTGTAGGGTTAACCGGACTGACCATGGCGGAGTACTTCCGTGATGAACAAGGTCAAGACGTGTTGCTCTTCATCGACAACATTTTCCGCTTTACCCAAGCTGGATCTGAGGTTTCGGCTCTGCTTGGCCGGATGCCTTCCGCCGTTGGTTACCAGCCAACCTTAGCAACTGAGATGGGTCAATTGCAAGAGCGGATTACGTCTACTCGTACAGGTTCTATTACATCGGTACAAGCTATCTATGTGCCGGCCGATGACTTAACAGACCCGGCTCCGGCAACAGCATTTGCTCACTTGGATGCTAAAACCGTTTTGTCCCGTGCTATTGCTGAAATCGGGATTTACCCTGCTGTGGACCCGCTGGATTCAACATCACGGATTCTTTCGCCGCAAGTACTTGGTGAAGAGCATTACGCGGTTGCCCGACAAGTTCAGCAGATTCTGCAAAAATATAAAGAGCTGCAAGATATTATTGCAATTCTGGGTATGGATGAGTTATCTGAAGAAGAGAAACTTATCGTTGCTCGAGCTCGTAAGATTCAGCGCTTCTTGTCACAGCCATTCTTCGTCGCAGAAAACTTTACGGGTTCGCCTGGAAAGTATGTGCCCTTGAAAGACACAATTCGTGGCTTTAAAGAAATTGCGGAAGGTAAATACGATGACATCTCTGAGGCCGCCTTCCTAATGGTGGGCCCCATTGAAGAAGTCGTTGAAAAAGCCAAGAAAATGGGGGCGTAAGCCATGGCAAGCACATTCACTCTAAACATTGTCTCTCCTGAAGGGAATATTCTGAAGGAAGACGTTGAGTTCGTTGTTCTGCCCGGTGGAGCCGGTGAGCTCGGTATTTTGCCTAACCATGCGCCGCTGATTGCAGGACTTGATGTCGGTGTTGCTCGTATTACTAGCAATGGCACAGTTAAACGTGTAGCAGTAGCAGGAGGTTTTGTAGAAGTTGCTGACAATTCTGCAACCATTTTGGCAGATACGGCAGAGCTAAGTGAAGCTATAGATCTTCAGCGTGCTATTGCGGCTAAAGAACGTGCAACTAAGCGTCTGTCATCACAAACCAGTGAAATTGATGTAAAACGGGCAGAGTTTGCCCTGCGTAAAGCTTTGGCTCGTATTAGCGCCTCAGAAAACAAAAAGTAAAATCAGGATGTGATCTCTTAACAGATTTCACGATCCATCTGGAAGAATATATGGTTTTAAAAGAAAGAGGACCCTTTAGGGTCCTTTTTCTTTTGGCTGCAATATCCAAACCAGTCAACTTTAAGGACTAGCTTACGTAAAAATCCGAAAAATTTATTTGAAAGAATGCCAATAATATCGTTAGCTTTTGTTTGATTTGGCAAAACTAAATGTAAGTCAAAGGTGAGAGAGGTTTGAATTTTGAAAGACAGAGTTCTAAAAAAGTTTGAAAATCATAGCCGGTTCATCGGCATAATAATTATTTGTCATTTGCTTATAAGTATGAAAGCGAACACTTTAATGGCAAATAGTCAAAGAACTACGGAATGTAAACCTAATGAGACGATACCGTTACTATTAAATTCTAAATTTGCGGCAGGTAACCTCGCGACGGTTAAAGTGATCATTTGGTTTGATAATCCTAAGCTTTCCATTGATCACTTAGCAAAGCCTCCTTTGAAGAATTGGACCTGGACTTCGAAGTACTCTCAAGCAGGAAATGGTAATCAAGCGTTGACAATTTCAGGGGAAGGAATCGTAAATAAAATACAAGAACTTCAAGTGTATACGTGGTATACTATAATGGTGCCGAAAATTGCTAAAGAAGGCGGAAGGATATACTTCGATGAGCGTATTCCGGAAGGTCTTGATATATCTGCCTATTTAAACTACATACAAGCTCAGCCGGTTCAGTGGACCCTATCGAATAATTTAATATCCATTGCAGCCTATGAACAGCACCTTAACCCGAGGGTGAGGGTGGGCAAAGATTCCCTAAATCTACAAGTGCTTAGTCGGGGAACAGCAGGAAAAGGTGAAACAGTTTTAGCTATTCCTGTGTTACTGGAGGAATTTTAGATCAATTAGAGAGGAAATTCGTCGAAATCAAGCAGGAGAAAATACTAGGTAGAGAGAATATTAGTTAGCTGTGCTAATTATAAACCTAGAATAGGGGGTGTCTTCATAATTTGAGTAAGCTTATTATTACCGGCGGTAAACAGCTTGAAGGGACAATTACTGTAAGCGGAGCAAAAAATGCTGTACTGCCTATCATAGCTGCAAGTTTGCTTTGTGCTGAACCTATACGACTCGAGGATGCTCCAGATTTACTCGATGTAAATATCATGAATCAGGTGATTTCCGCTTTGGGCGCAAAGGTTGTTCGGAAGGGTTCAACACTGGAAATACAAGCAAGTTCGATAGATTGTATTGAGGCGCCATATGAACTCGTCTCTCAGATGAGAGCGTCGATTGTTACCATGGGCCCGGTTTTAGCTCGTCAAGGCCGTGTGCGAATTTCCCATCCCGGTGGGTGCGCCATAGGTTCCCGTCCTATAAACTGGCATCTGAAAGGTTTGGAAGCCTTAGGCGCAGAGGTTAAGATGGATCACGGGTTCCTCGATGTTACTGCGAAGGAGCTTAGAGGCGCCAGGATTTATTTGGATTATCCCAGTGTAGGCGCAACAGAAAATATTATGATGGCGGCGGTACTGGCTCAGGGAACAACGCTGATTGAGAATGCAGCTCAAGAACCAGAAATTGTTGATTTAGCTACATTTATCAATGAAATGGGCGGAAAAGTTCGTGGTGCCGGAACGAGTATAATTCATATTGAAGGGGTTCGGGAACTTCATGGTACTACGCATACGGTGATACCTGACCGCATAGAAGCAGGAAGTTATATGCTGATGGCTGCCGCGACAGGCGGAAATGTTTTAGTACAGAATGTCATCGCGGATCATCTTAAACCCCTAATCGCGAAAATGGAAGAGTCAGGAATTGGTATCAGCGAAGAAGGTGATGGAATCCGGGTCGTTGGCGACGGTAACTATACTTCCGTTGATATTAAAACTCAAGTGCACCCCGGGTTTCCGACGGATTTACAGGCACCCTTTATGGCTTTCCTGACCAGAGCTAAAGGTACGGGGTTAATAACAGAAACTGTCTTTGAAAATCGTTTTATGCATGTCGATGAACTTAAACGCATGAGAGCAGAAATTAAGATCGAAGGGCGAAGTGCCGTTGTTCAGGGGATTCAGCGTCTCAATGGAGCGCCTGTGACAGCGACGGATTTAAGAGCCGGTGCTGCCTTAATACTAGCTGCTTTAACGGCTGAAGGAACGTCTGAAATACGGGGAATTCAGCATATCGATCGAGGGTATGAGAAAGTAGAAGAAAAACTTTCTCGTATTGGAGGCAATATTATTCGTTCGGAGTAATTCATTGCGTGGTTTTTAATTCAAAGATGGGGTGATAACAAACTTGCTGTTTGTTATCACCCCATTTTGGTTTTAGGGTTCTTTTTATATCTCTTGCCATATTCGAAAGTCAGTCTGCATAGATTGAAGAGAAGGCTTGGACTTTGGGGGGGACACAATGAAGAAAGAGTGGATGTGGCTTATTGTCATTTCGATATGTATAGGATTAGTAATTCCCTGGAGTGTGCTGCGCTGGCAAAGAGAGAACGTTAATACTAAAGACATAGTAATTAGGGTACTTATGACCAATGGGAGGGTGTCTTCGATGCCCCTTGAGGACTACCTTGTGGGAGTTGTGGCGGCGGAAATGCCAGCAGAATTTCAACTCGAAGCGTTAAAGGCCCAAACAATAGCTGCTAGAACCTATGCTGTTAAACAGTACAGTACGCGAAAATTAACTGATAAAGGCTATGATGTCGACACAACAGTTAAGACACAGGCATGGCTGTCCAATGCTCAAATCAGGAATAAATGGGGCCTAGTAAATTATTGGCGATATCGAGGAAAATTAGAAAAGGCTGTAAAAGCGACGCAAGGGATGGTCCTAGTTGCCAATGGCGATTATATTGATGCATTTTACCATAGCAGCAGCGGAAGAAAGCCAACAGAACGATCTGAGGATGTTTGGGCTTCTTCTCGTTCATATTTGAAAAATGTAAGTTCTGAAGAGACAAACCCTGAACGGTATGTTCAGAGGATAAGCTTCAGCCGAGAGGATTTAACCAAGAAACTGGGGATTTCCTACGTGTCCCAGCAATTAAACTTTCAAATCTTAAGTAAGACCACTGCAGGAAGGGCGAAGACGGTAAAGGTACTGGGTAAAGTCTTTGAAACCACTCAGCTCAGAGTATTGCTTGGATTGCCTTCTACGGACATAGAAGGGGTTGTCCAGGGAGAGCATTTAGTAATTACGGCCTATGGCAAAGGACATGCAGTTGGTATGTCCCAGTGGGGAGCAAATGATATGGCTCTCCGCAATATAAAAGCGCAGGAAATATTAACTCATTTTTATCCGGGTGCTAAAATTATGCAGATATCAGTTAACTAGGGAGAGCCCGTAGATAAGATCCTGCCCCAGGACTCGTAAAACCTGCTGTCTGATGGAGGACTAAAAGAAAGAAGAATCGGCAACGATACTACTTGAGGTGAGTGCGATGATCCACTGGAGAGTATCCTTGAGCTGGATTTTAGTATGGAGTTGTTCACTCTTAGTAGGGGTTGCTATTCTATGCTTTGGCTATTTTAATAATTCGATAAAACACTTCCAGCAACGGGAGCCGTTACAAATAGAACACGCGACACAAGCAACAGCCAAGCAAGAGATATTATCAACACAGCATCATTTGCAAACAGATCCAGCCTCAGAGTCCCAAGCTCAGAAAGAAAAGGTACTGAGTAAGGCAACTTTAACATCCAAGGATTTTCCAAGTCCGGTTCAAGGAAACATTCTCCGAGGAGTTGGAAACTGTTACATAGAGGCCATAGAAAGTTACATGTTTCATCCGGGCGAAGATTTTTCGGAACCTGAAGGGGCAGTTATTCGTGCAACTCATCAGGGAAAAGTCGTTTTTGCCGGCCATGATCCGCTTCTGGGAGAGAAAGTAGTCTTAGATTGCGGTCAAGGATGGATAGTAACCTATGGCTGCTTGGAAAATCTTTGGGTTAAGACCGGGCAGAATGTAGAGAAACAAGGGCTGCTGGGTCAAGTTGGTTTCAACCCGGGTGCGGAAGGAATTAATGGTCAGCCTCAGCTGCATTATGAGGTTTGGCATGGCAATACCATCCCAAACATTGATACAGGTGGTTCAACTACCTAACGTTTGGAGATTTAAAGGAATATGTTTAATGAGAACACAGTATTTACCATGTGAGGACATCCATTTATGGATGTCTTTTTTCAATGAGAATGCATATAAATGTACTACACATGTGGACGAAAGGAGGACTCTGCGTGCAAGAGTATATTCGCAAAAGGGTACTCGATATCGGGACGTATATTTTGGAATCGAGTGCAACAGTTAGGCAAACTGCAGATGTTTTTGGTGTATCAAAGAGTACTGTACATAAAGATGTGACAGAAAGACTGCCTTTGGTTAATGAAAAACTATCTATGGAAGTCAAGCACATCCTAGAAACGAATAAGGCAGAGCGTCATATTCGGGGAGGAGAGGCTACAAGAAAGAAATATCAAGAAAATTAGCCAAAATTATGGACTAGAAATTAAAGAGAATGTGTAAAAAAGTTAAGAATCGTAAAGGATTTAGAAATTATATCACGAATTGATACCTTAGAAGAAAGCAAATCTCCCGTAAGGGAGATTATGCTATTTGATGCTATATTTGGAATTGAATTTGGACAAGCTATTGATAACGAAAGGGGTATTTCCGGAAATGTTTGGAATAGACTTAGGGATAGATTTAGGTACGGCAAGCGTTTTAGTTTATGCCAAAGGAAAAGGGATCGTATTACACGAACCTTCAGTAATTGCTATTGACCGTAATTCCAGCAAACGTATAGCAGTAGGAGAAGAAGCGCGCTTAATGATAGGACGGACGCCGGGAAATATTGTTGCCGTGCGGCCAATGCGTGATGGCGTAATTGCAGATTATCAGACAACTGAATTAATGTTGAAATATTTTCTGGAAAAGGCGGGAGCAAAACGCTTGCCCTTTTTTAGGACTAGGGTGGTTGTCTGCATTCCCTCTGGGGTAACTGAAGTAGAGCAGAGGGCTGTGAAACAAGCAGCCTATCAGGCTGGTGCTAAGGACGTTAAAGTCGTTGAAGAACCCTACGCAGCAGCCTTAGGTGCAGGCCTGGACATTTCCGGACCAACAGGCAGCATGGTTGTTGATATTGGCGGAGGAACAACAGATATAGCCGTTCTTTCTCTCAATGGTATTGTAGCAAAACGCAGTCTTCGCGTTGGCGGCGATAAATTTGATGAGGCTATCAGCCGATATATTCGCAGAGAACATAATTTAATGATCGGTGAGAGAACGGCTGAGGAAATAAAAATTGCCGTTGGAGCTGCAATACCTGAGGGCAGACCATCTGCAGATATTGAAGTACGCGGACGGGATCTTATTACAGGGTTGCCTAAGACAGTAAAGGTTAATTCACAAGAGTGTTACGTTGCCTTGGAGGAATCCATTGAAGCCATTGTCGCAGGTGTAAAGGAAGTTTTAGAGAGAACTCCGCCGGAGCTTTCTTCGGATATTCTGGATAAAGGAATAATTATGACTGGCGGAGGCTCTTTAATCTATGGATTTGATACGCGTATTTCCCGCGAAACAGGATTGCCGGTTAGTTTGGCAGAAGATCCTATTTCCTGTGTAGCCTTAGGCACGGGCAAAGTACTCAATGGATTTTAGGACTTCAGATCATAACTCTTTATACCCTACGATATTGTCCAAGGTGAGTGCCCTTACGGATGGAGCCTTCCGTTCGATTTAAAGCCTCCCTTGGATTTTTTCATGATCAGGATTCACCTTTAAAGAAACTTTGTTAACCTGGACGTGATTCCCTGAGCGAAAGGAAAGATTCTTATGCGAGTAACCGTCTTGGGGGTTACTATAGATACATATTCCATGGCTGAAACCGTGGAGAAAATCAAATTAGCAGTTCAAGGTCGGACAGCGATTCGAATTGTAACGGCAAACCCTGAAATGATATATGCTTCACAGTATAATCCTGATCTAAGGGACGTATTAAATTCGGCCGACATAATTACCGCAGATGGAATTGGAGTCGTCTGGGCGGTACGTCAGTTAGGAGTTCAAATTAAGGAGCGAGTGACAGGGATTGATTTAGTGCAATCACTTTTCCCGATTGCTAATACTAAGAAATGGCGTATTTATTTTTTAGGTGGAAGACCCGGAGTTGCAGAGCTGGCGGTGAAAAAGGTTTCTTCTGACTATCCCGCCATAACCTTCAGTTTTAGTCATGGCTATTTTAGCTCAGAGGAGGAGGCAGACATCTTGAAAAAAATTACTGATTTCCAACCGGATGTTCTGCTGGTCGGTTTAGGGGCTCCGCGTCAGGAATTTTGGTTAAAGGAGCATCCGGGTTTAGCATATGCGGGTATTGGTGTAGGGGGTAGTTTTGACGCGCTTGCCGGGACTGTCCAACGTGCACCTAAGAAAATTCAGGATCTTCATGTTGAGTGGCTCTACCGCTTGCTGAAAGAACCTTGGCGGTGGAAGCGTCAAACCGTTTTGCCCAGATTTCTTTTCGAGGTATTGTGGCAGCGCTTTAAACTTAAGACCTTTTGAGACAGGTTCTCGGTTACGATGTTAGGGGAGAAGCGTCCTATATAGTTGCTCGGTCGCTCGAACCATCTCTTCGATGGAAAATAAAGGCCAGCGTCTATGCCCTGAAGAAACAAGGGAATGAGCCAGCTCTGGATTGTCAAGAAGCAGAGTACAGGCTTTAATAAGCTCTGGAACATTTTCGGGAGGTACTAATAAAGCCTCTTTCTCAGGGCGAACAATCTCGGGAATTCCCCCAACGTCACTGGCCACAATGGGAATTCCAAGTTGCATGGCTTCGAGAAGAACTAAGCCCATACCTTCACTTACGGAAGGCAGCACAAAAATATCCATGGCCGGGAGGGCCCTATATGCTTGTGGAAGATATCCGGCTAAAGTATAGGATAACGAAGTCTTTTGCAGCTCTGATTCTAAAATTGGATGCAGTGGCCCCTCACCAATGATTAAAAGATGAAGTCTTGGGAATCGGCGACTTAGTTCACTGGCAGCACGGCATAAATAAACATGACCTTTGGTAGGATGCAAACGGCCGATCGTTCCTAGAACAAGAGCATCATTTGGAATTCCCCATTGCTTTCGAAATTGATCCCGCAGCATTGATGCATTGACTAGTGGAACAGGAGCCTGTCCGTTATAGATTGTTGTGAGGTGCTTGCCTCCTCGGGAAGATACTTCGTTAGCAAGATAGTGGGAGACAGTAATTATAGATGAGGTCAATGGGAGGGTGAGCCGATCGAGGCCAATTGCCAGGCGTGCCGACCAGGGAGACAAATAATCATGAGCAAGTGAACTGTGGACAGTTGTTACATTGGGGAGTTTAAGCAGAGCTGCGCCAATTCGGCCGAGAAGATTGGCGCGTGAACCATGGGTGTGGACAAGATCAATGTTTTGTTCACGAATCCAGCGCATAAGGCTGGGAAGGAGGGACAGATCCAGAGGGTGGCGCATAGAAAAGGTCTGAGTAGGAACGATCGGTTCTGCAAGCGCTGCAAAAGGCCCCTGAGTCAAACAGACTAATGAGGGGAGGAAATGTGATCGGTCTAGATTTTGAAGAAGGGTAAGAACATGCTGTTCGGCTCCTCCAATTTCCCCTCCCCCTATGATATGTAAAATTTTGAAGGTTTTCATAAGGCTTGTCATCTTCCCTTCAACTTGAAACTTAGGTATACTAGGTATAAGAATTATCATGATTTAAGATAGGGATGCCAACGTTATGAAGAGTATCTGATTCTCATCATAAGATAAAGGTGTACATGTCTGCAAGTATTTGGCAAGATTCAAGGAGGAGTTTTCGTGCTAACTAGTCAAGAGATACAGGAGATTATTCCTCACCGATATCCTTTTTTATTGGTGGACCGTATTATTGAGTTAGAGGAAGGAAAACGGGGTGTAGGAATTAAAAATGTATCGATAAATGAACCTTTTTTTCAAGGGCATTTTCCGGGCCATCCCATTATGCCGGGGGTTTTAATTCTTGAGGCTTTAGCTCAAGTTGGGGCAGTAGTCATTTTGAAGATGCCCGAATATGCCGGATCCTTAGGGCTATTTGCCGGCTTGGATGAGGTGAAAATTAGAAGGCAAGTTACCCCCGGGGACCAATTGCGTTTAGAAGTTGAGGTATTAAAACTTCGAAAGACCTTTGGAGTTGCCAAAGGCAAGGCCTATGTGGGAAATGAACTTGCTGTTGAAGGCGTTCTCAAATTCTTTTTAGAGAGGCGATAGGACACTGATCCAATCGTAAGACTCTCACTTCTACAAATGGAAGCCACCCGATGTTCAGCTTTAGCTGAACGAGATCACTGCAGTAACAACATAATAAGTCAGCAAAGCCAGGAGCATCTCTGTACGCCTCCTGGCTTTTTTGTACGATCGGTGCTGCTAACCTGCCGCATTTACCAGAAGCTGCAAGAGATTCACTCAACTCCTAGTTAAAACATAAGTTGTAAGCAGGAGGTGAGAGAATGTTATTGTGGTCTTTTATTATAACGCTGATCATGTTACTGTGGAATACGAATTCCCATTGGGAATGGAAGGTTTCCCTGAAATTGCAGACGTTTATTCAGGTTAAAAAAGAAACGTTAGAACGTAAGACAAAACGAATAGTTTATGATCGAAAGCAATTAAAGGAAGATGAACTGGAGAAAGGAATAAGAGATCTTCATAAAGAATTTCCTCGTTTGTATAATATCGATCATTGCCCTGTTTGGATTGAAGTTCTTGTGGATCAAACAATGTCCTTAGAACCAAGAAAAAAGTACTTAGCATGTCTTCAGCGAAGGTTTCCGTATATAGAAATTTCAGCGGGTCAACAAAAGTATGGGGAGCTAGGTTAAGAACTCGAACATAGATAGAATAAGAGGTTCATTATGGACTTTTATCTGACGTTAAATGAAGACGGTGACGTCGGTTATACTTTTAATCAAGGGATGGACAGGTTACCCCCCAAGGTCAGCTGTCTTAAGATCCCTTTGCCCTTGGGGGTTATTCAGTCTGTTCAAACTCAAATGACAAAATTCAAAAAGCAAAGGCGTTTTCGATTAAGGGGAAATCATCATGAAAGGATAAGATCTGAACTATTCAAGGTATTAAATAACCGTGACTGGGATGTCCCAAAACTTACTTGGGAAGAGGATTTTGTAAGTTTAAGGAGTGAAACGCCTGCCTCAACAGCCGGCAAAGGGGATGACAAGGAGCCCCTGTTTCAATGCTTTGATTGGCTTGTTCGGGGAAGACAACTTTCAGGGGAAGACTTAAGAAATTTGGCTCACGAGTTAAAGTGCTATGAGGGGACTGTTTTACAGTTTGCCCAGATAAATGTAGCAGCAAAGAAGGCAGAGTGGATCCCTGCTGTATTACGTCAAGGGGAGGGTTGGCAATGTCAGCGATGCGGTGCGAAAGATATCAAAGAGTGGCCCAGTTTTTACGGTAGGGCGGGAACTTGTCTCAGCTGCATGTCCTTGGGATCAAGCACTTCACTGAAAGCGTTTTACCGCGACTATCGTCCCTTGCTTGAGGACTCGGAAAAGGTTGATTTCCGCCCGCATTGGAAATTAACAGAGGCTCAGGGTGCCGCCGCCGAGGAAATCCTGGATTTCTTAAAGGATTCTTCCGAGACAAAAGCTCTTTTATGGGCGGCATGTGGCAGCGGGAAAACAGAAGTTTGTTTTCCTTCTGCAGCTTGGGCTCTCGAACAAGGAAAGTCAGTTTTATTCGCTGCCCCCCGTCAAGATGTTATTTATGATGTAGCCCCAAGACTGAAACGAGACTTTCTTGGAGTTACTATCCAAGTTCTGACAGGTAACGCACCGGTTAAATTTCAAAGGGGAAGGGTGGTTTTGGCAACAACCCACCAAGTCCTGAGATTTTGGCAGGCTTTTGACTTAATAGTTCTCGACGAGATGGATGCTTTTCCGTATCAGGGAAACGGGGCTTTGGAGTGGGGTCTGAAACATGCCTTACGCTCGAATGGCAAGCTGCTTTATCTGACAGCAACTCCTTCACCTGAAGGTTTAAAAGAAGTTTACCGCGGAAAGATGCGCCTAATTCGTCTTCCGGCACGGCATCACCGCTTTCCTTTGCCGGTTCCAATTATCGAGAGATCGTCTCAAAGGTTTGACCCTGAAGGGAATCCGCCGTCTCTTAGAAGAGACCGTTTTGAATCATTACGGCATGAAGGACGAATTTTAGTTTTTGTCCCAAAAATATCTTGGATTCAGCCGTGGGTTAATCGATTTCGCCAATGCTTTCCTGAGTGGAAGATTGACGGGAGCTACAGTTCAGATCGTGAGCGATCAGTAAAACTTGAAAAGTTACGTCAAGGCAAATTTGATCTTTTTGTAAGTACGACAATTTTAGAACGGGGAATAACCTTAGAGGGGATACAGGTTGTTGTTTTAGGAGCAGATCATCCGGTATTTGATGAACGAGCCCTGGTCCAAATGGCAGGCAGAGTTGGGAGGACCCGGAAAGATCCTGGCGGTTACGTCTTATTTATGGCCCATTTGGAGACAACGGCTATAAAAAAGGCAATCCACTGGATTGAAGATCAAAACCGATTGGCGCTGGAGAAGGGACTTATTGGCGAAGACTTAAAAGGGGATTTCAAATGAATGAGTTTGTTAAGGAAGGATTTAAACTTATTCGCGCCTTATGGTATCTAGAAAGATCCGGCTGTGTTTTCTGCGGAGGGCATCCTGGCCCAATTTGCCCCAACTGTACCAGAGAGCTCCTTCATCCCGAATTAGGCCGCTGCCTGAGATGTGGGAAATTGATTGTTCAAGAAAGGACTCTTTGTAAGGATTGCACAGAGGGAAAGGGCCCCAAGTATTTAAAAAAGGTAATTGCCTGGGGGCATTATACTGGCTGCTTAAAAGAATTTATTCAAAACGTCAAATTTGGAGCAAACCCCATGCGTATGATGCAGATCAGCCGGCCGTTAGCGGATTGGGCCATTAGAGAGCTGCCTCCTGTTGACGGTATTTTGGCAGTGCCGATGCATTCAACACGCTTGGCGGAGCGGGGATTTAACCAGGCCGAACTTATTGCATCACTAATACATTGGGAGCTAGGACTGCCGATTCTTCAAGGAGTTGAACGATTTAAAGCAACCCCGCCTCAAGTTGCCCTCTCCCGCCAGGAACGGCTGCAGAACTTGAAAAATGCTTTTGCTTTGCGGAGCAAAGAGCCTTTTCAGGGACGCAGTGTATGGCTTATCGATGACGTCACAACCACAGGATCAACCTTAGATGCTGTGGCAGAAGTTTTGTATAAAGGCGGAGCAAAAGAGGTTTATGGTTTGTGTTTGGCTGCCGGCTTCGAAAAAGTACTTGTGCCCGGGTTTGATTAGAGTTATAATAACAAGTGGATGGGCAGAGCCTGTTACATTTTTTTACGTAAGGGGAATATCTTTCATGGCCTTTGAAGACAAAGAACTAGTATGTAAGGACTGCGGAGCAACATTCATTTTCACCGCCGGAGAACAAGAATTCTACGCTGAAAAAGGGTTCGAAAATGAACCACAACGTTGCCGCGAGTGCCGTAACGCACGTAAAGCCAGTCGTAATGCACAAGAGGGCAGATCACGTGAAATGTTTACTGTAGTTTGTGCGGATTGCGGAGTGGAAACACAAGTTCCTTTCCAACCGACATCTGATCGCCCGGTATATTGCCGCGAGTGCTATCAACACCATCGTCCAGCTCGTGAACAATATTAATTTAATGCATTATATTGATTAATTGAGATTTAACAAGCATTGGTTGACTATGTCGGCCAATGCTTTTCTTCTTGTATGCCTGGACATATTCATCGACAAAGTTACCCACAACCTTTCTGGGAGAAAAAGCGCATTTTTGACACTTATCCACATTATCCACAATTGGTTGTGTGTAACTTTCGAGGGATAACTTCTATAAGAACCATTCTTTTGATAAATTCGAAGGTAAGCAGCTATGTTTTTGTCCAATCGTAAGACTCCAACTTCTACAATTGGGAGCGCTTCTTAGACCTTTGAACAAAGGAAATTAAAGAAGGAAAAAAATAGGTATTGAATGATTATGCACCTGTATGTATAATTGTAACCACAAGGATAAGCTGACTGAATGGATACCTCATTTTAAGATCTATTCAAGGACAGTGCGTTAAAAGGGAGGAAAATTAAAATGTTTAAACCAAAGTTTCGTGTGATTTTGGCTGGATTGCTTAGTCTCAGTTTATTTGCTCTCGCAGGATGCGGAAGCACAAGTACAACCTCATCTTCATCTTCATCAACTCCAGCATCGTCGTCCAGCGAGAAGGTTCTGAAAGTCGGTTCTGATATCACCTATGCCCCCTTCGAATTTATGGATGACAAACAACAACCAACTGGATTTGATATGGAACTTATTCAAGCTATCGGAAAAGATATTGGATACAAAGTCAGTATTGAAACATGTTCCTTTGATGGTTTGATCACTGCTTTGCAAGCTGGTAAGTACAATGCTGTCATTTCTGCCATGACAATTACCCCTAAACGTGAACAGAGCGTAACTTTTAGTGACAAGTACTTTAAATCTATGCAGTATATCGCTATGAAAAAAGGCTCAAACTTTAAAACTCTTGAAGATTTAAAAGGGAAAAGAGTCGGGGCTCAACTCAATACGACTGGTCAATTTGATTGTGAAGATAAGGGAATTACCCCCAAAAAATATGATACTACTCCAGACGCTCTTAGTGACTTGCTCAATGGCGGGGTGGATGCTGTTGTTGCAGATTCACCGGTTGTTCTGTGGTTCCAAGCCCAAAATCCAACGGCTCAAATTGAAGTGGTTCCGGCAAATGTTGATCCTGAGTATTATGGAATTGCAATGAAGAAAGGAGATACAGAATTAGCCGGCAAGGTTAATGCTTCCTTGAAAAAGCTGATCGATAATGGAACATACGGTGAAATTTACAAAAAATGGTTCAAGAAAGATGCTCCTAAATTATAAGAGCTGGATTTAAAATAAGGCAAATGATTTCGCTTTTTAAAATTCTAGAATGAAGTTATGCCAGGGAAAACATTTTTGGAAAATAAATAAATTAGTAAAAGAGAAGGTAACTGAGTGCCTTCTCTTTTGCATCTAAACGAACTATCCAAAATTGATTTTTTGTGGGATAAAATTGTATTCATGGTTTATGTGGGTATTTTAGCTTGTATAAATTTAAGCTAATAGGTATAATTTTAGACAGCGATCACGGAAATCATAAAGTTCTGTTACCTATTATTGGTTTGTTCTAACAAAATGAAAATGAGGAGGATTTTTCGTGGGATTGAACTGGAATGCAGCCATTGAAAGCATCCCTGTCTTAAATCGTGCGGCTCTACTTACACTGGAGCTAACAGCCGGTGCAGTGGCCATTGGGGTTGTGATCGGACTTATTATGGCCTTAGGACGGCTGTCGAAAATAACAATTTTGCGTGGAGCTGCTATTACCTATGTGGATTTTTTTCGAGGCACTCCTTTATTGGTTCAAATCTTTTTAGTTTATTTTTTAATACCTAAACTTCTCCATTGGCAGGAGCTTCCTGACAACTATCAATATATTGCGGGTGTTGTTGCCATGGGGCTTAATTCAGGAGCATATATAGCGGAGATTTTTAGGGCAGGGATTCAATCAATTGACCGGGGACAAACCGAGGCTGCTCGTTCCTTAGGTATGACCCATTCTCAGGCCATGCGCCATGTTATTCTTCCGCAAGCCTTCAAGCGTGTCATCCCGCCATTAGGAAATGAGTTCATTGCCTTACTGAAAGATTCCTCCTTATTGTCGATTATTGCTATTGAAGAGCTTTTTTACAGTTCCAAAATTATTGCGGGGCGAACCTTCCAACCGATACCCATGTATATTGCAGCTGCATTGTACTATTTAGTAATGACACAATTAATTTCCCGGTGGGTTGCGTATATGGAGAGGAGGCTGGGCAAAAATGATATACGTTAAGAATTTGCATAAATCCTATGGAAAGCTGGAAGTGCTTAAAGGGATTGACTGCCATATTCGTGAAAAAGAGGTTGTCGTGGTGATCGGACCCAGCGGCTCCGGAAAAAGCACCTTTTTGCGCTGCCTCAATAAGTTGGAAGAGCCGACTAAAGGAGAAATAATTATTGACGGCATCCCCCTTAATTCTGAGGTAAATGTTAATGCCATTCGCCGCGAAGTCGGAATGGTTTTCCAACGCTTCAATTTGTTTCCCCATATGACAGCTATTCAGAATATAACCTTGGCTCCGGTAATCGTCAGAAATATGAATAAAGGGGAAGCTGAGAAAATTGCCATGGAGCTTCTGGCCAAAGTTGGACTCTCCGACAAAGCCCACGAATATCCGGATCACCTCTCAGGCGGACAACAGCAACGGGTAGCCATCGCCCGGGCATTGGCCATGAAACCGAAAGTCATGCTCTTTGACGAGACAACATCGGCCTTAGACCCGGAGATGGTTGGTGAAGTTCTCGCAGTTATGAAAGACCTGGCTCGGGAAGGTATGACCATGGTGGCGGTAACCCATGAGATGGGCTTTGCTCGTGAGGTCGGGGATCGAGTGATTTTTATGGATGAGGGAATTATCATGGAAGAAGGAGAACCCAATGAGGTGTTCTCAAATCCCAAGAATGCCAGAACGCAGGCATTTTTGAGCAAGATATTATAAAGGACCTTTTTAAGCGCGCCGAGGCTATAAGCTAAAGGCGCGCTTTTCTGTGTCTGATGATAATTCTGACACGCCCAAAACAGACGCCCGCACATGAAATGTGCCGTCACCCCAAACCCCTTTCTCATCTTTCGTTCCCCACGTCGTTCCCCGGACCTAAGCTTAGGACGCAGTATGACAACAGCGTGACGTCTTTTACGTAAGCAGCCCAGCAAACTTCGTGAAAGCGACTGACCCCAGATACGGGGTAGCGCACAGGACGTGCGCTGCCGCCATTGCGCCAGGGACGGCGCATATGGCACGATAGTCTCCGGTGGAGATTATCGCCGTAGGCGGGTTCTCCGAAAAAATACTATCGCCGTAGGATGAACCCCGCTCCCCAAAGCAAGGAGCGTGAACGTTAGTTTGCTCTGTGTCGTAAGACAGAACGATGTGTCATATAAGTCCCGCTAACGTTTAGACTTCCCCAAACTTGGTTATCCTCCTAAAGGTAAGTATTGGTTCAAGGAATTATCCTTTGAACTATAATAATCAAGGAAGGTGTATTTTTTGTGGTAGGTAAAGTCAAATGGTTTAACAAACAGAAGGGCTATGGCTTCATCGAGCAGGAAAATGGACAGGATATTTTCGTCCATTTTCAATCGGTTGTCGGAGAAGGCTTTCGTACCCTCGAGGAAGGCCAAAATGTAGAGTTTGATATTGTTCAAGGCCCGCGAGGGGAACAGGCTTCTAATGTAATGGTTCGCTGAGAAGGGTTTAGATCGCCTGAAGAAAGAATCGTTTTTTGAAACGATTCTCTCTTTAGGTTTAAACAAAAATATCTTGGGGAAAGTTAAAAATCAGCAGGATTTTTTCGAGAAATCGGGAATGTTACATATACCAGCTATAAAGGGGGTTGAAATATGAATATCATTATTCGTGGTAAACATATTGAACTAACAGACGCATTGAAAGAATATGTTACAAAACGGGTAGGAAAACTTGAAAAATTTTCGGATGAGTTTATGGATGTACAAGTAACATTACTTGTTGAGAGAGACCGCCATCGTGTTGAGGTAACTGCACCGATTCATGGAATGATTCTTCGCGGTGAAGAAGAAACTGAAGATATGTATTCTTCAATTGATATGGTTGTAGAAAAGCTGGAACGCCAAATTGATAAGTATCGGACAAGAATTAATAAGCGTATGCGCTCAAAGGTTATGAAAGATCATGATGTTCAACCGGCTTCAACCGTCGAGGAACCGCGTGAGGAAGTTGTGCGGCATAAGAAATTCCCTGTGAAACCCATGTCCGTCGAGGAGGCTATTATGCAAATGAACCTCATTGGACACACCTTTTTTGTATTTACGAATTCCGAAACGCAAGAAATGAATGTGGTATATCTGCGAAATAATGGGGATTATGGTTTGCTTCAGCCTCAATTTTAAGGTGTCAAACTAATTATGCTTCAAGCGTAGGCCCGCTTTTGCGGGCCTTTTAATGTGGAGGAAAATTATCCCATTGACAAATCCCCTGATTCAGTTGCAGTGGACTGTCTGGAATGTTAAAATTATGAAGACACAAGATTGAAGAAGGGTGGATATAATGGGGCTTTTAAATTTATTTGATGATAATGCCCGGGAAATCAGGAAGTACCAAAAACGTGTTGATGTGATTAACAGCCTTGAACCGAAGATCCAAGCCTTGAGTGATGATGAACTGAAAGGAAAAACTATTGAATTCAAAGAACGCTTAGATCAAGGGGAAAGTTTGGATAGCTTATTGCCGGAAGCCTTTGCCGTTGTTCGTGAAGCCAGTCGCCGGGTTATTGGGCAACGTCACTATGACGTGCAGCTTATTGGAGGTATGGTTTTACATGATGGTCGGATTGCCGAGATGCGTACAGGGGAAGGGAAAACTCTTGTAGCGACATTGCCCTCCTATTTGAATGCACTAACTGGACAAGGTGTCCATGTCGTAACCGTTAATGATTATTTGGCCCGCCGCGATAGTGAATGGATGGGCCAAATTCACCGTTTTCTGGGTCTAAATGTGGGTCTTATCGTTCATGGCCTAAGCTACGAGGAGCGTCGCACCAGTTATGCTGCGGACATTACCTATGGAACTAACAATGAGTTCGGCTTTGACTATTTGCGGGATAATATGGTTACACGTCCGGATGGCCTTGTTCAACGGGAACTCAATTATGCTATCGTTGACGAAGTGGACTCAATTCTCATTGACGAGGCCAGGACTCCCTTAATTATTTCCGGTGAAGCGGACAAGCCAACGGAATTATATTTTAGGGTTGCTATGATTATTCCCCGTTTAAAGACGGAAGAAGATTACAAGGTCGTAGAAAAAGAGCGTGTTGTCACTCTGACAGAACAAGGGGTAAGCCGCGTCGAGAGTATGTTGGGCGTGGAAAATCTCTATGAAGATATCCATACAGAGTTAGCCCATCACGTTAATCAGGCCTTAAAAGCCCATACTCTTTTTAAACGTGATCGCGACTATGTAGTAAAAGATGGTGAAGTTATCATTGTCGACGAATTTACCGGACGGTTAATGTTTGGCCGTCGTTACAGTGAAGGACTACACCAAGCTATCGAGGCCAAAGAGGGCGTGAAAGTCGAAAAAGAGTCACAAACCTTAGCGACAATTACCTTTCAAAATTACTTTAGGATGTTTAAAAAACTTTCCGGTATGACGGGAACAGCTATGACCGAGGAACCAGAGTTCCGAAAAATCTATAAACTTGATGTTGTAGAAATTCCCACCAATAAGCCTGCGATCAGGAAAGATGAGTCCGATGTCATCTATCGGACGGAAAAAGGTAAATTTTTAGCGGTTGTGGAAAGTATTATTGAACGTCATTCTAAGGGCCAGCCTGTTCTTGTCGGAACTGTTTCTGTGGAAAAATCTGAACATCTTAGTGCTATGTTAGAGCGGCGAGGAATCCCCCATCAAGTCCTCAATGCCAAATATCACGAAAAAGAGGCTGAGATTGTCGCCCAGGCAGGGCAGCTCGGCATGGTTACAATCGCGACGAATATGGCTGGCCGTGGAACCGATATTATCCTTGGCGAGGGTGTCGACGAACTCGGGGGACTGCACATTATTGGTACAGAACGACATGAATCCCGTCGGATTGATAATCAATTGCGAGGCCGGGCAGGACGTCAGGGAGACCCGGGTTCAACACAGTTCTTTATTTCGTTGGAAGACGATTTAATGCGGATGTTTGGCGCGGAAAATATTATGGGGATTATGGATAAATTGGGAATGGACGATTCTGTGCCGATTGCTTCCCGTATGATTTCCCGCTCCATAGAGTCTGCTCAGCGCCGCGTCGAGAATCGCAACTTTGATATTCGAAAACACGTCCTTGATTATGATGATGTCATGAATCAACAACGTGAGGTTATTTATGCTCAGCGTCGTGCTGTATTAATGGGCGAAAATCTCAAAGATAATATTCTCGAGATGCTTGAAAAAACCGTTAAAGACAGCATTGCTATGTTTAGTGGAGAAAGTCCTTTCCCGGAAGAATGGGATTTGGAAGGCTTAGTTGGTTATGTAGAAAACTTCTATTTGCCGGGGACCCATTTGGACCCTGAACAGTTAGGAGATCTTTCCAATGAAGAAGTTGAAGAATTCTTATTGGAAAAAGCAAAAGAACTGTATCAAAAACGGGAAGACGAGTTTGGTTCAGAACTAATGCGGGAAATTGAACGTGCAGTTATGCTGCAAGTGGTAGACAGCAAATGGATGGACCATCTTGACGCTATGGACATGCTGCGTGAAGGGATTGGGCTGCGAGCCTACGGACAAAAAGATCCTTTAGTTGAATATCGGCGTGAAGGATTTGAAATGTTCCAGGCTATGATTGATTCTATTCAAGATGATATCATTCGTTATGTTCTCCGAGTGACTCCTCAAGTTCGGGAAGAAACTTCAGAGCAGCCTCGAAACATCACCGAGAACCGCTATGAAGGAGAGCCCAGTGCCCCGGTGCATACAGGGGATCAGATTGGTCGGAATGATCTCTGCCCTTGTGGAAGCGGGAAAAAGTATAAGAAGTGCTGTGGAGCAGAGGACAACGTGAAATCGAAATAGAACGAAAAGGTTATGCTTTTAAAAATAGGTTTGGAAGGGTGAATTGACAGTGCTTTCTGATTGGAAAAAGGATCTGGAAACTTTAAATGCACGCTTGGCAGATTTGAGGGTTTCCCTTTGACGTCCCCCAGAGAATAGAAAAGATAAGTGCTCTGGAGACTGAATTTCATCGCCCGGATTTATGGGATGATCCTGTTCTCGCTCAAAAGATTATGCAAGACTTAGCGTTTCACCAGGGAAAGGTAAAACTCTACGAGGAGTTAAAAAAGGATCTGGAAGAAACGGAAACTCTTTGGCAGTTAGCGATAGAAGAAGATGATGTAACTCTTGAGCCGGACGTCGAACAGGGAGTTAAAGCACTGTTTACTAAATTTGAAGCCTTGGAACTGGAACTTCTTTTGTCTGGGCCCTATGACAGGAATAATGCCATTGTCACGCTTCATGCCGGCGCGGGGGGCACTGAGGCTCAGGACTGGGTACAAATGCTCTGTCGAATGTATACCAGATGGGGAGAACAACACGGATTTAAAGTGGAAACTTTGGATTTCTTACCCGGTGAGGAAGCGGGTATAAAAAGTGCTACGCTGTCTTTTAGCGGTGAAAATGCTTATGGATACGCTAAGTCGGAAAAGGGAGTCCATCGATTGGTACGGATTTCCCCTTTTGATGCATCGGGTCGTCGTCATACTTCCTTTGCGTCCGTTGATGTTATTCCGGAAGTTGCTGATGACAGCGAAATTACAATTGATCCGGAAGATTTGAGGGTGGACACTTACCGCTCGGGAGGAGCGGGAGGTCAGCACGTGAATAAGACTGATTCGGCTATTCGGATTACTCACTTGCCAACTGGAGTTGTAGTTCAATGCCAAAGTGAACGTTCCCAGATTCAAAATCGAGCCGCCGCTATGCGGGTTTTGCAGGCTAAGTTGCTGGAACTAAAACGCAAAGAACAAGAAAATGAAATTTCAGAACTTCGGGGTGAACAACAAGAGATTGCTTGGGGAAGTCAAATTCGCTCATATGTCTTTCATCCCTACAGTATGGTGAAAGACCATCGCACCAATGTTGAAACCGGAAACGTGTCTGCCGTGATGGACGGTGAACTTGACTCTTTTATTGCAGCGTACTTGCAAAAAACGAAAACAGTCCGTTAATTTTAGCGGTAAAATCATCTTGGTATGAGTATTGAAAGGAAAACCTCACTCGGAAAAAGGATCTAAAGGAGGGAATCTCTTGAGCACTGTTGATTTAAAACGCAAAGCGAATCTTATTCGGCAAGACATTATTTCCATGCTGGTGCCCGCAAAGGCGGGACATCCCGGGGGAAGTCTATCGGCTGCCGATATTGTGACAACTCTTTACTTTAAAGAAATGAGAATAAATCCGCAAAACCCGAATTGGGCTGATCGAGATCGTTTTGTTCTTTCCAAAGGACATGCTGCCCCAGTTCTCTATGCTGCTCTTGCTGAAAAAGGCTATTTTCCTAAGGATGAACTTCTGGGCCTGCGACAAACGGGCCGAATGCTCCAAGGACATCCCGATATGAAAAGGACACCTGGTGTCGATATGTCTTCAGGCTCTCTGGGACAAGGCCTTTCCGTGGCTAATGGAATGGCTTTGGCAGGGAAGCTTGATAAGAAAGACTATCAGGTTTATGTATTGCTCGGTGACGGAGAAGTGGCTGAAGGACAGGTTTGGGAAGCGGCGATGGCCGCGGCGCATTATAAACTGGATAATCTTACAGCCATTTTAGATTATAATGGCTTGCAAATTGACGGGCCGACAGACAGTGTTATGTCATCAGCACCTTTAGCAGACAAATGGCGCGCATTTTGTTGGCATGTGATTGAAGTTGATGGGCACGATATTGAGGCTTTAGAAAAGGCCTTTGCTGAAGCGAAACAGGTTAAAGGAAAACCAACAATTCTCATCGCTAAAACAGTAAAGGGCAAGGGGGTTTCCTTTATGGAAAACCAAGTAGGTTGGCACGGCAGCGCACCGAATGCCGAACAAGCCGAACAGGCCCTCAAGGAATTACGAGAGGAGGGACTATCCCTTGGCGAATAAAGTTGCAACACGAGACGCATATGGTAAAGCTCTTCTTATCCTTGGGAAGGAAAATCCTAATGTCGTTGTTTTAGATGCGGATTTGTCGAAGTCGACGAAGACTGCGGAATTTGGCAAGAACTATCCTGAACGTTTCTTTAATATGGGCATCGCTGAAGGGAATTTGTTGGGGACGGCAGCAGGTTTAGCCGCCGCCGGAAAGGTCCCTTTTGCCAGTAGTTTCGCTATTTTTGCTACAGGCAGGGCATTTGAGCAAATTCGTAATTCCATTGCCTATCCGAAATTGAATGTTAAGATTGCGGCAACTCATGCAGGGATCTCTGTCGGTGAAGACGGCGGCTCACATCAAGCCATCGAAGATGTGGCCATTATGCGTGCTCTCCCGAATATGGTGGTTCTGGTACCTGCAGACGGAGAGGAAACTCGCCAGATGGTATTAGCAGCTGCAGAGTACAAAGGCCCAGTTTACATTCGCATGGGACGCTTAGAAGTGCCTGTGCTCTTTGGTGAGGACTATCACTTTGAAATCGGGAAGGCAAAGGTTCTCAAAGAAGGAACCGATGTTGCTATTATGGCCAACGGCCTGATGGTAGCTGTCGCGCTGGAAGCTGCTGAACTATTAGCCGGTGAAGGGATCAGCGTCAGTGTTGTTAATGTTTCTTCAGTAAAACCTATTGATGAAGAGACAATTCTGCGTGTGGCTAAAGAGACGAAAGCTGTTGTAACTGCAGAAGAACACAACATTATCGGCGGTTTGGGCAGTGCCATTGCCGAGGTTTTGGGAGAAAAACTGCCGACACCCATGGTACGGGTCGGTCTCAAAGATACCTTTGGAGAGTCAGGACGTCCTTACGAACTTCTTGAGAAATTTGGATTAGGGAAAGAAGATCTCGTGAAAGCCGTTCGCGAAGCGCTGGCGAAAAAATAAACTTAAATTTATCTGACTATAAATAATCCCGTGGGTAATAAAACTTTGAGTTTTGTTCCCCACGGGATATTTTTTGTATTTATAAAGTTTCTCGACCCTAAGGATCACTTTCATGCTTCCGAAGGTACTTATAAGCGGCAGAAAGGCTGTCTTGAAAGCCTTAAACCTGAGAGCAAGGCAGAGGTTCGCCCACAAGAGTGAACTCATTGTATGGAGAGGCGGTAAAGCCCACGAAGATTGCGTAGGAAAGGAGATTAGACTCAGGCTAGTCATTAGATACCCATGACTTAGAACTCTCTATGGGCATAAAATCTCAACGATAGTCCGGCAGATAGACTAAACATAATAATGTTCAGCGCCGCCAGATAACAGACAATTTGCCAATCTGTTTGAGATTTTATCCACCCGGCAAACTTCAGCAAAGCAACTGAAACCGTTTGCAGAAGCAGGCTATGATCTATTCCAGGGGAATAAGCAAGAAGCCCGGCAGCAAAAGGGATAGAAAAAAAACAAGCAAAGAAAAGAATCATACCAATCATTCGGGAACGAAGATATCCGAATTTGAAGTAAAGAGGAAAATAAATTGAAACAAGGATAATGAGAGCGCTAATAGCACCTAAAAGTCCAGGAATAGTGATTTTCTGAACCTCAAGGGGTATTCCTAAGAACGACACAACGACCTGAGCCAGGAGGTAAGAGAATAAGGCGATAATCCCGTAGAGAAAGGCTGAGAGGTACTTAGCCAGGACTACATCTCTTCGTAAAAGGGGGAGACAAATGACCATAATTTCAGATTTGTTTTTTTCGTCCTGAGCACAAGCTTGGGTGATAAGGCTATAAGCTACACCGACAAAAACAGCGCTTAGTACTCCACTTTTAAGGTTAATAAAAGCAAAAAGAGCAAAAAATCCATAAAAGACTGGAATCCATAAAGCTTTTTTTAAAATGAAGAAATCTTTTTTTATCAGATTAAGGATGGTTAACATGCAGATTCCCCCTTTACGGTATAAATCATGATATCTTCTAAGGTCGGCTTTTCCAAAACGACCCGCTCTTTAAAGCTTTGAGCTAAGCTCCTTTTATCTCTGATCAGTCCCTCAAAACCAAAGTTGTTTGTTTTTAGACCAACAAATAGACGTTTTGTTTCAGGGGTTAGCAGTTCTTGTGCTCCTTTAACAATTCCGTAATTATCTAAAATGTCATCTTTAGGCGAACTTAAAACAATTTGCCCATTGTTTAGAAAGGTCACAAAATCGGCGATCTTATCAAGGTCAGAGGTGATGTGGGTTGAGAAGAAGACCGATTTTCGCTCATCTTGGAGCAGAGCGGCTAGAATTTCCAACAGTTCAGAGCGAACCAGCGGATCAAGGCCTGCCGTTGGTTCATCCATAATTAAGAGTTCTGCTTGATGGGAGAGAGCAACAGCAAGGGAGAACTTCATTTTCATTCCTTTGGACAGCTGCTTGATCTTCTGCTTAGGATTGAGATCAAAGTCCTTTATATAGTGGGCAAAGACCTTAGGATCCCAGTACTTATAAAAAGAAGCAACAATTCTACTCATGTCTCGCAGGGTTAGTTCATCATAGTAGTGGTTTTCATCGAAGACAAAGCCAATTCGCTCTCTAATCTCTCGGGATTGGGTTTGATGATCCAGTCCGAAAACATTAATCTCTCCGCTGTCTTTGCGCAGCAAATTCATAATCAGCTTAAGAGTCGTAGTTTTACCGGAGCCATTAGGACCGATGAATCCCATGACATAGCCGCGGGGCAAATGAAAACTGACCGATTGTAAGGTGAAATCTTTAAAACGTTTTGTTAAATTTCGCACAGAAAGGATAGTATCTGTTGAAGTCACACCGCTTCCTCCTTAGAAAATACAATTTGTGAATTCTTGTGGGCAAGGTTTAGTTGTCTTCATAAAGCAACGTAAACATTTCCAGAAGTTCTTGTTGGCTTAAGCCGGCGATTTTGGCCACGGTAATAGCTTCGGAAACCTTTTCCTCCACAACACGTAAGCGTTTTTCACGTAATAGTTCTTTGTTCTGAGCTGCTACAAAAGAACCTTTGCCAGGGACAGTTTCTATATATCCATCTCTTTCCAAGTCCTCATAGGCTCTCTTAGAAGTAATGACACTAATTTGTAATTCCTTTGCCAGAGAGCGAATGGAAGGGAGCGCTTCGGTTTCGGAGAGTTCTCCATTGAGAATAAGACGTTTTAATTGGTTAACGATTTGTTGGTAGATAGGCTCTGGAGAAGAATTGGAAATAATGATGTTCATAGTCAGGCATTCACTTCCTTCCAAGATAATGCGTTCAGGCAGCTCATACTGTTTATATACAATATATACAGTATAAACAGGATTGTCAAGGGTGCTGTAAGAAAAGTTTAACAAAATCTTGAGATCTAAAAAGAAATTGGCTAAATTTACGAACAGGAAAATCGCGAGGGGTGTCGAATAAATAATAGTTATGGTAAAAGGGCGCGGCTCACGAAAATCAAGGAGGACTGTATGATTCAGTTAAGAAATGTATCCAAGATTTATCCGAATGGTGCCAGAGCCCTCGTCGATGTCAATCTGAAAATTGACAAAGGGGAGTTTGTATTTTTGGTAGGTCCAAGCGGAGCCGGTAAATCGACTCTGATAAAATTGTTCTACCGTGATGAAACTCCAACTCGGGGACAGGTTCAAATCAACGGAAAAAATTTGGTTCGGATGAAAGAAAGGGAAGTTCCCTACCTGCGGCGCAGCATTGGGGTAATCTTTCAAGATTTCAAATTATTGCCTAATAAAACTGTTCAGGAAAATGTAGCCTTTGCCCTTGAGGTAATTGGTGTCTCTAGGAAAGAGGTTCGAACTCGTACCAGCAATATGTTGGAACTTGTTGGACTTGGGGGCAAAGAAAATGCCTTTCCCACTGAATTGTCAGGCGGGGAACAGCAGCGTGTATGTGTGGCACGGGCTATAATTAACAACCCTGCTTTATTAGTGGCGGATGAGCCGACAGGGAATCTTGATCCTGAGACTGCATGGGGGATTATGGACTTGCTTTTTAACATTAATAAACGGGGAACAACGATAGTTATGGCTACTCATGCTCGAGCTATTGTTAATAAAATGCAAAAACGAGTCATTGCTATTGAAAATGGTCGAGTTGCACGTGATGAGGAAATGGGAGGATACGGTTATGACGTTTAATTTCCCTCGCTATATTCTGCGTGAAACCGGTCATTCCATGAAACGAAATCCTTGGCTAAGTATTGCATCCGTTCTGACGGTTATGGTGTCCCTCATTATCTTAGGCTTTTCCGTCTTCTTTTTAGCCAACGCTACCAATGTGGCCCAATCCTTTGAATCTCAGCTTGAAATTGCTGCTTTTGTCAAAGACGATGCGACCGCGGACCAAGTTCAGACTCTTCAGAGTCAAATTCAAGGAATGACGGGAGTTTCTTCTGTGACTATTGTGACCAAGGAACAAGCCCTGGCTAATTTCGGGAAAACTATGGGAGGTTCACAAAGTAATCTTGTCACAGACCTGGGGGGGACCAATCCCTTTCCGGATAAGTTAACGATTAAAGCAGCCAATCCTCAAGATGTTGAAAACCTTGCCGCTGCCATCCAGGCCTTACCGGAAATTGATATTGTACGTTATGGACAAGGATATGTTGATAAGCTTTTGCAATTTACCAAATGGCTGAGGTGGATCGGCTTTGGTGTTGTTGGTGCCTTTACTGTTGCGTCGGTGGTGCTTATTTCTATTAATGTTAAAATGAATGTTTTTTCCAAACGCCGCGAGATTCAGATCATGAAATTAGTGGGAGCAAGTAATGGATTTATACGCTGGCCGTTTCTTATTGAAGGACTGACCTTAGGCCTTCTGGGAGGGGGACTGGCAGCGCTGACTGTCGGAATGGGCTACAATTGGATAACGATGTATGTTCAGTCAACCCTTACCTTTTTACCGGTTGTGAGCAATATTGTCCTCTTTCGTCAAGTATTGGGAGGGCTTTTACTTGCCGGTATGGCTATGGGTGCTGTTGGCAGCGGGGTTTCTTTGCAGAAATTCCTGCATTCCTGATCGAAAATGAGTTGTGTGCTAAGGTTGATGCGTAATAACGCATTCCTTGGCACGTTTTTGAATCTGTGAGTCTCAGGGGGGAGTGTATGTTCAAGAAAAAAGTGAGCCTAATCGTGACACTATGTCTTGTGCTGCTTATGACCTCAAGGGTGTCCTCTCAGGCCAGTGAGCTTAACGACGCAGTAGAACAGCAGCAATCAATCTCCAGTCAAAAGAATCAAGCGCAGAACCAATTACACCAATTGACCTATTCTGCAGATAAATTGAAAGCTCAGCTCGCTCAGTTGGATACTCAAATTTCTGATGCTCAGTCGCTGCTGGCACAAAAGCAGCTTGCTTTTACCCAGGCCCAAACTCAAGTTCAGGCTGCACAGAAAGAATTGGAACAGAAACAACAGGAGTTAGACGATCGCAGAGTCGCCCTCGGGAAACGAGCAAGAGGGATTTATGAGAATGGGCAAATTAGCTATTTTGAACTGCTCTTTCAGTCCGCCAATTTGGGTGATTTTATAACGCGAATGGAATATTTTAATAAATTGATTGCCAATGATCACAAGCTATTAACAGACATTAAGGATCAAAAAGAAAAAATTACTCAAAAGACACAAGAATTACAAAAAAAGAGGGATCAAGCGGCTCAGCTGCAAGTTCAGGCGGCAAAGGCCAAAGAGGATCTTGATGGCAAGAAAGCTCAGCAGCAAGTAGCCTTGGCGGAAAATCAGAAAGCAGTCCAAGCATCTTATGACGAAGTAGAACGCCTGCAAACTGAGGCAAATGCTCTCAATGATAAGATTCGCAAACTCCAGGCGGCTCAAGCCGGAAAAAACAAAGGAGACGGAACTATCTCAACTTGGCCCTTGCCGGGGCATTATGAGATCAGTGATCCTTATGGTTGGCGGACTCATCCTATTACCCACCAGCAAAGCTTACATACAGGGACGGATATAATGGCTCCCATGGGTACCGAGATTCACGCTGCCGGAAGCGGGGTAGTTATCATGGCCGGTTGGAATGTTGCCTATGGCAACATGGTCATCATCGATCATGGCCACGGGATTTCCTCACTTTATGGACACCAATCAAAACTGAATGTTACCGAAGGGCAAACCGTGGAAGCGAATCAAGTGATTGGCTACGTTGGTTCCACTGGCTGGAGCACTGGTCCGCATTTGCATTTTGAGGTAAGAGTTAGTGGGAACCCAACGGATCCACTGCAATTTTTTTCCCACTAAGGGATAAGCAGTATTTCTGCAAGGGGATAAGCATATAATAGAGCAAGACTTGAGGAAAGGGTTTGACTTTGAGTGCAGGAGTGGAATTGGAAAAGAATATTAAAACCTATTGGCGTTGTCTTACTTATTGTTTGTGTGCTGGTAACCGCCACCGTAGGCGGAATTGTGATCGCCAACGTCGATAATATCGGGCGTTTGGTTCATGTTGCACAACTTATTCACAGCGATTATCTCGAGAATGTTTCGAATGCCCAATTAGTTGAGGGAGCTACGAAAGGAATTGTTGACATTTTAGGGGATCCCTACTCAACCTATATGAATGCTCAGGAGAACCAGGAATTGTTTCAGGCCCTCGAGGGTAAGTTTGGTGGCGTGGGGATTGTATTAAGTCTCAAGGATCCCAAAAAACTTGTAGTTTTGCGCCCTATCAAAAATTCTCCAGCAAGTAAAGCGGGAATTCTGCCTGGCGATGTTGTGAATAAAATTAATAACACCGATACAACGGGAATGGACCAGGATAAAGCCGTGAACTTGATGCGCGGTGACCCCGGAACAAACGTCGTCTTGGGCTTATATCGGGCGAGCACAAACAAAAATTATACGGTGAGCTTGACGAGGGAAGATATTACAGTCCCCACCGTCGATGGGGAAGCCTTACCTGGGCATCCCGATATGGCTTATATTAATATCACCCAGTTTGCCTCAGATACCGGTGATGAATTGAAAGACACATTAAACACGATGAATATTAAAAAATACAAAGGAATAATCTTGGATCTGAGATATAATCATGGCGGTGAGCTTAATGCCGCAGTTCAGGTGGCGAGTTATTTTGTTCCCTCGGGTCCTGTGGTGTATATAGTCGATAAACAAGGGAACGTGGATACTAAAATGGCTGCCGGGACGTATTTAGGGATGCCCTTAGTCGTCCTTGTCAATGAAGAGAGTGCTTCAGCTGCGGAGATTGTCTCCGGTGCCATTAAAGATGATAAAACTGGAACGTTAGTAGGCGTGAAAACGTTCGGCAAAGGGATTGTCCAAACAATTTTCCCTCTTGATGCGGGGACGAGCGTTAAACTAACGACAGCGAAATATCTTACTCCTAAAAAGATCTCCATCCATAAAATTGGAATTGAGCCCGATGTGAAGGCAGAACTGAGTAAAGGCCAGCAAGCCACTCTTTCGCCGACGGATACTAATTTTGACCCTCAGCTTTTAAAAGCGGTTCAAACGTTACAAGGAAAATTAAAGTGAACTCAGGACCCACCCCCACTTATAGAAGTGGGGGTCTTAAAAACTGATAAAATAAAACTAAACTAAACGAGGCTGCAGCAAACCGGCATGTTTGCGCAGCCTCGTTTTTTTATCAATGAATTCACCCCCGCAGTTGCAATTGCATAGACTAGGCTGATATAAAAAAACAACGGGGGTTGGTTGAGGATGGGACATAAAACAGGGGTGAGGCATTACTTTGGTGAAGGAATAACGACACGAGGGTATATTTCCCTGCTGCCCAATATGATGCCTAATTGGCAAAGAGTCTATGTACTATTAGGGGGGCCCGGAACAGGTAAATCGACCCTGATTAAAGTAATTGGCTTGGAATTATTAGATCGGGGATACGAGATTGATTTTATGCGTTCAGCTCGAGACCCTGATTCCATGGCAGGTTTTATTGTGCCGCGTCTGGGACTGGTGATGCTGGATATGATGGAAATCTCACCGCTGCGCTGGCGTGCGCCGGGAGTAGTGGAAACATTTATAGATTTCAATCATTTTTGCGATGAGCAAAAGCTTGAGAAGCAGCGGGTACATATTCTAAAGCTTGAAACCCAACTCCAGCTGCTTCAACAGAGCGTCGAAGAGGAATTGGCAGTTGAATTAAGTTCTTTAATCGGGAGAAGTACAGCAAGAAAGCACAAAGGTGAAGATATGTCTTGGATTTTAGGCAATTCCGCTCGCCTGAAGGTTAAGAAAGAAAATACCGGTCCTTGGCCACTGGCAGAGAATGCTGTGAAACTACTGCAAAAGAGCAGTATTAATCCATATTTTTTACATGGCTTGACGACAGAAGGCTGGCTTAACCTTGCACCTTATTTTCTCATGGACTTCGATCAGATATGTCTTGAAGGAGACGAAACGTTAGATGCCTTAGATTGGGTTTTAAGCGAAGCCCAGCAGCTTGGACAATTAATTGAGATTGTCTTACATCCTCTTAATCCAGATGAAGTCATAGGAATTGTATTTCCGGAACGTCATTTAGCTATTTGGCAAGGTAATCCGGATAACTTATCCGACCAGGGATTAGAACAGCCTTTTGGGGAAAAACTTATTGAAACGTTAGCGGCTTGGCAAACCCACAGATCACGGCTCAAAGCCTACTATACCGAAACTGTAGATTTTGAAAGGCTCGATGGTTACAGGGAAACCATACTCAATAACATTTTGGGAGACCTGAAATTAATGGGGGATTTAAAGCGGGTCTGACTGTCTAACCAAAAATAGAAGGATCAACAAGGTACTCGCCAACTTCTGCAATAAGACGTTCTAGATCTTTTTCCTTGAGGTTAAAGCGGTCTAGGATTTCTTGCTGCAGGGGGTTGAAGAAGCTGTCCACACCCCCGCCGGTACCGAGTAAGCTCGCCAGGCCATTGGCAATATGGATGACTGATGCTAAATCCATGTAGTTTTGGGCCTTTAAGGGAGAATGATGAAAGGAGATTCCTTCCACGAGATCTTCCGGCAGGTTCCAGTTGATGGCTAAGTATCCGCCGACTGTTGCATGGTCATAGCCAATAACTTTTTCTTCAAGTTCAACATAAGAAAGGGCGGCTTCTTGAACTTTCTTAAGCAAAACGGTATTAACTTCCTGAATATAGATGGAAATAACTAATTTCCCAATGTCATGAAGCAACCCGGTAGTAAAGGCAACTTCAGTAAAAGGAAGTTTTAAATATTGACACAATCGTTTTGCCGCCATAGCTGTGAGCATGGAATGTTTCCAGAGACCTTCTTGTTCAATTTCGTAGCCGATGAGACCGGTTTTAAGCATCGGGGCTACGGCAGAGGCCATGGCCAATCCTTGTATTGACTGAAAGCCTAACATAACAATGGCTTCTTGCAATGAGGAGATACGGCGGGCGTAGCCGTAGTAGGCAGAGTTGGCCTGTTTTAGCATTCCGGCAGCAAGAGCGGGGTCTTGCCCGATAACAGCTTCTAGTTCTTTTACCGTAGTTGAAGGATTTTTTGTTAAGGTAACGATTTGTACGGCAGCAGTTGGCAGAGGAGGAAGTGCATTAACACGATTAAGAATGTGTTCCAATTTGACAGGCAATTTCAGCCCTCCTTTAAAATAGTGAACGTTATATAAATTAAGGAACAGCTATATGTCGCATAAACAAGCGATTGGGCAAACTGCATTATTTTAGATGACAAGGGAAGACTAACGACAAAATTAGGAGTTCGAAAGGAGCGTTTCCATGACAAAAAGAAAACGAACCCTAGTTAGTTTTTTTAGTTTTTGTTTATGTCTTAGTTTAACCACAAGTGGCTGTGGTCTTCAAGCCCTTTTAGGCAACAAAAATAAAACTTCTTCAGCCGGCACATCGAAAACTTCTACTATAGCAGTTTCGTTAAATGCTAATGATCCTAATAAATTACTGATTACAAAAGGTATTGATGATTTGGCAAAGAAAGAGGACGTTAAAGTCAAATATCTTGATTCCAGTACATCCGGAGACGATTCTGCCTTAAATGGGGCTAAAGTATTAATCTATCAGGCAGGGAACGCCAGTCTTCTAAAAAATGCTCAGACAGATAAAGTATCGGTCCTAGCTCTTAGTCAAGTACCTGCTGGCATTAATCTCACTGGAATAGTAACGCCGGATCAAGAAAAAACGGGTGAACTTATGGCCCAATCCCTAGTAAGCAAAGTTTCAGAGGGACAAGTCATCATTTTGCAGGGTGATCCCAGCGAGACAGGTTCACAAGAACTTCTGGCCGGAAATAAATCGGTGCTCAGCAAGTATCCCAAAATATCTCTGCAAACGTTTGCCAGTCCCCCGGGATCGGAATCAACAGCGAAGCAAAGTCTGACGGATTATATGCAAAAAAATCCTGGCAAAGTTCAGGCTGTTTTGGCCCATACAGCAAAATTGGGGGAGGTTGCCAGCGATGCTTTAAAACAATTGCAATTGGATAAAAAGGTTTTACTGATCGGAGGACAGGCAACTATCCCTTCTCTGGAACGGATGGCGGGAGGAAGTCAGATAAGCGATGTGGATACCAACCCCTATCTCCAAGGCGCTAACGCCTTTCAGTGGGCTCAAAAAATTCTTAACAAGGAGTCTCTTGATATCAGTGATTCTATTACCAGTGAGCAAGGAGAAATTCCTGCCAAGATAGTTCAGGTTAAAACGGTGACTCCAGAAAATCTGGCTGTTATTCAAAAGAGTTATGTGAAAACAATGCAGAGTGCAGAACAAGATCAAAAACAGCAGACTGCTAAAGCAAAACCACAGAGCCAGAGCAAAACACAGGGAGACAGTAAGAATCAAGGAGGCAGTCAAGACCAGGGAGGAGATCAGCAAGGGTCTGGCGGCAGCGATAATCAAGGACAAAATAAAGGAAATGTTCCTCCAGGGGTTAAAAAAGTTACGGAAACAGTTAAGACGGAAACTACACGAGAGTATTTAGATGGACAGGGAAAAGTTATAGGGACTGAAAAAACAACGAACGAACAAGTAAAAACAGTGCCTCCGGAAATGTTGCAGCAAGAACAAAAAGCTCAATCCTCACAAAGTTCGTCGCAAGCCCAGGGAGATCAGTCATCTCAAGATAAAGGCAGCAGTGGAGGCGGCGGAGACAGCGGAAGCTGACATAAAACATACACAAAAAATGAGCTAGGGAGAAGCTATTGTTTAGCTCCCCTTTTAGTAGACAGTTTGAAAATAAGAAACTATTTACTAAAAGGAGGAGCTTTTATCATTGTGCAGCGGAAGACTCCCATCCTCTATAGGTAGTGAGATGAATGCTGTCTCAAAATATTACCAGAACACCAGTTCCAAATTTGTTCCCCGTGTAGTAAAATAAGGGTATCACTGTTGGAAGGGGGGGCGTAAGGATTAGGAATAATAAGGATCTTTTGGTGGTTTAAGCTACGGAGGGCTGAATTGTTGAATATACGTTCCCTTAGAGGTAAAATAAACTTAGAAAAATTATAATTATATGCGTTTTCTTATGTTAAGTACTACCTTACCTATTTCGTAAGTAAGAATTATCTTACTGTAATTATCTTGCTTTTATAAAGGGGATCGAAGGATGGAATTTCGTTTGCATGCTCCATACCAATCTTCGGGGGATCAACCCCAAGCCGTCGATTCTTTGGCAGCCGGCGTGAAGGAAGGACGGCGTTTCCAAACGTTGCTTGGGGTCACAGGCTCGGGTAAGACCTTTACTATGGCAAACATTATCACGAAAGTCCAAAGGCCGACCCTCGTTCTGGCCCATAATAAAACACTGGCGGCTCAGCTCTACAGTGAATTCAAAGAGTATTTTCCCGAAAATGCCGTAGAGTATTTTGTAAGTTACTACGATTATTATCAGCCGGAGGCCTACGTTCCCTCCAGCGATACCTTCATTGAGAAGGATGCTTCAATTAACGACGAGATCGAAAAATTGCGGCACTCCGCTACTGCCGCTCTTTTCGAGCGGCGGGATGTTCTGGTTGTTGCCAGCGTTTCCTGTATTTATGGCTTGGGTTCACCTGAGGAGTATCGTGACCTGGTGCTTTCTTTGCGACAGGGACAAGTTATTGATCGCAATGATATTCTACGCAAATTGATTTCGATTCAATATGATCGCAATGACATTGCTTTTACTCGGGGAACCTTCCGTGTGCGCGGTGACGTTGTAGAAATTTACCCGGCATCATCTAGTGAAAAAGTTCTTCGGGTTGAGATGTTCGGTGATGAAATTGAACACATTTACGAAATCAATGTGTTAACGGGGGAGATTTTGGGGGAAAGAAACCATGTCGCAATTTTCCCTAATTCACACTATGTAACGGCTCAAGAAAAAGTCATGAAGGCTGCAGAGAATATTGAACTCGAATTAGCTGACCGTCTGCAGGTTTTGCAATCTCAAAATAAACTCCTGGAGGCTCAACGGCTTGAACAGAGAACACGGTATGATTTGGAAATGCTCAGAGAAATGGGCTTTTGCAACGGGATTGAAAATTACTCCCGGCATTTAACGTTCCGTGAACCGGGAGAGACGCCTTATACTTTACTCCACTATTTTCCGGAAGATTTCTTGCTTTTTATCGATGAATCTCATGTTTCAGTTCCCCAAGTGAGAGGAATGTACGAAGGAGACCGCTCACGAAAGACAACGCTCGTAGATTTTGGCTTTAGACTTCCCTCTGCTTTAGATAACCGTCCCTTAACCTTTGCTGAGTTCGAAAAGAAAATTAACCAAACGATCTTTGTCAGCGCCACACCGGGTTCTTATGAACTGGCTCACTGCCCGACAGTCGTTGAACAAATTATCCGTCCAACGGGTCTCCTTGATCCGGAGGTGGTGGTCCGTCCGACGCAAGGACAGATTGACGATTTATTGGGAGAAATCCGCGAACGAATTGCTCGCAGCGAAAGAGTCCTAATTACCACGCTGACCAAAAAGATGGCTGAAGATCTGACCGATTATTTAAAAAACCTGGAAATAAAGGTAAAATATCTTCATTCTGATATTAAGACCTTAGAACGTGTTGAAATTCTGCGCGAGCTGCGCTTGGGTATGATTGACGTTGTCGTTGGTATCAATCTCCTGAGAGAAGGACTGGATCTGCCTGAGGTTTCTCTGGTGGCCATTCTTGATGCTGACAAAGAAGGTTTCCTTAGATCTGATCGCTCACTGATCCAGACCATAGGCCGTGCCGCGCGCAATGCTCAAGGAAAGGTCATCATGTACGGAGATAAGATAACTCAATCGATGCAAGTGGCTCTCGATGAGACAAATCGACGTCGGGCAATTCAAATGGCTTATAATAAGAAGATGGGGATTATCCCGCAAACGATTCGCAAGATAGTTCATGATGCGCCGGAAGCAACAAAAGTGGCTGAAACAAAAAAAGCCTACGGCTCACAGCTTCCGCCTGAAGAGCTGGCTGCTCTTACTGCAAACTTAGAGCAGGAAATGCGTCTCGCTGCTCAAAATTTAGATTTTGAACGAGCCGCAGAAATTCGTGATGCTTTGATAGAATTAAAAGGTGAAGAGAATAAGTTTAAAATGACAAGCCAGCAGCGTGGAAGCGGAAGCCGTTACAACCGAGCTAAAAGTAATCATAAAAAGAGTAAGAAAACAAGTTAGACAAGGGAGTGGATCTCTTGCCCTGTAGATACAATTTAGGAGGCTAATCATGAGCCAGGAATACTTGCGTGTGCGTGGAGCACGCGCTCATAATTTGAAGAATATTAATATTGATATCCCTCGGGACAAACTGGTCGTAATTACCGGCTTGTCTGGTTCCGGAAAATCATCACTGGCTTTTGATACGATCTATGCTGAAGGCCAGCGGAGATATGTTGAATCCCTTTCTGCCTATGCACGGCAATTTTTAGGGCAAATGGACAAGCCGGATGTTGATTCCATCGAGGGACTTTCTCCGGCAATTTCCATCGATCAGAAAACAACGAATCGAAATCCCCGTTCAACAGTAGGAACGGCAACGGAAGTTTCGGATTATTTGCGTTTGTTATATGCTCGCATAGGTCACCCTCACTGTCCAAAATGCGGACGTGAAATTTCACAGCAAACTGTTCAACAAATGGTTGATCAGATTTTGGGGTTGCCGGAGCGTACAAAACTTCAAGTTTTGGCTCCTTTGGTCAAAGGGAAAAAAGGAGAACATCTTAAAGTTTTCGAAGAGGCCCGCAAGGCCGGATATGTGCGAGTCCGAGTTGATGGTGAAATTCATGATTTGAGTGAAGAGATTAAACTAGTTAAAAACAAAAAACATTCGATTGAAGTTGTGATTGACAGAATAATCCTCAAGCCCGAGAGTGCTGAACGCTTGGCAGATTCTTTAGAGACGGCACTTAAGCTTGGAGAAGGAAATGTTATTATCGATGTCACAGAGGGTGACGAACTGCTGTTTAGTGAAAATTTTGCCTGTCCTGACTGCGGTATTGCACTGGAGGAAATTTCTCCCCGGCTTTTTTCGTTTAACAGTCCTTATGGAGCCTGTCCCACATGTACGGGTTTAGGTGCAAATCTCATCGTAGATATTGACTTGATTATTCCGGACCGTTCTAAATCCTTGTCCGAAGGCGCTATAGCTCCCTGGGCTAAATCGACCTCGACTTACTATCCCAAGATGATGGAGGCCGCAGCCCAAAACCTGGGCTTTAGGATGGATACTCCACTGCAGAAACTCTCTGAAAAGCAATGGCAGGGTTTGCTCTATGGTACAGAAACACCTATTAGCTTTCAATACCACAATATTTTTGATCAGTTAAAAACCTATCATTCAAACTTCGAAGGGTTAATCCCATTGTTTGAGCGGCGTTATCGGGAGTCTACCTCCGACATGGTACGTACCGAAATTGAAAGTTATATGACAGAACGCCCTTGTCCTGACTGTCATGGAAAGCGCTTAAAACCTGAAGCCCTGGCAGTAAAAGTGGGCGGTATTTCCATTGATGATTTATCCCGCCTTTCCATTACGGAGGCCATTGAGTTTATTAATCATTTGACACTAACATCGAAAGAAGAAACGATCGCTTATCAAATTTTGAAGGAAATCAGAGAGAGATTGGGCTTCCTAATCAATGTAGGATTAGACTATCTTACCATGGCCCGTTCCGCAGGTACGCTCTCCGGGGGAGAAGCTCAGCGAATTCGCCTTGCCACCCAAATTGGGTCGAGCCTTACGGGTGTACTATATGTGTTGGATGAACCAAGTATTGGTCTTCATCAACGGGACAATGCCCGACTGCTTTCCACCCTAAAACGCTTAAGGGACTTAGGAAATACGTTAATTGTTGTCGAACACGATGAAGACACAATGATTGAAGCCGACCATATTATTGACATTGGGCCAGGGGCCGGGGCCCACGGTGGTTATGTTGTGGCTGAAGGAACAATTCAACAAATAATGGCCAATAAGAAGTCGGTAACGGGCCAGTATTTGAGCGGGGAAAAACAAATCCCCGTACCTGAGAAACGGAGAGAAACCAATGGCAAATGGTTGGAAGTATCCGGGGCTCGGGAAAACAATCTGAAAAATATTGAAGCACGGATCCCTTTAGGGCTTTTGACTTGCGTTACCGGGGTTTCCGGTTCAGGAAAGAGCACTTTGGTTAATGAGATCATTTATAAAGGCCTGGCTGCAAAGCTTAACGGAGCTCGGCAGCGCCCCGGTGCTTTCGAGAGCTTGGCAGGATTGGAGTACCTGGATAAGATTATTGATATTGACCAATCGCCTATCGGACGAACCCCCCGTTCCAATCCGGCGACGTATACAGGCGTTTTTGATTTGATACGCGAACTATTCTCCTTGACTCCTGAAGCTAAGATGAGAGGTTATAAACCTGGACGGTTTAGCTTTAACGTTAAAGGCGGGCGCTGTGAAGCTTGTCACGGAGATGGAATTATTAAAATTGAGATGCATTTTCTTCCTGACGTTTACGTTCCTTGTGAAGTTTGTGAAGGAAAGCGATACAATCGGGAAACTCTTGAAGTTCGCTATAAAGGGAAAAGCATTTCTCAAGTTTTGGACATGACCGTAGATGAAGCTGTAGAGTTTTTTCAAGCTGTTCCTAAAATAGCGAGGAAACTTCAAACCCTTCAGGACGTCGGACTTGGGTATATCCATCTAGGACAGCCTGCGACAACCTTATCCGGGGGAGAAGCTCAACGCATTAAACTGGCTACGGAACTAAGCCGGCGCAGTACGGGAAAAACCATCTATATTCTTGATGAACCTACCACCGGATTGCACATGGCAGATATTGACAAACTTCTCCAAGTCCTGCACCGTTTAGTGGACGTCGGAGATACTGTACTCATTATTGAGCACAATCTCGACGTGATAAAAACTGCCGATTGGCTTATCGACCTTGGACCTGAAGGAGGAGATAAAGGTGGCGAGGTTGTTATCACAGGCACGCCTGAGGATGTGGCCGCTTTTCCTTCATCATATACAGGACAATATCTTGGACGTTTTCTTTCTCAAACGCATGCGGAAGAATTGGGTAAGATTATTAATTCTTAATAGAGATTTTTAATCTTTATCCAGTTTTTAAGCCCCGATGTTCAGCTTTAGGGTAAGCGAGTTCACTTGTTAGGGTGTTAAGTCCTCATGCACAGGGACTATTATTTAAAGGAATGTGGGGAATAAGTAATGAAAATGACGATGAAGACAGTTCGCGAAACTGCCCGTGAAAAACTTAAAGGATATTGCCGGATTTGTCCTGAATGCAATGGCAAAGCCTGTGTCGGCGAAGTTCCGGGGATGGGCGGTGCCGGTACCGGTGCTTCCTTTAAGAATAACGTCGAAGCCCTGGCTGCCTATCGGATAAATTTAAGGACACTCCATGGGGTCAAAAATCCCAATACAAAGCTGGAGCTTTTTGGACAAGAATTGGCTGCCCCGATCATTGCTGCCCCCATAACAGGCAATAAGTTCAATATGGGCGGAGCCTTGAACGAAGAGGAATGGGCGGAGGCTATTCTTCGAGGTTGTCAGGCCGAGGGATCTTTGGGAACGACTGGTGACGGCCCGGACGTTGCTCTATATAATAGTGGTGTGGATCAAATCGCTAAATTTCAAGGACGTGGTATACCTTTCACAAAACCCAGAGAGCCTGAGGAAGTCATTAAATGTCTTAAGCGTGCTGAGGAAGCGAACGTTGTTGCCGTTGGCATGGATGTTGATGCTGCAGGTTTGATTACGATGCCCGTGGGCCCTAAGCCGCTGGATGATCTGAAATTGATTATATCCAGTACGAAGCTGCCGGTGATCCTTAAGGGAATTATGACTGTTGATGAAGCCGAATTGGCAATTGAAGCCGGTGCGGCGGGAATCGTTGTTTCTAATCACGGCGGACGAATGATTGATCATACTCCGGGAACGGCTGAGACTCTGCCGGAAATTGCGGCAGCTGTCGATGGACGAATTGCGGTCCTCGTTGACGGGGGAATCCGGTCAGGGGTTGATGTCTTAAAGATGCTGGCTCTTGGAGCGGATGCAGTCCTCATTGGACGTCCTCTTGTCATTGCTGCCTATGGCGGAGGCGCTGAGGGAGTAGCCTTAGCTGTGCGCAGGATGACGAATGAATTAAAGCAAGCTATGATCTTGACAGGATGCACTTCTCTGGATGATATCACTATGGATGTTATATTTTAAAACAGGAAAACTAGCATAGCAGAATGCACGGGGGCCTTCCATTAATATAATGAATGGAAGGCCCTCGTGCATTCTGGCACAAGAATTGCATTAAAAGGTTTAAAAGACTATACTTAGGGCGAAGGGGGATTCTCATTTGCGTGTTCTCTTGGTGGCGCTTAATGCCAAATATGTCCATACAAATTTAGCCCTTCGCTATTTGAAAGAAGGTCTTTTGTGTTCCGTAACTTCCGATGTAATTTTGCGAGAATATAGTATTAATGATCGTCCAGAGCGTATTGCCGGGGAAATCTATGAAACCGGGGCCGATGTCATCGGCTTCTCATGTTACATTTGGAACATTAAGGAAGTCTTGAATGTCATTCGGCAGCTGCATCCCGTCTGCCCTGATGTTCGCTTCGTGCTCGGGGGCCCGGAGGTATCCTATGACGTCGAGGACCTGTTAAGCTCTCATCAAGAGGTGGATGCGGTAATCATCGGTGAAGGGGAGAAATCCTTTAATGATCTGCTTTTAGCCTGGCAGAAGGGAGAGGACCTTTCTCAGGTTGAGGGCGCAGCCTGGAAGCATAACGGGAAAGTGATCGTTAATCCTCCCAGTGATAAATTACCGGATTTAAATGAACTTCCTTTTCCCTATGAGAATGATGAGGATTTTTCCGGCCGCATTGTTTATGTTGAAACGACTCGAGGTTGTCCTTTTTCCTGTCAGTATTGTCTGTCCTCTACCTTTCAGGGCGTTCGTTATTTGGAGCCCGAAGGGTTTCGCCGTATGTTTCGCCGCCTTATAAGTCAAGGTGCGCGTACAATTAAGTTTGTTGACCGTACCTTTAATGCCCATAAACGACATGCTTTTAAGATTTTAGATGTTGTTCGCGAAGAGTGCAGTTCTCTGGGATTATCCAGTCAGGTGCGGGTTCACTGTGAAATAGCAGGGGATCTGTTAGATGACGAATGGATGGATTTTTTCAGGAATTATCCCCAAGGTTTGATTCAACTGGAAATTGGTGTCCAGTCGACCTATCAACCTACATTAGAAATTGTTGCTCGGCATCAGGATTTTGAAACTTGGAAAAAATATGTTCCTATAATGAAGGAACTGCAAATTCCTTTGCACCTGGATTTGATTGCCGGTCTGCCTCTCGAAAATTGGTCAAATTTCCGGAATTCCTTCAATGACGTTTACGCAGTCAAACCGGATATGCTCCAACTTGGATTTCTGAAAGTTCTAAAAGGATCAGGCCTGCGTCTGAACAGTCAAAAATATGGCCTTCTGTTTAACCCTGAGCCTCCATATACTATTTTAGAAACAGCAGTATTGTCGCATAAAGAAATGCTTCAATTGCAGCGTATGGAAGAGGTCCTTGACAAATATTATAATTCGGGAAAGTTCGTTCATGCTTTGCGGGAAGCCCTTCACATGTTTCCTACGGCCTTTGACTTCTACCATGAATTGGCCGAGTATTGGAAAAAAAACGGTTGGTTTCAGCGCTTATGGCCGGGTAAAGCATTATTTGATAAATTGTGGGAGTTTATGGAATGGGTTCAATCCCAAAGGGAAAGTTCATTAAACTTCGCAGCCCCGGGCCGGAAAGCGTTTCTGGATGCTCTGCGTTTCGACTATTATTTATGGGAACGCCCTAAAACCCTTCCTGACTACTTTGTCAGGAGCGAAGGGCAAGAAGAACGGCCCAACGGCGGGGAATCAAAGGGCAGCGGCGAAGAGATTCAGCGAGATGGTCACTGGGCCAATGTTGTTCCTGAGTTTGCAGCCATGGATCGTCGCCAGTGGAATCGCAATACAGCCGTGGCTTATTTCGAGACAGATGTCTTAAAGGTGGGTGAATCTGGTTCCGGCTGGTTTCTTTTCCTTTATCAGCAGGGCCAAGTCAGAACTTATCGCTATCACGTATGAATGGAGTGCAGAACCATGATTTCCCGTACTCTACCCCGCAGTATTTTCTGCTTATTAATCATCATTTTCTTAGTTATCGGCTGCTCTCAGGCACCTCAGACGGGAGAGCCCGGCGGTCAGGCTCCTGCCGTCATAGAAGTTTGGCATTCACTTCTCGGGGCTCAGGCGGATGCCTTAGAGGCCCAGGCTGAGGCCATAACGAAAGCTCATCCGGAGGTGATTGTTAAACTTAAATATATTCCCGAAGAGAAGTTTGCAGCCTTTTCTTATCAGGCCGAAGCAGGCGGAGAGGGACCGGAAATTTTCATTGCCCGGCGGGAAGTTATTCGTCAGCTCTATGGTCAGGGAACGTTAGCCAAGACTGCTTATTCGGATCAAGAAAGCTTTCCCGCTGCTTCGACCGGTTTTCGCTTTGGAGATACCCAATATGCCTTACCATGGTTAACAGATGTTCCTCTGCTTTATTACAGAACAGATATGGTTAGTGCTCCGGGTACTCTTGCCGACCTTTTTTCCTCCCAAGGAGGCACTTCTGTCCTGGCGGCGGATACTGCGACCCTTTCCGCTTGGTGGAATGGGCAAGGCGGAAAGTTGATGAACGCGGGGAAACCCTCTCTGGATGATCCCAGTAATCTTGCGTTTTTACAGCAGTTGATGGCCTGGCAAAGCGCAAAGACTCTTAGAATTGATCCTCAGGCCATGTCTGCCTTTGCAGATGGTCAAACGCCCTATGTGATTGCAGGAGCGAGCCAGGCAGCACTTTTAAATCAGAAAAAGGTCCCCTGGGGATGTATTTCCCTGGCCGATCTAACGGCGGGTCAGGGAGAGCCCCTTTTAGGTTTAACCTTCGGGATTGCGAATTCCGCCATCATGACGAATGATCTTGGCCCGGAGATTCAAATTGTTGAAAAGGCACTTCTGCAGCCTGAGGCTGAGGGGGCTCTTGTCAAGGCAGGATCCCTTCTGCCGGCAAATACTGCTTATTATAAGCTTCCCGAAGCCCAAACGGGAGTCTTCCCCCAAGCTTATCGAGCTCTTTCAAAGGCCTGGGTCTTAGCGGGCAATGCTCAGGAGTGGAACTTGATTTCTCTTCAGGATACAGCCTGGAGCAGTGCTTTGACGGGAAGCCTCAGTCCGCAGGATGCCTTGACAAATGCCCAGACTCAAGCCTTGAAAGCTTTAACAAAAAGTACTTAGATTTGATATAAATTTGCAGAGGGGGTGAAAAGAATGGATAAAGAAGGATTGGAAATTATTGTAATTACCGGTTTGTCCGGAGCTGGAAGAACTCAGGCTATGCAGAGTCTTGAGGATCAAGGGTTCTTCTGTGTTGACAATTTGCCTCCAACCTTTTTAGTAAAATTCGCCGAGCTATGTGCTCAATCTCGCGGCAAGGTTTCCAAAGCGGCTATTGTTTGCGACTTGCGGGGAGGGGAATTCTTTTCTTCCCTGAGTGAAGCATTAACCAATTTGGAGATAGAGGGGTTTCATCTTCAAGTTCTCTTTTTAGATGCTTCGGATAAAACCTTGATCAGGCGCTATAAAGAATCTCGCCGTCGTCATCCCTTGTCACCTCAAGGAAGAGTCTTAGACGGGATTCAGGCAGAACGTCAGCAACTCGAAGAGTTAAGGATTCGAGCGGATGAAATTATTGACACCTCCGATTTAACGGCCTCACAGCTTCGGGCTAAGGTTGCCGAACGTTTTGCTAAAGGGCAAGGCAGGCAGATGGCGGTATCTGTAATTTCCTTTGGTTTCAAATATGGAATACCTCTTGATGCTGATTTACTGATGGATGTTAGATTTTTGCCTAACCCGTTTTATGTAGAATTATTGCGTCCTTTGACGGGCGAAGATAAGTTAGTACAGGATTATGTTTTTGGCAATCAAATGGCTCAGGAATTTATGGAAAAATATTTGGCGTTGCTCGAATATATTCTTCCTAACTATGTGAAAGAAGGAAAAACTCATTTAGTCATCGGCATCGGCTGTACAGGCGGTCAGCATCGTTCCGTGGCTATCGCTGAACGGGTTGGACAATTTTTAAGGGAACGCAATTATGCAATTAGTATTAAACATCGGGATGCCGCAAAAAATCGGAAGGGCGGAACCCCTCGATGAGAAGTGGAAGACATGAGAAGATTGCTCAGTATCTGAAATGGCTTTACCCAAATTTGAAAGTGAAACGATGGTTCCTGGTAGCAGTCTTTGGAATTTTTCTATTCGCTACGGGTTTTGCCGTTATGAATGATGGGGTAGCCTTGGGATATGCGGAATTGCAATTTCGGGAGATAATTTATCATCTTACCGGAAGCACTCAACACGTAGCTATACCGACAGGTTTGATTATAAGTGTCCTTGGGGTTTTAGCAATTGCCATCGGTTTTAAACGCATGCTGTATTCAATTATTTCCGGTGTTTTACCGGGAAATGAAGGTAAAATTGTTGATGTGATTTATGCCCGGCAACATTTAATGAGAGGCCCAAAGATTGTTGTTGTAGGAGGGGGCACGGGGCTGTCATCACTTCTGCGCGGTTTAAAACACTATACGCGCAATCTCACAGCGATCGTAACGGTTTCCGATGATGGCGGAAGTTCTGGACGCTTACGCGAAGAAATGGGCATTCAGCCGCCGGGTGATGTGCGCAACTGTTTAGTGGCTCTCGCGGACACCGAAGATATTATGGATACGTTGTTTTCTTATCGCTTTGAAAGCGGGACTCTCGAAGGCCATAGTCTGGGAAACTTGCTTTTGGCAGGGCTGACCGATACTTTTGGCGATTTTCAAAAGGGAATCGAACGAGTCAGTAAAGTCTTTGCTCTGCGCGGCAAGGTTTTTCCTTCGACCTTGGAACAAGTCGAGTTAATGGCAGATTTCGAAGATGGACGGCATGTAAGAGGCGAGACTTCTGTGCGGGAAACTGATGGTAAGATCTGTCGGGTTTCTTTAAATCCCAGCAGCTGTACTCCTCTACCTGGTGCCCTGAAGGCTCTGGAAGAGGCCGATCTTATTGTTTTAGGCCCTGGGAGTCTCTATACCAGCGTTTTGCCGAATCTCTTGGTTGACGGTCTTCGCAATAAAATACGAAAGGTCAATGCTCCCTGTGTTTACGTCTGTAATGTTATGACTGAAAAAGGGGAAACTGATGGCTATAGTGTGTCTGACCATTTGAAAGCAATCCTGGATCACTGCGGACCTGGTTTTGTAGATGCAGTATTGGCCACCAAAGGAGAAATTACGGCCTCAATTTTGCAGCGCTACGTTGAGGAAGACGCTGTTCCTGTTGCCACGGACCCTAAAGAAGTGGAACGGTTAGGTGCCAGGTATTTTGAAGCCAACCTTGTACAGGAGAGAAATGTCGTTCGTCATGATCCCGATCTTCTGGCGAAAGAGCTCATCCGTTTACTGTTTCGCTTAAAACCTATGGGTGAACGTATTGCTCTAGTCGATGCTTATTTATTATCCCAGAAGCTCCGTAAAAATTCGTAAAGGTTTTATAATTAAGTGAGTCAAGCTTCTATCCTGGTGTTCAAACCTCGATAAAGGAGGGCTGATCATTGTCCTTTAGTGCTGTAACCAAAGAAGAGTTGGCACGCTTATCCGAACAAAAACCGTGTTGTGAGCTGGCAGAATTAGCGGCTTTAGTTCGCATGGATGGTACCCTTCAAATCAGTGCTCATCAACAATACACCCTGAATGTTATCACGGAAAGTGCTCCTGTAGCCCGTAAAATTTATCGCTTAGCCAAAGATGTCCTTAAGCGGCCCGTAGATATTGTTGTCCGGCGTAAATTAAGGCTGCGCAAGAATAATTCCTATATGGTTCGAATTTATCCCCGGGGAGCAGAAGACTTGCAGAATCTCGGCTTGCTTAATGAAGATGGGCAAATATACCATGGCATTTTGCCGGATTTAATCAAGAAACGTTGTGATCAAAAGGCTTACTTGCGGGGGGCTTTCTTGGCCGGAGGTTCCATTAATAATCCTGAAGGAACCTATCACTTGGAAATCGTAAGTAATGACGAAGAACATGCCCAAGCATTATGCCAGTTGGTTAATCGCTTTAAATTAGGGGCCAAAGTTAGTATGCGGAAGCACTGGTATGTCGTTTATATTAAAGAAAGTGAACGAATTGTGGAGTTTCTCGGCTTTATTGGAGCACATCACGCCCTTTTGGAATTTGAAAATGTCCGGGTTCTTAAAGATGTTCGCAATCAAGTTAACCGTCTTGTCAATTGCGAAACGGCAAATCTGGATAAAATTGTTGATGCTGCAGTAAGACAGCTGGAAAATATTCAGCTTATTCAAAATACAATCGGGCTTCAGGCCTTGCCGCCTACCCTGAAGGGTATGGCTGAACTGCGTTTGGAATATCCGGATGCCAGTTTAAAAGAGCTTGGTGAAATGCTTCAGCCTAAAGTCGGCAAATCAGGCGTTAATCATCGAATGCGCAAAATTGAAGAATTAGCCGAGCGAATTAGGAGCGCAAAGACAGGAAATTCTAAGTTAATGGTTTAAATTTTGATCCCGCGACATTAAGAGGAGATGGGGGGGATTAGGTGCGGTTAGGATATGGCTTAAGTTTAGAGCAGACTCAAAAACTAATTATGACTCCGGAATTGCGACAGGCGATTACGATTTTACAATTGTCCGCACTTGAATTGTCCACATATGTTGAGGAACAGCTGTTAGAGAACCCTTTACTGGAAACACAGGAAGAAAATTTGGATGTTAAAGGTGAAACGGAGCACAGCAGTGCGGAAGAAAGTCCTTCAGATGATAAATGGGATGTTGATTGGCAGGATTACTTTCATGATCAAGATGAAAATCGTTCTCGGCAGGAACGGGTAACTCCAGACGAAAGGCAGCGATTTGATCCTTTTATAGCGGCTGCTCCGACCCTTCAGGAGCATTTGCTGGAACAACTTCATGTTCAAAAAATTTCCGCCCCTTTAAACGTCGCTGAGTATATTGTTGGGAACCTTAATGATAATGGTGGTTTGACCTTGACCCCGGAAGATATAGCCCGGGAGACTCATGTTCCTCTGGAAACAGCGGAAATGGCCTTGGCGGCCGTGCAAACTCTGGACCCATTAGGCGTAGGAGCACGAAGTCTTGAAGAATGCCTGAGACTTCAGCTTCCGCTTATTCCTAATTGCCCTCCGGAATTGTCTGAATTATTAAAGCATCTTGAAGATCTGGCGGCAGGGCGGCTGCAAAAGATTGCCCATGCTCTGAAACTGTCAATTACTCGTGTTCAAGAACTTGCAGATATGATTCGAAAATTAGACCCTAAGCCTGGTCTGCGTTTTTCTGGCCCTGGAGATGTGCGCTATATTGTTCCCGACGTTGTCATTGAAGAAATTGGCGGAGAGTTTATTATTTTGGTTAATGATGTTACTGTTCCTCGCCTGGGAATTAACAAAACCTACCGAGAAGCTCTCAGCCATGAGGGAGAAACGGATACCCGCAAGTTTGTAGAACAAAAGCTGAACGCGGCCGCCTGGTTGATTCGCAGCATTGAACAGCGGCGCTTAACACTCTATAAAGTTGCTAATGCCATTGTGAAATGGCAAACTGATTTTCTGCGCTTTGGTATTCACCATCTGAAACCACTCACCTTAAGGGACATTGCTGAGGAAATCGGGGTCCACGAGTCGACGGTCAGCCGTGCAACCTCTCATAAATATGTTCAAACGCCGCGAGGAATTTACGAATTCAAGTTTTTCTTCGCCAACGGCATGGGGCGTGGTCATAGCAGTGAGTCAAGCATCACAACGGAGGAAATCAAGCTCGCCTTGAGAGAGATCATTTCTTCAGAGAACCCTAAGAGTCCTTACTCTGACCAGAAATTAGCGGATCTGCTCAAAGTTAAAAATATGGAAATCTCCAGGCGGACGGTAGCTAAGTATCGGGATGAATTGGGAATACCTACAGCAACGGTAAGAAAACGATATTGATGAAAAGCCTTCAATTTTGAGAATAACCAAAAGTACAGTTGCTTGAACGTTAATATTTCTAGTTCAGGAGAATAAAGGAATAAGAATTATCGGAAATTTTGTTATTTTAGTCTTGAAAAAGGTCAAAAGAAAGAATATACTGATATCACCGACAAGCAATACATCACTGGATTTCAAAAACTCATTAGACAATTTAAGATTGAGGCTAGAGTATTAGAGAAGCCGAGTTATATTAGTTGTTCCTAAGAATGACTAGTGTAATTGGGCTTTTTGTTTTGTCTAATGAGGAGAGAAAATTCCGATATTAAAGAATTTTGCGTGAATTGCCTATTGGTTATCGGGCCCGACCAACCAAATAGGAGAAGCAAGGGATGGCAATGATATTTGGAAATTAACTATAAATGAAAGGGGGTATAGGCTGTTCCAATAATTTTATCAAATAGGCATTAATATATAGATAGACTGCTTTATTCAATCGTAAGATTCCTACGTCTAGAAGTGGGAGCGGTTCCCATACCCTCTTGAGCAAACATAAAAAATAGCGTTAAGATTAAGGAGGACTTGAATTTGGAAGCAAAATTTTTAGCCGAAATGATAGGTACGATGATCATCCTTCTCTTTGGATCAGGGGTAGTCGCCAACGTTCTGCTGAAGAAGACGAACGGAAATAACGGCGGTACATTTATGATTACCCTAGGCTGGGCGGTCGGCGTTCTTCTGGCAATTTATGCTACAGGACCAATCAGCGGAGCACATTTGAATCCTGCTGTTACCATAGCTTTAGCGGTTATCGGACAATTCCCCTGGTCAGAAGTTCCCTTATATATTGCGGCTCAATTCATAGGAGCTTTTCTCGGTGCAGTTATTGTTTATTTTGCGTATCTGAAGCAATGGGAAGTTACGGATGATCCGGGATTAAAGTTGGGGGTTTTTAGTACGGCTCCCCAAATCCGCAGTTACGGAGCAAATTTATTAACCGAAATTATAGGCACTTTTGTTTTAGTTTTTGTCGGACTGGCCATCGGAATTTCCAAATCTGCAACAACGACAGGACTTAATCCTCTGTTATGGGGCTTCTTAATCTGGGGCCTTGGCGTATCCTTCGGCGGTCCGACAGGTTATGCTATTAATCCGGCTCGTGACTTAGGACCCAGAATTGCTCACTTCATATTACCGATACACGGAAAAGGAAAATCGGATTGGGCCTACTCTTGGGTACCTGTTGTCGGCCCGATTATTGGTGGCGTACTCGGCGCTTTTCTCTACAAAATCGTTTACTTGGGCTAGAAACTCCTAGAAACTTGACTATAATTAGATGAGGAGGACTTATTGTGAAGAACTATGTCATGGCTCTTGACCAAGGAACTACGAGTTGTCGAGCAATCCTTTTTGATAAGGAAAGCAAAATTGTGGGAATAACTCAAAAGGAGTTCACTCAGATTTATCCTAAAGCAGGTTGGGTTGAACATGATCCGGAAGAAATCTGGAGTACGCAATACGGGGTTATTGCCGAACTCATTGCTAAAACAGGCATAAAAGTCGATGAAATTGCTTCGATCGGCATAACGAATCAACGTGAAACAACGGTGGTTTGGGATAAACATACCGGTAAGCCGGTTTACAACGCCATTGTCTGGCAGTGCCGCAGAACGACTGCCATTTGCGACGATCTAAAAGCTAAGGGCTGCGAAGAAATGGTTCGGGAAAAAACAGGCCTGGTGGTTGATGCTTATTTTTCCGGAACGAAAGTTAAATGGATTCTAGATCATGTCGAAGGAGCTCGTGCCAAAGCTGAACAGGGGGATTTGCTCTTTGGGACGACAGATACCTGGCTGATCTGGAAACTCACCGGCGGAAAGGTCCATGTTACGGATTATTCCAATGCTTCCCGAACAATGATGTATAATATTCGTGAATTGCAATGGGATCAGGAATTGCTCGCTATGCTGGATGTACCCAAGGGAATGCTGCCGGCAGTACGGAATTCCAGCGAAGTCTACGGCAATACTGATGCCGGTGTGTTCTTGGGCTATGAGGTTCCTATTGCCGGTGTGGCCGGCGATCAGCAAGCCGCTTTGTTTGGACAAGCATGTTACGAGCCTGGAGATGCGAAAAACACCTATGGAACAGGCTGTTTCATGCTGATGAATACGGGAAGTAAAATTCATGCTTCCAAACATGGTTTATTGACAACGATTGCTTGGGGGATTGACGGTAAAGTCGAGTATGCCTTAGAAGGAAGTATCTTCATTGCCGGTGCAGCGATCCAATGGCTGCGCGACGGTCTGAAGATGATTGACGTTGCCCCTGACTCTGAGTATTTTGCCAAAAAGGTTAAAGACACCGATGGCGTTTATTTTGTCCCTGCCTTTGTAGGCTTAGGCGCTCCCTATTGGAATATGCGTGCCAGGGGCGGAATCTTTGGGCTCACTCGCGGAACTACCAAGTCCCATATTATTCGCGCGGCTCTGGACTCTCTGGCCTATCAAACAAAAGATGTTTTAGGATCTATGGAAGCCGATTCTGGTATTTCCTTAAAATCCCTGAGAGTCGACGGTGGTGCAGTTGCCAATAATTTGCTCATGCAGTTCCAGGCTGATATCCTGGGAACAAAGGTTGACAGACCGGAAATCATTGAAACGACAACCCTGGGAGCTGCCTACCTTGCCGGTTTGGCAGTGGGCTTCTGGGAGAGCAAAGAGGAATTGGCAAACCGCTGGCTGCTGAATCAGCGTTTCGAGCCTGTAATGGAAGCAGAGAAGAGAGATAAACTATACAAGGGCTGGTTAAAAGCCGTTGAACGGACGAAAGACTGGGAAGAAGACTGAGTTACGATTGTGAACTTCGATTAAAATAGATAAGGCGGCTTGAGAATAAGTGAAGCCACCAAAGAGGCCATTGCGAAACAACGGTTTCTTTGGTGGTTCTTAATTTCGGGCAAGGAGGAAATATGGATGCGTGAGATTGAGACCCAAGTTGTGGTCATCGGCGGAGGAGCGACAGGGGTTGGAATATTAAGAGACTTGAGTATGCGTGGTATCCCGGCGCTTTTGTTGGAACAAGGAGATCTGGCACATGGGACAAGTTCACGCTTTCATGGACTTTTGCACAGCGGCGCGCGCTATGCGGTTAAAGATGCTAAAGCAGCCCAAGAGTGTATCGAGGAAAATAAGATTGTCAAACACATTGCAGCTCATTGTATCGAGGATACCTCCGGCTGGTTTGTATATTTAAACGAGGATGATCCGGGTTATTTACAGCTATGGCTACAAGGATGTGGCCAGGCAGGAATACCGGTGAAGGAGATTCCCCTTGAAGAAGCCTTTCGCCTCGAACCTTTACTGTCACGACAAGCAGCACGGGTTTTTGAAGTGCCGGATGCTACGGTCGACGGTTTTAAATTGTTATGGGCCAATGTGAAATCAGCGGAAAAATACGGAGGAACGTATCGTACGTATTGTAAAGTGAAATCCCTCTGGTTAGAGAATAAAGACATTAAAGGCGTGTATGCCGAAGATCTCCTTACCGGTGAGATAATACAAATCCGCAGTAAAATTGTCGTCAATGCCGCAGGCCCTTGGTCGGCTGAGATTGCCGCTATGTCCGGTTTTAATGTCCATATGCTGAAGAATAAAGGCTCTCTCCTGGTGTTTAATCAGCGGATGTTCAATCGAGTAATTAATCGTCTGCGAACTCCGGGTGATGGGGATATCTTTGTGCCCCATGAAACCGTAACGATCCTGGGGACAACCTCACAGATGGTCGATCTGCCAGATGATAATCAGGTTAAGGAACAAGATGTTTCGTATTTGTTGGAAATGGGCAAAGATCTCGCAGAAGAAATTGAACAGCACCGTGTTTTACGTGCCTTTGCAGGCATTCGTCCCTTGTATGAAAGCGAAGATGCCTTAGAGCATGAAGGCCGAGGGGTAAGCCGCAACTTTGCTCTCATTGACCATGAGAAACGAGACGGGGTTCGCGGACTGGTAAGCATTGTAGGCGGCAAATTAACAACGTATCGCTTAATGGCTGAAAAAGTGACGGATTGGGTGGCCGCCAAATTAAATGTCACCACCGCCTGCAGTACAGCTGAGGAGCCATTGCATCATGAACCCCCGGCAGACGTCTGGAATAAGGCTCGTCAACTGATAGGAGCAGCGGCGGCGGATAAGATGATGGAACGTCTGAACGAAGAAGCCGCTTCCGTCATTGCAGCCATCGAAAAACAACCCGAACTAGGACAATTTATCTGTGAATGCGAAATGGTCACCCAGGCCGAAGTTCTCCATGCGCTCCAAGATCCAGCGGTTCATTCCCTTGACGACCTGCGCCGTAAGACAAGACTGGGAATGGGGACCTGTCAAGGAACCTATTGTACCTATCGCTCGACGCCTATGCTTAAAGATACCTTTGGCAGTTGGGAGAGAACCCTGAAAGAATATCGGATTTTATTAAGTGAACGATGGCGGGGGATAACCCCGGTGCTTTGGGGAGATCAGCTGCGTGAGAGCGAGTTGGCACGAGCTTTGTATTTAAACGTTTTGGATTTTAAGGCAGTTGAAAGTGAGGAATGAGCAAAATGTGGGATGCCATAGTGGTGGGGGGCGGTTTAGCAGGTTGGACAGCAGGAATTCGTGCCGCACAACGGGGCAAAAAGGTGCTTATTGTGACAGAAGGAGTCGGTACCCTCTATTACTTTTCAGGGATTTTTGATTATGGAGATGTAGAGGGTTTGCGTCATTTGCCGAAACACCCCTATTCCTTATTTGACGCTGAGACAATTGACCGTGGCAAACACTTTATTCAGGAGCTTTGCCCGGAATATATAGAAACTAACAAGTTCCAGCATGCCTTAACGGTCTTAGGGACGGTCCGCAAAGGTGATCTTATGCCCCGCAGCATGGTGCTTCCAGATCGCCAGGAGCAGGGAACTTTTGTACTGTTAGTACCTGAAGGATTGAAGGATTTCTTTCCGGAAATCGTAGTGTCGAACATGGCCCGAGAATTTCCCGGATGGCAAGTGAAGGTAAAGAGAGTACACACGGAGATTCTTGGAGAATGGGAACGAATGGGCAAGAGTGCATCCGGTATTGATTATGCAGCTATCTGGAGATCAAAGGAAGGGCAAAACCTTCTCGCCCAGGAAATTGAAACGATTCGACGAGAGCAGCAAGGAGCAGGCAGCAAAGCGGAAAGAATCGCTGTGGTTTTGCCGAGTCTGGTCAGCGAGTACTTTGATGCTTCGCGCACTAAAATTTATGGGAAGGATTATCCCTTGCCTGTCTTAGAAATGAGTTCTTTTATACCAAGTCCTCATGGCCGTTACTTTGCGGAATATTTGAAACATCAATTTACGGATTTGGGCGGTGAATTAATGATCGGAGCCCGCGCAGCTGCTCTGACTGGAGAGCCGTTGTCGGATAAGGAGCCTAAGTCCTGTCGGGAAATAATAGTCCATAGTATGGGTAAGGTTTTGCACTTAAAAGCCAAGACGTTTATTCTGGCTACCGGCGGACTCTTAGGCGGCGGAATTAAAGTAGGCAGAGAAAGAAAATCGATTCAGGAAGACGTTTTCGATCTGCCCTTATATGTGCCCCAGGAGTGGAGCGCTTCCCAGTTCTTTGCTCCCCAGCCTTTTGCCCAAATTGGCGTGGAAACAGATAGCTGTCTGCGTCCCTTGGACACGAAACTGGGACAAGTTATCTGGGATAATGTCCATGTCGTGGGAAGAATGTTGGCCCATTGGGATCCCTGGACTCAACGGTGCGGCGGAGGTGTATCGGTAACCTCAGGCTGCGCTGCGGCTGAAATGATTTAGGGCCTATGCACTTGAGACGGGAAGGAGGATCCTTGACGATGGATGTAAGAAATGAATTGACAGCACGCTTAGATGCTTGTCAAAAATGTAATGTATGTACAGCTCAGTGCCCGGTGGCCAAAGTAAATCCTCATTTTCCGGGACCGAAAGGTTTAGGACCGGATATGGAACGATTCCGCAGGGGGCAGTTTATTCCAGGGGAAACAACGTTGGATGATTGTTCAAATTGCAAAACCTGTGAAATAACCTGTCCTTCAGGGGTAAAAATAACGGAAATGATTCTTGATGCCCGAAGGGCAGCCCGTAAAGGGCCCCATAAAACGATGTCCGGCGTCAAATTACGCTTAAGAGGGTACGTCCTGGGCCGGGCAGAATATCTGGGCAAGCTCGGAGTTTTATGGCCTGGGATGGCCAATCAAGCCTTGAAACTAAACTTAGTACGGTGGGCTCTTGACAAGGGACTTGCGATCAGTCAAAAAGGCCCCTTGCCTGCTTATGGCAGGCCTTTAGAAGTAATCGAGGATAAGGTCGGAAGATCTGGAGGCACGACCGGCAAGAAAGTTGTCTACTTCCCAGGTTGTTATACACGTTATAATGAAGGGGAGACAGGCCGAATCATGATCAAGGTTTTAGAGCATATTGGCTATAAAACCATTGTACCTAATTTTCATTGTTGTGGTTTACCCTTAGAGGCTAATGGTCAGTTCGACAAGGCCCGTAAGAACGGACTTTATAACCTGGAATTAATGCGTCCCTATCTTGAGGCAGGAGTGCCTGTTATAGCCTCCTGCACCAGCTGTGGCCTGACCTTGAAAGAAGACTACCCTAAGCTGCCGGCACCGGCGGCTCAGATGATTGGGGCTCAGACCTATGATTTGTTCGAATTTTTGTGGCAGCTTTACGAAAAGGGAGAATTGCCCCTGGACTTTCAAGAGGTCAAAGCTTCTTTTGGGTACCATCTGCCTTGCCACTTAAAAGCTCAAGGGATTGGAACCCCAGCTTTGCGCATTTTGCGTTTAATCCCCGGTGTTAAAATACGTAATCTTGATGCCGGCTGCTGCGGCTTATCCGGGAGCTATGGATTTAAAGCTGAAAAGTATGATAAAGCAATGAAAATCGGAAGCCCCCTTTTTGAGGCAGTCAATGTCGGAGTTGAGCGGGGAGATATTCAGGAAATGTTAACGGAATGCGGGGTCTGTAAAGTTCAGATTCAACATGGTACTTCTATTCCCACTGAACATCCTTTGCGTATTTTGGCAAAAGCATATAATATAATACACGAATAATTAATTAAACCTTGGGGGATAGCAATATGGATTTTTTAAGTACTGTTATGCAGGGAAAAAAGGTTGGTGCAACCATTCGGAGAGTTGAGGATTTAAGTGAAGCCATGCTTCATCCCAACATTGGCGCTGTCTTTCTTTTAGGTGCAAACATTAATCTCCTGCCCTCCATTGTGAAAAAGGTTCATGGTGATAATAAAGTCTTGATGGTCCATCTTGACATGCTGGAAGGTGCCGGTAAGGACAAGGCGGGGATACATTTGTTGGCGAGAATGGGACTGCGCGGCATTGTCACGACGAAGCCAAACTTGGTTAAATATGCCCTTGACGAAGGTATGGTGGTGATTCAGCGCCTGTTTGTTTTAGATTCGGAGTCTGTTAAGACAGGGATAAAAATGGCTGCCGCTGTCAAACCAAATGCCGTGGAAATCTTACCGGCTACGATCCCGAGTTTTGTTATCCAGGAAATGAAGGATTCCTTGGGTATACCCGTTCTTGGCGGGGGATTATTAAGAACTGAAGAAGACGTCAGGACTGCTTTAGCCAAGGGAATTGATGCTGTTTCCACAAGCCTGCGCCATTTATGGGATATAAACTTCGAGTGACATATGTACAAATCCAAACTCTATCGTCAAGTGTCAATTCTGCAGTGATTGTTCCGAATAACGACAAAGTTTACTCGATGGGAACCATTTGTCGATGATGACTAATTGTTTTCCTTGTTCTGCAGTTTGTAGGCCAAAGGTTTGGTTAAATAAAGAATAAAAGATATTGTTAATAACGAGAAACATAGTAGGGTCAGGCAGGAATCTCATGTTTTAATGAAGAATTCAAACATGTTCTAATGTAAAATTTGAATTTGACACTCCTTTAGAAAAAATACTATTAATAAGTTTTATGAACCTGGAGTTTGGGAGAGTAGGAAGTTCCTTTTCTCGGTATACTAGGATATATTATTTAAGTTATCTAAAACACTAAGAAACACCAAACCCTTGAGCCTTAGAAAGGGGATTTTTGTATGAACAAAAAAAGTGTTAAAGACGTCACTGTTAAAGGAAAGCGGGTATTAGTCCGGGCGGATTTTAATGTGCCGTTAGACGAGCAAGGGCAGATAACCGATGATACGCGCATACGTGCTTCCCTCCCCACCATTGAATATCTCGTTAAAGAGGGTGCCCGGATCATTCTTGCTTCTCATTTGGGACGTCCAAAGGGCCAGGTCAATGCGAAATATTCTTTGGCACCTGTTGCTAAACGTCTGAGTGAACGATTGGGGCAAAATGTTGCCCTGGTTCAAGATTGTATTGGGGAAGCGGCTCAAAAGGCCGCGGAAAAATTACAAGATGGTCAGGTTCTTTTGTTGGAAAACGTTCGTTTCCACAAAGAAGAAGAAAAGAATGATCCGGAGTTTGCTCGTGAGATGGCTTCCCTGGCAGATATCTTTGTCAATGATGCCTTTGGAACAGCACATCGTGCCCATGCTTCGACGGAGGGAGTAACGCACTATATTCCGGCGGTGGCAGGGCTGCTGATGCAAAAAGAAGTGGAGTTCATGGGGAATGCTTTGGAACGTCCTGAGCGCCCCTTTGTGGCAATTATCGGCGGAGCAAAAGTAAGTGATAAGATCGGAGTTATTGAAAACCTCTTGGATAAGGTTAATGCCTTGATTATTGGCGGGGGAATGGCTAATACTTTTCTTAAAGCTCAAGGCTATAAGGTTGGTAAATCCTTGCTGGAAGAGGATAAGCTCGGCTTGGCGAAACAGCTGATCGAGAAGGCAAAGAGCAAAGGCGTCGCTTTAGAATTGCCCATTGATGTTGTGGCCGCCAAGGAATTTGCCGCTGAGGCCTCCCATCGTATTGCTGCTTTATCAGATATTCAGGATGACGAAATGGCCTTGGATATCGGTCCGGCAAGCGCTGAACGGTTTAGCACTATCATTTCTTCAGCCCAAACTGTTGTTTGGAACGGTCCTATGGGAGTTTTTGAGATGGATGCTTTTGCTAAAGGAACTGAACGGGTGGCCAAGGCCGTTGCGGATTGTAAAGGTACCACGATTGTTGGAGGCGGAGACTCTGTAGCGGCTGTCGAAAAGACCGGTGTGGCAGAGCGGATGACACATATTTCTACCGGTGGGGGAGCATCTCTCGAATTTTTGGAAGGGAAAGTTCTGCCGGGTGTTGCGGCCTTACAGGATGCTTAAAAGACGGAAATGTAGCCAGAACTTTCGTCTTTAGAAAATCAAACTATAGTATAAATTTTGATTAAGAGGTAAAGTTTCAATTGATTGCGGGAGGAATTGTACTGTGGCAAAGCGAAGACCTGTCATCGCGGGCAACTGGAAAATGTTCAAAACCGTAAAGGAAGCTGAAGATTATGCAGTAACGTTCTTGGAGGAAATTAAAGACGTCACTGCCCTTGATATTATTCTATGCGCTCCCTTTACTGCCCTCTATACGCTTAAAAATGAGCTGGAAGAAAGTATTGTCCATTTAGGGGCACAAAATATGTCCTGGGCTGATCAAGGTGCCTATACAGGTGAAATATCCGCCCAGATGCTGTTAGAAGCTGCTTGTACTTACGTAATCTTAGGACACTCAGAGCGCAGAGAAATGTTTGGTGAAACCGACGAAACTATTGCCAAGAAGGTCAGCAAGGCTTTGGCTGCAGGGCTGACTCCTATTCTTTGTGTAGGAGAAAATCTCGGCGTTCGTGAAGAGGGAAAAGCCGTCGAGCGAGTGCAGGGTCAAGTGTCCAAGGCCTTGGAAGGTATTTCTCCGGAAGATCTTAACCGAGTTGTTATTGCTTATGAACCGATATGGGCTATCGGTACGGGAAAAACCGCTTCGAGTCAAGATGCCCAAGAAATGTGTGCCGCCATCCGTTCCACACTTGCCAGGTTCATGGGAACGGATTCCGAAAAGGTGCCGATTCTTTATGGAGGGAGTGTTAAGGCGGACAATATTGCTGAATTATTGTCGGAACCCGATGTCGACGGGGCTCTCGTCGGAGGGGCTAGCCTTGATCCTCAGGGATTTGCCAAATTAATACATAACGCTGCTTCAGTTTAGGCACGCGGGAAGGAAACTGGAAATGAGTACTGACAAACCACTATTGCTGATGATTCTTGATGGCTGGGGATATCGTGTGGCCCGGGAAGGGAATGCTATTGCTCAAGCGAACCTGCCTAATTTCCGGCGCTTGGAAAGAGATTATCCTCATACTCTGCTTCAAGCATCAGGGGAAGCGGTGGGCTTACCTGAAGGGCAAATGGGGAACTCAGAAGTCGGACATTTGAATTTGGGAGCGGGGAGAGTTGTTTATCAGGAATTAACCCGTATATTTAAGGCCGTCAAGGACAAAACGCTTTTTGAGAATCCTGTTCTTTTAGAGGCTATGAAATCTGCCCGCCTTCATGATCATGCCTTCCATATGATAGGATTGCTGTCCAACGGCGGAGTGCACTCTCATATTGAACACTTATTTGCACTTCTTGAGATGGCCAAGAAAGAAGATTTAAAGAAGGTGTTTATTCATGTCATTCTTGACGGTCGAGATGTCTTGCCCCAGAGCGCCAAAGAATACATTACCCAGCTTGAGGAAAAGATTAAAGAACTGGGCATTGGGCAAATTGCTTCAGTAAGTGGGCGTTACTACCTGATGGATCGGGATAAACGCTGGGAACGTTTGGAGAAGGGCTATCAAGCCTTGGTTTATGGTCAAGGGAAATTTGCCCCCAGTGCTCTTGCTGCAGTAGAAAATTCCTATGATATGCGTGTAACAGATGAGTTTGTACTCCCCACAGTAATCCTTGGGGATGATAGAAAGCCTGTAGCCTTAATTCAAGAAGGAGACAGTGTGCTCTTTTATAATTTTCGTTCTGATCGAGCGCGGGAGATCACCAGGGCCTTTGTGGATGAGGAATTCGCAGGCTTTGAGAGGCCGAATCATCCTCATGTAAATTATGTGTGCATGACACAATATGACGATACGATTCCAGCTCCCGTTGCTTTTCCTCAGCAAGATTTGAAGAACACTTTGGGTGAAGTTCTTTCCACACAGGGGCATAAACAATTGCGAATTGCTGAGACTGAAAAGTATGCCCATGTAACCTTCTTTTTTAACGGCGGAATTGAAGAACCTGATCCGGGAGAGGAGCGAATCTTAATACCGTCACCCAAAGTTGCAACCTATAATCTTCAGCCTGAAATGAGTGCCCCTGAAGTCACCAAAACACTTCTTGGTGAACTCAGAAAGAAGGCCTACGACGTAATCATTCTCAACTTTGCTAATCCGGATATGGTTGGACATACCGGTGTTTTCGAAGCAACGATAAAGGCAGTGGAAACCGTAGATCAATGTCTGGGACAGATCGAGGCGGAATTGCACAGCATGGGCGGAACTCTGCTCGTGACGGCAGATCACGGAAATGCCGAAGAGAAGATAGATCCTAAGACAAACCTTCCCTTAACGGCTCATTCTACAAATCTGGTACCGTTGATTTTGGTCAGCGAACAATTTAAAAGTGCAGCTCTTCGTGAAGGTGGAGCCCTATGCGATGTGGCACCAACTATTTTGGAAATACTTCAGATTCCCCAACCCAAGGAGATGACGGGGAAATCATTACTGAGGTCTTAATAAGAATAAGGGGGATTTTTCAATGAGTGTGATTACCGATGTTTATGCCCGGGAGATTCTTGATTCCCGCGGCAACCCGACCGTAGAAGTGGATGTTGTTTTAGCTGATGGTATTATGGGACGCGCTGCCGTTCCTTCAGGAGCTTCGACAGGAGCCTTTGAAGCAGTGGAACTTCGTGACGACGATAAAGCTCGTTATATGGGAAAAGGGGTTCTGCAAGCCGTTGATAATGTAAATTCCGTGATTGCTCCGGAAGTCGAGGGACTATCACCCTTTGATCAACCGGGTCTTGACCAATTGCTCAAGGAACTTGACGGGACAGAAAACAAAGGCAAACTAGGTGCTAATGCGATCCTTGGGGTATCATTAGCTGCGGCCAAAGCCGGAGCCGAATCCTTAGGTTTACCCCTCTATCAATATTTGGGCGGAGTCAATGCCAAAGAACTTCCTGTTCCGATGATGAATATCCTAAACGGCGGGAAGCATGCGGATAATAATGTGGATATTCAGGAATTTATGATTATGCCCGTGGGAGCATCGAGCTTTGCCGAAGCTCTGCGCATGGGTACAGAAGTCTATCACAGTTTAAAATCAGTCCTCAAAGAAAAGTCCCTGGCCACATCAATTGGCGATGAAGGCGGATTTGCACCAAGCTTGGAATCCAATGAGGATGCCTTGCTTTGCATCATGGACGCCATTCAAAGGGCTGGGTTTGTTCCTGGCGAACAAATAGCTTTGGCATTAGATGTAGCGGCTACTGAACTTTATGACAACGGGGCTTATCATTTAGCTGGGGAAGGGCTGACCAAGAGCTCTGAAGAGATGATTGACTACTATGAAGGTTTAATCACCCGTTACCCCATTGTTTCCATCGAAGACGGCCTTGCCGAGGAAGACTGGGAAGGCTGGGCTAAATTAACCCAGCGTTTGGGGAATCGGGTTCAGCTCGTTGGCGATGATTTATTTGTCACAAATCCTGCTCGCTTAGAACGCGGAATTGAAGCAAAATGTGCCAACTCTATTTTAATTAAAGTTAATCAAATCGGAACTCTCACCGAAACCTTGGATGCCATCGAAATGGCTAAAAGAGCAGGGTATACTGCAGTTGTTTCCCACCGTTCCGGTGAGACTGAAGATGTTACCTTAGCGCATATTGCAGTTGCAGTTAATGCCGGAATGATCAAAACTGGGGCTCCGGCACGAACAGAACGGGTAGCAAAATATAATGAATTGCTCCGCATTGAAGAAGAACTTGGGGAAAGTGCCATTTATCGTGGCCGCAAAGCCCTTGCAAGAAGCAAGTAATTACTCCGGCCGACATCCTTTAATGTTTGTTGAGTTTTAAGGCTGCTTGTGCTAAAATAGTCCTACTGACTATTTACGGTAGCGATACAACTGAGTGTTGTATTGGGGGGGTGTTTACTTGAAAATTGCTTTGATTGTGGTTTTGGTTCTTAGTTCTATAGGACTGATTGCAACTGTCCTTCTCCAATCGGGAAGAAGTGCGGGGTTATCCGGAGCAATCTCTGGTGCCGGCGATTCCATCTTTGGGAAAAAGAAGGGCATGGATGAATTACTTGCCAAAGGTACAGCTATTTTGGCGGCTGTCTTCCTCTTAAGCTCTCTGGGATTAGCAATGATTCAGTAACAAATTATGATACAAGAGGGACACTTCGTATGAGGTGCCCCTTTCGTGCTATGTTTTGGGTGTCTAAATCCTAGATTCGACAGGAGGGATTTGGGTGAAACCGCAAAAACGGTTGGTGGACCCATTTTATTTTCCAGGAAATCCTGTAGGCTGTTTGCTTATTCATGGTTTTTCAGGATCACCTTCTGAAATGCGTTATTTAGGCGAACAATTGGCTAGTCTCGGCTGGACGGTTCTGGGAATCCGACTTTCGGGGCACGGGACTACACCGGAACAAATGGCAAAGACCCGGTGGGAGGACTGGGTTAAGGACGCTGAAGCAGGTGTGGCTGAGTTAAGAAAGTCATGTTCTAATGTGATTGGAATGGGACTTTCAATGGGAGGGTTATTAGCTCTGCATTTGGCAACACTAGATTTAATTGATGGCTTGGTATCTATGAATTCTCCCATGCTGCTGGCCGACCGGAGAACACAGTATGTTCGGCTGATCCGCCCCTTCCGGAAATTTGTCACAAAACCAAAATCGCAAATTGTTGCCCATGTTCCTTCAGATTATCGGTTAACTCAATCGAAACCGGAACGTTTTGTCTACGATAAGATTCCGATTGACTCTCTGATATCCTTGAATAAAGCCATTCACAAAGTTCGCCGCGAACTTAAACATATAAAATGCCCTGCCTTATTGATGCAAAGCCGCAAAGATTTTACCGTTGACCCAGCCAGTGTGCAAATTATTCGTAAGAACATACAGGCTTGTGAAACCGAAGTGCTTTATTGGGAACATTCCGGACATATATTGACGCTGGGGACTGAACGAGAAGAGGTTGCCCTCAAGGTTCACGAGTTTCTACAAAGATATAATGAGGTTCTATAATAGCTTTAGTTAATTGTTTTTTCAATAATAGTATAATTAACTGGAAATAGTTTTCATTGAAGACAGGAGATGTCTTTTGCATGGATAAAATAGGAAAATGGTACGATTTATTGAATAATGATTTGTTGTATAATACAGATGAGAGGAGGAACTCATATGCCTTCTGAAGGGATTAAAGTTGTCTCTGATAATCGTAAAGCTTTCCACGATTATTTCATAGAAGACCGAATCGAAGCTGGAATAATCCTTACTGGAACTGAGATAAAATCAATCCGGAATGGGCGTGTAAACTTAAAAGACAGTTATGCCCATTTAGATAATGGCGAGATTTGGGTTTATCAAATGCATATCAGCCCTTATGAACAAGGAAACCGCTTTAACCATGATCCTTTAAGGCCACGAAAGCTGCTATTGCACCGATCTGAAATTAATAAATTGGTTGGAAGGATTCAGCAGCAAGGCTTAACCCTAATCCCAACTAAAATGTATTTAAAAAGAGGCTTGGCAAAAGTTGAATTAGGAGTTGCCCAAGGAAAGAAAAATTATGATAAACGTCAAGCCCTGGCTGAAAAGGAAAGTAAACGTGATATTGAACGAGCATTAAAGGATCGGAATAGAAGTTAATAGAGGACACACAACGATAATAATTAAAATAACTATAAATACCTTCCATGATAATCCTCATATTCCAAAGAAAATCGGTTTGTTTTATGCGTAAATATGATATACTAATCATGTAATTAATTCGGGGGCGTTTTAGACTCGCTCGGGGAAGCGGTGGCAAAAGTTGCGCGTCGAGATTCCACCTGGTCTCGTTAAACGGTGGACAAAAATAGTTAACGAAGATAATTTCGCTCTAGCTGCCTAAGTGCCGCTAGCATCCTGCCTTCTGACCTACGGTGAAGGGTCCAGGGTGTCAAATTAGTAGGACGCTCTAATGTCAATGCTCGGAGATATTAGCTAAGATTATCGAGCTAGCCTGAAATGAATCCTTGCCTTTAGGAGGCACGAAAGGCGAAACTTAAAATAAAGGACACACGCGTAGACGCTTTTGTGGTCGTTCTTCGATACAGGGGTGCAAGTCCCCTCGCCTCCGCCATTAAAAACCCTAACATTAAATGTAACCTGTGGCAATACCCATAAAATTTCGTTTTGGAAAAGATATGCTTCCTTTTTGAGTATGAAAAGATATGCTTCCTTGATAAATTACATATTCTTAAGAAATCCTCACAGAAAACTCGCATGTGGGGATTTTTCATTCTTCATCTTAATAGTGTGTCTACCCCGAAAAAAAGTACTTGAACCAAAAACAAAAAAGATTCAAGTAAACTCAAGTAATTCTTGAGATATTGTGGATTAGGCCTTTGAAGATTCAATTGGCGATATGCGCGAAGACCTATGCATTATAAGCATCGTTTAGACGGTGCTTCTTTCTTTTTTTTGCATCCGTTACGTTAAAGGATGCATTTTATGGCGAATTTACCTTTCGTTAAAGGTATAGGCATCGTTAAAATGTACCCATGTAAATATAAAATTATTTGAAAGTATTCAAATTATAAGGCATGCTGTTGGAGAGAGTTAGAACGCCGTGTATTAGAAAGTTTAAAGATTTTCAGCAACCGGCAATCCCGGTAAACGAGAGGTGTAAAGGAGAGTAAGAAGACTATGTAAGCCTTCAAACCGAGACAAATATGTTCGCAGTTCTGCACCATAAACTTATTTTCTTGGCCTCTGCCTATACTCGGTGGGGGTCTTTTTTGTGTGCGGTAATAATTGTGCGGAACACTGTCTATGGGGAAGCTTTCATGCACAATCTAGGACGGTAAAAAGGCGGATATAAAATCAAAGTTTTATCGCTATTGTTATGTTATTAATAAGTAAATGAATAAATGCTGCCAATAAATAGAGTGATTTTTATTCAATATTTTTTCTGTTAAATGGTAATTACTGAGTATAATATCGCGTTAATTAACATCTATCCTATGTTAAATTAGCATTTCTTTGTATATTGGTAAGCACTAAATATTTATTCTTTCTTGGCGGTATAGAAAAGAAGAAGGAATTTGGAAATGTTTGTCGTATTTAAAAATTATACAAAAATAAAGGTGAATATAAAAATTTTACTATATATTCATATCGAGGAATATTTTTACCTCTAAACATTTGATTTTAGGTATAATTATAAATGGAATTCAATGAAAGAAGGTGCGATTTGTGCCTCACCATTCCCCTTTAAGATATCCTGGAGGAAAAAACAGGCTATCCGGTTTCATTAAGTTGGCAATAGAAAATTTAAATATCGAAAACTGCACATATATTGAGCCATTTGCTGGTGGTGCAGGTGTTGCCCTTTCTTTATTGTTAGATGGAACTGTTGAGAAGATTGTTATCAACGATTATGATAAAGCTATTTATTCATTTTGGCGTGCAGTCAAACAGGAAACTAATAGACTAATTGAAAGAATAGAGAATACACCAATCACAATAGAAGAGTGGCATAAACAGAAAGCAATATATTCATCTTCAACTTCATACTCATTGGATTTAGCTTTTGCCACTTTGTTTTTAAATAGAACGAATCGTTCAGGTATTTTAACTGGCGGACCAATCGGAGGATACTCACAAGATGGTGACTGGAAACTTGATGTGCGCTTTGATCGTAAATCGCTGGTTACAAAAATTAAAGATATATCAAGCCATAGACAAAACATTTATATTTATAACAAAGACATTATCAGCTTACTTCAAAATTATGTTCCGCGATTTGGTGAAAATATATTTATCTATTTTGACCCACCGTATTATAATAAGGGTCAAAAATTATATAAGAACTTTTTTGCTCCCTCAGATCATCAACGGATTCGAAATGTGATTACTCAAAAAATCACAGCGCCCTGGATTATTACTTATGATGACGTCAAGGCTATTTGTGACTTATACTCAGCATATGATATAAGAAAATTTGATCTCACATATAGTGCCGCAAATAAAGGAATAGCTTCTGAATTGATGATTTTTTCAAATACTCTGTTTTGTCCAACAGAAAAACAGATGATCGAGAAAGGGATACAATTAAATTTCAGAATGTGGTGTGCCAATTGATTATAAGGAGTATAGAGATTGAAAAATTTAGAGCATTTGAATGTGCCTCCTTTGCACTCGGCAAGCGTCTAACTGCGATTTCAGGACGTAACGCGACGCAAAAAACAACCGTTTTAGGTATGCTTGGTCAGCCGTTCACTATCTCGAAAGACCATTCTATGTATGGGTGTAAAACGATTGATGGGTACAATTTTCGCTCACAGTTTAAGGAGAAGTTTAAGATTTCTCCTGAGCATGATATTATTGGCGAACATAAATGGAAATTAGTGTTACATAATGGTGTGTATTCTCAAAATTATTATCGTGTGGAAAGCATTGCGCGTAGACAAAGAGACCAAGAGCCAACATTACGTTTTTGGAACGCTGAAAGCAGAGCAAGTGGCGCAGGATACATACAACTTCCTGTTTATTTTTTGAGTCTAAGCAGACTATTTCCTATTGGTGAGTCTGGGAAAACGCAAACTTTTTCCCCAACTCTTACGCCTGACGAATTGGACTATTGTATAACAAATTACCGTACAATTCTATCGATCCAAAGTATCCCGGGCCAACCATTTGTTGGGCTTGAACTTGAAAAGGGATCTTCATCCAAAACTTTTTCTGGTGTCAGTGATGGTGTTCATGACATCTTTACTAACTCAGCCGGCGAGGGTAATATTACAAGAATATTATTGGCAGTATTATCTTTCAAACGTCTGCAAGAGCAATATGGGAGAAATTATAAAGGTGGCATTCTCCTTATTGATGAACTTGATGCGACATTATACGGTTTTTCACAACGAAAGTTAGTTGACTACCTATGGAAATCGGCTGAAGACTATAAAATCCAGATTGTATTTACAACCCATTCTCCATTTATCTTAAAGCAGGTAAATAAATATCAGCGTAAAGAGCGAAAAGAAAAAGGCATAACCCTCCCCCTCTTTGCATACGATAGCTCCATAGTATACCTAGAACCGCAGTATGATGGAGAGGGAACGCGTACGATTATGCCTAAGAATATTTCAACAACCAGCGAGTTGAATTCCATATTAAATGATATAAACCTTGTTGGGCCTAATACTGGAAGCAAAATTAATGTTTATTGCGAGGATATGCTAGCCGTATCATTTACGCAGTATGTATTGTCTGATGCGTTAGGAATAAATTTAGATCTCTACATGAACTTTGTTGATATAAATCTTGGATGGACAAATTATGTTCAGCTATATGAAAAGAATGTCCCAGAATTCAAGAATAACATTATAATCTTAGATGGTGATGTACCACAAAAAAGTGAGTATCGCTCCAAAGCGCAAGTTGTATTTGCTGCAGATAATTTTCTTTTTCTCCCTTTGGTAATTGAAAAGGGACTGTTTGAAACCTTAAAAAATCATGATGCATTCAATAGATTCCACGATAGCTATTCAAAGGTACCTGCGTTTACTTATGACTTGTGTTTCAATGAATGGCCGCTAGAAACTGAGAGGTATAGTACCGACGATTACAAACATTGGTTTGTAAAAGCAGAGGAAATCCTAGGTGATCAAGATGCACTATTCTCATTTTGGTGCAATGAACATCATGAAGCAGTGGAAACCTTTGTTGAACATTTTGTAAGAGCATTTAATTTATTGGCTGAACGTAAAGAAGTCGATGCACTGCCCCCAATTGATCCTCCCGAAAATAATGAAAATGATAACGAAGATAATAACGAGACCGAATGAATTTATGAATGGAGAGCGTTCTTAACGCTCTCCAAATTATTTGTACGCCCGTTTGGACATTAACTCTCGTGAGGTAAAAGTCCCAAAATGGGGTAAGATACAGTAACTGTAGCCTAACGAAAGGGTGTCTGTCATGAGGAGAATCTGAAGGTGGTGGGCGGCAAACCTTCGTCACCACGCCGCATGCGTTTTGCTAAGTTTAGACATAACGCCTTGATAAAGCCTAACCAGCAGTCAAGTGCTGAGTCCGTGTTTGGTGTTACCGGTTGGTGGCTCCTCTATGGGGAGTTTTGGGGTGAAAATTAGCGGAGCGTATTAGACGCTCTTTTTGCGCTCTTATTGCAGGAAATAAAGGATATTTGTGGAACTAATTCAATATTTGATTGTATCGTGTAGCATAACGTCGGAAAGTCGGGTCTGTATGAATAAGTAATATAATGATAATTTAGAAAATCAGCGGCCGATAGCAACTGTGTCGGACTATCTCTGTGTTAGTCGTAAGACAGTCCCGCAATGGATTTAGAAAAATAGGTATGCTCGGGCGACAGCGGAAGTTCAAAATTTCCGAGGTAATGAGTGGATTTGTTCCGTTGGAGAGTGATAAACCAAGCAATCAATAACATGCTGCATATTCTCCAAAATTTCTTGCGAAAGGAGCAATTGTAAGAATGCATAAGGCGTATGATACAATTCTTCAGTCTGAGGTGTCTGCGGTTTTAGCCGCCAAAAATTGCGGGTTTGAACCGTATCGTTATGAGTGCGCCTGTTGTGGAGAAGAAGTATATATCGCCGCAGCTTTTAGCACCAGCGTAGAGGCTCATTTTAGACACCGTAATGGAAACAACGATGTAGAATGTGAAAATTATCTTGGACAATATGGAGCGATAAGTACAGATTCTCGTTCAAGAAGAAGTAAACGCGAAAGAGTGGAATTTTACTATAGTAACATAAGCAAGACTTTTAGTATAGGGTTGCGGTTTAGCGCAGAAGAAATTAAAAGCTATGAGCAGGAGAATGTTGATTTCGAGATTAGAACTAAGGATTCAGCTATACCGTTCTATTCCGTATCGATTAATAGCAGTCACTTTTCGCCGGATGTTACCACACTTGTTCCCTTGAACGATTTCTCATTTAGTTACTGTTTATCCAATACTCTTGGCGGCATTAAACGGAAATATGATTTTATAAAGCCTGGAAACAGCACCCCTACCTTTTTCAAGTTACAAGGAAACGATAGCGATTTCAAAGCCAAATTAGTACGTAGTACTGTTTTGTTTACTAATATTCAATATTTCGTTATCTTTCAAAACCATTATTCAACACCACGAGATATTGAACTTCCAGACGAGATACTGGTAAACGAGACGGTACGCTTTGAGTCGATGGGCTATAAATTCTTAGGTAAGACTTTATCAATACGGAAAAAGACAGCCCGCTCAGATGAGATATTAAACTCTTGGGGATATCAATTAGAATCCTCTGAGTCTCTCACCCTTCTATGGCCTCCCGCGCCAATAGTTAATGAAGTTAGTATAATAACGTCAGATGAAGCATTTGTGTTTACAAGTTTTGAATTGCAAGCACACGGGAACATCAATGTCGAACCGACGGACATTTTCGAAGTTAATCATGGCATTTCCAGAATATTAGTTAAGCCAAAAACTAAAATATTTAAGAAAAACACGGAGATTGTCATTGACAAGGTTGAAAAACCGATTGGTAACTATAGCTTTCTTACTCAATCTAAAAGCATAGCAATTAAATTTGCTATACCTAATGACGGCGATTCATACTTTTTATTCAATCGTTTTGGGGTTACTCCTTTGAACGTTGGGCAAGTGGTTTTACTGACTCCCAAAAGTGAAATAAGACGATATAATTTAGGCTACCTTATTGGTTGCTTTTATCCTGACCTAAATAAGCAGTTAGTTGGTGAAGCATTGCTTGAAGATATTCTCAAGCACTGCAAGCGCACGGAAGCACTTGACTTAAATGTGTTCGCTTCGCTTGAAATGAGTAATGTTGCTTTACGTTATATTGATAAATGTACGGATTCAAATTCAATTAATGTGGTAGCCAAACAACGCATCATGGAGGGTTTGATATGAGTTACCTTCCTCAATTAATTGAAGACGAAATAAACTATATCTGTTCGATTATTCCCTATCAGGATAAAATAAGGTATTTCAATAAGAACGCAAAAGAGTTCAATAAAATTCGTCCAGGCTTTAGAGCCAAATCAATTTCTGAAGCTGAGGCAACTCGGTTGCTCATCAGTAATATTAGCAAACACTTTATTTCTGATTTCATTGAGAAAAAGATTGATATATGGCTTACTCAGATAAAGGATCACTATAATGAAAGAATGCATGATGGAGAAAGTCACATCATTGCACTATTACACACATTACCGTACAGCGTCTTCGATGACAATATTAAGCTGTATTTCAAACTTGTTGGCGAAGAGCTTTTGGCAGAACACGTTGAAATTTTAGGCGAAGCTGTTTGGTCTATCAAGGAAGCTGACGGCGAACAAGCTAAACTTCATGAAGAAATAAAAGTCAAGGATTCTACAATAGTAAAACTTCAGTCAGAGCTAAATGCACAAAAATACGCGTTGAACAAAAGTATGGATAAATTAAAAAATAATGCATGGGATATTGACGCTCTCAAAAGAAAAGTTGCTGAACTTGAAAAAATCCAAATTGCAGCTCAGATAGATAAACAAAAAATTGAATCCCTCGTAATCGAAATTCAGGCATATGAGGAAAAAACAAAACGGCTTAGAAAAGAATTGTCTGAGACAAAAAACAATAGTCGGAAACTCGAAAAGCAGATTAGGGCGGAGTTGGAAAAACAGCAAGCGATAAAAGTAACCGTAGAACAATCTGGAAAAAATGCAAAATGTCCTAATGATATGGATGAGTTTAAGGACTATCTGGGATATAACTTTGAAAATATTGGTATGTCTACTGGTGCTGAATATTATCATCTGTTGACAACACATTTGGGCAAAATTCTGTTTCAAGGGATTCCAATTATCGTCAATCGCGAAACAGGATTAAACATTATGAAGTGCGTGGCAAACACGATAATCGGGCAATCAAATGTTAATACGTTTGTTTTTAACAATAGCGTTTCGACTCATGAAGTCGAACGTTTCCTATCATCTAGCGGACGTATTATTTGCTTGGATAATTTCATCGGGAATTTCAACGAAACAGAATTGTTGCCTTCTCTTGAAAAGCATAGAGATAAAATCATTTTCATAACCGTTGCATATGATAGGACAATTCACTACATATCACAAGAGTTTTTGAGGTACTGCCATTATCTTAACGTCAATCGGATCAAGGCGTTATCTATCAATGCAACTTTAACCGAAGATCCTTCAAAAATAGCGGAAATTGACTATGAACCTCGATGGAATAAGGTGGAAAACAGATACTCAACTATTCTAAGAGAAATATTGCAAGAATTAGGCTTTCCTCAAAGTTTGATTGAGCTAAAATGCGTCGCTATATTTGATGAGCAAGATTTAATTCAAATGCTCGCATTTGATATCTTGCCATATTGTACAGATGTATTACAGATTAACCCTTATAACACATCCGAGCGATTAATTAAATATGCTGGGAATGCCGGAAGATGCCTGTATAAAAAACTGTTCGTGGGGTGGTTTGCACTATGAACCATTTTTTATCCGCTATGTCAATGGATATGGGCATTGGTCGTTACCAAGGCGAATCTGATGACTCTTTTATTTTTCGGCTTTGTTATTCAGCGTTAGGGCAATGGTGCTTACGGACAGCCCAAAGCTCATTGGACGGAATCGTCGGAACAACCAAGCACAATCAAACAATTGTATTGAATGAATTGCTGCAGCGCTATAATGAGCTGTTCCCGGGCATTGCCGCTATGTTCATAGATAAAAGCAATCAGATTAGTCTTCCGGTTCATATGCGGCGGGTGTATGAACAAACAGGTTATCTTTTAACTGATAAGGAAAATCGGAGTCAATTAGTTAATTTTGGTAGAAGCATTCAAGTAGGAAATTCTTCTCTGTTCTTTGGTGTTCCTAATACAGCTTACACTGTAAATGGACTTGGCGTATTTTCAATCCCAACATCGTACAAGTCCTCAGTACGTGAGTTCCTGATAAGAGACGAGTTAACCTGTGAGGAGTATTTTCAGTCACGATACGACGTTTTAGATTTTTATGAAAAAGATATAAATGTTGACGAAATGGAATTTTTCAACCCGCTATCGGATAATGTTCCCTCTTTGTCTTGGTCTAAGAAAATTGAGACGGATTGCTCGGTAGCTAGAAAAAGCGAACTGGGTCCGTTTTATAGAGTGATGCGAGAATCTGACACCTCACTTTTATTCGCAGATGAACCCGTTGAACCACAAAACGATAGCTTAATCTCGTATGAATTTAGGCGGCTGTATTTTGCGCTAAAAGCCCACTACCACAATCCTTTAAAGGCCAAAGTTATAAAGCAAGATGCGGAGTATTCCAAAATCAAAATTGGCGGGTACTTACCAAACCGAGAATACTATTACCTATTGCTCTTGTCTTGGCCAGTAAATAACGCTTTTGACAAAGTCAGCTTTCTACTAAAAAATGACTTCGTTCCGGTAGTTAACGACGTACTAAACAGTATCGGAATCGAAGTAAAAGGAGAGTAGGCTAATGCATAATTCAAATAGTGTTCAACAATACTATCAGGCAATCCGTGACAGATTGAAGAACTATATAAAATCCGATTATTTAGCTAATAGTGAAACTCTTCTTCTTTATGTCGATGATATTCTGGGAGAGCTTTGCTCTGAGCATACAAATATCGCTCGAGAGCCATACATCGAAACTTCTGCATCCTATAAAAAAGTCCCCGATGGAATCAAAAACTTGCAGCGCATTGAGCAGGGCGTGAAAGAATCGTTACTGAAGCTTGTTAAGGAAAACCTCGGCATATTCTCCAACCCGTTTGAACACCAAGTTAAAGCACTGGAGTGTTTTTCCTCCGGGAAAGATTTGTTTGTTTCCACGGGCACAGGTTCTGGTAAAACGGAGTGCTTTCTTTGGCCAATTATAGCCAAGTGCTTTGATGAAGCCCAAAAACACCCTGCTTTTTTCAATAAGGAGGCCGTGAGAACTCTAATCATTTATCCTATGAACGCCCTTGTGTCAGACCAACTAGCAAGATTTAGAAAAATTATTGGGAGCGATAAATTTCGAGAGATTTTCACGACAGACACCCACGCTACCCGCATTCCTCATTTCGGAATGTACACCGGCAGAACGCCTTATTCTGGTGATGCAAAGCCAGCAAGCAGCCGTGAATTGGCGGCGACATTCCGCGAAAATTATTTGATTGACGAAAATGCCGATGATGAAATTCGGAAGCGGCAAACTAATAATGTAAATGGGCTTAAGAGCATCAACAAATACCCTGCGCGATTCGGCGAAAACGGACTTCAAAATTTTATTGAGAACTTAGAAAAGAATATCCATAAGCCTACACCGTATGACGCTGAACTTATCACGCGATTTGAAATGCAGGTATGTCCTCCAGATATTTTGATTACAAACTACTCCATGTTGGAGTATATGCTTATGCGCCAACGTGAAGCAAACATATGGGACAAAACAAAGCAATGGCTTGATGAATCCGCCGATAATAAACTCCTTATCGTCTTGGATGAAGCTCATATGTATCGTGGCTCCGCCGGCGGAGAAATTGCGCTATTGTTAGAACGCCTGTTCTATCGGTTGGGAATAACGATTGATAAGGTTCAGTTTATCCTCACAACTGCAAGTATGCCTCAAAACGAGCAGGAAGCGATTAACGCTTTTTACGCTGGTCTTACGAGAAAAGATCCGTCTTCTTGTGAATTCTTGTTCGGACAAAAGGAAGCTGTACCGGATGAATTGGAGGTAAAAACTGATATTGATGCATTAGCATCGATTGGTTCTGATCAAGTACAAGGCGATGATATAGCTATCAGAATCAAGGATTTTGCCAAAACTGTTTTTCATTGCAACTTGCTCAATGATATTAACCCGAGTCAAGCACAAGAGTGGCTCTATGATAATCTTCCGAAATATCAAGCGTTTGTTTTGCTGAACAAATTTTGCCGTGATGGCGCAAAATCATATAGTGAGATTAAGAATAAGCTATTTGGAGAGAGTGCAAATGCTGAAAAAGCACTTGACGCTTTACTGGCATTGGTTTCTCTTGCCGCCAAGAACGGAAATATCCTTTTCCCAGTACGTCTTCATATGTTTTTGCGAGGCTTGCAAGGTCTTTATGCATGTTCAAATCCGAAATGCAGCTGTGCAAAATATTCAGAAGGCGAAAAGCTTCCCTTAGGTAAGGTTATCTCTATCCCAAAACATAAGTGCGATTGCGGCGGTCGAATCTACGAACTTGTCAATCATATAAAATGTGGGGCTTTATATTTAAAAGTTTATATTCGGAAAATCGATGGACAGCCGTATTGGTATGTCTTTCCTGAGCGTGGGCTGAACGGGGATACAAATTCTCTCGACGAGATGCTTCTTTATGTGGTCCCCAAAAACTATCAAAAAAGAAAGAATGACAATATTGGTGCGCTTGACCCCTTAACGGGCAAACTGTATACATCTCCACAAAACGATGAGAATCTGCTGACTGTCATATACAATGATAAATTCGATGTTAAGAACCACTCATATACTTTTAGTGTTTGCCCGAAATGCAAGAAGCCTATGCCTCTTAAAAAGCCAGTCGATTTGGCTACCAAGGGCAATATCCCATTCTATAATCTGACGAAGGCTCAATTCGAATTGCAGCCAGCTAAGTCAGGATTACTAATCAATCAAGGAAAAAAGGTCTTGCTGTTTTCCGATTCTCGGCAGAACGCAGCAAAACTTGCACGAGATTTGTCAAAGTCTTCTGACGCAGATGCTTTTCGGCAGGCGGTTATGCTTGCGTCACTTCTCTTACAAACCGACGGCAAAGAACACTCCTTATCGGATTTGTATCCGGCGTTTTTAGACGTTTGCTTACAAAACAAGCTTATTTTTTTCAGTGGAACAAGTAAAGAAAAATTAGAGAATGATAAACGCCTCTTCAAAGATAAAAAATACAGAACTGAAAGGCGCGGAAGAACTTTAGACTATGCTTTGTTAGCTCAGGAATTTCGATCGTTGCCAGATGACTATTACGAACAGTTGCTGACGTTCTTTACAGAAAGCCCTCGTTCATTCAAAGATATAGGTATTGGCTTTTTAGCCCCCATTACTTCAATTCTTGAAGACTGCGTATATGATTTAGAAGATGACGGCGTCACGATTGATCATGGTACTCTTTATCAATTGCTAGTCCTGTTATTCTGGGATGTTATGGATGACAGTGCCGCTCTTGGGGAAATAATTCCAGATGATGTCAGGAAGGGGCTGCCTGGAAGAAGCAAAAGTTCGTCTTTTGGTTTGAGCTTCGACTTTTTAACAGCGTTGGATAAGGGACTTATTCAGCGGACCCTGGAATTATTGAATATCAATAATATTATGATGGCAAAAATCGTAAATAAAGTACGGGATTTATTCTTTGCTTCCGCCTCAAACAACTCTTACTATATAAAATTATCTGCGGTAAAAGTCGAATTTGCTAATCAAGACTTCACTTGGTATCGCTGCGTTAAGTGCGGAAAATTATCTCCATTTAAAATTGGAGATTATTGCGGAGCTTGTTTTGACTCTGCCGATGTCGTGGAGATTAGTAAGGAGGATTTGTCTCGCTTTGACTTTTGGCGGATACCTGTTCTCAATGCCTTGAAAAAACTTGAAAGCATACATACGATTGACACGGAAGAGCACACGGCACAACTCTCCCATAAAGAAACTAGAAGCGATACTTGGAGCCGCACAGAAAAATATGAAATGCGCTTCCAAGATATTAACGCGGGGGAAAACGGCGAGGATGCCATTGATGTTTTGAGTTGTACGACAACTATGGAAGTAGGTATTGATATCGGTTCTTTGACCGCTGTCGGGCTTCGCAACATACCTCCTATGAGAGAGAACTATCAACAGCGCGCAGGGCGGGCTGGGCGTAAAAATGCCGGCATTTCTACCATTGTTACGTATGCTTCAGGGGGAACACACGATAGCCATTACTTTTCACATCCTGATGAAATGATTTCCGGCTCGCCGCGCAAACCGTGGATTGACAGAGACAACCCAAAAATCAGGCAACGCCATATCAATATGTTGGCGTTGAACGGGTTTATGTCTACCTCCGATATGAAAACCCAATTTGACGGCATCATTGATATTGGCATAATTTCATTCTGCGAAAAATTCGGCGAAAACTTCAAAGCATATGCAGAGTCTATGGACTTGTCGACAGATGTTACTGTTTCACAATTCCGCGATATAAGACAAAACGTCTTAGCTGAAGGCAAACGCAATGAGTTTATTAACAATGACAAAGAAACACCTGCTTTTGATGTCTTTTATCGCGAAGGGTTTATACCGTCATACTCATTCCCGAAGAATGTTGTAAGGTTTTATGTTGAGAAAGAATCTGAGCGCGGCAAAAACGCACCACGTGATATTCAATATGCCCCCGAGAGAGACATCGCCGTAGCGCTCAGTGAGTATGCTCCAGGCAGGTTCGTTACGATTGACAAAAAAATATATAAAAGCGGCGGTATATATACAAATCTACGTCCAAGAGGCTTCGAACAAAACCAAGCCGAATACTATTTTCAGAACAAAGACCATTATAACGACATTTACATCTGTACCGAATGCAATTGGTTTGGCATTGATCAAGAGGAATTTCCTAAAACACAATGCCCATATTGCGGCGCATCAATAGACCATAGAAAGATGTTGCGCCCATGGGGATTTTCTCCTGTTAGAGGGGATGAGGTTAAGTTCGAGGATGAAGACGAACAGTATACCTATACTGAGGCACCTTTCTATTCTTATGTTCCATCAGACACAAGAATGGTTAAACATGGTCAAAGTAATATTCGTTATGCAAATCTCTCAGACAGAAAAGTCTTGACTGTTAATATGGGAAAGAGCAAGAATGGTTTTAACGTTTGCCAAAAGTGCGGAGGTGCTGAGGTTGCAGGTGATAAGAACAATGGAAATTTCTTATTTTCACAACCCTACCATGATAATCATCCTTTATGTCGCCACGAAGGAACGGTAGCTACCAATATTTTTTTAGGATATGAATTTTTAACGGACATGTTCATGTTGGATATTTCATATGATTCTAAAAAACTTGTAAGTAACGGCAATGCAGAAGAAAAGAGCATACTACGAGCGGCGGTTACGACGCTGCACGAGGTATTTAAGAAAGCTGTTTCACTTGTTCTTGACATAGATTACAACGAAATAAGTGGGGGGTGGCGTCCAAGAATCAAGTGCGATGGTGACTCGCACATTGAAATGTTCTTCTATGACAATCTCACCAGCGGTGCAGGTTATTCATCGTTAATTGGTTCGATTCTTGATAAAGTGCTTGAGAGAGCCCGAAAAATCCTTTCAGAATGCGAGTGTTCACGCACCTGCAAAAACTGTCTTGATAATTTTTGGAATCAGAGAAATCACCAATTCTTTGACAGACATTTGGGGCTTCAGCTTCTTAACTATGCTGAGTTTGGACAGTTTCCAGATGATTACAGCATCGGCGAGCAACGAGCGTTTATTGTTCCGTTGCGAAAACTAATTGAAGAAGATAAGGATAGCCCTAACCCTGATACCACAATTTTTGAGGTTATACCGGCTATTCGAAAGAAGCCTGAGGACACGAGCAAGAAGATTTACTTGAACCCCTATGATTTGACTGATTGGTTGCCTAACTCCTTTTTGACATATCGAAATTTATTAAGCAAGAGGTAGAAAATGGCAAATTCACTTTTGCCGCATCGCTATTCGACCGGCAGTAAAGAAATCTATGACAAAATAAATCCTTTATTGAAACAAATGCACGGGAAAAGGTTCGGTATAGGGATTGGTTTGCTATGCGATAATGTTGTGAAAACAGCCGTATTAAACGATTTAGATGCTCATATTTATCACTTTGGTATCTATAGCCGGAGTCGATCCTGAGACCCATATTATGGTGGCCAATCATGCGTTAGGAACACCAAAAGAAGGTAAGATTATTAGAAGGCTTGGAGATTGGGTATAACGATGAAGTTATTTTTCGTAAAAATTAATTACGAGGCATTTATGTTATTAGGGTATGTCTATGAGTTACTAACTAAAGGAATATCTTTTAACGAGCGGTAAACTTTTAAACCATGATCTAATGCAAATTGAAGCTCAATATCAGCTCCTCTAGATTTATCAATATAAAAGAGTGCATCACATAATTCCAACCAATGTAGGTCCCATTGCATATAGTCTTCCCATAACAAAGGAATGCAGCAATCTTTTGCGCGTTGGTCAATCCAGTGGGTTAAGTGGGGAACGTAAGGGTAATGGCCCTTTTGAAAAATTTTAATACCTATATCAATAGCTCTATTTGTGTTGATAAGTATCTTATCTTGATTGTCAGACGAATAAGGTCCTGCTACATAGATTCTCATAGGTTTGTTTTTGCATTTCCGTTTCTTTATCACCTTGTTTATAAAATCTCTTATGCTATGCATTTTGTGAACTCTGTAACTAATTACGACAACAAATCCGCAAATTACTTGCAACCACTCTGGTAAGATATATGTGTATTTCGCAAGGAGGATAGAAATAATAAACCAGCAGAAAGTAACTAATTCCCCACGATATTTTTTACAAAATGGTATATCTGAATTACTCCTATATTCAAAAATCAGTAATATATCCCAAATGAAGTAAAGGCCAAAAATTATTGATATAATAGTTAAGGATACTTGGATTTGTGTGAATTTCATTAGTAATAGTGTATATATGGCGACTAAAAGTACATCTATTAAAAATCTAAACATGCCTAAGACATTGGGTTTATGTGGTTTGTGCTTTATCGAATTGTGATACCCAAACCAACTCAAGACTACGGTGAATAAGCATAATATGAATGATGACATAAGAATAATATCATGTGGGCTTGGCCAAATGTTGCTAAGAAGCCATTTTTGTGTAAATATTCCTGTACCCTTTTCAGCCTGAATATAGGATTCAGGGGCGAATCCTATAAAAATAGCTGCAGTGAACAAAAAGTCCACAAAGGTAATGGAATATTGGTCTTTATTTTCTTCCATATCCAACCTCCAAAATATAAGGCTTTTATACATTCTTATAAAAATTATAACATGTTTTTAGAGAAAAAATGCACTAGGCTAAAGTATTGATGATCTAATAGACCCTAATTAAGCGTGAAGCAGAATTTGAAGTATTTTTTGTAATTCCATACTCTTAGGTGAAAGGGGACTCCAAACCGCCAAATTCAAAGAGAGATTTCTTATATCATCAAAGCGAGATAGCTTGCTTCTTGATCCACAAGAACTGAGCGAAATCGGACGAAGCATTACCTGGGGATATCGAGGGATGCAAGTGTGGGCGGGACCCTGATTTGTATCAAAAACCTAATAGTTGGTATGAAATTGGCGCCAGTGATTTTTTCCTACGTAATGCACTGAGACAAAGGTGGAGATATCGCAGGCTCAAAATATAATATACTTTAGTGGTACAGATTCTGTATATATTCTGTATATATTCAAGAAAATGGGGTTGCCCCCAAAAGTACTACTAAAGTTCTTTTGGGGTTTATTAAGATTGATATTTGGCAATGATTTATCAAGATAAACTTGGATTTAAATATCGAGGTGAATTGTTGTCGATACACAGTTATTTTGTTTAAAGCCTATGGGTCTTGGTACTGATATGGTAGAACGACTAACAAGCTATATATCAAGGTTAGCTGAGAACCATTCTGTCACCGTGGGTGATCTAGTAGGGAAAGAACTTGCCCCAGTCCTCGGAAAGGAGTACCTTCTTAAAAGCAGTAAGGAAGGTGGAAGCAGGTTCTTTGAAGCAGCGTCTGAGCTTAACGGGTTGGGTAAAGCAGCTGAGGACTGTGCGAAAGTATTGGAGTTATTGACAGGATGTTTTGATACTAAAAGTCTGACATTGGTTTCTTGGCAATCTTTTATACCGTATAGAGGATTATTCCGACACAATAAGGCTTGGTGCCCAACATGTCTCAATACCTGGAGAAACGAGCAACGGAATATTTATGAACCATTACTATGGGGGTTTAGTGCAGTGACAACATGCCGAGAACATAAGATAAACCTCGAGACTCGATGTCCAAATTGCTTAAAGGAAATTCCTTTGTTAACTCGAAGAACCCGGAATGGGTTTTGTTCGAACTGTGGTTGTTGGTTGGGGCATCAATCATATTCGAATTCAAATGAGGCATCAGACGGAAAAAGTACAGATTGGAAATATTTTGTCACTAGCAATATTAAAGAACTAATCACTATGGGACAAGTCATAAATTATAAGTTTTCAAGTGATTGTATAGTGGAGTATATCAGGCTGATTACAGATAAAATAGGCGGTAAAGGAGAATTCGCGCGTGTCTTCGGATTTCCGAGAACTACAGTAGGAGTTTGGTACGAAGGTAAGCATAAACCAGCACTAGATGCAATTTTGAGAATTTGCTACGTCACAAATCACCAGATCAAAGACATATTTAATGGGTATAGGCCAGATGAAATAAAGGGGGTAAATGGAGTTTTCTTACAAAATTTCGAGTGCTCAAATCGAAGAAAGCAATTTGATCGGGAGTATACTGAATCAAGGCTTCGTATTGTATTAAAGGACACCAAAAAGGCTCCTTCAATGCGGGAAATCGCGAGGAACCTTAAATGTAACCGAAAATTATTATATAGACATTTTCCTAAGTTGTGTAAAGCTATTTCACAAAAACATCAATTAAACTTACAGGCTTGTAGAAAGCAACGAATTGAACAAGGTTGCCTCAGTGTAACAGAGGCAACACATAAGTTGATAAGTCAAGGTATCTATCCAAGTCGGCGACGAGTAGAAGACATCTTAGGATTTCAATTGCGGGAAAAACCTTTACAAGAAACATGGCGTAGTATTATTAAAGATCAGGTATGGCTTATGTAATAAAATCGACAATGTTTGACAAAGAATGAACAATAATCTATAATAAAAAAGTCTATAAACAAACTCAAATATGCTACATATTTGTCGGCTATATGTAGCTATATAAATATTTAATTTCAACAAACTTAGACAATTGATCCTAATTTACCATTATACATATTGTATTAACTATATATCCTTTGATTATATTAACATGACATTTATCCTTTGTCAAATAAGTTTGGGTAATATTTAAGGAAATTTTATCGGAATTTTGTTGTTGAGGAGGCTAGCAATTAGCTTTTATGTTTACATACCTTTGATTTAGTTAAGAAAGAGTAACTTTTTAGATTATATATCTAACAATTTGGTAATAGCAAAGGGAACCTAGAAAAAAGCGAATAGAATTTCAATCAAAAAGACTACTCGAGAAGATATCAAGGTGTATGGTTATGGTGAGGCTGGTCGGTTAAAGCTATTACAAGAGGTTAATTATTAGGAGAAATATAATTTGCGAAATAAAGGAGGGAATTTTATGACAAATGTACAGGAATTGGCCTTACTTTGTGATAAGTATCAGATCCCTGAAGAAGGAAGGCAAATGATTGAACGGATAAGAAAATCAAGACCTTCTCGTAATGTTGGAGGTGGGAAGAAAAATGTAACAGGAGTTTATCCTAGCCAAAAAATGGGCTTCGGGATTCAGTTCGAAAGTCATAAGAATGAACTCCCTTTTATCCACATAAGGGAGCATAATCCTCAAGTCTTAGAATACTACGATCAGCCACCTAAATTTAAGATGAAATTTTTGTATAAAGAAAAGGTTATAGGATTCTTACATACCCCAGACTCTTTTGTTATTACTCTAAATGGAATTGGATGGGAAGAATATAAACCTGAGGAGGATTTGCAAAAATTGGCTGAAGAGTACCCCAATCGATACATCTGTATTGATGGAGTATGGCATTGCCCGCCAGGCGAGGAGTATGCAAAACAGTTTGGACTAAATTACTGGGTAGTATCCTCAAAAGACATCAATTGGAAATTAGAACGTAATTATACATTTATTGAGGATTATTTATTAGATTCTAATTTTGAAATTACAGAAGATACACTAAACGTTATTACTGAAGAAGTTCGAAATAAGCCAGGGGTATTACTGATCGAGCTTCTCAGTAATCTGAATATTGAAGCGGATTCTGTCTATTACATGATAGCCAGGCGTCAAATCTATTTTGATATGGAAAATGAACTCTTGGCGGAATATGATCGTGCCCACTTGTTTAATAACGAGCAAGTAGGTATTACTTATAGGATAATGACCTCTAGTAAAAAAGAACCTGTTTTAAAAACACACTGTGTCGTAGTAGCACCTGGTTCAAAAGTTCTTTGGGACGGTAATCCCTGGACCATAATAAATTTAGGTGAAAATAATGTTTCCTTAGTCAACGAAGGTAATCTCCTTGACCTTCAGAGGAACGTATTTATTAATCTTGTTTGCGAGGATAGGATAAAAGGTATTGAAGAAAGTATCCTCAAGCCCCAAAATTCAGCGTCAGATTCATTAATTTATGAAGCAAGTGAACAAGATCTGAAAATAGCTTATCTTAAGTATGAGATGATATTACCTTTGCTAGAGGGAACTGGGAAACCGTGTATGTTAAAAGAAGTAACGTTACGGACAATTCAAAATTGGTTAAAAGCTTACCGTCAGGCAGAACAAGAGTACGGTTCTGGTTTTTTAGGTCTTCTCCCACGTACGAAGTATAGAGGTAACCGGAGCGAGCGATATTCTAAAGAAGTATATTATAAAGAGATTGAGGAATTTATTAAAGCAAACGAAGAGCCTAAAGATCAAGAACAAAAGGTACTTTATGGTAAGCTACAGCATTATTTGGAGAAAAAGGGGCTTGTGGTTCCAAGTATTAAGTTCTTTAGGAAAATTTTAAAAATGAGACCATTGTTAGAACGGTTGGCAAAAACTCAGGGTAGTAGGGTTGCCTATCAGAAAAGGGAGTTTTACTGGGAACTTGATATGACTACACCGCGACATGGGGAGAGACCGTTCGAAGTTGCTCACATTGATCATACTGAGGTCGATTTAGAAACGGTTCATTCTACAACATTAAAAAAATTGGGCAAGTTCTGGTTAACTTTAATGATTGATGCCTTTACAAGGCGCATTCTAGCCTTTTATATAACTTATGATCCACCTTCCTATAAGTCAGACATGATGGTTATAAGAGAGTGTGTAAGGCGTTTTAATCGGCTTCCGCAAATCATTGTTACAGATAACGGGCGTGATTTTACGAGTATATACTTTAGGGCTTTATTGGCTCGTTACCATGTGACTCATAAAACAAGACCACCACATGAAGCTCGTACGGGTTCTGTTATTGAGCGGAATTTTAGAACAAATAATACACAGTTATTCCACAATCTTGTGGGCAATACAAAAATCATGAGAAATGTCCGGCAAGTGACTAAGTCAGTAAATCCTAAAAACCATGCTATTTGGAATCTTCCTTTTCTTTATGCGTTATGTACAGAGTATTTCTATGAGTTTTATGATACTGAAGAACATTCAACCTTGTGCGAATCACCTCGTGAACTGTTCAACCGAAGTATGGCTCTGTCAGGTAAAAGGCCATTTAGAATTATTCCTTACAATGAAAATTTTATGATAATGACCCTTCCTTCGGCTAAAGGTGGAACCGCTAAGGTTGATCCTCAGCGGGGAATTAAAGTTCGATATCTATACTATTACTGCAAAGAATTTGCCAAAGCGAGTGTTGCAAATACAAATATTCCTGTACGTTATGATCCTTGGGATTGCGGTATAGTTTATGCTTATATTCAGGGAAAGTGGACTAAATGTTATTCACAGTACTATACAGCCTTTAAGGGCAGGAGCGAGAATGAGATCAAAGTAATTACAGAACAATTGATAAAACAGAAAAAAGATAATGCCAGCAATTCGAAGATATCAGCTAAAAAACTGGCGGAATTCATATTAGACCATGTAGAGGTCAGGGAAGAGGTGCTTAAACAGAGACTTATTGATTCTGAGATGGTACCTCAGTTAAAAGTCATCAATGGTGGGTTAAATAATTGCTATACTAACAAAAATGATAAGCCCGTTGAAGAAGTTCCTGTGGCACAGATGCTTAATTGGAACGATATAACTTTCGATCTCGATGATGAGTTCGTAGATTAGATTTAAGATGAACGTCAATCATCGGCTGTTCATCAAAAGATTATCTATATATGTTAAGGAGTGTATTCATGGCTGACTACGTTGGAAAGTTTCCGGCATACTTGGTAGAAAGCTCGGTAGAGGAACGTAGAAATTATTTTAAAAATTATATAGCTCCTCATCCGAAATTAAAGGAAGCAGTAAAAGATACGGTTTTTGAAATTACAAGTATTTTATCAGAAGGGATTGTTTTTGTATGTGGCCCAACTGGTGTTGGAAAAATGGAGCTAGTAAAACGTGTAATAAAAAGTCTAGAAAAATTAGCCGAACCGAAATTATCAACTAATAAAGGATGTATTCCTGTAGTAAATATTGAGGCTATTGCTCCCGCGCATGGTAGCTTTGATTTTGCAGAGCTTTGGAAAAATGGTTTGAAACAATTAAAAGAACCGCTAATAGATAAAAAGATATCTTATGTTGATGAAGTTGTGATTGATGATGCTGGTGAACGTATTATTATCTCAAAAATAAAGAAAGCAAATATGCTAGACGTTTTAGCAGGTACTCTTTATTTTAGGGAGTCCTCGGCATTAATCATAAACGAAGCCCATCATATGTTGCGGGTTGCCAGCGGTAAGAAGATTAATTCGGAAGTTGATGTGATTAAATCCCTTGCAAATATGAGTAAAACCCCTGTAGTTTTAGTTGGTACGTATGAACTTGTCACCTACTTAAAGGACTTAATTGATTCCTCAACTGATCAGGCGAACAGAAGAGCTGAAATCGTTGAGTTTTCGCGTTACAAATATGAAGTACCGGACCAGGTAGTAGACTTCTGTAAAATCGTAAATCAGTTTCTTCTCCACATGCCATTATCAAAAGCGCCAGAAGTATTAATAACCGGTGGTAGTGATAAAGATTTTATCTATTATTATAAACATACGATAGGGTGCATCGGAACTCTCAAGCAATGGCTTTATCGTGCTTATAATTTAGTTCTACAAGAAGAAGCACTTACTTTGACCAGAAAGCATCTGGAGAGAACTAAGATTTCCGGACGAAGATGTGAAGGGATGCTTCAATCGGCTTTAGACGGTGAGAAAGAATTGCAAGAGATTTTGTCAGAAGGAGAAATTGAAAAGAAGTTAACTTTAAAAAATAGCAATCAACCGGAATCACAAAAACCTGCAGAAGATAAGGGTAGGGCTAATAAGCCTTTTACTCCTAATCCTAGAAGAGATAAAACCGGCACTGAGCAGTTTTAAATGATTCTTGGAATATTAGCAAGATGTTAAAGTACAAGGATAACGACATAATTTGAACTTTGATAAAAGAATTATTAATTGAGAAAAAAGGGACTTAGAATCCTATGAAGGACATGGTAAAGAACCTATTGTTTTAGGGCAAATCAGGAGGTGAAATGAATATAAACGAGGATAAAAAGAATGTAAACAGCACTCGATTATTTACTCTTGAACCGGCGGCTTTATTTAGTCCATTAAGTGAAAGTTTGCCAAGTTATATTATGCGTCTCGCTAAGGCACATCATGTAACTGTAGGAAATTTAGCAAAAAATGAAATAATACCACGGTTATCATTGGACTACTATTTATTGGATGGGCGAACCTCAAATTTTTATCTTGAGACTAAAAGGCTCTATTCTTCCTCAGTTCTTTCCAATGAGTTAATTCGAGCCCTTGAAGAACTAACAGGGAATAACAATCTGCAATACCTAAAAGCAGACATTAACCCATTTATAAAGCAGAATAGAGCATTTAGAAATATACGTGCATGGTGTCCACATTGTTTGCAAGAATGGAGAGACAATGGTGGCATTGTTTATGAACCTTTACTATGGAACTTTTCTATTATTGAATATTGTATTCGACATAAATACCCACTACAAACGAAATGTAATAATTGTGGTCAACAGATGAAGTTATTAACTCCTACATCGATTCCAGGGTTCTGTTCAAAATGTCGCGCTTGGTTAGGGGGCAATAACGATTCGAGTATAGGACAGATTAAGAATTATGATTGGCATTTATGGGTGTATAATAATATTACTGAGCTACTTTGTGAGAGGTCCATTATTAAAAACAATAATTTCCTTTCTATAAACATTCAAAGAATAGTGGTGACACATTTTAAAAGTTTAAGAAAATTTTCGCTTTTTATAGGTATTCCTTATTTAACCCTTTATAGTTGGATTAAAGAAAATGTAAGGCCTAGCCTTAATATATTACTAGAGATGTCTTATTGTATAGATGTTAAAATTATAAGATTAATTACTGAGGAAATTCATATATACGAGATAGAGAAAATAACATTTAAAGAACCGGTCATAAAACACCTATCTGCGCATAGAACAATAAATTGGGATTTGTGCGAACAAGAATTAAATACGGCTTTGAAGAATGAATTTCCCCCTTCAATTCAGGAATTAGCGAGACGTCTTTCAGTTAATGTTGAGTCAATCCGCGTTCACCTTCCTGAGAAAGTTTGTGAAATTGTTCTAAAACGTAAAGAATATATTTCAAATAAGACTAGGCAAAAAAGGATAAGACAACAAGAAGAATTAAGAAGAATTATGATTGAAATTTATAAACAGGGTAAGTATCCGACTATACGTGCTGTTAGTGATCAATTGGGGATAAAGGGGTGGCTTTTAAAAGAAAGCGCTAATTATGAGGTGTGGATAAATACACTAATATCTTTAGGCCTGACAGTTAGGTAAATATCACTCTTGGCTTAATTGTGTAAGGGAAAAGGAAGATTGGCTATATCCAAAGAAAAGAGGATAAGATACTTGAAAAAAGTTCAATACTTGTAATTTGTCAAGGATTAAGAGATATCCGACCGAAGATTTACCAATATAAGGCCACTTTTTCAACTAAGAAGAAAATGTACTATGTGAAGCGAGGTTATAAAATAGATGGAAGTCCTAAAAAGAGAGTTCCCACAAGGTTAGTGGCAACTCTCTTTACTTAACAGTTATTATTGGACAAAGAAAGAAGAATTGAAGGAAACTGAGAATATTTCTATAAAGACGTTATGGGATTATCTTTGTACCTACTGCTATCACCGCGTCTTTCCTCTTATGAAGTTCTGGAGGAAGCAATCCGTAGTGGACTAAACTAACCTGAATACTTCGCTCTTGCCGAGGGCGTCAGCGCCGGGCGCTATTTGGGGCTTAAGTTGAATCAGCATGTCGGGGTGATTGAACGGCATTGTTTACTGGTTAAAGTAGCAATTGCAAAAGCGCAGTTTGAACAGGAAGCAAAGAGAGAGCCAAGGCAGAAGGCCAAGCCGGAGCAATTTTGGATACAAAATATGACAACTCAACTTCGCCAGTTCAACCGAATGGTAAAGAGGCTGTTCGGGTATTGATTTTACAGGACAACTCCCTGAGAACTGGAGAGAATTTAACAATAAATTTATACCGATTTACTTACATGGGTTATGTACACGAAAACTTGGCCGAAGAAGGACAGATCGTTAAAGGCGTTATTATTTGGCCGTGGGGGATTAAGTCTTTAGGAATTGGGCTGGTGATTAGTTCGGGAAAGCAGTCGGTTACTTCGTTCTCATTACAGGTATAGAAATGGAGGCCAACCATTGTGGAATAGAGACAATGGATTCCTTCTAGCTTAACTTACTAACCATTCATTATCATCAAAGGGGCTTGGGGCTTCATAAAAAGTATAGGGCTGATAAACTTAACTTACACCTCTACCGAAATGTAACGTGGGATAAGCTACCAGTCAGGTGAGAAGTGTTGGTAGGTGGTAGGGCTTGTTCACTTAAACTAAAAGACAGTTATCTTAATACAGAGATGCTGGCCGTGTCTATTTGTGTATGCAGAAATTTGTCCATACTTTTTGCTATCCTAATTATATAAGAAATTTTTAAAGAGTAACAAGGGAGGGCCATTAGCTGAGGAATAAATATTACGAATTATGAAGGAATTTGTATTCATCAGTTAGAATTAAATGAATGTTAGAGAAATGGTAGGTCTTGTTAAAACAGAAGATTATGGTTCCTTATTTAAATCAAAGAATAGGCCAAATTTGGTCTTATAGGGGGAGTTAAAGTGGTAGACATACATCAAATTTTGGATTCAGATGATTCAAAAGTTAATTTTATTAAAGGATTGATTTATCTCTCAAAAGCAGAAGAGCTTGAAAAGGGGATAAAAGGAATTAACATGGAAGAGTTGGGTTACTTAAATAATGCAATGGTCGCTCTTAATATTGACGAGCTAAAACGGAAACAGTTAGAAAGTCTTATATATCTAAATAGTATTGAATTAGATATTTCCTTTAAGTCAAAAAGACAAGCGGTATTCTTTTTGAGGGAAGGGATTCAAATTTGTTGTATTGATGGCCAATATTCTCAAGCAGAAAAGGATCTCGTCTATAGAATGGCTAGTGTTCTGGGAATCAATAAATCTATGGTTGCTAATCTTGAAGAATGGGTGTCAGAAGGAATAGAATGGTCAAACCGTGGCGAGAAATTCTTAGAGTTGGAGGGTTAAGAAGATGGGCTTTTGGAAGAAGGTTGGAATGGTAGCGGGTGGAATAGCAGGAGGGGCCGTTGCAATAGTTGCAGCACCAGTAGTATTATCAGCGGCAGCAGTTGCTGGTACTGCGGCTCTAGCAACTGCTGCCGGAGCGGCTGGGGCAGCGGCCGCAGGTGTTTCTGCAGCAGGAGCAGCAGTCGCAGGAGCGGCGGGTGCAGCAGGGGTAACAGTGGCAGGCCTTGCTACTGTGGATGGTGCTTTAACAGCAGGTGCTGTAGTTGGAGCTGCAGGGGCAGCTGGAGCAGCTGGAGCAGCTGGAAAGACAATATACGACAAAGGAAAGTATGAAGGTAAAAAAGAGGGTTATACAGAAGCAAGTGAAGTATACGATGGAAGATTTAAAAAACAAGCTAAGTCCTTTGAGGAACAGATGGAAAAATCAAAAGGGCTATTAAAAGAAAAAGACGACCTAATAGACGATCTGATAAAATATCAAGAAGATAAAACCAGGGACTAAGAAGATTAGCAAAGAAAACGATACTATAAAATTAAAGTCATTATTAGTATTATTAGGAGCAAATATGAGTAGTTTAGAAGAACTAAAACGAAGAAGAGAATTATTGGATAAAAAGAGTAAAGCTATTTTATCTAATATGGATATGATTATTCAAGAAAACTACCGTGTTGCAGAGGTAGCTCATAATGCTGGAAAAATAATAGACGATTTAGATAAAAAATTTGATAAACTTACAAAGTTAAATGGCTTCGATATTTCGTTTCTATTTTTCGCTACGGCTTTACAATGTGTTAGGCAGTATTGGTTATCTAATGAAAAGTTTAGATTTGATAAAGATGGAGATGCAAGCAAAGTTCTCAAGAAAACAATGCCAAAGAGCTATAGCGAAATATTGTTAGGACCTGTTCCGTACGACGCGTTTAAGAAGTCGGATGATTTTAGATCAACTTACATCAACACTGGGGTTAGTGGGGCTAACCATAGATACACTGTATTAGGGCATGATCCTCTCTTGGGGTGGATTTTTGGTACATTAAATATAATCACTGATTCATTAACGAAAAACAACATAATGCTTGAATCTTATAAGGTGATAAATAGTACACATATTGATGCCCCTATAACTTTTCCAGCCCTAATTCATGAGTGTTCTCAACAGGTCCAAAATGATTATAAAATATTAATAGTTGCTGTTACAAGACAGGCATTGCATTACGGAACAGACGCATTTACCAAAATGGGATTGCCTATTCCAATTGTAAACAACCTATCTCCTGACTTAACTTCGACTTTAATGAAAAATGGAATTGATTTATATGGTATTACCAGAGGTGCTACTCTGTCTATATTAATAAATACTATTATAGCAGCTATACATGGTCTATATTATGATAACAAATTCTACAAGAATAGAGATGTTTATGAAGTTAAGACAAGGAAGATCCTTAGCTACTCTAATCTAATAGCGACTACTAGTAACGTCATTTACGTAGCTATGAATTCGGCTATGGGAAACGAACTAGCATTGAGGAATTTAGACGTTGGTGGAATGCTCGTAACAATATATAGGCTAATTAACGACTATCAATTTGTAAGGCGTGTAAAAGAAGAATTCGTGTTTGGGGGTTTTAATAAACTTATCGAAGGTGAAGAATACAAGTTCGAAGATGTATGATCTTGGTCAATAAAAACGTTAGAAAAAATCTAGGCTAAATAAGTTTTACGTACAGGTTTTAGTAGTGGAAACACAGAAAGCCCCTAAAATCTTTGAATTAACGATTCAGGGTTATATTTAAATCATGGAATCCATTCGGCCGGGTGCCTGAGCGTCTTGATGGAAGCTCACCCCTTGCCAGAAAGAGAGAAGGATATTCATGAAGTACTCATTTTATCCATATGGACCCTTAGGAACTTGTATCACTAACGGCTGAGGATATTGAGATTTTCTCCGTAGGGAATAAATGAAAAAACAAAACCTGTATTAAATCTGCATCAGCAAAAAAATCATACGAAGCGGTGAGAATGACCATTTGATGCAGAAATTCAGTTTCCTGGAGAAACGGGGAGGCATAAATTATTCAACTTTTTTCGTAGACGGCCAGACTCCCTTAATGCTTTTGAGATTCCAATCTTAGCTATATGATTCCTAGCACAGAAGAGAAGCAAGTGGAAAAGGCCGCAAGCGCATATTTCCCATCCATTTTTAAAACTACTACAGGATTCTCTAAAATCTGAATTCGAAAAGTTATTACCCAAAATACTTGCTTTGCTAGAAGTAGAGACAGAAAGTCATGACCGACTATAGTTAAATAGGGAATGGATTTTTGTGCTATTGGACAAGCTTATGTTGCGATTACAGGATAGCTAATAAGAGTCCCCTAAAAAACTCATGTTTTCGTGCGGATTTAGTTGTAGTGCAAACCATATTTCTTGCAGCAGTATAATTTGTTTGGGGTCAAAATACGGATTTTTTAGGGAAATCAATTTAAAGTATTCAAGAAGGTGAAGAAATGATTAAAATAGATATATCAGAAATTGATAATATGTATGAAAAGATATGTTTATTAGAAATCTTATCTCTCCGCTCTAATTTTGATTGGAATCAAGATGATTTCCAATTACTTTTAATAGATGAGCTTGATAATTTTTATGCAGAAAGAATTTTAAAAGTTTATGATCATTCTAAAGAGATTATGTTAATAGATGGACAGCATCAGGTTAAAGTTAGTAAACATATTCAACCTTTAGCTTATAATGTTCGAAAGGAATATAAAGGAATAAAGCAAGATTTAAGAAAACTATTAATTTCAATTGATAACAATAGTTCAGATATTTATATACATGTTCAAAATATTTTACATTCTTTTGGATTTATCAATACTTCTTTAATTACCCATTACACAGAAAGATTACAAAACCAAGATAAATTATGCAAACATGGTCTTATTAATCCTGGAAAAGATGGATTTACCATATTGCAAGCTTTAAAATTATTTACACATATACATACTAAAACGGAAATAAAAATATTATTAAAAAGTTTGATTTATAGTTTTATTTCTAAGCTTAATTTTGTTTATTTTTTATTTATTATAAATACTTGTATAACATCACCATTTCAAAGCCAAAAAATTAAAACTGGTTTAGAAAAATTATTTGATATATTTTATAAGGAATTAGAAGATATTGATATTTACTGGATAGATATTAATTCACCACTCAATATAAAATCAAATATACATTCAAGGGGGCGAGTAGATAATACTACTAGAATTACATTATATTTTTTAAAAGGATTTTCATCATATAAAATTAGATTAGATTTAGCTCATAAAGGTGTCGATTATATACATATTAATATGGATTCCGATACAATAAAAAATATTTCGTATGTTGATTTAAGCGAATTTGAAAATGCATTAGATTTAATTGATAAAGATAAAAGTATTATACTTTATAAAGAATTAACCAAATTTGACAGCCAAATGAGAAAGAACTTTTTTCACCCTGAAATAGAAAAGCTTACTAGAAATTTACCAGTTTCTCATATTACAAAGCAAAATTTAATTAAAGTATATAACCATAATGCCCATAAAGTCATTTTGGAAGATGATAGCAAGGAGTTTGATAATCTATTTTTAACTCTTGAGCAAGAATTGATCTGCAACAATTTTATAAATTTGAATAATCATAATAGCCAAGAGTCTAGACATTTGATAATGAAATTGAATTTAGATATTGGTCTTATCTATGCAGAATATATTCAAAAACAGCTTGAAGGACGTAATTATTATGAATATAGTAAAAGAAATATTCAAGATATCCTTACACAACTATATCCCGAAAATGATGAGGATTTTAAAAAATTCACTCTAGAAGAGCTAATAAATTATGGTATTGACATCATTACCGAAAAAATAGCTCTAAACGATGAAATTTTAAGTTGTTTGGAGGCTTAGGAAGTAGATCCCTAAAAGCTTAACCATTATAAAACAGAAATAAGTATAGATAGGCTTTTTTTACTTTTACATTCGCTAAGCCCCATAGATTTTATCTGAATTTTTATGCTTCCTTTTTGGACTAAAAGAAAATTTATGGTTCCGATTGTTTAAATAGTGATGCAAATGACACCTATAATGGTGTTTTCCTTGGAAAAGATATGATTCCTTTTTTGGAAAGGAAATGAGTTCTGCCACATAACCTCTAAACCTGGTTCATCTTTAAGATGATTTACCATAACGGATTCTACATACTCCTGAATTACCTGCTTTTTTTCTTCGTCATTATCGGAGAAAAGCAGGTGTTTTTTATGTTCCAAAATATTTATAATAGCTGGACGGCGACATCGCTCGATAATCCCTATTCCAAACACCACACCTTTAATTTTAAGCATTCTCAACGTTACTTCCTCCGGAGTACCTCGCATGCATATCTTTTTTATGTGTCATTGTCGAGGTTATGGGAGTAATATGTAAACTGGAAAGGGGACATTATTTTGATCATGCTTATAACTGTTAGGGCTACTAGGTCTAAAATACTAGCTTAACAGTGCAATATTGCTTTGAAGCCCTTTAAAAATATGTTATTATAAATGTATCAATTTATTTGGAATGTCATATAATAATAACAAATGATTCTAAAAGAAAGGTGAAAATATATGATCACTGATAAAAAATGCAATACAAATTATGCTGCATTTATCAATGATATTATCGATAGAATACCTGAAGGTGACCCGATTTTTACAAACGAAATCACTAATATTTTAGTAAAAGAATTGAACATTGATCAACAGCGAGCAAGAAAGATTGTAAATACAACTCTAAATCGATTAAATGGAACAAGCATTGAAAACTTTCGTAAAGGGATTTACTATAAACCAAAAATTACGGTATTCGGAAAAACCCCATTAAATCCCACTCAGTTAATATTTCAAAAATATATGATTCAAAAAAATGATATTGTAGGATATGAAACAGGCGCTTCCTTTTTACAAAAGATTGGATTGGCAACCCAAATTCCTAAATATCATCACATTGTAACAAATTTGGTTAATCATAGAGGGAATAAAGTGGATAATGAATTAAAGGTTGTGCTTCGTAAACCAAAGGTAAAAGTAGACGCAAAAAACGTAAAATACTTGCAGGTTCTTGATGCAGTAGAAAATAAAGATCGAATCCCTGTTGATGCAAAATTACCCTATAAAATTATAAATGATTATATGGAGAAAAACTCCTTGGATTTCGGAAGATTAATAGCATTAGCAGATACTAAATACCCTAAAATCGTAGTTACACGACTATTAAAAATAGCTCAGGCCACACGACTATGAAGTTACACCTTTCACCGGATGTTTTTGAAACTATTTTATTAACTATTGCCAAACGCGAAGACATCCGGTCTGACGTTTTAGAAAAAGATTATTATGTTACTTTACTGCTCAAAGAACTTTCTTTCAAGCAAGATGAACTGAAAGCATATTTTAAAGGTGGTACTGCCCTATATAAAGCTCTTTCCAGTATCAATCGTTTTTCTGAAGACATCGATCTTACCGTTTACGACAAGGACTGTTCTAAAACCCAGGGAAAAAAGCGTTTGGAAAAATCTGCTCAAGGATATACTGCTCTTAAGAGGTTAACAGATGATAATGAAAATATAAATTCTAAAGGAAATGTTACTTCAGTTTATGGCTATGAATCAACATTCTCAAATATCGATAATAATGATCCTTTACAGCGGTTTGGTAGAGTAAAAGTTGAAGCTACATCCTTTACTACCAGTGAACCTTGGGAAGTAATGGAGATCACTCCCATCATCTATACCAAAGCGACCGATTCCGAAAAGGAAATATTAGAAAGAGAATTTGATGTAGCTCCTTTCCAATTACAAACAATCAAGTTAGAGCGTATATTTGTAGATAAACTATTTGCAGCGGAGTTTTATTATATACGTTACAAAGCTAGCAATATTGACTCCGAAGAAAACTATGCCTTTGATGTTGCTAAGCATATATATGATTTAATGATTTTATACAAACATCCCAAAATCATAGATCTGATCTCAGATTTGAACTCATTGAAGGAATTAGTGTCTCTAAAACGAGCGGAAGAAGCCCTTCGTAAGGGGGGTATTCAAGCTGACCTTAGAATCAAAGATTTTTCTTACGCTACGACACTGTTGCTTGATAAGGAATTTAAAGTTGAATATAATCGAATGCAGGAAATTTATGTTTTTAAAGACGTTGATAAAATTCCACTTTCAGAGGCAAAGGTTGTTTTTGACATAATCAAGTCCATAGATATATGAATATGTCTATCAAAATAGTAGATCACTGGTTCGATCTAATAGTCGGCTCTAAGGAAACTTTAACACCGCAATCACTTGCGGTGTTTTTGATGCGAGACAGGCAGTTAATCATGACATTAAGCGGTAAACTGGTGCATCAATCAATTTGCCGAAGGCTGGTTAACTTTCTCTAAAGGTATAGTGCAATACTTTATTCAAAAAGAAAAAGCCATAGACGATTACATACTCGTTTGTACTTGTTTGTTCAAAAAGGGGGTGGGGTATGAAATGTTGGTTTACTTTTAATGGCAATGATTTACCAGCGGTTTGTGGCGGTGCAATTGTATCAATCTATTAAGGTACCAAATACTGTTTATTGGAGTATATTCTGTTAGTGCGAAAGAACGCTGATAAGTGCAATCCACTCAGTATGGTACTTCAGGAGATGCGAGCCATCGAATTAGTAGGGGATAACTGAAGCTTGAAAATGAACAACAGATAATATCATGTGCTATCTTGCAAAGTAGATAAGTCTCTTATTTAGGTTGGTATTCGCTAACCGGTAATGAGTGGGCGTTAACGCGGTTAAAGTCACAGCTGAAGGTATTTCGTGTCATTGGGTTCATAATTAGAGGAATCTAGAAAACGGTAAGAGGATTTTCGACGGGTGCTTCTATCGCCAATAGAGCTTGTGGTATCACAGCTTATATGTTAGGGTTTCCAGCAGTGTAAGTTCGCCTCCGTCATAATTTGTTTAAAAACCCGCTCATGCGGGTTTAACTGTTTTTGTAGAGGCTTTTCTGTGTCCATAATTACAGTTAGTGGGCTCCATAGTACTAGTTAGCCGTTATTCTTAGTGGTCTTGATAATTCTTAAACTTCAATATTGTTTTACTAATAATAAACGACGCGACATAGGGAAAACATCCGGCCATAACAACAAAGTGTGCCAAATGATAGGATGGTCTGCTCCAAATATAATAGGGAGTGCCTATTAAACTTAACGGTTTAAGGATAGACTCAATTATGTCGTTCGGTAATACCTCCAGTAATGAAAAAAGGGTCATAGAAATTAATGATATAATTCCGATCACAATGTACATCGATGCCTCAACTTTTTTAGGTTCACCATTTATAGCCGGAAAAACCCAAACGCTTAAAAATGATGCCCCTGCTAAAACTATGACACTTAAGCAGCCAAAAAAGTCGTGTGTGTTACTGAACGCGGTAATCATAATACCTATACTTATAAGGGGGAGAATTGTGAGCATCAGTACATAAATCATAAGACTTAATCTGTTTTTCGATAGATATCCCGAAATAAAAATTATTAGACATTCAAAGAAAATCATTCCGCTCATTCTAGATAACCTCCACCAGATATCTCTTTATCCTTATTTTGCTTCTTGAGTTTGATAAAAGACGTTTTGACAAGTTCAGATATAACTAATTCCCTGTTTTTGAGCAAATTCCTCCCTAACCCATGATTAGCTGCTTTAAAGGGAGTCGGGAGTCTGGTCCCTATCGAAGCTCTGATGTTGCTTTAGCTGAATGAGTTCACTTTCATATCTAACTATGTTAACATTTAAGACATTGAAAATTATATTATACAGACTAAGGGGATTAAGAATGGACAAAAATGATCTCGCCAAGCTTAGAAAAGAATTTAAGGCAGGCAATGACGGGCTAAAATTAGGGGAAATTTGCAGTGTTTATATCAAAAAGGATAATGCACAAATTCTTGGGGTAGAAACTGAATATTTTGAGCAAATGGACGAATTAAAACAGGAGTTTTACCTCAAAGGATTTAAAAAGCTTATTACAGGTCAACTGGACAGTAAAATATTTGAACTAAGTTTTGCGGACAACAAACTCGGTGAAAACCCGGAGCAAAAGGTCCTGTTTGAGGCCTTACACGCGGATTTCAAAGAACAGATTGGGCACATTGTGAAAAAAATCATGGATCACAGTGAATCCTACGAATCGGATTATATGATCTCATTTACCCGTGGGGAATTTTGGATTCCTGCAAAAAACGAAGTGGGGGAAGATGACGCAGCGAAAAACGATGTTGTTAATGCTTTTCAATTTATGATGGGTACCGTCAACTTGGTGTCCAGTCCCAAGCGGGCCTTGATGTTTGATTTTGAGGAAAAGAACTTTAGAGTTGACATCCCGATGAATGTTTATATCAATGCCGTATCACCTGAAGAGGGATTTGTGTTTCCTTCCATGAGTGATGGGTATGCAGATACGAATAAAGTCATTTATTATACCAAAAAGGATAATCAACCTAGTGAATCTTTTATTCATCATGTTTTAAATTGCGAGCTAGTCCCAACAGCTCAAGATGATAAAGAACGGTTTTTAACAATTATCAAAGACGTCGCAGGAGATCAGGTTGAACCTGAAGTAATTGCCAATGTTTATGAACAGATAAGTGAATGCATCCTTGATGCAGATGAAGACGGCGAGATTCCTACCCTTGGCGTCAAAGCTATTGAACAAATTCTTGTCAAAAGCGGAATTGAAGATACACGTAAATTAGAGAATTCATTTTTAGTCAATACTGAAAAGGCAAATTATGAATTTAAGGCGACCAATCTGTTACCAAGCAGCAAGGTGATTGAAATTAAAAGTAATGTCGCACAAATTAAGATTCGTCACGAGGACCTAAAACGCATTAAACAAGTCGAGAGGAATGGGCGACAGTATTTACTAATTGAGATTGATGACCCTGCAATTCTAGAAGGCTTTGAATTAAGTACGGAGGAATTTTAAAGCAATTGAGGGGGTTATTTTCTATGAAAAAAATTGTAGTCCTTAACGGAAGTCCCCATGAACATGGGTGTACGGCAACTCTGGTCAATGAGGTTATTAAAGGGGTTGGCAGTCAAGGAACTGTGGTCAAGTCTTACCATCTGAGTGGTATGACTATTAAAGCTTGTCAGGGATGTCGTGCTTGTTCAGAGAAGGGACGATGCGTACAGCAGGACGGTATGCAGGAAATATTAGATGAGATAGCCAGCGCCGATGGGATTGTCTTCGCTACTCCAGTCTATATGTGGCAGATGTCGGCGCAATTGAAGATTGCAGTTGATCGGTTGCTGCCGTTCCTCCGTCCTGGTTATACCAGCAGTCTCGAATCGGGGAAAAAGGTTTTACTCGCGGTAACCCAAGGCAGGACTGAGACGTCTTTATTTCGGCATTACTTTGAGCATGTAGGGAATAACCTTTTATTCCTTGGCTTTGGATCGTATAAAATCCTTATAGCTGGTGGGACTCGTCAGCCTGAGGATTTAGTCAATCAAACGGAACTATTAGAGGAAGCCAGGCAAATGGGCCAATGGCTTGTTGAGTAAAAGTAAGTGCTGTTAATGAAGCAGATGGTGTACTGTACAATAGCTAAAACAAGAAGAATTAAAATGAGGTGTATTAATGTTTCGAGAAATGAGAAGAAAAAAACAGCTCTTGCCTGAGGATGAGGCAAGAGAAATTATTAAGTCTCAATCATCGGGGGTGTTGGCTGTAACGGGCGATGACGGCTATCCGTATACCGTTCCGCTAAGTTATGCTTATGCTGATGGTAAACTTTATTTCCACTGTGCAAAAGAAGGCCATAAGATCGATGCAATCAAGCGGGATGAAAAGGTGTCCTTCTGTGTAATTGACCAGGATAAGGTTATCCAGGAAACCTTCACGACCCATTTTCGTAGTGTCGTTGCTTTTGGCAGAGCTAGGATTCTGACGGAAGACAGTGAGAGGAGAGCCGCTCTTGAAAGCCTTGTTAAAAAGTATTCCCCGGACTATATTCAAGAAGGGCAGAGGGAAATTGAGAAAGACTGGGGTAGAGTCAGTCTTGTTGAGGTCAAGATTGAGCATATGACTGGTAAAGCGGCAATTGAAATTGTCAAAAATGAAAAGTGATCATGAGAATTCGGTTTCTTCCATTGCCGTAAGGACAGATGTAGAGAACAGCAGGCGAATGAAACTTGATTTAATGATTTCAAACTGATAAACTATTAGTTAATAAAATAGTAATTAAAAGCGATGATAGAGAAGAGTAACTATTTAGGAAGCGTCAGAGAGCTGATGGTTGGTGAGAATCAGTGCGGAATAAATATTGAATGGCCTCTTGAGCAGCAACCCGAAATGGTAGTAGGAGTTGACGTGATAATCCACACGTTACAAAAGGTGCCGTATTATTTTTAGTACGGAAAGAGTGATTTAATATGTGTAATATTAAATAAATATGGGTGGTACCACGGTCCAATCGTCCCTTTTAGGATGATTGGACCTTTTATATTTTAGTTTAAAGGAGAGTTATTTATGGCGGTGATTTTCTCAGGTGTACAACCTAGTGGCACAATAACTTTAGGGAATTATCTTGGAGCAATGAAAAACTTTACAAAGTATCAAAATGAGCATGAGTGCTATTTCTGTATAGTCAACCAACATGCTATTACTGTTCCCCAGGAACCGAATCAGCTCAGGAATAACATCAGGAATTTAGCCGCATTATATTTGGCAATAGGTTTGGACCCGGATAAAGTAACACTATTTATTCAATCCGAAGTACCTGAACATGTTAAATTGGGATGGATAATGACTACGTTATCTTATATTGGAGAGCTTGAACGAATGACTCAATATAAGGATAAATCTCAACGCCATGGGAATGGTGACTCTATCCCTGCCGGCTTACTAACTTATCCGCCGCTAATGGCTGCGGACATACTCCTATATCAAACTGATTATGTTCCGGTTGGAGATGATCAGAAACAACACATTGAAATAACCAGGGATTTAGCACAACGATTTAATAATCGGTATGGGGAAACGTTTAAAATTCCTGCTATTCACACTCCAGAAGTCGGAGCAAGAATTATGTCATTACAAGAACCAAAGAAAAAGATGAGTAAGTCTGATGCCAATTCCTTTGCAACGATTTATTTGCTTGACGAACCTGAGATAATCCTGAAAAAGCTTAAAAAGGCTCAAACAGATTCGGAAAACAAAATTTCTTACAATAGAGAGCTTAAGGCAGGCATATCGAATCTTATGTCTATATATGCTTTAATTACGAATAAGTCAATTAAAGAAATTGAGCAGCTATATGACGGAAAAGGCTACGGACAATTTAAAAATGATGTAGCTGAAGTGATTATTGAGGCCATTCGCCCCATTCAAGAAAGGTATAAGGAATTTGTTAATAGCAGCTACCTTGATCAAGTATTGACGGCCGGTGCAGCTAAAGCTTCCCAAAAAGCAGCGGCAACACTTAATAAAGTCGAAGATCTCATGGGTTTATCACGGAAAATTTAAGTTGATCGAACATTTACGTAGTTGATAATAAGAAAGCCGGTCTCTAATTTTTACGAGATCGGCTTTCTTATGTTAAATTCATAAGAGTAATGTTAATATGGTTGATGTGCTATTCAATATACTTAATAGCAGCGGTTTTTTCAGGAATATGGTAGCATTCCTTCATGAAATAGGGCATAGTGTTCCAGTTTGCCACATTGTAACCATAGATCGTTCTCGGAGTCTTTTTAAGTGTTAATTCGCTTGAGTTATGATTTAAATGAAATACTTTGATAGCTTTCATATTATAATTCTGGGCATAGGATGCCAGTTGATAACCATAATATTCAGTTCCAAAATTAAATAATCCCAGCAAGATAATAGCGGTTGCTGCAAGACCTCTAAAGTTTTTAATCTTATAATGACCGACTATAATTGCCAAAATGGCAAATATAACAAACGTTATAAACAGATATGTATATGAACTATTAACATTATAACTATGATTTAAATAGGTAATTGCGAATTTTCCCAGATGGGCCAGACTAAAGGATTCAAAAATTACTAAGAGTATCAGAAATAGTTTATTCTTATAAAAGTTTATTATAGAGTAAACCACAAAAACGGTCATAAGCAAAAGTGCCGGAAAAATAATTTTATAAGCTTCAGCAAATCTTGCATCAACTACAAATAACATTAATTGCGAGCCAATGGCATTAATTGAGTTATACAATAAGAATGGATAATGTCTTTTTATTAAAATTAGTATGGATAAATAGATTAAGCTTATTAAATAAACTGCTGCAAATCCCAGCAGACAAATACTCAATAATGTATTAGAAAGGCCCCCAGTAAATAAATGAATATCATATTTTTTGTAAAAAACAACATAAATATAGCCTAAAATACCAAATGATAATGCAGTCATAAGTATATTGTTACATAAAGTTATAATTTTATTGGGAAGCTGATTTTTATAAACAAGCATCCAGAAGACACAGCATAAAGAAAGAATAAGTACGTAGCCTGAGACGGGATAGGAAAAAATGTTAGTTTTTATTAGACTCGAGGTAACGGCTTTAAAATTAACGGCATGCCCTGTTTGTTTTTCAAATTGCATTCTGTGAATTGAACCATAGGATACAATACAATATCCTCCAATTAGTGCTATATAATAGGGAATAAAGCTTTTGAAATTATTTAGTCTTTGGTAAAACCTATAGTAAGCAGAAATTAAAACAGTGTATCCAATGCCTATCATACCAACTTGCTGAACGGACGATCCAACAATAAAGGCAAGTATCAGGATCCAGATATTGAATTTACCGTCGGGTGCTTTTTCATAGTGTTTATGAAGGGTATAGCCATAGAGCAATACCAACGTCGTTGGATAAAGGTAATTGAAGGCACAGGCGGCATAGTATATTGTTGTATTTGCTATTTCTATTGGCAGAAAGACAAAAAATAATGAAGAGCAAAGACTGGCAATTACAATACGTTGTTTGTTCAAAGTATTATTACAACCGGAAGATGAAGTGCTGATTTTAGTGATCAAAAATGCTGTCAACGCAATAACAACTGGATTGAAAATCCTAAAGACATATATGTTGTATTTTAAGATGAATAACATCGCCACGCCGACCCAAACCCGGCCATTACCAATTAATTCCTTAACCACAAAATGGGGCAGATAGCTTAAGCCATAGGATGCATCTCTGCTATAATATAGATCGTCTGCGTAAAGAAAAATATATCGATGAATTAAGAGCATAAGTATTAGGAGCAAGCCGAAAACAAGATATTGCTTGTTCCTTATTAGTTTTTGGATTTTAGAGTTTAACAACGAATCACCTTCTAGATTTCCTTACTTTAATGATATTATTTACCATAATTTGTTTAGAATATAATGGTAAAAACAAAAGACTTCTAGGAGGGTATTTTTGGTTGATTTCAATTATTATGCCTGTTTATAATGAAGGAAGTCAGATCTATTCTAACGTTTCTAAAGTAAAACGCATCTTAGAGCAAAATCAAATAGACAGCCAAATCCTTCTGGTAAATGACGGATCGACGGACAATTCATGGTCTGAAATGGAGCGATTGAGCAGAGATTATTCCAATGTTTTAATCATTCAGTTGAGCCGTAATTTTGGCAAAGAGGCAGCATTATGTGCAGGTTTAGAAAAGGCAGCGGGTGATGCCTGCTTAATAATGGATGCTGATTTACAGCATCCGCCGGAGGTAATTCCTGAAATGGTACGCCTCTGGCGTGACGAGAGCTATGATGTTGTTGAGGGCGTTAAATCTGACAGAGGAAGGGAATCCCTTACGGGAAAGTTTACGGCATTAACTTTTTATAAGTTATTTAAAAAGGCAACAGGAATAAACTTAAACAGTGCTTCGGACTTCAAACTCTTGGATAGAAAAGTAGTCGATTCTTGGAAACAAATGACCGAGTCAATCACCTTTTTCAGAGGTATGTCCGCTTGGCTTGGCTTTAAGCGGATCCAAGTACCTTTTAAAGTTCAGGAGAGAGTCAATGGATGCACTAAATGGTCGAAGAGTAGTCTCATAAAGCTCGCTGTTCACTCAATTACCTCATTCTCTGCGCTGCCGCTTCATTTGGTAACCTGGTTAGGTTCGATTTTACTTATTGTTGATGTTGTTTTAGTGACTCAAACACTGTATATGAAATTAGTTGGCAAAGCATTTACAGGGTTTACAACGGTTATTATTCTTATTTTAGGGGTCGGAAGTTTTATAATGATCAGCCTGGGCATTATTGGGGTTTATATTTCAAAGATTTATGAAGAAGTGAAACATCGACCTAGATATTTAATTTCAAAAATACAAGGAAAAGGACTTAATAATGAATAAAGAGTTGGAAGGTTCTCTTAGCTTAAAGAATAAAAGAAGTTATTCCATACCAAGATTTGTTAAATACTTAATCGTTGGCGGTTCATCAGCGTTTATTGAGCTTTTGATATTTTCCTTATTAAGAATGTTATTTATTGATCTTACGATATCGAATATTGTTGCTGTTGTTTTAGCAACCTTATTTAATTTTTTTGTCAATAGAGGATGGTCATTTTCCACTAGTTCCAACTTAAAACGAAGTTTTATATTATATCTTATTCTATTCTTATTAAACTTAACGTTTAGCACCAATGCAATACGAATAATGGTCAGCTTTGGATTTGTTGAACTATTTGCCAAGATAATTACTATGGCTTGCATAACAATATGGAATTACGTTCTTTATCGTAAAGTAGTTTTTAAGTAGCAGTCAGGGAAGTTTCCCTTCGGTTGCTCTCTAAACGTTATTCATAAAAATCCCTTGGACTTTTTGTTCAGGGGAACTTTTGTTTAGGGGGCATTTCTGTAGTATATCAGTTTTACAAGGGGCTAACCAGTTTGTGTCTCGCCGGAAACATATAGTAAATATAGTAATCATAAATTTTGACATAAGAATAGATATTGATATGGATTTGTCGAAAAATAGACAATAAAAAAAGATATATTTGACCAATTGTTGGTAAATGGGTTGAGAAGTCAGGAAATCGCGGTAATTCAAGAGAAAAACACGTCGAAATTTTGTTGTAACACAGTTTAGTGATTGACACGTTAATCTATAAAATATAGAATATGCATAAATGAGAATCTTGACACTATAAACCTTAGTTTTTTCTGAAAAGGTTTATGCGGAGGTGGGGGCAACACTTTAAAAGCATTTTATTCAATATCCAACAATTAAAGAAAGAGAGTGTAGGGGGAGAAGTAGAAATGAAAAAAATTTTTGTAATGGCCACGGCTGCAGTATTGAGCCTAAGCCTGCTGGCTGGATGCGGTACCACGGGCGCTGCCTCTAACGGAGGCGGTTCAGCTGCCGGCGGTAATTTAAAGATCGGGGCTGACCTTGAACTTACTGGTGGCGTGGCAATGTTTGGTACGGCTGCGCAGAAAGCTATTGACCTTGCGGTCGAGCAGCAAAATGCCAACGGCGGCCTTTTAGGCAAACAAATCAAAATGGATTACGCTGACAATAAATCCGACCCCGGTGAGTCCACTAACGCATCTACAAAGCTGATAACCCAAGACAGTGTTGTTGCCGTAATCGGAGCGATGACCAGCGGTAACACCTTGGCAGCGTCACAGGTTGCCATAGACAACAAAGTTCCCCTTATTTCACCGACCGGAACGGCTGATAAAGTCACTGTAGAGAATGGACAGGTTAAGCCCTATATCTTCCGTGCTTGCTTCATCGACCCCTTCCAAGGCCAAGTGGCTGCGCAATTTGCTGCAAATACTCTGAAGGTTCAAAAGGCAGCCATCTTTATTGACCAAAAGAGTGATTATTCCATTGGCCTGGCAAATGCATTTAGTACTAACTTTAAGAGTGCAAACGGACAAATCGTTTCCCAAGAAAAATATGTTGCCGGCGACAAGGACTTCCGTCCGCAGCTTGCTCGGATCAAGTCATCAAACCCAGATGTTGTCTTCGTACCTGGATATTATGGTGAAGTTGGACCAATTGTTAAACAAGCCCGGGAAATGGGCATGAACCAGGCCTTTATTGGCGGTGACGGCTGGGGTTCGCCGGAACTGTTCAACTTGGCCAGTGCTGACCAGTTAAACAATTGCTACTATGTCAACCATGTGGCCATTGACGATCCGAGCATGGCTGATTTCGTAAAAGCTTTTAAGGCTAAATACAACCAGGATCCTGATTCGTTTGCCGCTCTTGGCTATGATGCTGCTCGTCTCATGTTCCAAGCAATCAAGGATGCAAACAGCACAAACGGTGATAAGATTCGTACAGCTCTCGAAAATCTGAAGGGCTTCAAAGGTTTGAACGGTGACATCACAATGGATCCCAAGACCCATAATCCAATCAAAGATGCCGTCATCATTAAAATCGAAAACGGTAAGAATGTCTTTATGACAAAAGTCTCGCCGAAATAAGCCTCGTAGAGAGGAGGGGGGCAATCCCCCTTCTTTTGATTTTTAAACTGACAGTAGGAGGAACATTATGCACAGCATCACAGAGCTTCTGCAACAGCTCGTGTATGGACTGTCACTCGGAAGCATTTATGCCTTAATTGCTTTAGGGTACACCATGGTTTACGGAATCGTTAAGCTCATTAATTTCGCCCATGGCGACGTCATGATGGTTGGCGCTTACATGGGTTGGATTGCAATCACGGTATTCCACTTTTCCTTTTTCCCAGCTATTCTATTTGCAATGATCGTGGCAGCGATCGCCGGAATTATCATTGAACGGACAGCGTATAAGCCTTTGCGCAATGCAACCCGTATTGCTGCTCTTATTACTGCTATTGGCGTTTCTTTGTTTCTTGAATACGGCGGCATGCTGGTTGTCGGGGCGCAAATGCGCACCTACCCTAACGTATTTCCTGAGACTATGTATAATATTGGGGGAATTATTTTTAAGTTCGGGGACATTGTCATGCTGGTGACCGCTCTTGTACTCATGCTCTTACTTCACTTCACGGTTCAATATACGAAGATTGGCAAAGCTATGCGTGCTTCCTCATTTGATATGGAAGCCGCTCTCTTGATGGGAGTAAATGTGAATACAACGATTTCTGCTACATTTGCTATTGGTTCAGCCCTGGCAGCTGCGGCAGGTGTTCTGTACGGAATCTATTTCAACTCTATTGACCCATTGATGGGTATCACTCCGGGGTTGAAAGCTTTTGTTGCAGCTGTTTTGGGAGGGATCGGGATTATCCCCGGGGCGATGGTCGGAGGGCTGGTTCTGGGCATCACAGAGTCTCTCGTCAGTGGTTTCGGAGCTTCGACCTGGCGTGATGCCGTGGCGTTCTTAATCTTGATTCTTGTTCTGATTATCAAGCCAAGCGGGCTCTTTGGGAAAAATCTTCGGGAGAAAGTGTAGGTGAAAAGAATGAGTATTCTGAACCGAAAAAATGCTTTGACGTTGTTCCTTGTTATTGTTATGTACGCTGTCATTCAGGGCTTGATCGTCACCGACATTTTACCTCCCCTCTATACTTCTACCCTGATTCAGGTCTGTGTCTATGTGATTTTAGCAGCAAGCCTGAATTTAATTAACGGAATTACCGGGCAGTTTTCCATCGGTCATGCGGGCTTCATGGCTATCGGAGCCTACTTAGCCGGGATTGTAAGTGTCAAATTCCATGGCCCTTTATTTCTGTCTTTACTCGTAGGCGGTATTGTAGCAGCAGTGGCCGGTTTCATTGTTGGTTTGCCAACGTTGCGTCTGCGAGGAGATTACTTGGCGATTGCCACACTTGGATTGGGCCAGATCGTCATGATTATCTTCCAAAATATTGACTACTTTGGTGGAGCGGCTGGTATGCAAGTCGGCCGCCACGTCAATTGGTCATGGGCTTTTTGGGTAACAATCATTAGTTTGGTCGTAATCCACAACTTTGTTAATTCCACTCATGGGCGGGCATGTATCTCCGTGCGCGAGAATGAGATTGCTGCAGAAGCAATGGGGGTTAATACAACAAAATACAAAGTTCTAGCCTTTACTTTGGGCGCTTTTTTCGCTGGTGTTGCCGGTGGTATCTACTCGAACTATATGTATTTCATTCAACCTACGACCTTCAACTTCCTAACGTCATTCAATATTCTGGTTATGGTTGTGCTTGGAGGGTTAGGCAGCATGACAGGCAGCATTCTAGGTGCATTAATTATGACGGTTTTAAATGTGGCTTTGTCAGGGATTCCATCGCTGCGGATGGTTATTACAGCGCTTCTTCTAATCATAATGATGTTATTCCGGCCTTCAGGTTTAATGGGGACGAAGGAGTTCAACCTAAATTTCTTGGAGAAGAAGGAGGAGAGAACCGTTGCTTAAAATTGAAAGTCTCTCCAAATCCTTTGGCGGGCTTAAAGCCGTTTCAAATCTAAATATTGACATTAACGACGGCGAGCTGATTGGCCTGATTGGGCCTAACGGTGCCGGGAAAACAACCGTATTTAATTTAATCACGGGAGTTTATGAACCCACGGAAGGGGAAATCTTGTTTCGGGAACGCAAGATCGGCGGCCTCAAGCCATATCAAGTAACCCACAGAGGGATAGCCCGTACATTTCAGAACATTCGCTTGTTTGCTGATTTGACTGTTATAGACAATGTAAAGATCGCTTACCATCAACACGCCAAGTACAGCTCTTTAGGAGCAATCCTTCGGTTGCCCAGTTATTTCAAAGGGGAGGCCGAGATGGAGAATAAGGCCCTGGAACTGTTGAAGGTCTTTCATCTCGAGGGCAAAGCAAAAGAGGCTGCCAAAAACCTCCCTTACGGCGAACAACGAAGGCTTGAGATAGCAAGAGCGTTGGCTGCGGAACCTAAGCTTTTGCTTCTCGATGAACCGGCGGCCGGTATGAATCCTCAAGAAACACATGAATTAATGGAACTCATCCGTTGGATCCGCGATACCTTTAAGCTTACTATTTTACTGATTGAACACGATATGTCATTAGTTATGGGAGTCTGTGAACGGATTTATGTTCTAGACTATGGAACAATCATTGCTCAGGGCGGTCCGGATGAGATTAAGTCCAATCCGAAAGTCATTGAAGCTTACCTGGGAGAGGAGGCCATCTAATGTTAGTGCTTGAAGATGTCCATGTTTATTATGGAGCCATTCACGCTTTAAAAGGGATCTCCCTCCAGGTAAACCAAGGGGAAATTGTCACGCTGATCGGATCCAATGGAGCCGGAAAGAGTACTTCCCTAAAAACAATTTCTGGCTTGTTACGCCCGAAGCAAGGAAAAATGAGTTTTAATGGTGAAGATTTATCCAAGATTCCACCACAGAAAATTGTGGCCAAAGGTATTTCCCAAGTTCCTGAGGGCCGCCGTATTTTTGCCAACATGACTGTTTCGGAAAACCTTGATATGGGTGCTTATCTACGCAAAGACAAAAGCGGCATCAAGCAAGATGTGGAGAGAGCTTTTGAACTTTTTCCACGTCTTAAGGAGCGTAAAAGCCAAATTGCAGGCACCCTGTCTGGCGGAGAGCAGCAAATGCTGGCTATGGGCAGAGCATTAATGTCCAGGCCGCAGCTGCTGTTGCTCGATGAACCATCTATGGGACTTGCTCCTATTTTAGTTAAGCAGATTTTTACGATCATCCAGGAAATTAATGCTCAAGGCACTACTATTTTATTAGTGGAGCAGAATGCACATATGGCCTTGTCGATTGCCCACCGCGCTTATGTTTTGGAGACGGGTAAGATCGCTTTGGGCGGACAAGCTCAGGATTTGGCTGCAAGTGAAGATGTTCGTAAAGCTTATCTAGGGGGATAAATAAGGCCTAAGTGTTTGCAATACAGCCCTCAGGGCTTTCTCATCCAGCCTTCGGCTTGCATAATCAATGGGGTTATAATATTTAACGGGATTCCTTACGGAATCCCGTTAATTTTTTAGGATAAATTTAAGACTGTATCAGCGTTTTTTGAATATCCATCTGAACTTGGCGATTAACATCGTAAGCACCGTACTAACCATTATGGGCCATAAATTCACTTGCTTTATGATGTTTATGCAATAGGAAATTCATTAAAGGGCTTTTTGAGAAGATCATTCTATTGCTGAAAGACTTAACATAAATCCGGAAAGTTAGGAGATAATAGCGATTGGAAATCTAAAATCTTAGATGGAGGGGTTTACAACAATGGATAATAACTCTTTTTCAGGACAACAAAACATGAAAAGGGCTCAAGAATTTGAGCAAAAAGCACAAGAAGCGGCTTCGGGAGAGCAAAAGGCCAGAAACTTTAATGTTCAGAATTCAAGTGATCGGAATAATCAACAAAGTCAGTTTGGGAGCATGAACCAGCAAGTATCGGGGAACCAAACGATGATGAATACCACAAATAGTCAACAAGATTGGCAAAAAGCCCAAGAGTATGAACAGCAAGCGCAGCAAGCTGCCATGGGTGAGCAGAAGGCAGATAGCTTTAATGCTCAGAATTCTGATCAATAAAGATTAGACCACTAATAATGGATATAATTAGGTTAATGATTCTTAATCCAAAGATAGGTTAATCTATTGGTAAAAGAATAAACAAAGAATTTGCACAAAAAAGAATAGTAAGGTTATCTTCAAGTAAATAAATGAAGATAACCTTAATTTTTTGATGGACTAATTATCAATCACTATAAACAACATAGGTTATGAACCCTGCTTTAAATGGATGATGTTAATTCACTGATACTTATTTCGGTTGTGGTGGTTTGATCTGAGGAGTTGGATTGCTTTTTTGGGGAGAAGATGGCGGATTACCTTGATCAAGCGTAGTCATGTTTTGCACTCCTTTAAATCGAATTTGAATTAGTTTTTGCAATTACTAAATTTCTAAACCTTAATTCAATTTGCCAATTTCCGGTGATCTATTACAAAGCGCGAACCATCACGTCATGTTACAAACATGCTTAAGATTAAGCATATTAGGAAGATGCGGTGATAATTAAAAACCCTCATACTAGTACCAAAGGTAATATTATCTTCACTAGAGAATAGAACAGTGAAGGGGGGATAATATGAGCTTGGGTTTATCATCAGAAGAAATTGAAAAGCTGTTAGAAGGTAAAATAATGAATGCCGAAGTTATAGCAGAGGTAATAGCCAAAAACAATCAACGGATCGAGCTGGATATCGAAGAGAAAAATAAGAGATTTTATGAGTGCGTAAAGCGCATGGTTGACCTTGAATTATTATATTGATCAAATTGGCTTTTTTGCTAACCTCTGAAGAATAGAATAGATACTTGGACAAATATAATGCTATGAATATCGCGGAATAAACGAAAGGTTCCGGCAAAGTTTAATTTTGAAACTACTGCCGCCAGTCTTGGATTAGGTGAGTTTCAATCTCTGAAAATGTATCTGGAATCACTTACGTCCCCGAAAAGTGGCAATAAATTAGAAAGGGAAGCAGCAAATTTAGTTTTTATATAATTAATTCCTATCGATAACATACGGTTTACCTATGGACAAAACGAGATGGCAATGATAATCTTTGTATAACACCTTTTACCATACTTTTGCACCTTAAATTTTCCTCTTCGACTTCCATCGGTAAGGATGGGAGTTCTTTTTTGTCAAAAATGGTTCGCGCTGCATAATTAATAAAAAGTCGGAGAGACTATTGAATGTTACTGGAACTATTTTTACTTAAATACTCTCATCAATGGCGCTGGGAGTATTCTTCTTCAGAAAATAGCCTCTTGTCCTTTATCGGGATAAGGGGCTTGTTAGATTTAACAGCTCTAACAGCTCTAATAGCTCTAATAGCTCTTGTCGATACATTAGACACTAGGGAATAGTTGCTCTATACTTATATTTAGAGTTGATCGTGTCAGAATCTTATCAATTGAGCATAATGTTAAAATTCTAGGCGCTATTTTTACTGAGGTGGAATTAAAATGCTACTGCAGCTTTTTTTGAAATTGGCTCAGAATATCAGTGTCATTGTAACTATTTCATTTCTTTTGAGTAAGACGCGGGTCTTCAAAAAAGCCATGAAATTAAAAAACAATCTATGGGAAAAGCTCTTATTGATTTCAGTTTTTAGTGCCATCGGAATTATGGGTACATATACTGGAGTTTCAATCAAGGGCGCCCTAGCAAATTCGCGGGTTGTTGGTATTGTGGTCGGGGCGTTAATCGGAGGTCCGGTTGTCGGGATTGGAGCTGGAATCATAGCGGGACTTCACCGTTACTTAATTGGGGGGTTTACAGCGGTTGCCTGCGGTTTAGCAACAGTAGCAGAGGCCTGTGCGGCGGCCTGGTACTCTAGAAAAAGAAGTTCCAAAGATTTTTCCTGGAAGTTCGGACTTATCATTGGAGTACTGACTGAAACATTGCAAATGTTAATTATCCTGGCAATTGCGCGTCCTTTTTCGGCAGCCTGGGATTTAGTCAGTGCTATTGGATTGCCTATGATTGTCATGAATTCTGTAGGAATTGCGATTTTTGTTGTCATAGCCCGGAATTCCCTTGAGGAAGAAGAACGAGCTGGAGCATTGCAAGCACAAAAGGCTTTGGAAATCGCCAAAATTACCTTGCCTATTTTAAGTAAGGGTTTAGATGAGGATACAGCAAAGCAGGTTGCTCAGATAATATTTGACCGTGTGGAAGTCGAAGCGGTCGCGCTGACGAACAAAGAGGTGATTTTAGCTCACGTGGGAAATGGCTGTGCTCATCATTTGGTTGGTACTCCGATAATGACTGAGGCTACCAAAGAGGCTTTGAATGCCGGTGAAATGAAGTTGGCTCTGGACAAGGAGCAAATCGGCTGTCCGAATAAGGACTGTACTTTACGCTCTGCAGTAATTGTCCCTTTATTTAGCCGTGGAGAAGTAAGCGGCTCCTTAAAACTCTATCAAGACCGTGAACGTGGTATTGGGAGTGTTGAGATTCAGTTGGCTCAAGGATTGGCGGGTTTGTTTTCCACACAATTGGAATTGGCGGTACTGGAGGAGCAGGCGAAATTAGTCAGCAAAGCTGAGCTTAAAGCACTCCAGGCCCAGATTAACCCTCACTTCCTCTTTAATGCCTTAAATACAATTGTTGCTCTTGTACGGACGGATGGTGAAAAGGCGAGAAAGCTGCTTATACAATTGGGCGAATTTTTTCGCAAGAATATTCAACGCGGAGACAAATTTGTAACTCTACGGCAAGAACTTGAGCATATACGGGCTTACCTGAGTATTGAACAGGCGCGATTTGGCGATAGCTTGAGTGTGGTAGAAAACATACAATCAGAGGCAGAAGATTGGCAGTTACCGGCTTTAACATTACAGCCGCTTGTCGAAAATGCAATTAAGCATGGAATTTATCCCAAAATTGAAGGTGGCACCGTAGATATTAGCTGTTGGGTTAAGGATAATGCTTTACAGGTTGTTATTAGTGACGATGGAGTGGGAATTGAAGCGGAAAGGCTTGAAGAAATCTATCAAAAGAAGGGTACTTCCAGTCAGGGAATGGGACTGGGGCTGAGCAATGTGAACGATCGATTAAAATATCTCTATGGTTCTGGCCTTTTAATAGAAAGTGAACAAGGGAAGGGAACACGGATTTTGTTTAGTATTCCCAGTTGAAAGGTGAGGAGAAAATAATGCGGGCGTTTATTGTTGATGATGAGGCTTTATCCCGGGATGAACTAAGGTATCTGCTCGAACAGGAGGAAGATGTTTCTATTGTGGGGATGGCTCGAAACGGGCGAGAGGCTTTGGAGCTAATTCCCCAAAGGCATCCTGATGTTGTTTTTTTGGATATACAGATGCCAGATTTATCTGGTTTGGCTGTAGCGCGGGAACTGCTGATGGCGATGGCACCGAATGGCGTTCCTCTGTTTGTCTTTGCCACGGCCTTTGATCAACACGCGCTGGAAGCTTTTGAGGTTAATGCTATCGATTATATTCTTAAACCCTTTAGTGATGAGCGTTTGCAAAATACCCTTGAGCGCCTGCGCAGCTTCTTGGAAAAGGCCGGAGATTCCGATAGGCTTGAAAAGAATAAACTTGATCGAATCTTGAACCTTCTGGAGAAACCTTCAGGACAGGCGAAACTTCCGGTAGAAGAAAATGAACGGATTATACTTTTGGAAGCAAGTAAGATTATTTACGCCTGGGCGGAGGATCGGCGTGTTTTGGTAAAGACAGATAAGACCACTTATAAAACAGGTTATAGTTTGAGTGAACTGGAAGCAAAATTAGGTTTATTGCAAACGCATAAGAGTTACTTAGTAAACAAAGATATGGTTCGGGAAATTGTGCCTTGGTTCAATGGGACTTACAATTTGATTATGTCAGATCCGGAAAAATCACAAGTACCGGTTAGTCGAACATACGTCAAATCTGTGCGCTCCGCTCTAAAGTTTTAGCAGATGACCATTGATTAAAGTGATTTTGAATCTTATCGAAAAAAACGTGCCTCTTAGGTGCGTTTTTTTACGTCTTGTTCCAAGATTCCTCCGAGTATTAAATAAGTCTGATATGATAAAAACACAGTGGCCGCTGTGAATGTTCTCTTAGATATCGCAATAATTAAAATTGGTACTAATAGTTACTCAAAATTCCTAATTTTTTAGTTTATAAGAATTTAGAAAGGAAGGATTAAGTATGCATGCGATTTATCTCGTCATTGCTGCCGCCTGTATCTTACTGATTGGCTACCGCCTCTATGGGACGTTTATGGCCACTAAAGTACTAGCCATTGATCCTCGGATAGCTACACCGGCCAAACGTCTGGAAGATGGTCATGACTTTGTTCCGACGAATCGCTGGGTCGCATTTGGCCATCACTTTGCGGCAATTGCTGCTGCGGGACCTTTGGTAGGACCGGTTTTGGCGGCTCAATTCGGATACCTGCCAGGAACCTTGTGGATTCTTATTGGAGGAGTCCTGGGTGGAGCTGTCCATGATATGGTGGTGCTGTTTGCTTCAGTGCGTCACGATGGACAATCTCTTCCCCAGATTGCTAAAAAGGAAATAGGACCTGTTACAGGAGCTGCGGCATCATTAGCGGTATTATTCATCCTGATTATTACGATGGCTGGTTTGTCCATTGTTATTGTTAGTTCGTTAAATACTAACCCCTGGGGGGCCTTCACAGTAGGTATGACGATTCCCATCGCCATCTTTATCGGAATTTATATGCGTTACCTGCGCCCGGGCAAATTGGGTGAGGCATCTGTAATCGGAGTTGCGCTTATTCTCTTGGCAGTTGCTCTGGGACCTATGATAAAGAGTTCAGCTTTGGCTCCCTACTTTAATTACAGTGCTCATGCTATTGAAATTGCTCTCCCTGTCTATGCTTTTGTCGCTGCGGCTCTGCCTGTTTGGCTGCTTCTGGCGCCGCGTGATTATTTAAGCTCTTACCTCAAGATCGGAACAATCGGTGCTTTGGCTCTGGGGATCATATTTGTTAATCCCGTACTGCAAATGCCGCCTGTAACAAAGTTTATCAACGGCGGAGGTCCAATTATTGCAGGTAAAGTCTGGCCCTTTGTATTCATCACAATTGCTTGTGGAGCAATGTCCGGTTTCCATAGTTTAATTGCCGCCGGAACAACTCCAAAAATGCTGGAAAGTGAAAAAGATATCAAAATCATAGGTTTTGGTGCGATGCTTATGGAATCCTTTGTCGCCATCATGGCTATGATCGCCGCTTCAGTGCTTCCGGTCGGAGATTACTTCGCAATTAATACCACACCTGCAGTCTTCGCTCATCTCGGCATGCATGTAGACAAATTGCCCATGCTTTCCAATCTTATTGGGCTGAATGTTGCAGGCCGTCCCGGCGGATCAGTTTCTTTAGCTGTTGGAATGTCTTATGTGTTTAGCAGCATACCTGGCTTAAGCCATTTAGTTGCTTATTGGTATCAATTCGCTATTATGTTTGAAGCCGTATTTATCCTCACTGCAGTTGATGCCGGAACAAGAGCAGCTCGCTATGTTGTTCAGGATATGATCGGTGTTGTAATTAAGCCCTTTAAAAAAATCAACTGGTGGCCGGGTGCAGTCATCAGTGCAGCTCTCGTCTCTTTCGCTTGGGGCTATCTCTTGTATGGAGGAAATATTTCTACGGTTTGGCCGCTCTTTGGAGTTTCGAACCAACTGCTCGCTTCTTTAGCCATGGTGGTCGGCACTTCGATTATTTTAAAGAGCACCGGCAGAATCTCCTATGCACTTACCACTTTTATCCCGTTTGTTTTTCTCTTCATAACTACCTTGGACGCGTCTTACTTTAATGTCACAAAAGTTTATTTGCCTCAACACATGCTCTTAAATGTTATTCTTTCCGTCATAATGGCAATTTTAGCCTTGATCATCGTTGTTGATGCTTTTGTTAAATGGACCTCCCTTATCAGGGATAAGAAAACTCTTGAGAGTCAAAAAGCCCGTCATCAAGAAATCCTTAAAGATCTGGCAGCAAAATAAGCATAAATTACGTTGTTGCTTTGAGTAATCAATGTCTTTTGTACCAATGAATGATATGAACCAAGATGCTTTGGAGGTGGCAGATGATGTGGACAATCTCTCCCGAGGCTTTAGCTTTTCTAGAGAGAAGAGAGGTTAAGACGATTTCTGTGGATATGCCGATAATCGTTAACGGATGTTGCCTCCAGATTTCTGAGCCACCCCCAGTGTATTTGGGTGAGCTCAAGGTGAGAAAGGGATTAAAAATTTCTGAAGGTTCCTATACGGCTTTGGAAGTTCAAGGGATTAAGCTCAATGTACCCTCGCATTTGAGAAATATGAATCTTATGGTTGATTTGACTCGCTTTTTCCACAGAGAGAAATTAGTCGTTGAAGGTTGGAATCTTTGCTAGCCAATTAGAAATTCGTCATAATAAAATTTGATTAAATCCAGAAAAAGATATTGACAGGAAGACTGAAATGGATTAAAATCAACAACAATAAAACTTTCGAAATACGCTTGAACACAATGAAGGGAAGTCCCAGGCTTAAGTTGGTTAGAGAGCTGGCGGTCGGTGCAAGTCAGTCTGCTTAGTCTAAGGATTCCATCCTGGAGTGGCCAATGATGAATTGTGACGGGTTCCGCCCGATAACGCGGACAAAAGTTGGCCGTTATTGGCAACATGGGTGGCAACGCGGGAATAACCTCTCGTCCCTATTTGGGATGAGAGGTTTGTTTGTGTTATAGCGTTTTTTCCTGTGCTCTTAATTGGCTTGAACTTGGGTGGCACCGCGGAATTCCCGCCCCAATGATGGGGCGGGTTTTGTTTTTTTTTGCACATCCATTATATTACAATTCGATTAAAATATTTAAAAAAAGGAGAGTTGTGTAAATTGATAACACGAAATAGTGATAGTAGTAAAACGTAGTGATAGCCAGTGAATAGTAGTGAGAGAGTTAAAATTTAAGGATAGATTAAAAGGAGGATTATTTCATGGCAAGAGTATATAATTTTTCAGCAGGTCCGGCCGTATTACCGGAAGAGGTGTTGAAAGAAGCAGCAGAAGAGATGTTGGATTATAACGGTACAGGTATGTCCGTTATGGAGATGAGTCATCGTTCAAAGGCCTTTGAAGAAATAATTACGGATGCTGAGAAAACGTTAAGAGATTTGATGGACATTCCGGAGAATTACAAGGTATTGTTCCTCCAAGGCGGAGCATCCCAGCAATTCGCTATGATTCCGATGAACTTGATGAAGAATAGAGTTGCAGATCATATTAATACCGGACAATGGGCTAAAAAGGCCATCGCCGAAGGGAAAATATATGGCAAAATCAATGTCATCGCTTCTTCTGAGGATAAGATGTTTTCCTATATACCTGATCTAACGAACTTAACAATATCCGATGATGCCGATTATGTGTATATTTGCCATAACAATACAATTTATGGGACGAAATATAATCAGTTACCAGAAACAGGCGGCAAAATCTTAGTTGCGGATATGTCCTCGGATATTCTTTCAGAACCAGTCGACGTCACAAAATACGGCATCATTTTTGCCGGCGTTCAGAAGAATATTGGCCCCGCGGGAGTTGTGGTGGTTATTATTCGCGAAGACCTGATTACCGATGATGTCTTGCCCGGTACACCGACAATGTTAAAATATAAGACTCATGCCGATAATAAATCCCTTTATAATACCCCTCCTGCTTACGGTATCTATATTTGCGGCAAAGTATTTAAGTGGGTTCAAAAGTTAGGTGGTCTTGAGGCCATGAAGAAACGAAATGAAGAGAAGGCAGCAATCTTATATGACTACCTTGATTCAAGCAAACTGTTTAAGGGAACTGTCGCCAAGAAGGATCGTTCGCTCATGAATGTGCCCTTTGTTACGGGTTCGGAGGAACTTGATGCTAAATTTATTAAAGAGTCAAAGGCAGTCGGCTTTGAAAACTTAAAAGGGCATAGAACTGTTGGCGGGATGAGAGCAAGTATTTATAATGCTATGCCAATTGAAGGTGTTAGAAGTCTGGTGGAATTTATGAAAAAATTCGAGGACGAAAACAAGCCGCTTTAGTGAATTAAAGCAGATTTCTTAACAAGTGATCAAATAACAAGTAGATTTAAGAAGGAGTAGATGAAACGATGTTTAAAATCAACCGATTGAACAATATAGCCAATGTGGGCTTGGAGTTACTCACGGACAATTACGAGATGGTTGAAAGCCTTAATAATGCTGATGCGGCACTTGTTAGGAGCGCAAATCTTCATGAAACAGAACTGCCGAATTCTTTAAAGGCTATAGCCAGAGCCGGAGCCGGAGTTAATAATATCCCTCTCGACAAATGTGCTGAAAAGGGAATTGTTGTCTTTAACACACCGGGTGCGAATGCCAACGGAGTCAAAGAGATTTTAATCGCATCCTTGATTCTCGCTTCCCGTGACATTCTGGGAGGAGTAAACTGGGTGACTTCGGTTAAGGATGAGCCGGAGGTTGCTAAACTCGTTGAAAAAAATAAAGCTAAGTTTGTGGGAACCGAAATTAAAGGTAAAAAACTTGGCGTAATCGGACTGGGAGCCATTGGAGTTTTGGCTGCCAATGTGGCCATTAAACTGGAGATGGAAGTTTACGGCTATGATCCCTTTATTTCCGTGGGCTCAGCCTGGAAGCTTTCGAAATATATTAAACCAAGCAAATCATTGGAAGAGATCTACCGCGAGTGTGATTTCATTACGGTTCATGTCCCCTTAACCGATACGACCAAGGGTATGTTCAATCAAGACGCCTTCGCTCTTATGAAGGATGGGGTTAAAATTCTTAACTTCTCCCGAGACACTTTGGTGAATGATGATGACATGATTGAAGCCCTAAATTCCGGCAAAGTTGGCAAATACGTGACGGATTTTCCCAATCCTAAAGTGGTTGGACATGAAGGCGTTATTGCAATTCCTCACTTAGGAGCTTCAACGAATGAATCAGAAGATAACTGTGCCGTCATGGCAGTTGTCCAATTAATGGACTATCTGGAAAATGGGAATATCAAAAATTCAGTTAACTTCCCCAATTGTGACATGGGGGTTTGTACTCAAGCAGAGCGTATTGCCATTCATCATCGCAATGTACCCAACATGTTAAGCCAATTTACCGCAGCGTTTGCTAAAGAAAATATTAATATTTCGGACATGATGAATAGGAGTAAGGGACAGTGGGCATATACCCTGCTCGATATCGAACCGCCTTCGACCCCTGACATTATCAAGAGAATCGAAGAAATTGATGGGGTTTTAAGAATTAGGGTTATTAAGTAATCTCCCCCACCTACACTTCGTTAAGAACAGGGACATGTTCAAAACAAGAGTTCAGCGATAATTCTGGAGTGGTAATTCATCTCACCAGCTATAGAAGATGGAGCCTTCAAACTGTAAATTGATAAATTAGCTGGAGGGGACCTCTTTTTGATCCCCTCGGAATTTTTTGTTGGACAATATAATGGTAAAATTTAATGATAAAAAATAACAAACAAATAGTTATGGGATTGGAGGGAACGAACTTTGGCTGTGATCAGACCATTTAAAGCTGTAAGACCTCGAGAAGATATTGCAAACAGAGTTGCTGCGCTGCCGTATGACGTCTATAATCGTGAAGAAGCTCAGGCCGAAGTCTTAAAAGAACCGTTCTCCTTTTTGAAGATTGACCGAGCTGAAACTCAATTTGCCAAGGACGTTAATCCTTATGAGGCAAAAGTGTATGAGAAAGCGAGAAACACCCTCCAAGAAATGATCAGCGAAGGTATCTTCGTTAAGGATGGCAAGAACTGTTACTATATCTACGAGTTAACGATGAACGGCCGTTCCCAGGCGGGCCTTGTCGGCTGCGCCTCGATTGACGACTATCTGAATAACGTTATCAAAAAGCATGAGAAAACACGGGAAGAGAAAGAAATCGATCGCATCAATCATGTGGATAGTTGCAATGCTCAAACTGGTCCAATATTTTTAGCGTATCGTTCACAAAAAACTATTGATAATATTGTAGGAAAAATAAAACGGGAAAAGCCATTATATGATTTTATCGCTCCTGACCGAATCAGGCATACAGTATGGAAAATTGCGGACGAGATTGATATCGAAAAGATCGAAAGCGAATTTAGGAAGATCGAAAGTGTCTATATCGCGGATGGTCATCATCGAACGGCTTCCGCGGTAAAAGTCGGGCTAAAACGTAGAGCGGCCAATCCTGATTATACCGGAGAAGAGGAGTTTAACTTTTTTCTCTCGGTGCTGTTTCCCCATGACCAGTTGATGATCTTAGACTACAATCGTGTGGTCGAAGATCTGAACGGTCATACGAAAGAAGAGTTTCTCAGTGCTCTGAAACAATCGTTTTTAATCGAAACTATCGGTAAGGAACCTTATAAGCCAACGGAAAAGGCTACATTCGGGATGTATTTGGAAGGAGTCTGGTATAAGTTAAGCGCCAAGAAGGAGATTCGTTCAAGTGACCCCGTCGAGGGACTTGACGTTACTTTGCTGCAAAATTATTTGTTAACACCGGTTCTAAATATAAAAGACATTAGAACAGACAAGAGAATCGACTTTGTGGGCGGAATAAGAGGTCTTAAGGAACTTGAAAGCAGGGTCAACATTGACATGAGGGTTGCCTTTTCTATGTACCCAACCTCAATCAATGAATTGCTTAATGTATCCGACGCAGGTCAGTTAATGCCGCCGAAGTCGACTTGGTTTGAACCGAAACTCAGGAGCGGATTATTTATTCATGAGTTGGGCTAAGAGAATTATTTTGCCAAGCACCGAACAAACTCCTCGTGGAATATTTTGGGATGTAGTCAAAATGAGGAGGGATATTAAATGTATCATTATGTTCGCAGAGGCGATACTTTGCATAAAATAGCGCAATGTCACGGAACTAGTGTGCGAAGACTCATATCTTTAAATCCACAGATTTCTAATCCGAATTATATTTATCCTGGGCAACGAATTAGAGTTCATTAATCTTTGAAACGCGGAGGGCTTAAGCTCTCCGCGTTTCATTTATATCGGGATTTTATGCAACATAAAAAGAAGGCCTAGGCAAACGCCTAGGCAAAGGGATTGGCAATTTAAGCTGCTGCTGCGGCTGCTGGAAGTCTGAGAATAATAACGAGTAGTAAACCAATAATTATAAGCAAAGCTGTTAAAATACCGATAATTCCTAGAAGCATCTCTTTCACCTCCCTCATTCGAATTTATAAGAGTGAGGAGGCGATTATGAGATAGTCTATTCGGCTTGTCCCTCAAATGTTCCGCTCAATTTGGACGATACTCTCGTTCGAAGTCATGGATTCTGGTTAAGGTCGGTGGATGATCGTAGCTAAACCAGACAATGAAGCCGGGAGGGTCTAAATCTGCTAAACTATTGAGTGCCAGATCTTCCTGAAGTTGAATTTGTACCGGAAGGTTGCCGGTAAGCTCTAAGGAGAAATAATCAGCATTTCGTTCCATTTCTCTGGAGATAGCACTTTGGATGGGACTGCTCACAAAGAGGAGAAGAATAAGTGCGAGCTGCAGAGCGGCCCAGAGTTCTGGCGGTTTATTGGAGTTTTTCGGCAGCCACGGTCTTAAGAGAAAGGTCAAGAAACCAAAAACGATAAACCCCCCTGCCATTCCTAAAAGGAGCCCGTGGACAACATCGCTATGACGCCAATGTCCCATTTCGTGAGCAATAACAGCCTTGATCTCCGGCAGGGTATAGTTTTTTAATAAAGTATCATAAATTACGATTCGCTTCGTACTGCCTACACCGGTAAAATAGGCGTTGGCAAAGGTTGTTTGTTTGCTGGCATCCATCATGAAAACTGAGCCAACGTTTAATCCTGCCTTTTGCGCAAGTTCATCAACCATTGCAGTAACGGCCGAGTTGGGTATGGGTTCAAAATGGTTGAAAATTGGGGATACGACAATGGGCCAAAAGAAATATTCTACAAGGAGCCAAAGACTGAACAACAGTGAGCCGACTAACCACCAATAACGGGATAGCCTATTGACCAACAGGAAGAAAACAATTCCTCCTGCCAGAGAAAGAACAAGATCGATACTCGTATTTTTCAGATAATCAATCCACCAAGCGACTTGACTTTGGGTACTAAAACCCCAGATTTTCTGCCAGTAGTACCCGCTATAATAGGAGAAAGGCAGGGAAATTAAAGTGCTTATAAGCCATATGGCCAGGATGGAAAGGAGGGAAACTACCCAATAATTTCGGCCGGGATTTCGGATGCGCTGAACGTAAAATTGCCCTCTGGCGCTAAAAAGCAGCCAGGTTAAAAAACCGATTTGGAAACATAAATGAACGATATAAACAATACGCGGGGTGTAATTGTATATTCTGGCCTTCTCTGCCAAAGCTAAAGAAAAATACTTGCTTATGGAAGGATCGATCGGCTTGGGAAAGAGTGCGGAAATGAAATAGAGAAGTGCAAAGACCACAGTTAAACTTAGAAGAAGGAACCAAGCCTGAGAAATACGGCGAAAGCTATTGTTAATCGTCATCATTCTTTATTACCACCTTGCAACGTTGCTTGTATGTTATTATTATAGATCCATTAGGATGACAATGGAGGTTGAGAGAATTGAAAATAGCAAACGGCGTTGAGGCCCTTGAACTGACAGTTAATCTGATGGGGCGTCAAACAACTATCTATCCAACACTATTTTGGGATAAAGACTCTGTAATTCTAGTAGATGCCGGTTTTCCGGGTTTAGAACCGCAAATTAAGGAGGCCATTGAAAAAACAGGGATTTCCTTTGAGCGCTTGAGCAAGGTTATCATAACTCATCAAGATATTGACCATATTGGCAGTTTACCGGAAATCTTGGCTTGTGCAAAGCAAAAGGTTGAAGTTTTAGCACATGAGAGTGAAAAACCTTACATTCAAGGTGATAAGCCCCTAATCAAAGCGGAAACTGCAAAACGATCGAAACTCTTTGACACGTTGCCGGAAGACCAACGGAAACGAATTCAAGCGGTATTTTCCAACCCGCCTAAAGCTATGGTCGATAGAACTATTGAAGATGGTGAAGAGCTCCCCTATTGCGGAGGAATTATGGTCATCCATTCACCGGGACATACTCCCGGTCATATCTGCTTATATCATAAGGCAAGTAAAACGTTAGTGACTGGAGATGCCTTAACTGCCGACGACGGCCTATTATCGGGACCGAATCCCTCAGCTACTTACGATTTGGATGAAGCTAATAAGTCAGTGAAGAAACTAGCTCAGTTTGATATGGATAATGTTATTTGCTATCATGGGGGCGTATTGACGAATGATGTACAAGAACAGATCTTACAGCTAGCTTTTTAAATTATGCTTAAGTAACAACAAAATTGGGCTCTACAGTCAACAAGAGTTGTTGATCCGCAGAGCCCAATTTTTTGTGTTGATCCCTAAGTAAAAATTTAAAGAGATATAGTAAAAAATATAGAAGAGAATATAGAAAAATATAGCAAAAATGTATTTAAAGTTATTGACAAATGTGTTAAAATACTTCACGAGAAGATTCTCGGAAATACGACATTCTGTAACTGCGTTTTACCAATATATATAAAATCTTCATTTATGTTACCTTATCTCGAAAAATGTTCTGAATAAGGGCAAAATATCTGAAAAGGTATGACGCAAAGCTATGGGTCTAAAGCAGGAAAGCCCCTGCCATGATTGCCAGGCTGCCGGAGGTTTAGATATGGATAATGTCTTCCTACAATTACGGAAGGCCCGAGAAGAAAAGGGAATAGAGTTAAAAGACGTAGAAGAAATTACTAAAATTCGAACGAAGTATTTGCAAGCTTTAGAAGAAGGGAACTTTGGAATCCTTCCTGGAGGAGTATACACAATAGGCTATTTGCGTTCTTATGCACGTTTTCTGGGACTGGATGCTGATAGCTTAGTACATACCTATCGAATGGGGGTAACTGAAACTGATTTGGAAACTAGGCTTGATGTTCCTCCTAAAAAAGAGACTGGCCTATTTTTTAGATTCTTGAAAGTAAATAGCTTGAGAGCTTTAAGACGATGAACTTAAAACGGTCTAGACCTGAAGCAAAAGTTTTCAAAACTGTAAATAACCAGCCCTCTTACCTATATTTAAGTAGGTAGAGGGCTGGTTTTTTTAGACCTGCATACCGAAACTTATCAGTAACTTATCAGTGTACAGCAGTAGATTTGCTGCAGCTAGAGTCCCTTTTCAAGGGATAATAGTCTAAATTGGGTCTCTTTACGATAATCTATTTCTCCTCAGAGCTATCTGGTTTATCCTCAGGCTTAGAATTTTGGCCAAACCCCCTGGCATCAAAAGGGGAACGACCTTCTTCGCTGCCGAAATGCTGAGCAAAGTGTCTGCCATGGAAGGGTGGATGACCGCCTCTCCGGTCACAATGAGGGCCAAAACCTCTGCCGTCAAAAGGCGGATGCCCACCATGTCCATGTTCAAGTCCATGCCAATGTGGTCCGGGTTCAATATTACCGAATTGTTGTTCTAAGTTATCAATAATACGACTCAGATAATCGCTGAGAGCAGATTGCTCCTCTTGATTTAGACAGCTAAACAAGGACTCAGTATCTTTCTGCTGCTCATTTTGGTCAGATACCGTTTTTCCTGTTTCCGTCAAGCGCACCTCCATAACACGGCGGTCAGTTTGGGAAGGGGTCCTGGTTATAAAACCGCTGCGCTCTAATTTTGCCAGCAATTCCCCCAAAGATTGGGAGCGGATGTCCAAGATATCGGAAAGCTCTTTCTGACTAATTTCCGGCTTTAACTTCAGTAGAGCCAGTACCCGCCCCTGGCCGCGATGAGAGTCTCCCATAGGACCATGGTGTCTGTGGTTGTGTTGATGATAGCGGTGAAGCAGCCATTCAAGGCGGACAAATTGATCAAATAAGTCTAGATCATTGTTATTCATAATTAACCCTCGCTTTCTAGCAGCAATTAATAATTAGTAAGGTACCTTATGAATTATATTATAAAGGTACCTTACTAATTTGTCAATTCATGATTTAGGTACTTTCTGCAATGAAGAAATAGTGCCTTTTGGATTTAAGGTTTTAAATAAGCATGATTTAAGTTCGATTCGCATTAATAAGGACCGTTGAAAATCTTATAATATTTTTCAAGTTATAGACGATATGTACGAACTTTTAGATGATCGTCCTCTAAAAGTATGAAAAAAGATCATACTGTATTTTCTGATTGTTTAGAGATATCCTTGAGGTAAATGAAGGATTCCTGATTTGGTAAGCGCGTTTTCATCAAACAGGATGTATAGTCAAGGATGGAAAGGAGGTGAGCAATACGTGGCAGTGAATCAGTCGGTGTCAAAAAGAAGGAATGCGGGAAGCAGCGGTCAAGAAGGGGTTAAGTTTTGGGATAAAATTGATGCCCGGGTTATGACGGTCATATCCTTTATTGTTGGCATTCTATTTTGGGCAGGGATCTCTTCTTTTCCGCAGGTTGGGGCTGTTTTGGTTGGCCCGGGGAAAGTTGCCCAAGCGTTTGTTTCAGAATTACAAAGCGGCAGTCTTTATTCAAATATATCCATCAGTCTCTTCCGGGTTTTATGCGGCTTTGCCTTGGGATTAGTTGCCGCTATTCCAGTTGCTTTTCTAATGGGTTGGTACAGCCTATTCCGCAATATCGTCGAGCCCTGGATTCAGTTTTTTCGAACGATTCCTCCCATTGCCCTCATTCCTTTGGTAATTGTTGCCTTTGGTGTGGGAGAGGGAGCGAAAGTTACCGTTATTTTCGTTGCATCTTTTCTGGTGATGGTTATTACCATTTATCAAGGAGTTCGCAATGTTGATCCGACCCTAATCAAAGCGGCTAAAGTTTTAGGCGCGACTGATAAAGATATATTCTTTGAAGTTGTAGTACCTGCATCATTTCCCTATATCTTAGTAGGAGTAAGGCTGGGATTAGCCAGTGCTTTAACGACGTTGGTAGCTGCAGAATTGACCGGGGCTTCAGCGGGCTTAGGCGATATGATTGAGGAGGCAAGTATTTATTTCCGTATGGATCTGGTTCTTTTAGGCATAGTATTAATTGGTATTATCGGCTTTGTCTTGGACAGAGGGGTCTTATTTTTGGAAAGGAAGCTAACGGGATGGCAGGAAGTCAGGAAAAGTTAAGGGAAAACATCGTTAACAATCGAATTGAGATCAAGAACCTTTCGAAAATATATCAGGCCAGGACAGGTCAACTGGTTGCTTTGCAGGATGTTAACCTAGATATTGCGGATAATGAATTTGTCTGTGTTGTCGGCCCCAGCGGCTGTGGTAAAACTACGTTGCTAAACATTATTGCCGGACTCGAGAAACAGACAGAAGGCAGTGTCTTAGTTGACGGGAAACCGGTTAATGGTCCGGGCAGGGAACGAGGAGTCGTCTTTCAGCAATATGCTTTATTTCCTTGGAAGACTGTCCTCAAAAATGTCGAGTTTGGCTTGAAACTTAAAGGTTTAGGCAAGCAAGAACGGCAAGAGAAAGCTGAAAGGTATCTTGAACTAGTAGGACTGAAGGATTTTGCCCACGCCTATCCCAAAGAACTTTCAGGCGGGATGAGACAGCGGGTAGCAATAGCCAGAGCCTATGCCGTTGAGCCGGAGGTTCTTCTGATGGATGAACCTTTCGGAGCCGTTGATGCTCAGACACGCTCCCAATTACAGGAAGAGCTGCTGCAAACCTGGCAGACGGAAAAAAGGACCTGTTTCTTTATTACCCATGATGTGGAGGAAGCTGTTATTCTCGCTCAAAGGGTTATCATTATGAGCGCACGGCCCGGACGGGTAAAAGAAATTATCCCGGTAGATATTCCTTATCCGCGAGATCAAGCTACAAAACTAAGCTCCGAATTCGTGGAGATCAAAAATGAGATTTGGTCCAAGGTTTATCGGGAATATCTGGAAGTTAAGAAGTAAATGAGAAAATACAATTGAATAAGTCCAATTAATCAATTCAATAACTGAATTCTATGGCGTATGAATTGCAGTAAGATTTTTCAAACCTCACTTTACTATTAGAGTAACGATAGAAAAAGAGATTATGAGAGAAATATCGGGAATTTGAGGAGGTTTACTAATGTTGAAAAAAACCAGACTGGTGTTTTCGGGTGTGGTCTTGTTAGTACTTTCGCTCATTTTAAGCGCTTGCAGTAACCAATCGTCCGTTCCATCCAAATCTCAGGATTCCTCCGGAACCAATACAACAGTCATGAAAATAAATGTCGGTTATCTGCCAGACCTTCATGGTGCCGCTCCTATCGTTATCGGCGACCAAAAAGGCTATTTTAAAGATGCCGGACTTCAAGTCAATCCGCTGAAATTCCTTACCGGACCTCAGGAATTTCAAGCTATGGCCTCGGGAAATCTGGATATCGCTTATATCGGACCAGGCGCTTTTCCTCTTGTCGTACAAGGTCAAGGTAAAGTTTTAACTGTTGACAGCACTAACGAAGGGGATGTGGTCTGGGCAACCAAGAAATCGGGAATTAAGACCTTAAGTGATCTTAAAGGCAAAAACATAGCCGTTACCAAGGGAAGCTCAGCGGAGATGATCCTTGATTTGGCTTTGAAAAAGGTATCCTTGAAACCCAGTGATGTAAATTTAGTAAATATGGACGTAGCCGGATCAGTTGCCGCTTTTGTGGCTAACAAAGTTGACGCCGTGGCAACCTGGGTTCCCTATACTAATGAGATTGAAAAACAAGTGGGTACTGATAATATTGTAAAATTAGCCAACGACGCTACCTTTGAACCAGATCATGTTTTTCCGCAAATGTGGGTAGTCAGACCATCATTTTTAGAGAAAAACCCCGAAGCTGTTAATCGTTTCATGAAGGCTTGGAGCCAAGCCAATGATTATCGGATAAGCCATCTTGATGAGGCTGTCCAATTAACCTCTAAATTCACGCAGGTCCCAGAAGATTCCCTTAAAGTACAGGTGAAAACGACAAATTGGATAGAATCCAGCAAATTAAACAGTGATTTAACGGATGGAACTATCAAAAAGTGGTTGGGCAACTTAGAGAACCTATTTATAGAGACCGGTAAGGTTAAGACCTATGTCGATCCAGATCAATATTTGGCTCCGGCCCCTATGGCCCAAGCCCTGAAAAAGTAATGGCATAAATAAAAACAAGGGCTAGGTGGATAACCCCTAGCCCTTGTCGCTAAATTGATTAAGTTCTAACGATAAAAAAGATGAGCGATATTCATATCCTTAATCATTTTGACAATTTCCTTCGTTCGATTTTTATTAAACTTCTTGAGGATGACGTTAATCTGAGACTTTATAGTGGTTAATTCAACGTTACGAATGGCTGTAATTTCTGCCGGCTTTTTTCCTTGCAAAAGTAGGGTGATGATTGCTTTTTCCGAAGGCGTCAGGCTGGAGACGATAGACATAGCATCAAAGATTCTCGACTCATTGCGGCGGATGCGAGAAAATTCATTCCGTATTTTGGAGGCTATTTCCGGACGGATCGGGGAATTGCGGCGGTATGCCGCTCGGATGCCGGCAACCAGTTCCGAACTGTCAATAGTTTTGAGAATGTAGTCTACAGCCCCGACCTCGAAGGCGTTGAAAACCGTATCGTCATCTTCATGAATCGTCAGGAAGACAATGCGTATTTCCGGGTTGGCGGCCAATATTTCCTGGGCGGCAAAAATGCCATCATGGCGCATATCCATCTCTATATCCATGAGCATTAAGTCAGGTTTTAACTCTGCTGCGAGCTGAACCGCTTGTTTGCCGCTGGAGGCTTGAGCAAGTACTTTCATATCGTTTTCACCATTGATAATGCTGCAGAAGTGATCGCGTAAGATCGTAAGATCATCAGCTACAATTATACCAATGGTTTTTTCCAGCATCTCGTTTTCCATGAAAATCATGCTCCTCCTATTAGACAGTTGATGGCGATTTTTCTCCTTTAGAATTTAGCGTCAGGTTGTAAATTGGCAAATAGACGTAAAAGGAAGTTCCTTTGTTCGGCCCATCGGTATGACTTTCTACATGGATATGGCCAAAATGACCGTCAATGACTTGCTTGGCGTAGGATAGTCCGACTCCCCAGTTACGGTTTGTGTTTTTACTGGTATAGAACGGATCAAAAATACTGTCCAGTTTGTCCCTGGGAATGCCGGGGCCATTATCTTGAATTTGAATAATCAGCCAGTTGAAATCTGAACAGGTTGTAACATGCACCTGCCCCTGTTCTTCTGTTCCGATAGCTTCAAAGGCGTTGCATAAAATATTATAAAGGGCTTCGGAAAGGTGCAATTGATCTGCTAAGATGCTGCTTGAAAGTGTCTGCTGCTCAAATTGAATATTAGCAGGAACCTCTAAGCGCTGGACAATATTGTTCATCAGCTCACTTAACACTATTGCTTTCAGATGAAGCTGCGTTGTTTTAAAGGAGCTGTAGAGGGTATCAAGTCGGGAAAGAGTATGATTGACGATCTCTAAAGTTTTAGCTAGGTTCTGCGCCACTAAGGCATCTTTGGACTCTGTCTCATTTTCCGGCGTCAAGAGCTTAGATGTTTGATTAAGAATTAGCTGAATACTAAGCAATTGATTCTTGATAGCATGGGTGAAAACGCGTACTCCAATGTTTGCTGTTTTAAGTTTGCGTTCTAATTGCATATCGGCTTGCCCCAATTGTCTCTCCACTTCAGCGTATTTCCAGACAGCATAGAAACTAACGACAGAAGCAAAGCCAGTAAATCCAATGCCAATATACCACTCCGGCAAGGTAATGGGCGGATTGAAATTGTAAAAATCAGAGTAGAGAAAGTAGTAGGTACGTACATCAGTGACTTGGAGAGGCCCCATGAAGCCAAGGTAAGAATAGAAAACGACGAGGGCCAAAAGGCCCATAAGAATAAATTTCCGTTGCCGCTTGATCCAAGGAATAGCGAGAAACTTATATTCCCAAAGCAGAAGGGATAAAGCAAGGATCACAGATATAACAAACCAGGTTCTGGTCAGCAAACTGACAATGTAAGTCTGCCTTTCATTGAGGACCTCAAGTGCCCTGCGATAAATTATGGGATCATAGAAAAGAAGCTGAATAAGAGAGAGCAGGAAGTTAATGGCCTGTATCTTCCATAGTCCTTTCCCGAGATGCTTGTGGTAGAGGGTCAGGGAAAATCCAATCAAACTAAAGACAAACAAGGAGCGGCCGGCAGTGATCATCCGGCTTATGGCATCCAGGGAGATGGGCGATGTCAGCAGAGCTATGCGGATAGCATCGTTGAAAAACAAGATGGTATTAACCCGGTAGTAAAAGCCTCCGTATTTTGAGATAAATAGAACAAACCCTGACATGCTTAAAGACCAACCGAGAAGAACGAACGCCATCCAATAGGCAGAAGAATTTCTGGCTTTTATGATAAAGAGTGCGATGGAAGCCACAGTCAGCAACAATAAGAGGACAATCATAGTTGGGATTCCTCCGCTGTAGTTTTTAAAGCAGAAAATTTTTTAAATTCTATGGTAGCATCTATTAGTTTAACACGCTTGGTCCTATTTTGCGAAGGAAAACGCTAGAACTTCAAGTGAGATGCGATCTATTTCAATCCAGGCGAAGGAGGTGAACTTGTGGAGAAGGAGATCTGCTTAAAACCGTTTAAGCTAAAACCTAACCGTGTCAAGCGTCCCTTTAAAGGGGGGATGCTTTTAGATCAGTGGCAGCACAGGGATAATCCTCAAGATGGATTCGCCGCAGAAGAGTGGGCAGCATCGATTGTTCAGGCCCAAAGTGAAAGAAGTGATTCCTTTGAAGGGCTGAGCCAGCTGGATGATCCGAACTCAGACGCGGAATTTCTTAAAACCCTGATTGCTGCTCACCCCCTTGAATTTTTGGGTCCGCCCCACATAAGGAAGTTCGGCGACAATATGGCCATTTTGGTAAAACTACTGGATTCCTATTCACGGCTTTTGATTCAAGTTCATCCAGACCGTGATTATGCTAAAAGGGTTTTTGGGTCGGGGTTTGGCAAAACGGAAGCATGGTATGTCCTGGGAGGGCGAAGGGTCAATGGGCAGGCCCCCTATGTTCTCCTTGGCTTCAAACCAGGCGTAACCCAAGAAACCTGGTCGGAGCTATTTTTTAAACAAGACATCCAAGGCATGGTTGACTCCCTTCATCATTTTCCGGTCCAAGAGGGAGACGTATTTTTGGTAGAAAGCGGGATTCCTCATGCTATTGGTTCGGGCTGTTTTCTGATTGAAATACAAGAACCTACCGACTTTACCATGAGAGTCGAGAAAGTATCGCCCGAGGGAAGAGTGATGTCCGATTATCAATGCCATCAGGGAGCAGGGTTCCCCAAAATGCTGGAATGTTTCCACTATGAATCTTATACGCGAGAGCAAGTCCTGAAGAAATACTACCGTAAACCCCAAATCATAGAGCGCAAAGACGGTGGAATGCGCAGAAGTGTTATATCCGGGAAAGATATCTCTTATTTTTCTATGGATGAACTGGAGGTTTGGGGCTGTTTTGCCACCTCACGTTTGTTCAGCTTTTCAGTAGTGATCGTGGTTTCCGGACAGGGCGACCTGATTTGGTCCGGAGGGATCATGGCAATCAACCAGGGAGATGAATTGTTTTTGCCGGCAGCACTCGGCCCTGTGGTGTGGGAGTCCAAAGGTGAGGAACATCTGAGAATCATTCGCTGTTTTCCGCCGGGTCACGGCAAATAGAGTAAGGAGAGCTAAACAATGACGATAAAATTGGATTATACAAATACGGTTCCTTTTGTCAGCGAAAAGGAAATTGATGACGTTCTAATTCGCCATCATGAGTTGCTTAGAACGGTTCTCGCTCCTGATCACGATAACAGCAATGATCTCGGCTGGGTTGATCTAACTAGTCTGGCTAATGATCGTTTGCTGGAGAGTATTGAAATAAAGGCTCGAGAGATTCGGGAACGAGGGGACATATTTGTCCTGATTGGGGTAGGCGGATCTAATCAAGGAGCACGGGCTGTCATCAAATCATTGGGTGACAAGCACATTGAAATTTTATATGTCGGGAATAATTTATCCCCGAGGTATCTGAAAACGATCATGGCTAAACTCGCCGGGAAATCAGTTTACGTCAATATTATCGCCAAGAATTTTGCCACCCTGGAACCGGGCATCACCTTTAGGGTATTCAGACAGTATTTGGAAGAAAGGTACGGCAGAGAAGAAGCGTCCCAAAGGATTATTGCGACTGGCTCACTCAATGGCAGCAGCCTTGAAGAGCTGGGAAAGAAAAAGGGCTACACTCTTATGCCCTTTCCCCTCAATGTGGGAGGACGGTATTCCGTCCTCTCAGCAGTCGGACTCTTGCCTATCGCCGTCTCAGGGGTTGGGATACGTGAGCTGTTAAGGGGTGCTAAGGATATCAAGCAGATAATTCATTCGCAAAGCCCGGAGAAGAACGACGCCGTAATTTATGCAGTGATCAGAAATATTCTCCTGACCAAAGGTTACCAGCTTGAAATTCTGGCTCACTTCGAGCCTGCCCTGGCATATTTTGCTAAGTGGTGGGTACAGCTCTTTGGAGAGACTGAAGGCAAGGAAGGCAAAGGACTTTATCCCACATCCTGTTCGTTTACTGAGGATCTCCATTCCTTAGGACAATATATCCAGGAAGGCCAGAGGTTACTGCTGGAGACCTTTATTAACCTTGAGGATCAAGGAGAAACCTTTAGGATTCCCGCTGAAGATACAGACATAGACGGTTTTAATTATCTAAATAACCTGGATTTTGCTTACCTTAACAAAAACGCTTATGAAGCAACAGTACAGGCTCATGTGGACGGCGGGGTACCCTGTTTCATCGTCAATGTTCCTGAATTAACCCCTTACTACATGGGGCAGCTGCTTTATTTCTTTGAGTATGCTTGTTATCTTTCCGCATCGCTCTTGGGTGTCAACCCCTTTGACCAGCCGGGAGTAGAGGCTTATAAGGAAAAGATGTTTGCTCAACTAAAAGGATAGATTATAAAACTAAGGAGGTAGCCGATTTGTCCGAAATTCATCAAGGGAATCTGTTGATTGTTCATGGAGGGGGACCGACAGCAGTTATTAATGCCTCCTTATATGGAGCGATCACTGAAGCTCAAAAGCATCCGGAGATCTCTGGAGTCTATGGGGCAGTCAGCGGAGTGGAAGGAATAGTTCAAAAGCAATTAATTGATTTAAGCCGAGTACCCTCCGCAGATATTCAGCGTCTTCTTAACACACCGGCTTCTGCGATTGGAACATCCAGAAAAAAGCTTTCCGGAGAGGATTATGAACGCATAATCCAGATCCTCAAAGATTTAAACGTAAAATACCTGTTATTTAACGGGGGCAATGGTTCCATGGATACCTGCGGGAAAATCTACGAACTGGCAAAGTCGGAGGATATCAGGGTCTTAGGAATTCCTAAAACCGTGGATAACGACATTGCTATTACCGATCACTCTCCAGGTTTCGGCAGTGCCGCCCGCTTTATCGCCTCAGCGACAGCAGAGGTGGCTGAGGATGTTAAAGCCATGCCCATTCATGTCAGTATCATTGAAGCCATGGGGAGAAATGCCGGCTGGATTGCCGCCGCCTCAGCCCTGGCGCAAAAAAAACCGGATGATGCGCCCCACCTCATCTATTTGCCTGAACGAGCGTTTAAACCTGAGGAATTCCTTCAAGATGTTAAAAGTTTACATGAACGTTTCGGCGGAGTTGTGGTTGTCGTTAGTGAAGGATTGCAGGACGGTTCGGGAAATTCCATTGTTCCGCCCTTGCTGACCAGGGGCAGGGACGTCTATTTCAGTGATGTCGGCTCTCATCTGGCCATGCTGGTGCTGAAAGAGCTAGGCATTAAGGCCAGAAGTGAAAAGCCTGGTTTGCTGGGAAGGGCCTCAATGTCTTACCAGTCATCTACAGACCGCGATGAAGCCATCATGGCCGGAGCCTATTCTGTCCAGGCAGTACTCAGGGGGGAAAGCGGCAAGATGGTCGGCTTCAAACGGCTCGCCGGCCTTACCTATCAGTGTGAGCTTGTCCTTATACCCATTCAGGACGTCATGTTACATGAGAAAAAAATGCCTGCTTCCTATATCAATGTCCAAGGAAACGGTGTCACCCAAGAGTTTCTTGATTATTGCAGGCCCCTGATTGGTAATCCCTTGCCGGAGTTTACAGATCTCAGGTCAAAAGAGGAATTCCGCTTAGGCTGACAATAAGGCAATAACATTTTGGAGGTTAGGCTGATGGCTAAACTATTTGTGAATTTAAAACGCTTTGAAGTGCCAAGGTCCTTAGGCGGAGTTGCGAGTAAAGACAGCCCCCAGGAATGGGTTCAGTGGATCATGGCTAAAAGCGTTGAGCAAGGTTTGGGAAAACTTAAAGATATTGAGATCATCTACCTGTTGCAAGAAGGGCTGATCCTCAGCGCTGATGAGCAACTGTTGAGCTATCCGGCAGAGGAGCGGGAGACTATTAAACTTGGATGTCAGGGAGTTTTCCGAGACGATATCCAAAAAGGCGGCAATTTTGGAGCTTTTACCACGAACAGACCTGCCGCCGCTGCCAAAACGATGGGCTGTACTTGGGCAATTATCGGTCATTCGGAAGAAATTAAAGATAAGTTAGAGATCATGACCCGTTATGATTCCGAAATCATGACAGATGGGCCTAAGAACAAAAAGGCTAAAGAGGCTGTTTATTCCATCATTAACCAGGAGGCTTTAAGTGCCTTAAAAGCTGGGTTAGATGTCCTTCTGTGTGTCGGAGAAACAGCCGAAGAAAGAGGGCAGGGCGAGTGGGAAGAACAAAAGGCCCGAGTGAAACAAGTATTGCGCCGGCAGCTGGAAGAAGAATTGAGGTCAGTTCCGGATGAGAGTACAAATCGTCAGGTCGTTATCGGTTATGAACCAATCTGGGCCATTGGCCCCGGCAAAACACCCCCCGGTCCGGATTATATCGGGTTTGTCGCTTCTTATATAAAAGAAGTTGCTTTTGAACTGTTGGGCAGGGAGATAAGTGTTGTCTATGGGGGAGGACTGAAAGAGGACAACGCCGAAGCCATAGGCAAGGTGGAGGCAGTCAGCGGAGGGCTGGTAGCCTTGACCCAATTTAGCGGCGAAATCGGGTTTTACCCGGAGGATTTAGCAAAAATCATTGCTAAATATAGGGCCTAACCCTAAGAGACATTTTTTGCTTACTAATCAAGTGGAGGTATAAGGAAGGATGAAAAAGCTAGCGTTTGAATATGGTGAAGGACTGATGGAAGCAGAATTACCGGATAATACGGATGTTTTTGTTCCGGGAGAGACTGTAGCCGATCCTCCTGCTCTGGAAAATATTGTAGAAAGTACCCGCAAAGCCATACTTAACCCCATTGGCCTTAAGCCGATCAGTGAACAAGTCAGTAAAGGTTCCAAGGTTGTGATTGTCTTCCCGGACAGAGTAAAAGGCGGATTCCAGGAGAACTCGCATCGCAAAGTTTCTACGGCAATCATCATCGAAGAATGTCTGAAAGCTGGAGTGGAAAAGAAAGATATTCATTTGGTCTGCAGCAACGGACTTCATCGCAAAATGACGAAGGAAGAAATCAAGACGATCTTGGGCGATAAATTATTTAATGATTACTGGTGGTCTCATCAAATAACCAACCACGATAGTGAGGACTGGGACAATTTAGTGGACCTCGGCTGCGATGAGATGGGAAACCCGGTGATTATGAATAAAAAAGTCTATGAAGCTGATCTGGCTGTGCTGATCGGCCATGTTTTGGGCAATCCTTATGGCGGCTATTCCGGAGGCTATAAACACTGCGCTACAGGCATAACCCACTGGAAATCCATTGCTTCCCACCATGTCCCCCATGTCATGCACCGGGACGATTTTACCCCCGTCAACAGCCATAGCCTGATGCGCAGGAAGTTTGATTCGATTGGGCAGCATATGGAAAAATGCATGGGCAAGAAATTTTTTGCCTGTGATGCCGTGCTGGATACAGCGCAAAGACAGATTGCGGTTTTTGCCGGTTATGCCAAAGAGATTCAGCCCCTTTCCTGGGAAATCGCCGATCAAAGAACCTATGTGCCCTGGGCCACGAAAAAATATGATGTCATAGTTTTCGGCATGCCGCAGAATTTTCATTATGGCAACGGTATGGGCACCAATCCGATTCTGATGATGCAGGCTGTATCGGCCCAGATTATCAGGCATAAAAGAGTCTTAAGCGACAATTGCGTCGTTATTTGTTCCTCGATTTGCAACGGTTATTTTCATGATGAAGAATTTCCCGCTTATCGAAGAGTTTATGACCTATTCCAGAAAGATTATCACAATGTCCTGCCTGATCTGGAAAAGTACGGTGAATATCTGGCTCAGGACGAAGAGTATATTGCCAAATATCGTTTTAATTTCGGCTATCATCCCTATCATACCTTTTCCATGATTTCCTGCGGCCATATTGCTGAAAAACATTGTTCGGCTATCTATGTAGTAGGAGCTTATGAACCGGGTTATGCCAGAAGTATGGGTATGAAGACCAGAGCGACTTTTGAAGAGGCTTTAAAGGATGCGGAAAAGTACGTCGGCAAGACTCCGAACATCTTAGCTTTGCCCAGAGCCTTTAAAACGGCCAGTGTTCATCTGGGTATGCAGGAAGGGGCGTTTTAATATGCCCCTCATACCCCTCCGCCCCTTATTGGCAGCAACACAAAGGTATGGTTTTGCCCAGGGAGCTTTTAATGTCAACAGTGTTATCCAGGCCGAAGCGGTCATTGAAGCTCACGAAATGTTCAGGTCAGCTGCCATACTGCAGGGGGCTGACTTGGCTAATGCTTTTATGGGCGGAAACGCTGATTTTTTAAAGGGAACCCTGGAAGACAAACAGCGAGGTGCCAGGCTTATTGGCGAAGCCGTAAAAAGGCTCAGTCAGGATTCTTCTATACCGGTTGTACTTCATCTGGATCACGGTAAGGATTTCGCTTCCGTTAAAGCGGCAATTGATGGAGGTTTTACGTCGGTGATGATTGACGGTTCCCATCTGCCGTTTGCCGAGAATGTCGAGCTGACCCGTGAGGTTGTCCAATACGCTCATGAGCGGGGAATTACTGTGGAAGGTGAGCTGGGGGTACTCTCCGGTGTAGAGGATGATGTTTTTTCCGATCATTCGACCTATACCAATCCCCTCAAAGCCGTCGAGTTTTGCAAAAAGACCGGCGTGGATTGCCTGGCTATTTCTTACGGCACCAAACACGGCGCCGTGAAAGGTGAAAACGTCCAATTACGCAAGGAAATTGTCATCGCGGTTACAGAGAATCTCAAGCATGAAGGAATCTTTGGCGTTCTTGTCTCTCATGGTTCATCACTGGTTCCTCGGTATATTGTCGAGAAAATTAATCAATTGGGCGGAACAATCAAGGGTGCCAACGGCATCCCCATGGATGAACTTAAATCCGTTATTAAAGCCGGAATTGGCAAGATCAATATTGACACCGACCTTCGGTTGGCAGTAACCCGAAATATACGGGAGTATTTAGTGGGAAATAGCTCTGCCCCCAAAAATCCGGTTCTAAAAGCTGTAGCGGAGCTCATGAGTCAAAAGCCGGAGCAGTTTGATCCCCGGGGTTATTTAGTTCCCATTATGGATAGCTTTATTACCGGTCAAGCCACGGATCCCGAGGTCTTGGATATCTTTAAGAGCATAAAACAAGGAGTGCAGGAAGTCGTTGGGACACTCATTGTCGAGTTCGGTTCAGTCGGTTCTTCCGCAAAGGTGGAAGCAGTAAGTTTAGAGGAAATGGCTCAACGTTACCAAAGAAATTCTTAGAGGGCAGGGAGCAGCATCCTGACTTTCCTGGGGTCCTGGGTGTATGATAAAAAGCATGAGCGTTCAGGGCGATATGAAGGAGATGATCCAGGATGTTAACGTTGACGACATTATATATAGTTCTGGTTGTTTTGATGGCCAGCCTTTTACAGACCTTGACCGGGTTTGGCTATGCTTTGTTGGCGACACCCTTGCTTACCCTGGTTTTAGGCACTAAAGAAGTCGTAATGTTTACGCTGGTGACCTCAACGTTAGTCAACGTGATTATGATTTGCCGAACCGCCGGGAAAGCAAGGTTTCGTCAGCTTATTGTTGCCTTCGTGGCCAGTATCGTAGGGATACTTCCCGGCCTGTATGTCATGAAGGTGATCAGTGAGAGTGTTTTAAAAGGCTTTGTTGGCATTGTTCTTATCTTAAGTTCCCTTCTCATGACTAAGAGTACCGGGATTAAAATCCACCGCCAAGGACTGTTCAAGGCCGTGCTTGGTTTCATAAGCGGTTTTCTGACGGCCACAACCGGTCTGGGCGGACCACCGATGGTTTTATGCATGATAGCACTGAGTGAAGACAAGGAGCTTGTGAGGGCCAGTCTGGCACGTTTGTTCCTGCTTTCAAACATCGTAACCCTAAGTATGTCTTATTTTACGCAAACGTTTCACTTGGACTACCTCAATTTCAATGTCTTGTTTGCCTGCCTGGCAATTTTTCTGGGCTACTGGATCGGTGAAAAGCTCTTCGTACGTCTCGATTTTCCGACCCTTAAAAAATTCGGGCTGATCATTATTCTCATCAGTGGTCTGGCTATGTTAGCTCAATTATTTTTACATTAATAATTTCACCAAAGAGCAATCTCAAGACGAGAAAGGAAGCTAATAATATGCTCGTAACAAGCAAAGAGATGATTTTAGATGCTCAAAAGAGAGGCTATGCTGTACCGGCCATTAATACCGGAGGAGGAAATTACGACATTATACGCTCCATTTGTTATGCTGCCGAAGAGATGAAATCACCGATTATTTTGGCTCACTACGTGGCAACCGGCAAATATTCGGGTGACGATTGGTTTGTTGAGGTTTGCAAATGGCTAGCTAAGAAAGTGTCGGTCCCGGTAGCTATCCATCTGGACCATGGTGATAGCTATGACATCTGTGTTAAGGCTTTACAATATGGATTTACCTCAATTATGCTGGATTGTTCCGCTGAATCCATTGAGGACAATATCAAACATACCAATGAAGTTATGAAGGTTTGCCAAGTTTTCGGAGTCCCCATTGAAGCAGAAGTCGGCGAGTTGGTGCGCTTGGACGAAACGGGCGCGACCCTGGAGAATAAGAACATCGCCAGGGTTGAGGATGTCAAGCAGTTTGTAGAAGGCTGCACTCCCGACATGCTGGCAATTGGTATCGGTAATGCTCATGGCTTTTATAAAGGTGAACCGCTGATTCGCTTAGACGTCCTGCGCCAGGTACGTGAAATTACGGATATTCCTTTGGTGCTCCACGGCTGTACCGGTATGCCGGATGAAGCCGTCAAAGAGGCTATCCGTATTGGTGTGGCTAAGATCAACTTTGGGACATTAATTCGCCATAAATATGTTGAGTATTTTAAAGAAGGACTGGAAACCTTGAATCACCAAGGACACTCCTGGAAGATCTCTCAATTCGCTGAGAAGAAGCTGGAAGGCGTCATTAGAGATATTATCGAGTTATCCGGCTCGGCCAATAAGGCTTAACGTTATGAACCGAATCAATTTTATATAATCTGAAATCAGCGTCGACAACCTCGTCGCTGAAGTTCTTCTTACTTGAACATAACTTGTTTAAAGAAAATCCACAAAGAAGTATCTTATCGTAGGACTTCTGCTTCTACAAGTGGGAGAGGGTCCCATACTTTGCCTCGGTGGGGGTAGAGTCCATCCTTGAGCGTGATAGCATTTGTTGTCACCGAAGCTCCGATGTTCGGTTTTAGCTGAACGAGTTCACTTCAGGTAGGTTAATAGTTAAGAGGAGGCAATTTTTAATGGAAGAGAAAAAACTAAATGTAGGATTGATCACAACCGTATCGGGGAGATGGCCGACTGAACTTCCTACTAAGAGGCATCATGACTACTCTGCGTGGCTGGCAGACAATTTCCCCGCCATGACTATAGTAAAAGCTGACAAGTTAGCCGTTGATATGAAGGATGTTGAAGAGGTTATCATATCGTTTAGAAAAGCAGCCGTCGACCTTGTTATCCTCCTGTTGGGGGCTTTCACCGGTGACAACGCGGCTGCTCTAATTGCAGAAGAACTAAAGGTTCCGGTACTGATTTGGGCGCCCTATGAGCCGCCTTTCGACGGAGGCAGGCTGATGGCTAACTGTCTCGTATCAGCAACGATGAATGCCGCAGCTCTGCACAGGCTGGGATACAAAGTTCATTTCGTCTATGGCGACTATACGGACAACAGGGTTCAAAAGGAAGTAACCCAATATCTCAAAGTTTATGATACCATCAAAAAACTAAGAAACACCTTTTTGGGCCTTTTAGGCTATCGACCGACAGCCTTTTATAGCTCAACCTTTGACGAAACACTAATTCGTCAAAAATTTGGGATTAAGATGGAGGAATTTGACCTCAAGGTTATTTTTGATCTGGCAGAAAAAGCCGATCCTGCAAAAGTTCAGGCCGATGCAGACAATATAAAAGCTCATGAGAATGTGCAGAACCTTCCCGATGGCCATCTGGAAAATCACAGCAGGCTCGTTTTGGCCTTGGAAGAGTTTATTCGCCAACAAGGTTTTAACGCCCTGATATTAAAATGCTGGCCTGAAATGGGCAATCTGAAGTTCACACCCTGCGGGGCCATGGCCCGCTTTGCTGACAAGGGATTTGTCATTGGCTGTGAAGGTGATATGGATGCCACCATTGCCATGCTCATTCAAAAATACCTGACCGGAAAAACAGTCTTTATGTCCGACTTGATCACCATTGATGAAAAAGCCAATACTGCCCTTTTCTGGCACTGCGGCCAGGCAGGAAAGTCTCTTAAAGACCCGGAGAGTGATTTCATCGTCAGCAATCACCCTCTGGCCGGACAGGGAGTTGCTTTCTACACGACACTCAAGCCCGGCAAGGTTACCATCGCCCGGATGTCTAAGATCGGCAATGAGTATAAACTCTTCCTGACAAAAGGTGAAGCCATCCCTACTCAAAGGGTTACCAAAGGAGTCATGGTCAATGTCGTTATGGAAGAGCCGGTCTTGAAAATGTTGTACAGGATTGTTGAGGAAGGTGTTCCCCATCACTATAGTATCGTTTGGGAAGATGTCGCCGAAGAGATGAGATTGTTGTGTAAGGTGTTAGGAATCGAAGTGATCGAGTAAACCATATTGTCTATTTTAGTTTCAGACCTTGTTCCAAAAGAAATGTCTACGAATAGAAATAGTCAAAAAGGGTTTCAGGGTTCCTTGATAGGAATTCTGAAACCCTTTTTGACTATTTCCGGAAGGCTAGAGGGCTTTAGCGTTTGAAGATTATTGCTATAAAAGGTAAAGCGATGGGAGTAGCTTAGGTTTTATTTTGGCGCTGATTTGGGCTTCAGGGGTGCTGAATAGTTAGTTATACTGAATGGTTTGGCTATTTTGTGGAAAGTTAACTATGGCCTGTTTGTAAGTTCTGCAATTGGTCCTTAAGAAGTCTCTGAGAAAATAAAATTGATTAAAAATAATAAACGGTTTCATAAGAAAGGGACGTATCTCATGGAAAATAGCGCTGATCTCCAGAATCACCTTACAAATAAATTATTGCAGCAAGGAGCGTTGGCTGTCGGCTATACGAAAATAAGGCAGCAAGAGCCTGTTATGGTGATTGGCTTCCCCTTCTCGGATCAATGGATTTTAAATCATCCCTTTTACATCACGAAAAGGTTTGAGGAAGAGGTATGGACAAGCTGGAAACTGTTGAGGGATATTGCCCAGGTTTTACGCAGTGAAGGATATTCTGCAGACATTAAAACCCCGCTCTCGCTATTCGGGGATTTTCGCCCTTTGGCAATCGCGGCGGGGCTGGGAAACTGGGGGAAAAACGGACTGGTCACAAACCCTAACTATGGTTCAAAACTTTTATTTGCTGCGATTTTTACAAATGCACCCTTACAAGGCAGTGTTGCAGAGAACTTGGGTTTAATTAATGAGTCCTGTGACAACTGCTCACTGTGTATTGACGCATGTCCGGCAAAAGCATTTCAGGATAACAGATTTCATAAAATACGTTGTTTCCCAAAAGCGCTTCGGGGATGCTCGGAGTGCCTTCAAGTTTGCCGGGGAAGGGTTCAATTGCATTAGGGCGAGTTAATTAAGAATAATTAAGACTTAAGAATAGAGAGCTGTGATTCGAAAGGGTAATTTATCCAATCATAAGACTCTTTCTTTTACAAGTGGCAGTGGTTCCCATACCTTGCTTCGGCGAAAGTGTTCACAGGACACTTTCGCCGAAGGAGTTCACTTTAATAAATTTCAGCGAATTCGGATCAAATTATTAATCAGAACAAAAAGTAAAGTGTGAATAATAATCAAATTAGAACTTTGGCAAAAATACTTGTTATTTTTATCACTATAAGTTAATATTTGTTTTACATAGTGGAAACGTGTTTCGGATAATAGAACTAACATTGTAACTAATTATGAATTAATATCTATTATTTATGTGCAGAAAATAACAAAGGGGTATTACAAATGAAAAAAGTTGACGAGGTTTTGGAAAAGTTTCGATACGCTAAAGAAAACCTTATTCAAATTCTGCTCGAACTACAGAGGCTTTCGGGAAAAAACTATTTACCTGAGGAATGGGTGGAGTATGTTGCGAAGGCCCTTGACATGCCTATGAACAAGGTGTACGGAGTTATGACCTTCTACGGGATGTTTAGCACCAAGCCCAGAGGAAAAAATCTCATTGAAGTTTGTAAGAGCGGTCCCTGTCATGTGTCGGGTTCTGATGGCATTGAACTGATGTTAGAAAAAGAGTTGGCAATTAAGCCGGGGCAAACAACAGAAGATGGACTCTTTACTTTAGAACGTTCCAATTGCTTTGGCGCTTGTGATATAGCCCCTGCCATAAAAATCGGCGAAAAGGTTTATGGCAATTTAACGCCGGACTCGCTCAGAGCGGTCATTAAATCTTACAGAGAGGAGGCTTAACAGCATGGAAAACACCAAGATATTAAGCTCGCGTTTTGGAAAAATTAGGCCGGACTCAGTGGAAGAATTTGTTGCTGCCGGTGGCTACGAAGGGCTAAAAAAAGCTATTACCATGAGACCTGAAGAGATTATTCAGGAGATTAAAAACGCCTATCTTTTTGGACGAGGAGGAGCGGCATATCCTACGGGAGTTAAGTGGGAACAGGCTTATGCTATTCCTCTGGAAAAAGGGCCCAAATACATGATTTGTAATGCGGACGAAGGAGAACCGGGAACATTTAAGGACCGCCATATTATGGCCGAAGATCCCTTGATGTTAATCGAAGGGATGACAATTGGGGCCTTTATTTTCGAGGCAAAGGAAGGATACATCTATTGCCGGGGGGAATATTCCGGGATTCAAGAAATATTAAGGAGCGCGATTAAGAACGCTACAGAGGCTGGATTTCTCGGAGAAAACATCCTGGGTACGGGACTGAATTTTAATATTAAAGTGGTTTCAGGAGCCGGGGCTTATGTTTGCGGAGAAAATACCGCCTTGGTGGAATCGATCGAAGGAAAAACCGGCAGACCGAGACGTAAACCGCCCTATATCAAGAATGCGGGCCTTAATATGATGCCCACTGTATTAAATAACGTCGAGACTTACGCCTGTATTCCCTGGATTGTTAAGGAAGGCGGAGAAAAATTTCTATCGTTGGGGACGGAATTCAGCGGCGGGACAAAATTGATGTGTCTCTCTGGAAATGTTGTTCAGCGGGGAGTATATGAAGTGCCTTTTGGGACGACCCTCAGAGAACTTATTTATGATCTCGGTGGCGGAATTGCTGACGGCAAAACATTGAAATTTGTTCATTTGGGTGGATCAAGTGGAGCTTGTTTCCCTGAAGAATTACTGGATACAAAAATTTGTTATAACGACCTTCGGAAAAACGGTTTATCACTGGGTTCAGGTGCCGTTCTTGTTGTCGATGATAGTCATTGTGTTGTGGATTATCTCAAGACGGTCATGGAGTTCTTCGAAGATGAGTCTTGCGGTAAGTGTACTCCATGCCGGGAAGGAAATCGAAGAATGGTTGAAATCCTGGAGAAGCTGACTTCAGGCAGAGGGACAAAGGAAGACCTCGAGCGTCTCCAAAGATTAGCTCGGACGATGAGAAATACAAGCTTTTGCGGTTTGGGTCAAAGCGCTCCAGTTCCTGTTACTACACTGCTCAAGCATTTTGCGAATGAATTTGAAGCTCATGTTCAGGGTCAATGTCCCAGTGGAAAATGCAGCATGAGTGGGGTAAGGAGGTAAATAAGGATGGAAAAGATTAACCTAACAATTGATGGTATAGATATTTCCGTTGCCAAGGGTTCTACGATTTTACAAGCTGCCAAAGAAGCCCGGGTAGATATTCCAACTCTCTGTTTCCTGCAGGGGGTTCATGAGCCAGGCTCTTGCAGAATTTGTGTCGTTGAAGTTGAAGGCTGGAGGGGACTGCAGCCTGCCTGCGTAACAAAAGCCGAGGAAGGGATTGTGGTTAAAACCTCAAGTAAGCTCGTGCGAGAGACACGGAGGGATATCTTAGAACTCATATTGGCAAATCATAATCGGGAATGCTTATCTTGTAAAAGAAATCAAAAATGTGAACTCCAAAAGCTCGCTGAGGATTTTGGCATTGACTCCAATTACTATGAGAAAAAAGGAACTAGTGTGGAGTTGGATCAATCTGGCCCGGTGGTCAGGGATACCAGCAAATGTGTTTTATGCGGCAGGTGTGTCAGCGTTTGCTCGAACATCCAAAAGGTTAATGCTATTGAATTAGCCTATAGAGGGCCCGATACCTCCGTTACCACTCCCTATGAACAAAGTCTGTCTCTTCGTTCCTGCATTAATTGCGGGCAGTGTATAAAGGTTTGTCCCGTAGGCGCGCTCCAGGAAAGAGATGATACGGAAAAAGTTTGGAATGCGCTTGAAGACCCGGAGGTCCATGTCGTCGTACAAACGGCTCCTGCCGTCAGGGTTGCTTTGGGTGAGGAATTTGGCCTGCCTGTTGGAACTAATGTTAAAGGGAAAATGGTAAGTGCCCTGAGAAGATTAGGCTTTAATAGGATATTCGATACTACCTTTAGCGCAGATCTTACCATCATGGAAGAAGGTACAGAACTGCTGCATAGGATCAACAATGGAGGCAAGCTGCCGCTGATTACCTCCTGCTCTCCGGGATGGGTCAAATTCTGCGAGCATAATTATCCGGATTTTCTGGATAATCTATCAAGCTGCAAGTCGCCCCAGCAGATGTTTGGAGCGGTAGCTAAGTCCTATTATCCGCAAAAAGCCGGTCTTGATGCGGAGAAGGTCTTTGTTGTCTCGGTTATGCCTTGTACAGCTAAAAAGTTTGAAGCAGACCGCGAAGAACTGAGGATCAATGGACTTAAGGATGTTGATGCCGTCATAACGACGAGAGAACTCGCTAAAATGATTAAACAAGCGGGCATAAATTTTAATGAACTATCAGATAGCCATTATGATGAACTTCTTGGCACTTCAACTGGTGCCGGTGTAATCTTTGCCAATACCGGTGGGGTTATGGAAGCAGCTCTGCGAACAGTCGCTGATATCTTGACTGGTGAAGATCTTCAAACCATTGAATATCACGAAGTTCGTGGTTTGGAGGGAATCAAAGAAGCAACAGTCAATGTTAATGGGATGAAATTAAACGTGGCAATTGCCCATGGCACGGGTAATGCGGCGAAGCTCCTTGATACGATCAGGGAAGGTAAAGCAACCTATCATTTTATTGAAGTTATGGGTTGCCCTGGAGGTTGCATTAATGGCGGCGGTCAGCCAATTCTTATGGATAAATCCAAAACTCTAGAGGTTAATCAATTACGAGCTGCTAGTATCTATTCCTTAGACAGAACGGCCGTTAAGAGAAAATCCCATGATAATCCTGAAATTAAAAAGATTTACGCAGAATTTCTGGACAAACCCGGCAGTAGTAAGGCCCATCAATTATTGCACACTCACTATATTGCCAGAAACTAAAGAGTTGTTTTAAGCATCAAACACCTACGTGTTCATTAAAAATAGTAGTTTTTCAGGAGAATCAAGGTAGATTTCGATGGAATTTATAACTCAAAAGACCATTGTTTTTTACTTGAAAAATAAATAAACAATAACACAAAAGAACTCCGTAGTATTGCGGAGTTCTTTTTGTCCTTAGTTAAGTAATTCTGCATTCTCAAACCAGTTTCCGATAACTTCGGGTTGGTTTGCTTTGTCTAATTCATCGAGAAATTGTTCATCTTTATTAACGATAATCCATTCGCCGGATTGTTCGCTATACTGAATTCTTCCTAAAGTTCTGGCTGATCTTTGAGTCAAATTACCTGAAGGGTAGAAGGAAATAATGTCTTTACCAAAGATTTTTTTCCCCGTTTTGTCCAAAAGATTCGTGTATTGCATGATATCAATACCTATAAAAGCTATGACCTTCTCTTCCCAATCGTTTTCATAATGACTTGATAAACAGTCCAAGGTATAATGAATTCCTTCCGAGGAAATATGAACGGGATATTCGGTGTGCCCTAACTTTTTCAGATAATCAGGAAGCCATAAATCTTGATCATAAATCAAGGCCTTTTCTTTTTCATCGTAAGCTCTGAATTCTCTTTCGACTTTGCCCATATCACCGCTCCCTTTATGATTTAGTTATTTTCAGTATAGTCTAAATAGTAGGCATCGTCTATAATATTCGACTTTTTCTATCATTTATTTATGAAAATTTTTAAGAAAACATTTATCATCGTGCAGCGTCACCTGCTTATCTTTTACTTAGTATGTGACGCGATCACCTTTATATGGAGTTGCTTCACGATAGATTATATAAGTAGGTTACAATTCATGCATGGCTTCTTGAAGAGGGAAGTCAAAAAGGGACAGGCACGTTGCCTTTCGAAACAACGTGCCTGTCTCACTTTAGTTAGTGTTTGTAAATTGAAAAATTTAGTGAATCTACTGTTGGACCGTATAAGACAAGTCTGCAGTAGCTGAGATTGTAATCTTTTCCGGACTTTGTGGTTGGGGAGTTGCAGAACCGCTAAGGGAAACTGTATTTCTGGGATAAGGCTGAATATTTGAATCTGAATTAAAGTCAATTCTGAGGCTATCTAATTTATCCAACGTAACACCTAAAGCATTGGCACTACTGAGAATATTCTCCTTCGCAGCGGCAATCGCGGAAGCAATCACTTGATCTTTGTACTTTCCTGGGTCCTGGATGGAATAGTTAACCGAATTTACATTGACCTCGCTGATATCTGCCAGTTTATCGAGAATATCCCCGACTTTATCTAACTCTTTAATAGTTACTGTCATACTGCTATTCGAAGAGTATACAGTAACTTCATTTTTAGTAGTATCATCTGATTTGGTGTAAGAATAGGTGGAATAGTTTGTAGTCTTAATGGCATCTTTGCTTAGGCCTTCACCTACGAGCAAATCCATGGCCTTGTTAACAGCAATCGAATTATTTTCCTGGGCTAAAGCCGCACTGTTTGCTTCAGTTCTAACGGATAAGTTGAGTTGGACTATGTCCGGGTCTACGTTCACGGAACTGGTTGCCGAAGTTTCGATTGTTCCTGGTTGTTGAATTTCCGCTGCTGATGCAGTTTGAGCAAATAATAGGGTTAGTACAAGAGCAAAAAATATAAGCTTAATACTTTTTTTCAAAAGAGACGCCTCCTTAATAATTAATCATTCTAATAAAACACAAACAAAAAAGTAACTAATCAATTTTTAAGGGTATTTACGGTCCGCCTTAGTAAATAACCAATATCCATGCAATCGTGAGATTCCCGTTTCTCTAAGTAGGAGTGGTGCCGGCGAACTATCTTAGTACTATCGTCGTTGGGGATATAGTCCTTCTACGGAATCCTTATTTTTTAGCTTTAGACGAAAAAGTTTTACATTTATGGGTTTTTGGGTGAACGTGAGATCCGGACTAGTTATTACAGATCGAATCAAGGCTTTGTCTTAAGAAAGCTAGGTTTGTTCCTTGGTAATCACCCCTTTCATAGTAATCAATAGACGGAGCTTGTTAACCACAAATCAATTCGCGGGTTAAGCCAGCCCGTTCCAAAAGTTGTTAAATGTAGGGCTATCCACTTTGAAGAATATATTGACGCCATTAATATAGACATAGCCTTCTTTAAAAAGCCGTAATTCCACACCGCTGCCATCTTTTAATCGGATATCCAAAAATCGCTGATCCGTTGTATCTTGTTCGGAAAATAAATAGTCTAAGCCTTCTTCAGCCACGGGAACTGAGTTTTCTAATGCTGCCAGAAAAACGTTAAATTGATCAAGATTTGATAGGGATTTGAAATCATTTTTGCCGTTGTTCCAACTATCGAAGTCCTCATAACGAACTGAAGCAATATTTTTTTCGATCTGGAACTTACCAACTATATCATGTCCTGTTTTCACAGTGATGCCGTTCAGGCAATCAAAGAACTGAGCATTAACTTCACCGTTGATTTGTCCATACGTCATAATTCTGAAGCTCTTGTCATAGCCCTTGACGGAATAGACGTCTTGGATCCCAACCGTCGAAGCCAATTCTTCGTCATAATCGTTCGGCTGACTCCATTCTGTGATAGTTCCCTTCGTGGTGCCAAGCTTTTCGTCAACCAACGCAGCGGCCCTGTTCAGATCCAGGGTTAAAGTGCTTCGGATATATATCCTCCCTTGATAGACAATAAGTTCCATCATTTTTGCCGTTGTTACCGAATCTGTTGCCTTAACCGGCAATTGAACTTTGGGAATATAAATCCCCTCATTTTGCTGATTTAACCCTTGCGATATTTGATTCTGTGAACTGACACCGTTGTTGCCGCCATTGTCTCTAAGCAAAGTTCTGGGTTCTGGTGTTGTTTCATTTTCAGCCGGGATTTGCTTAGAACTGTTGGCCTCGTTGTCCTGGTGAAGTGCTTTCGAGTTGTCATTTTGCTTATCAGTACTGGGAAGGGGCGGTGATTTGACGTCGGAGTCGCTGTGGGTTTGAGGAGTGATAGTTTCAGTCGGGTTGTTATTTTGGTCTGTATGTTGGTCGATATTTTGGCTGGTTTGGTTACTATTTTGATTGTTATTAGTTTGGGGGAGGTTTGAATTTTGAACATTATTTCCTTGAGTTTTTTGTTCCGCTTGGTTACCGCCTTTATTATCGGGGAGGAGAGCAATGGATGTGTTATTGGGGGTATTGTTTTGAACAGCTAATTTGGGAGGGGTTTCAATCTGATGATTGGCCAATACACCTGCCCCAAGAGCCACGATCAGCCCAGCAGCTATTACAGCGATAGGTTTGAAGGGCATTCCTCTTGCCAGCTTCCCGTTTAATTTGGCGGATAATCTCTGTTCCATGTCATCGTCCGGCTCAAGTTTTTCGATAACGCGTTTAATATCAAAGCTGTTCATTTTCATTTCCTTCCAATTCTATTTTTAGAAGCTGACGCCCCCTCTGCAAACGCATTTTTATTGCTGACTCTTTGCAGCTTAGAATTTGGGCGATTTCTTTAATCGAATAATCTTCAAAATAATAAAGGTAAATTACCGATTTATACTTCATTGGTAGGTTGATGATTTCTTTTAAAATATTGAAGTCCGCCGGATCATCGTAATAATAATCTACTTCCTCCATTTTTATGACTCGTTTGTGCCAAACACTGCGCAGGGTATCCCGACAAAGATTAACCGTAACTTTAATAAGCCATGCTTTCTCATGGCCATCATTATTAAAAGTCGGTGATTTGAACAGAAGCTTATAAAATACCTCTTGCATGATCTCTTCTGCATCATCTTTATTTCCGAGATGAACCATGGCAATTTTGAAAACCATATCGCCATACAACTTGTATTTTGTTGAAAAACTACTGCCAGGCCATTGGGGCATGTAAGAATCTCCTTTCATCTATAACACGATTGATTATAGAAAAAAGTCACAAAGTTGATTATTTTTTTGGAGAAGAAAGTGAACTTTATCCATCTGCGTTATCCAAAGTGAAATCCTGAAAACAAAAGTCGATGACATTGCTAATTATTTCATGCTATTATTGCTTTGTGAGCTTCAAAAATGATGAGGTTTAAAAAATGAACAACTTGCCCATTAAATTCAAGCATTTTCTCCTGCTTATAACGGTTTCAGCGGCTGTACTTCTCATTGCTTCAATAGTTCATACGAAATGGACCTCAGCAACGATAACACATCTCTTGATCTTAGGAATACTTGCCGTACTTTGTGAATCATTTCCTGTAGCCTTACCACGAGGCGGGTTTGTCACAGTAAGTTTTGCTGTTTTCTATACGGCGTTAATTTTATACCCCGGAGGCGTTGCTTTTTCGGTTTCTGTATTAGGAGGTCTCTTCCCGCTGGGGAGGGGCGCCAAAGAACAGCCTTTGTTTAAACGGATATTTAACAGTTCTCAGTATTTGTTATCTCAGGCTGTTGCTCAATATGTTTTGTGGCTTGCGGGAATTGGCGGCGGTTTTCATAATAAGTTTCGTTCCCTCGTCATATATGTCATGGTATCTCTAATTTATATGCTTGCCAATATTTCGCTTGTAACAATAGGTTTAGGCTTTCTGAAAGAGAAGCCGCCGCGGACAATTTGGCTGAGCAATATGCGCTGGGTGCTGCCAAATATTATTATTCTCGCTCCTGTAGGGTACATAATGGCTTTGATCTATTATCACTATGGGCCTTTGGGACTTTTGCTGCTTTTAGTACCTCTCTTAGCAGCGCACAGGTCTTTTCAGCTTTATATTACCATGCGAAAAGGTCATCTCGAAACAGTTGGCGCTCTTGTCCAGGCCCTTGAAGCAAAGGATATTTATACCAGCGGGCATTCGTCCAGAGTCGAAAGACTTGCACTCCTTATAGCCGAGGCCATTGAGATGAGTGAGGATAAAATTGAATTTCTGAAGTATGCGGCAGTTTTGCATGATGTTGGCAAGATCGGGATAAGTGATGTTATCCTCAATAAGGAAGGAGAACTTCTGGAGACGGAGTGGGATATAATTCGCAGCCATCCCGTTATTGGACAAGGGATCATTGAGAATATAAAATTTATGTTTGATATTGGGAAAGTGGTACGTCATCATCATGAACGCTACGACGGAAAAGGATATCCTGACGGAATTAAGGGGGAAGAAATACCCTTAGAATCACGGATCATCGCCGTTGCCGATACATACGATGCGATCACCTCTGACCGAAGTTATCGACCGGGTAGGTCATATGTTGAGGCGATTGAAGAATTAAAGAGAGTTTCAGGCTCGCAACTTGACCCTGAATTAGTAAATACTTTCTGTAAATTGGCGAAAAATGAAAACCTGAACGCCATTGAACTTTTGGAATAATGAGCGAAGCTCATCCATTTCAAAAAAACGGATGAGCTTCAGGCTAGCGCCGAGCATTCATTAATCCTTCAATAATGGGTTTGTGATCTATCAGCATTACTACCTACATCTGCCTGAGCCTCCCGGCTCTTGGATAATTTAAGTAAACTATATGAAGTAAAGTATTAAAGTATAGCAGCATGAATATATTCTATCAGGGAGAAGTGCTTCTAACTGCACTGAATATTAATGCAATAGATATTAAGGCAATAATCAATTTCATTCGAATCCAACCTTTTCTGAATATTTTATCGGAAGTCTACCTCACGTCTCGGCAATAAAGGGCATCTTCGGTAGCAGGTGGTTCCTCTGTCACTTATCTAATACAACATAGTTAGTAATCGTTTTATTATTGGCACTCCATATTTCTTTAGATTGTTTGGTTTGTAGATCGTAGTAGAATATGGTGTTTGGCACTTTTGTATAGCCCCCATTATTTACGAAAGATTTCGCATCAGGTTTTGTTGCTAAATAGAAGAACCCCTTACCATCTGCGGAAAATCTTGCATTTCCAATTTCCCGATATTGATCTGAGCTTTTTAATACTTGTTTTATTTCCCCTGTTTCTACGTTTTGGGTACAAACGATATTTTTTTTGCTATGACTGTCATCTAACCATTCCGTATTTATAGAAAATAATAGAAGTCTCGCATCCGGCGACAAGGATATATCAGTCACAAAATCATTGATTGGTTTACATTCCTTCACGATATTTCCATTTTCATCATAGATAGTGATATTACGCTGAGTTGGTTCTAAAGACAGTTGGTTCTTATTCGCTTTATCCATTTTATTAATGTTTTCTGCTTTAGAATATGTAGCAACTGCCACCAATTTTTTATCTTTGCATATGTCAAAATTCAAAACTTCTATATCCCTATCATTATCTCCAAATACATCCATTTTTCCCGTTTTTATATTATATACTGCTAATTCCGAGTTATCATGATTCTTTCTTAAAATTCGCATAAATAGTTTCGAAGTCTCATTATCAATATCTAAGTATTCAACAAGAACAGTGTCATTTTTTTCTAGGCTTGTAAGCTGAATTTCTTTCCGTGACGCTAGATTATACCGGAATAACTGTACGAATTTTCCACTAGAATCTCGTTTAGGATAATATAAATTACCGTCATCTGATAACACATTTGGAGTAAATTCTCCTGGAGTAATTTGAGTTTTTAGCAAATCTGTCTGCTTTGTATTAGCATCCAGTTTATATAAACTAATATCTGCATTTGTTTCAAAGCATGAAAGCGACAGCATTTGAGTAGTGCTTTTTGGGGCAATATTATTACTTGAGACCTTCATTGAATTACATCCGGTAGCTATTAGTATACTTAGTATCGAAATAACAGATAAACCAATAAGGGTGTTAAAACGAATATTTTTAAACAATTAGTATCATTCCTTTCACGTAGTCAGGGAAACTATTTTGTGTAGGGGCTAACGCCTTCAGATCATTGGTTACTTTGCGGGTATTGATGATCTGGGGGCGTTTTTATTTAAATGGCGCAAACCATTTAAACAATAGTGCACTCTAGTGTATAGAGATGTTGAACTCGTCAAATGTTTACATAGATTTAACGCAGATTATGTTTACCAGTTTTGACCTCATTTGTAATTTTGAACCTTATAGCCAATATTTACTTTACTATAATCCCAATTTTTTTGCACCGAAAAAATGTTGCGGGATACCACAATTATTTTTGTGGTAAACCGTAATCGGATTTGTAAACGCTTTAACTTAAAAAGAGCCTCGTGGCTCTTGAATATTTTTACGTTATCTATATGAAGTCCTCATTTGGAATAACCCCAAGTTGTTTAGCTTCGAATATTGCTTCTGATCTCGAGCGAACATTCAATTTCCCAAAAATCCGAGTCAAATTATATTCAACAGCACGCTGACTTATTAACAAATAATCCGCAATTTCCTTGTTACCCTTACCTCTGGCAACTTCTCTAAGAATCGATAGCTCCTTCTCATCGAATGATACTCCTTTTAGGCCTTCATTATTACTCAATGCTTTAATCTGTACATCTTGACGCCTTAGCTGACGTAATAGGGATATGGGGATAACCGTTTCACCACGCAAAGCACATCGAACCGCAGTAACAAGTTGCTCTCTGGAAGCAGTCTTACTGATAAATCCTGAGGCTTTTGCTTCTACCAAGATATTGAAGTAAGGTGTAATCTCATATCCTGTATAAATGATTATGGGCGTATTCGAACCGATTTCAATGACTCTCCGAATTCCTTTTCGGTATCCCGCAATCGGATTTCGAAAACACATACACACTACCGAGACTAAGAAACATAAAATAAGAAAAGTCTTGAAGAGGATTATTGTTCCCTTTCAAGGCTTTTTTGCTATCCGTCGTCTTTTTTCATGGTATACTTATATAAGAGAAGGGAGGCAAGCTGTGAGGAAAATTCTCAAGTCTATAAAAATATGGATAGGAATTATATTATTCCTATTGGGAATATTAATACCTTATTGGATAAAACCGCAGCTTATTGGCTTGGACCAATTACTGCAAACGATGCATCAAAAGACAGACGGAAGTGCCTTAATGGTTAATGCCTTCCTGATCGTGTCAATTAATACGATTATTTCTATACCTCAGTTTCTCAGCGTGGTTATGTTAGGGGATGGAATGGCGGAAGTCTTTGAACGGCCTGCCTTAAAAACCGTCATCCCTTTGACCGTTGTTCCTTGCGCTTATGTAATTGTAAACTTGGTTACTCCCTTAAACTATAGTTTTGGGGCCACGGATATTTTTTTATGGCTGATGATTGTAGTGATGCAGACCTTAAGCAAACAGAAATTAAATATTGGGATGAAACTCTTAGTTTTTTCTCAATTAATTTTTGGCGTTGCTTGGTTAAATCAAGTTCCTTTTCTAACACCTTACGGCTTTGGTCAGGGGTCCTTATCGTTTAAATTAAAACAATCGGCAATTCAAATTGGATTTGGCGAGGTTTTGACGCTTTATGCCAATGTGCTGTTCTTTATCTTCGTTGCCAGCGCGATCACGCTGTGGGTTTATTTAATTTTATATATGGAGAAATGGGCTATTTCTCAGGATTTGCTTCGTGCCCAGCTTGAAGCTAATGAATCCCGTTCGGGACGAGAGGTGCTTCATTTAGTTCATGATCTAAAAACGCCTTTAGCGACCATTGAGGGTCTGGTTTCCCTTATGGAGACGCGTTGGCCGGACCCAAAGATGCAGGAATATTGTCAAACGATTTATCGTTCCATTAATTCTATGAGCGCCATGGTATCGGAAATCTTATATGAAGACCGTAAGAATTGGTGTGAACTAAAAGACCTAATTGACTATATTCGAGCCACCCGCCTTAGTGGGACAAACGTATCCGTAGCTATAGAATTAGAGGGAGAACCCCGATCAAATCTTTACATTAATAAAATCAGGTTAACCCGGGCAATCATAAATTTGATTGATAACGCTCTGGATGCAGTGCAGGATCGTGAAAATGGGAGGGTTATTTTGCGTGCCAAAACAATGGAAAATACAGTGAACCTTGAAGTGGAAGACAATGGCTATGGTATAACAGAAAACGATGTCAAAAGAATTTGGAAGACCGGATACAGCACCAAAAACCATCCTGGTTTTGGCCTGGCTTTTGTACGACAGGTCGCTGAAGGGCATGAGGGATTTGTCAATATAAAAAGTGCCGTAGGCCAGGGAACTAAGGTTTGGATAACCTTGCCTTTGGGAGAGAGCCAATGAAAATAATAATTATGGATGATGAGCAGTCGCTGCGCTATACCTTAAGCGAAATATTCAGTTTCGCCGGATGGGACCCTATAGCCTATCCAAATGGCAGAGAAGGAATTGAAGGCTTCCTTACCCATGGAGCGGATATTATTTTAGTAGATTATCATATGCCGGAAATTGATGGCCTAGAAACGGTTCGCTTGATTAGAGAGCATGATCAAGAAATTCCCATCCTTGTACTCACTGTGGATGAACGGCAGGAAATTGCTGATCGTTTTCTCGATGCAGGTGCTACTGACTTTGCCCTTAAGCCGGTCAAGGCACCGGATTTAATTGCCCGGGTCCAATTGCACATGCGACTGCTGTATATGACCAAGGCGGTACAAGCCAACACCAAAGTACAAAACGATGTTTTTGTAACCAAAGGAATAAGTAAATCAACGCTCTCCTATATCGAACGCTATCTCACCGATTGTCCCGAACCTTCAACCGTAGAGGAGATCTCCAAAAAGCTGTCCCTTGCGGTTCCCACCGTTTATCGCTATCTTACCTATCTTGTTAATAACGGTAAAGTTCAGTCCATACCGAGTTATCAGAAAATCGGTCGGCCCAAAAATCGCTATTGTTGGATTTGATTTTTGACTCCAGAGTTGAAGTATATGTAGGATTAGCAGCGGCACTTACTATGAGGCTCAGGCTTATTAGTAAGTGCCGCATTTTTCTATTCTAAGACTTCCACCTCAAGTGGAAGCGGTTTCCGATGTTCGGATTTAGTTGAACGAATTAACTTTTGCGAGATTCTTCAAAGGGTTCTTATATAATAGTAACGTATTTACGATTGTATACAATAATCAAACACTTTTTATCTTTTTTATTTCTTTAGTTGGGCAAGTTCATTTGCTATAATTAGGGAAAATAATTTGGAGGTGTTATATAAAATATAGGAAATATGTGATATTTTCTAATTCAACGAAGTAGGAGGAAGAAAATGAGAAAAGTAAAGAGAATTATGGCCCTGGCTCTATCTGCAGCTCTTGTCCTTGTTTCCTTAACAGGTTGCGGCAGCAGCTCTACCAGCGGTTCAGCGAGCAGCGGTTCATCGAAAGGCAGCGATACCTTGGTTTATGCTCAAGGGGCAGAACCTAGAGGACTGGACCCGGCTCTCGTTGATGACGGCGAGTCCGCTAAAGTAATGAGTAACATTTATGAAGGACTTTTAAAGTACGATAAAGATTCCACAAAGGTAGAACCCTCCCTGGCTACTAGCTGGGATGTAAGTTCCGATGGACTTAGCTATACTTTCCATCTTCGTAAAGGTGTTAAATTCCAAGATGGTACTGATTTTAATGCTGATGCAGTGAAGGTTAACATTGACCGTCAGTTACCACCTAAAGTAACTCAAGATATGGCCTATGCATCCTTCGTCTTCGGTTCTGTCAAAGATGTACAGGTTGTTGATCCAAATACCGTTAAAATTAATTTAACGTCTCCAAGCACACCCTTCTTAAAGAATTTAGCAATGATCATGGCCGCTCCCATGATTAGTCCTAAAGCTCTTAAAGATAATAACAATAACGTAAACCAAGCTCCTGTTGGAACAGGTCCCTACAAATTTGTTAAGTGGGATAAGGATCAAGACATTGTCTTAGTTGCCAATGATCAATATTGGGGAACTAAACCTCTGATCAAAAATGTTGTTTTCAAATTTATTAAAGACAATTCCGCCCGCGTTGTTGCTTTAAACAATGGTGAAGCTGATGTTATCGATGGTATCGATGCTACTGTTGTAAAACAGATCACCGATGCCGGCAATAAGATTTTCCAAGCACCGGGCATGAACATTAACTACATGGCTTACAATACCTCACGTAAACCTTTCAATGACAAAAATCTCCGTGCGGCTATATCTCAGGCCGTCAATGTTCCTGAAATGGTGAAGAGCCTGTATAAAGGTTATTCCGAACCTGCAACTTCAATTATGCCGGACTTCATGGAAGGCTATGACAAGAGTATTTCTCAAGTAGCCTATGATCCGCAAGCTGCAGCCAAAACGTTAAAAGCTGCCGGATTAACGAGTGTACACATGATTACTTATACCAACCCAAGACCTTACAACACCGCAACCGGTCAAGTGTTAGCTGAGGCTATCCAAGGTTATCTTTCCAAAGTTGGAGTTACCGTTAAAATCGATTCCTATGACTGGACCACTTATAAGCAAAAAGTTAAAGAAGGAGATTATGATATTGCCTTCTACGGTTGGGTCGGCGACAACGGAGACCCGGATAACTTCATGAACCTCTTATCAGATCCCGATCCGACAATGAATATTGCTTTGTATAATAATCCTCAATTCAACGACTTAATTAAAAAAGGCGTAGCTACCCCTGCCGGTGATGCCCGCAACGCAATTTACACCCAATTGGAAAAAATTGCAGCCGCTGATGCAGTGTGGCTTCCCGTTTCCCACGCTCAAACCCTTTGTGCTTACAGACCTAATGTCCAAAACTTCTATTTCCATATGACAGGTATTACTCCTTTTGTAGGTGTATCTAAGAAATAACTTTGGCGTTGTTCTTTATAATTTAGACTGCCGAGAACCGGCCTCAAGCCGGTTCCCGGTTTGTTTATTTTATGTTTTATTTGGGGAAAGGTGTTGCTGATGCTCAGATATATAATAAAACGTTTATTAATGTTGATTCCCGTGCTTTTAGGGGTTTCGATTATCGTTTTCCTGATCATGCGCGTATTTTCACCGGATCCTGCTCCCATTGTTTTAGGCCAGCATGCCACCCAGCAGGCTGCAGATGCCTGGCGGCAGGTCAATGGTTTAAATGATCCCATCTATTTGCAATATTTTCATTATCTCAAAGGTGCATTGACCGGGGATCTTGGAACGTCCTACTATACTAAGCTGCCTGTTGTCAAAGAAATTATGTCACGATTTCCGGCAACCATTGAATTGGCCTTTGTCGCCATCATTTTGGCCTCATTTTTCGGTATAGTGATTGGTGTAATTTCTGCAGTCAAGAAGAACTCGATTTTTGATAACGCCGGGATGTTCTTAGCCTTAATTGGTGTCTCAATGCCGATTTTTTGGCTGGGAATATTGTTAATCATTCTTTTTTCCGGTGCACTGCACTGGCTTCCTTCCAACGGCCGGATTAATCCCCTCTTAGCGCCTGCGCATATTACTGGCTTTTTCCTCATTGACAGCCTGATGGCAGGCAACATGGACTCTTTCTTCGATGCCTTGAAGCACATTATTTTGCCGGCGAGTGCCTTAGCCATGTATTCCATGGCGATCATTACCAGAATGACCCGCTCCAGTATGTTGGACACACTGCAGCAGGACTTTATTCGAACTGCCCGGGCCAAAGGAGTTCCGGAGGGCAAAGTGATCCGCAAGCATGCCTTGCGCAACGGCTTGATACCTATTGTCACCGTAATTGGTCTACAGTTAGGCAGCCTTCTCGGTGGTGCTGTACTGACAGAAACAGTGTTCTCCTGGCCGGGGATCGGCGCTTATACTGTGGAATGTATTCTGAAATCTGATTTTCCAGTGGTTCAGGGTGTGGTATTACTGGTAGCTACGATTTATGTCTTAATGAATCTCATTGTCGATGTGATTTATGCCTTCCTTGATCCACGTATTAAATATTCGAAAAAAGAGGTGTAGCTTGTATGGAACCAACATATTCTTCGAATCCCGATGAAAATCTACAGGCTGCAGAATACGTGGAAAAACCGGAGTCGCAGCTTAAAGTAATGTGGGAAACACTCAGACTGAACAAAGCCGCAGTTGTCGGCCTGTTTATCATTGGAATTTTGGCTCTGATTGCCCTGACGGTTTGGTTGAGTGAGCTCATGGGCAAACAGATATTACCCTATGATCCTAATTATGCCGATATGACAAAAAGTTTTATCAAACCTAACGCCCAGCACTGGTTTGGGACAGATCAACTAGGCAGGGATATGTTTAGCAGAATCCTTGATGGAACGAAAATTTCCTTGTTCGTAGGTGTTACAGCTGTAGCTATTTCCTTAACCATTGGAGTTGTCTTTGGTGCCATTGCTGCTTATCGCGGCGGCAAAACGGATACAGTGATTATGAGACTTATGGATATGATGCTGGCCATTCCGTCGATCCTGTTGGCGATCGCCTTTATGGCGGCCTTGGGCAAAGGCTTGGATAAAGCGATTATTGCCATTGGGCTGGTATCGATTCCTGAGTATGCTCGTATCGTACGTGGCAGTATTCTCTCAGTTAAAGAAAATGATTATGTTCATGCAGCAAAAATTATGGGCAACAAAACGAGCCGTATTATCTATAAACATATTCTGCCCAATGTTATTTCTGTGATCGTCGTCAGGGCTACCTTGGGTATTTCCTCTGCCGTGTTGGATACAGCAGCCCTTGGGTTTCTGGGTCTGGGAGTTCAGCCGCCATTCGCCGAGTGGGGCGATATGCTTGGTCGGGCTAGGGGCTTTATTTTCTCCGCCCCTTATACACTGATTTTTCCCGGTATTGCCATCACAATTACAGTGCTGGCCTTTAACCTGTTAGGTGACGGGCTGCGGGATGCCCTTGATCCTAAATCCAGAATAAAATAGGGGTGGTGAACAGGATGTTGCTGGAAGTAAAAAATTTAACAACGGAATTTAAGCTGAAGCGCGGCATAGTCAAGGCTGTTGATGATATCAGCTTTACAATAGATAAGGGTGAAATTTTGGCTATTGTCGGTGAATCCGGTTCGGGCAAAAGTGTAACCTCCCTTTCCATCATGGGGCTTTTGCAAAATCCGGGCAGGGTTACCGGCGGGCAAATTTTATATAAATCCCAGGACTTAAATAAGTTGAGTAAGAAAGAACAGCAAAAGCTGCGGGGCAATCAAATTTCCATGATATTTCAGGAACCCATGACATCGCTTAATCCTGTCTGGCGTATCAAAGATCAGATTATGGAAAGTATCATGCTGCATATGAAGCTTTCTAAAAAAGAAGCTTTGGCGCGGACCATTGAGATGTTAGAAACGGTAGGTATCCCGTCAGCAGCTCAGCGGGCCAACGATTACCCGCATCAGATGAGCGGCGGCATGCGCCAAAGGGTGATGACGGCTATGGCCTTAGCCTGCGAGCCTGAACTGTTAATTGCAGACGAACCTACGACAGCTCTTGATGTGACCATTCAGGCTCAGATTTTGGAACTTCTCTATCGCATGAGAGAAAAGTTCCATATGGCAGTAATGCTTATTACCCATGATTTAGGCGTGGTTTCTGAAGCCGCTGACCGGGTTATTGTCATGTACTGCGGTAAAATCATGGAAGAAGCCGATGTCAGAAGCTTATTTAATCATCCGATGCACCCATATACAATTGGATTGCTGCGGTCTATACCGCAAATTGATAATGACAGCGATGAACCTTTATATATGATCAAAGGGATGGTACCCAACCCCCTTAATATGCCCAAAGGTTGTCCCTTTTCTGATCGCTGCGAGCAGAGTATGGAGCGATGTACTCAGGAAATGCCCCAATTGCGGGACATTGACGGCCATAAGGTACGGTGCTTTTTATATGACGCTAAGGAAGGAGGATCGGGTAAACAATGAGTGAAGTGTTGATGGATATTCAAGACCTTGCTAAACATTTTGTTGTCGATACCAATTTTTTTGGCAAACCCATCTCCGTCTTAAAAGCCGTTGACGGCGTATCCTTTAGCATCAATAAGGGTGAGGCCTTTGGTTTAGTAGGCGAATCCGGCTGCGGAAAAACGACTCTCGGTAAGATTTTGGTCAATCTTTACAGTCCGACCAGCGGTAAATTGTTTTTTGAAGGTAAGGATTTGACAGTTCTTAATGAAGAACAACGCCGTTCATATTGTAAGGATATCCAGATGATTTTTCAGGACCCCTACGCTTCACTGAATCCTAAAATGACGGTAGGTGACATTATTGCCGAGCCGATTCTTATCAATGGCCTGTTGCCGAAAAATCAGGTGGAAGAGCGTGTCATTTATCTTTTAAACTGTGTAGGGCTGGCTCGCCACCAGCGTAACCGTTACCCCCACGAATTCTCCGGCGGGCAGCGGCAGCGTGTCGGTATTGCTCGTGCCCTGGCAGTAGAACCGAAGATTATCGTCTGCGACGAACCGGTTTCCGCTCTGGACGTGTCCATTCAGGCTCAGGTCTTGAATTTGTTAGGTGATTTGAAGGAAGAGTTTGGCCTGACCTATCTCTTCATTGCCCATGGCTTGAACGTTGTTAAACATATTAGTGACCGTGTAGGCGTCATGTATTTGGGCAAATTGGTAGAGATTGCTCCGAAGAAAGAACTTTATGCCAATCCGCAGCATCCCTATACCCAAGCTTTGCTTTCCGCTATCCCCGTCATCAATCCGGAGAAGAAAATGGAACGCATCATACTGGAGGGGGACGTACCCAGTCCCATTAATCCACCGGCAGGCTGCCGTTTTTCTTCCCGCTGCTTCAAGGTACAGGAATCGTGTAAACTCCAGGAACCAAAATTAAAAGAAGTTTCTCCCGGTCATTTTGTTGCTTGTCATTTATTTGACTAAATTCTGATCTTCTTTTAATAAAAAGCAGTAAATCGGTTATACTAGCAAAAGCCCATTAATTAAGTAACATTCATCATTCAATAATCTTGTCCCAATATTTTATGGTTATCTCTATTGGGGCATTGCGCAAGGACCTCCGGACGCGGAGGTCCTCATTAGTTTCCCCGCTAGTCCTGGACGTATTTCCCATAATAAGGTTTAACACTTTCTAAAGATCTTTTTCATTAAATCCTAACAGAATTCGTTTATCCTATAAAAAGGGCATGTTATAAGCTGGTGCTATTAAAGAGAGCTTAATCTACATAATTTGGAAAGACAATGGAGGTGATTTCTTCTTGACTGGTACTACTAATAATACTACTATTACTAGTAGTATTATTAATGAGGATGGGTGAAATCTATGTTATCAAATAAAGAACTTATGTTATTAAAATTTGTCAAGACTAAACCGTCCTATGCTTACGAAATAGAAAAGATGATTGAAGACCGGGAAATAAGAACGTGGGTCAAAATTGGGGGTACGACAATCTATCAGGCTTTAGATAGGTTATGCAATAAGGGCCTTCTCGCCTACAAAATTGAAAAAGAAGGTAACATGCCTCAACGGAAACGCTACTACATAACGGAAAACGGCAATAAAGCCTTTGAACATGCAACTGAAAAAATTTTAAAACACAGTGAGCGCTATTATTTTGATTTAAGCGTCGGTTTGTCCTGCCGTAATTTAATGGACCCGGAAATTTTCAAGCAAACAATTCAAGAACGCTTAACAAATCTCAATGATTTTGTGGATCATTTTAATGAGAAGTTCGCCAAAACAAAAGAGTTATATCCTACGAAGAGACTGATGGTCAAAGAATATCTCTTGTCTCATTATCAGCTGGAGCAACAGTTTTTGGAAAAAATTCTAAAGGAGATGGACAATAAAGGCGAATGAACTCGTTCAGCTAAAGGTGAACATTGGGGCTTCGGACTCTACCCCCACCGAAGCAAGGTATGGGAACCACTCCCGCTTGTAGAAGTGGGAGTCTATCGTTGGAACAAGACAAGTGAAGATTTTAATTTGTAGTAATGAATGTCAAGTTTGGAGGTTAATTTGGTGGGTGTTACTGAACTATCGATAAAAAGGCCTGCAACAATTATTATCCTTGTAGTGTTACTCCTAGGACTGGGAATTATTGGCTACAACAATATGGGTGTAGACATGCTTCCCTCTATGAATATACCTGTCATTACAGTTTCGGTCAGCTATGCAGGCGCAGGTTCTGATGAAATTAATAAAGAAATTGTAATGCCTCTAGAGAATGCCGTTTCCGGGATAAGCGGAATTGATACCATCTCATCGACGGCGAGGCAGGGCGCAGGCACAACAGTTATAACCTTCACCCAGGATACAGATATTAACTCTGCCCTTATGGATGTGGAAAAAGCAGTGGACAGAGCCGAGAGGCAATTGCCGACAGAGGCGGAAAAACCGATCATCCAAAAGATCGACCCGAATGCCTCTGCTGTACTGATGCTTACAGTATCCGGGTCAACATCTTATGATGAAATTTATAATGTGGCTTATAACGTCCAGCAGGGACTTCAGAATCTCCCTAATATTGGGCAAGTATCTCTTATGGGAGCAAACGCTAAGCAGCTGCAAGTAAAACTGGATAAATCTGCCGTTGAATATTATGGAATTAACCTAAAAACGCTAATGGCCTTAATTAGTTCCGAAAACGTAAATACTCCGGCAGGGGATATTGTTCAGGATCAAAGTGACTTAACGGTGGACATGATCGGAGAATTCCAAAATATTGATGATGTCAAAAATATCATGGTTCCAACCAGTAACTCCGGCAGTGTTCGTTTGGGTGATATCGCTCAGGTTAATTTTGACTACCCGACAAATGATACCTCAATTAAATTAAACGGCAAAAACGCTATAGCCATAAGCATTCAAAAACAGAGTGATGCTAATGTGGTGGAGACAGTTGATGGAGTTAAAAAAGAACTTGTCAATATCAGAAAAACTCTTCCTAAAGGAGTTGATCTGGGCATTGCTTACGATACCACAACCTCTATCAAGGCTTCAGTCAACGATATTAAGGAAAATATTATCGAAGGTATCATTACTACTGCCCTGGTGTTATTCTTATTTCTGCGCAACTGGCGTTCATCACTCATTGTCTTGATCGCCATTCCAACTTCCTTAGTCTCAACCTTCTTTGCCATGTACGTATGCCATTTCACTCTCAATATGATGTCGCTTTTGGCTTTGTCACTTTGCATCGGCATTTTGGTTGATGACTCCATCGTCGTTCTGGAGAATATTATTCGGCATCGGCAAATGGGTAAAAGTCCAGCGCAAGCCGCTCTGGATGGGCGGCAAGAAATTGGGATGGCAGCTGTAGCTATAACTCTCTGCGATGTTGTTGTTTTCACACCGGTAGCCTTTGTGTCAGGAACATCAGGGGCACTGTTTAGGGAATTCGGTCTTACTGTGGCTTTTGCTGCGTTATTTTCTCTCTTTATTTCCTTTACCGTAACCCCTATGCTCTCGTCAAGAATCTTACGTGACGAAGTTAATCCCTTTGATTCTGAGGGGAATAGTAAGTTAAGAAAATATCTTCTCAAGGTCTTGGAACGTTCAAGGTTATTCCAAAAGGCCAAAGAGTTACATCCCTTCGAAAAAGCTACAGAGCAGTATAAAAAGACTCTGCTGTGGTCAATGAATCATCGGATGAAAATCATCGCGGTCTTTGTCATCGGAGTTATTGCGAGTATTGCCTTACTGCCCTTGGGAGCCATCAAGACAGAGTTTATTCCTCAGACCGACAATAATCAGTTGTCCGTTAATCTTTTGCTTAATCCCGGGTCCAGCCTTGAGCAAACTGAAAGCAAAGCAACTGTTGTTGAAAAATACTTACATACGTTGCCGGAAGTTACGAGCGTATTTTCCAGGATAGGCGGCAGTGATAAATCTACGGCTAATTTCGTTGTGGGACTTGTGGATAAAAGTCAGCGCAAGAAGACCCAAGCCCAAGTGGGCGATGAAATTCGCATGTGGAGTAAAAAGCTAACGGGCGCCAGCCTAATGGTCTCCCAAGCATCCATGGGTTCTGGAGGGTTTGGCTTCGGCGGCGGAGGCCGAGGCGGCGGAGGTGGTATACAGATAAATCTGGAAGGCAGCGATAACACTGTTTTGAAAACCATCTCTTATAAAGTTGAAGACTTAGTTAAATCAATACCGGGTGTTGTTGATGTTAACAACTCTGTAAGACAAAATGAAAATGAAATTAAGGTCAATGTTAACCGTCTGGCCTGTAATCAATACGGCGTATCTCCTTCCGATGTTGCATCTATTCTAAGAACAAGTATCGCTGGATCGACGGTGGGAGAATACACGGACAGCGACGGCACCTCTCACGATATCGTCGTAAGTTTTGAAGACAACCAGATAAAAACTCCGGATGACATCGGTTCTATTAAGATAATGAATGCCGCAGGACAGCAAATCGCTTTGAACCAAGTTGCCTCTATTGTCTTGGCAGATAGTCAGAAAACCATCTCCAGGCAGGATAGGTTAGAGGTTATTAATGTTACGGCTAATTTGCAGCAAAATGTAGCTTTAGGAACTGCTAATGCAGAAATTCAAAGCAAATTGAGCAATATCTCCCTGCCTTATGGATATAGTATAAAATTTGGCGGAAATCAAAAAAGCATGTCGGATTCTTTTGGAAGCCTTGGCGAAGCTATGGCGGGATCAATCGTACTTGTCTACATGATTCTTGTCATACTCTACGAATCGTTCCTGACCCCCTTGATTAGAATGCTTTCCTTGCCTTGTGCAATTATTGGTGCCTTTGTCATGCTGGCGATTACGAGAAACACTCTGAACTTGACAACAATGATAGGGCTCATTATGCTTGACGGTTTGGCGTCTAAAAATGGGACGTTGCTTATTGACTATACCAACACCCTAATGAAGAGAGGCAAATCCTTGAGAGAGGCCTTGATTGAATCGGGAACAACTCGACTGAGACCGATCATAATGACATCACTGACGATGATCGTAGGAATGCTGCCTGCCGTATTTACGTTCGGTCAGGGCAGCGAGATGAAAGTTGGGATGGCCCTGGTCATTATCGGGGGCATGATTGCCTCAACGATATTCACACCTATTATCTTGCCTGTAGTTTATACCGTTATGGATGATATAAAAAACCGTCCTCGCAAGAGACGAAAGATTTTAAAACATACGGAGGCTTAAGAGTGATGAGATATGATAAAAAGCGTATGGCGATTTCAGTTTTGAGTATTGGTATGTCGTTCATTTTAACCGCTTGCGGGACGGCGGCACCCAGGCAGCAGAGTGCAGTTAACGTTAGTGTTGTACAGGCAGCTTCAGGCTCAATAACGACGAATGTCGAATATTCCAGCGAATTAAAACCATTTCAGGATATAATGATTTCTCCGAAAATCGCCGGAAAGGTTGCGACGGTGCAAGCTGATGTAGGAGATGAGGTTAAACAAGGTCAGGTATTGTTTACTCTTGACTCAAGTGATTTACAAGCTCAGCTTCAGCAGCAGCAGGCAAATCTGGAAGGAAGCCAAGTCAATTATGATAAAACACAAGGATCAGCTTATCAGCAACAATTGCTCACTGCGGAAGAAGCTCAACAAAATGCCCAAATAACTTATAACAATGCCCAAGATACTTATAATAAGGACAAAACGCTGTATAATGCCGGAGCATTATCGCAACAAAGTCTGGAGAATGATAAAAAGACTCTCGATGTGGCAACTGTCGCTCTGAATTCCGCCAACTCAAACCTGAATTTACTCAAGGAACAATCAGGACCACAGTCCGTAGAAGCTGCGGCAGCCCAAGTAAAACAAGCGCAGTCAGCAGTAAACTATGCACAGGTTCAGGTTCAAAACACAACGATTACTTCACCGATTACTGGGACTATTTCTAGTCGTAATATAGATATAGGAGAGGTTGCATCGAGTGCAACTCAAGCTTTTACGGTGATCAACACTAAAACTGTCGTTGCTGAGGTTAATGTCCCGGATACCACGGTCATCAATCTCAAAAAAGGCCAAACAGTACCGGTTAAAATCAGCGCATTGAATAATAAAACCGTCAATGGGACAATCAATATTATCAGTCCTGCTGCCGACAAAACAAATTCCTATGTTATTGATGTCAATTTAGATAATACTAATAATGAATTAAAAGCAGGAATGTATGCTACAGTGGTTCTCCCGGCGCAAGAAAAGGATAATATTGTGACGGTACCTAACGGGGCAATATCCATAGAGGACGGGGTTTCTTATGTTTATGCTGTTGTAAATAACACTGTAGATAAGATTCCTGTACAAGTTGGGATTTCTAACGATAAAATCTCCGAGATTGTCAGTGGCTTAAAACCTGGTGAAAATGTAATCACCGAGGGTCAAATTTTCTTAAATGACGGAGAGAAAGTAAAAATTTCTAAAGATACCACGACTACCACGACTAAGAAAACAAAGGCAACCAACTCAACTAAAAAATAATTTATCCAATTATAAGATTTCCGCTTTCAGCAGTGGAAGTGGGTCCCATCGTACGTTGTTTGTTGGGGCAGAGTCCTCCTTTGCCGCGAAGTATTCCTTTTGGTATAGGCTGTTTCGGCGATAGTCTCCACTGGAGACTATCGTTTCAAAGCAGTTTTTGCATTAGAAAAAGATAGGAAATCAGGAAAATATGGGTATCTACAAGCCTTATTTTAAGAAATACAAATTGTTATTTTTCACAGCGATAAGCTGCGTGTTTTTTGAGGCCCTCTGTGATTTGATGCAGCCGACAATCATGGCCCGCATCATTGACGAGGGAGTGAAAAACAGCCAAATGGCAACCGTGATAAAATTTGGGCTGCTGATGTTATTGATCACAGTAATTGGAGCATTTTTCGCGGGCACGAGGAGCGTCCTGGCAAGTAAGGTGTCTCAAAGCTTTGGAGCGGATTTACGCTATGATGTCTTTGCTAAGATTATCAAGTTTTCTGAAGTAAGTTCAGATAAGATTGAAAGCGGTTCGCTCATCACTCGCATGACCAATGACATCTCCCAAGTAACCCAATTTATCAACGGCTTAATGAGAATCTTTTTTAAAGCGCCAATTACTTGCTTAGGAAGCATCATTCTGGCTGTCATGCTAAGCCGTCAGATGAGCTTAATCCTCTTTCTCGTCGTGATGATTGTGGCCGTTTTTATCGTTATCAGTATGAAACTGAGCTATGTCCGTTTTTCTAAAGTCCAATATGCCATTGATAAAGTAAATTCAGTGGTTCAGGAATATTTGATGGGTGTAAGACTCGTCAAAGCCTTTGGACGGTATGCGGATGAGGAGGAAAAGTTCGACAGCGCCAATTCTGATCTGGCTGCAAAAACGTTGTCCTCCCAGGTTGTTATCGCCTATTTTTCCCCCCTTATGTCTCTAAGCATTAATCTGGGGATTGCTCTGATTTTATATATTGGAAGCATACTCTATGGGCATGGGGATATCGAAGTCGGAAAAATAGCCGCCTTCATTAGCTATATGACACAGATCTTAGCCTCTCTGATCATGATCACGAACATTTTCAATGTCTTTGTCAGGACAAAAGCCTCCACGGAGCGAATCAATGAGGTACTGAACAGCGAGGAGGATTTTAAAGGTTCCGGTCAAACATCTGATCATCGTTCAGGAGAGCTTGAGTTTAAAAACGTAACCTTTGCCTATCCCAGCGGCAGCGGTCTGCCGACGATCAAAAATCTCTCCTTTAAGATTAATTCAGGAGAAACCCTGGCAATTATTGGACCTACGGGCTCAGGAAAATCCACCCTCGTCTGGCTTTTCCTACATTTTTATGACGTCCTGGAAGGCGCAATTTATTTTAATGGAAGGGATATTAAAACCCTTAACAGCGATAGCTTGAGAGAAAATATTGCCTTAGCACCGCAAAAGAGCATGCTTTTCTCTGGAACTGTTTTTGAAAATATAGCTTGGGGAAATCCCCAAGCCCCTAAAGAAGAAATTACCCAGGCAGCCCAGGCTGCCCAGGCAGACGGATTTATTCAAACTATGTCCGCTCAATACGACAGCAGTTTAGGTCAGGGGGGAGTAAATCTTTCGGGCGGCCAAAAGCAGCGTATTTCAATTGCCAGAGCCTTGGTAAAAAAAGCGCCTGTTTTGATTCTGGATGACTGCACGAGTGCTCTTGATGCCGTTACTGAAGCGAAGGTCAGAAGGGCAATCAATCAAGCCGAGAACCGCAGAACAGTAATCATGATAACGCAAAGGATAGGAACCGCAATGTTTGCCGATAAAATTCTTGTACTTGACAATGGATTAAACGTTGGCTTTGGCAGTCATCAAGAACTCCTGCAGTCCTGTAAAACCTATCAGGGAATTTTTGACTCGCAAATAGGCGGCGACTTGAAAGGGATTACGCATGGCTAAGAGTAACAATAAAAGCTTTGAAAATATGCCTAACTTGGGCAGGATTGGCGGCGGAGGGCCAAGACGATTTGCTCCCACGGCAAAGCCGAAAAACACAAAAGCAACACTGCAAAGACTGCTGGGCATCTTTATGTTATGGCGAAGGTCCTTCTTTCTGTCAATCGCTTTAACAGTCACTTCCGCCACCGTCGCCTTATTTACCCCGCTTTTTTTAGGCAAGGCAATCAATACCTTCCATCCCCAAACCAATACGGTCGATAAATCATTATTGGCAGACTATATCCTGATTCTGGTGACATGTTACCTTGCCGGCTGGTTTCTTGATACAGCCAATGGCATTCTGATGGCCAAGGTTACTCAAAAACTCGTTAAACACATTCGAACCGAGTTTTTTGCTAAGCTGCAGAACATCCCCCTGGATTTTTATGACACGAGATCACATGGGGACACTATGAGCAGGATTACTAATGATGTTGATAATATCAGCAGCACTATTTCCCAGACGACGACTCAGCTTATCGCGAGCGTTTTTACTATCGCAGGTTCCTTTATTATGATGCTCGTCCTAAGCCCCATTTTGACGCTCGTTGCCATGATATCCATACCACTGTTTTTCTTGTTAACCAAAACAATTACCAAACGCAGCCGAGGCTATTTTTTAGGGCAGCAGCAAAAGCTGGGTGCGTTAAACGGAGTAATTGAAGAGAGCATTAACGGTCTGAAGATGGTCAAAGCCTTTAACCGGCAGCAAAATGTTCTGACTGATTTTGGGAATACCAATCAGGAACTTTGTGATTATTCGACAAAGGCTCAAATCTGGGCTGGTTTTATGATGCCGTTTATGAATGTTATTAATAACCTGAGCTTTGCTATCATTGCCTGTACAGGAGGAATATTGTCAGTTAAAGGAGTCATAACTGTTGGGGTGGTCGTAAGTTTTCTGACCTACTCTAAACAATTCGGTCAGCCTTTAAATAATATTGCCGGAATGTTTAATAACATCCAGTCGGCCTTGGCCGGTGCGGAAAGAGTCTTTGAAATCATGGACGAAAAAGAAGAAGTCCCTGACCGGTCGGATATAAAAGAACTAACTGACCCTCAAGGAGCGGTAGAATTTCGTAATGTCACGTTTTTCTATAATCCCGGCAAACCGGTGTTAACGAATATCAACTTTAAAGTCAGCCCCGGTGAAGTTGTTGCTTTAGTCGGTGAAACAGGAGCAGGAAAAACGACGATTGTCAATTTATTAACTCGTTTTTATGAGCTGGACCAAGGGAAAATTCTCATTGACAACAGAGATATTACGGAAATTGCCAGAAAAAACTTAAGAAGCTGTTTTTCAGTTGTCTTACAAGATACCTGTCTCTTTACAGGTACGATCTACGATAATATCCGTTATTCAAGACCTTCTGCCTCAGATGAGGAAGTCAAAGAAGCCGCTAAACTGGCTCATGCCGACGAATTTATCACCCGTTTGCCCAAAGGCTATGATACGATCGTAACCGGCAGCACAGATAACCTTAGTCAAGGACAGCGCCAATTACTGGCTATCGCCCGGGCCATACTGTGCGACGCTCCGATTTTAATTCTTGATGAGGCTACAAGCAGTGTTGATACCAAGACAGAAAAAGAAATTCAGCATGCGCTGTTGACTCTCATGAAAAATCGGACGAGCTTTTTAATTGCCCATCGACTTTCAACCATTCGCGATGCTGACAAAATAATGGTTATCGGCAGCGGAAAAATATTGGAGAGCGGAACTCATGATGAACTCATGAAGCATAAAGGAGCTTATTATGAAATGGTAATCAGCCAAATGGGCTATGAGGAAAATAACATCTAAAGCAAATTAGGGGCTGCCGCAAAATGCCTAAGCGCTCCTCATGTAATAAAACCCTGCATAACTAGTGGTTTAAATTATCCACTGATATGCAGGGTTTTACTTATAAAAACGTATAAATAGTCACCATGCAACGGTCCCGCTTATATCTTAAGGAGACATTTGCAATATTACATGTAATGTAATATTATATTACAAAAAGTGTAATATTGAGGTGAAGAGTATGCCAGGCAGGCTATTCCCATTAGGTGGTCCTGTATCAGAAAAGGATATCGTGGATCGCGCAGAGTTTTTGAGTTCACTCGAAAGGCGTCTAACCGAAGGCCAGAGCATTATGTTAGCCGGCCCTCGGCGGATTGGCAAAACTTCTTTGGCACTGGAGGTAATAAGGCGAATCAAGAGCAATGAACACTATGTGGCTTTTGTAGATTTGTTCCGTTATAACACTAAAAGGGAATTGTCTCTCGCGATCATCAATGCGTGTTTAGAGAATCGCAGCGGGATCAGCAAAACAACTGCCGCCTTAAAAGACGGCCTTAAGAAGATTACGGGAGCAGCAAAGCTTACGGCGAAACTGCAGGACCTTGAGGTTGCTTTTGGTTTACCCAGTGAAAGCAAGAGTGATGATGAGCTCTTTAATTATGCCCTTGAACTTTCGGAAGTCCTTGCCCAAAAAGATAAGAAACATATGATCCTGGTCTTCGATGAATTTCAAGAAGTTGTTCGGATTGCCGGTGAAGAAGCACTCAAGGTCATGCGCTCCTACTTCCAAGTACACCAACATGTTGCTTATCTTTTCCTCGGATCTAAAGAAGGCATGATGAATACCATTTTTGGCGATAAGAGACAAGCCTTTTATCGTTTTGCGACAATTTTACCGATTCCTTCGGTTCCGTCAGAGGCCTGGGTGGAGTATATAACTGGTAAATTCCAAGCACAAACTATTACACTGAATGACCGTGTGATTTCGGAGATCCTCACATTAAGCGGCGGACATCCTCAGGATACAATGCTTCTATGTTCCGAAATATATTACTCTTTGCTCGAAGCTGGGGTAAAGAACTTGAGCCTGGATTTTGTGAGGCTTGGTTATGAAAGGGCGCTGCTGTCATTATCTCCGGTCTTTGATGAGCTTCTGGATGAGTTAGGCAGTTTAGGCAATTCTCGTCGCGTTTTGGTTAGTTTAGCGAAAGGGCTTCATATTTACTCCGGGCTGAGTGGGAATCCCAACGACATTAAGAGGGCCGTCGATCTGCTCATTGACAAAGCAATAATCGAAAAAACCGGGCGTGGTGCTTATCAATTTGTAGAGCCGATGCTTAAAGATTACCTTAATCGACGAATCGAGGGCTATTAGCCTTCAATCGAAAACAGCCTGCCTGCAACAGACAGGCCGCTGCCGATTAATAATAAGATGATTATCAATTTCATTTTTCTCACATCCTACATGGTTCTTATTATATTTATTAGTAGGTTTTCTTCATGGATATGGAATATCCTTCCAATCTTATTCTTTATGGTTTTTCGACATTAGCGAACACGTGCAAAGCTCCTAGCCCATAACAAATGCTATCGCTCTGAAGACTGGACTCTACCCCCACCGAAGCAAGGTATGGGAACCACTCTCACTTGAAGAAGTGGGAGTCTTAGGATTGGATGAATCAATGTTTATGTTGAAAAATAACGTCAGGTACTATATACTACATTACATCAGTAATGTACTACATAGGCCTAATATCTCTAATTTGGGAAGTGAGAATGTGATCCTTAATTCCGACAGTATGAAACCTATCTACATTCAAATATCCGAATGGCTGGAAACAGAAATTTTGCGGGCTAACCTTAAAGAGGAGGAGCGTATTTACTCGCAATACCAACTGGCAGAAATGTTTAACATTAATCCTGCTACTGCAGCCAAAGGGCTCAATATTCTCGTGGATGAAACGATTGCTTTTAAGAAGCGAGGCTTGGGTCTGTTTGTAGCACCGAATGCCAAACAGTTTATTCTTCAAAAGCGCAGAAGCCAGGTTTTAAAACAGATGATTAACGAACTTGTTCTTGAAGCGAAGCACCTGGATGTTAAAGAGACTGAATTAATGGATTTGATACACCAGGTTTTCAAGGAGATTGAGGAGGATAAAGAATGACAGTTATTCAGGGGGAGAACCTTACCAAATCTTATGGCAAAATTTCAGCCTTAGATAATCTGACCTTCCAAATCGAAGAAAATAAACTCACTGGCCTAATCGGCAGAAATGGTGCGGGAAAAACAACGCTGCTGAAACTCATAGCCGGGTACTTGAAGCCCAGCCGGGGGGAGATCAACGTGTTTTCTCAGAATCCCTTTGACAGTCTTCAGGTCGCTGCCAATATCATCTTCATCGACAACCAGATGGTTTTTCCCGCTGCTTTTAGGCTCGATGATATCTTAACCGAAGTTGCTCACTTCTATCAAAATTGGAACGCAAAACTTGCTCACGGATTATTTGACTACTTTTCCTTCAATCCCAAGCAGCGTCATAGCAGCTTATCTAAGGGCAATCAGAGTACATTCAACATGATTATCGGCCTTGCTGCCCGTTGCCCGCTGACCATTTTTGATGAACCGACAAGCGGGATGGACTCCGCTGTGCGCAAAGACTTTTATCGGGCCTTACTTAAGGACTACCTGGAATATCCTCGCACTATAATCCTTTCGAGCCACTTGCTGAGTGAAGTGGAGGATATTTTGGAAGATATTCTTCTTCTCAGGGACGGGACTAAATGCCTGCACCAATCTGTGCTTGAGCTTAAAGAATATGCTCTTGGTCTTAAGGGACCAAAGCAAAAGGTTTTAGAAGGGCTGAAGGGGCAGGAAATTCTACATACTGAGGAGTTCGCCCAGGGGAGTTTGTATGCAGTGATTAGAAATCAAGGGTTAACCTCTCAACAATTCCATAAACAGGCGGATCTTGAACTTCTGCCGGTATCACTGGAAGACTTGTGTATCTACTTAACAGGCAATGTCAAAGGGGGGATTGACTATGTCTTTAAGCAATAATGTATTATCGGTCGCTTCTCGACAGTATGTCTACAAGTTAAAGGCCAATACTTCCGGGGTCTATTCTTTGATCTTTATTCAAGTCCTAGCTTTGTTGTTTTCCCTCAGCGGAATTCAGAGCATGTCCAGTGCTTCTGATACGTTGAGGGTTGATGTTAAATATTATTCCGGAGATATAATGATTGCGTTTACATTTATTTGGATTTTTTTTATGGCCTTAAGATTGACATCAATCAATTCTAAAACCATGGATTTTACTCTTGTAACGAACCGATTATCAAGTCATTTGTCTAACGTGGGTCTATTGCTGACGACAATAGTTTTCGGTGGCATATCCTCATCTTTAATGAGCTTTGTGCTTAAAATCATGATGTATTTCGCTTTTGATCGCCCTCAGATAGGGGTTAACGGTTTCTACCCGGTTGTTTCGGACATTTTGTTAGGGATTATCACGACAGCCCTCTATATGACCCTAATTGCTTCTATGGGCTATCTGTTAGGAATCTTAATTCAGATCCATGTGCTCTTTGTAGTACTCTACCCGGCGGCTCTCTTCGGACTGCAAAAAGTAAATCCGCAAGTTTTAAAGCTATCCTTTGATTTCTTTGCCTCCGAAACGTCGCCGTTAATATTTGCTATAAGAATTATTCTTTCGTCTCTAATAGTGTTTTCCCTCAGTTGTTTGCTTTCCAATCGCATGGAGGTGAGAAAATGAGTATTATTGGTCTTCCCATAGCTGTTGCCATTTTGGTTGTTGCAATTATGCTGGCGAGGAAACTTGGAACTATAGTTGTGACCTTTATGAGCTGGCGAAAAAGTGCGATTATAGCAGGCGTTTATCTCCTTGGCCTGATCTTATCCGTTGTGATTGCAGCGGTATTGCCCAATCATGGTTTTGGATTGATGGAGAGAAGCCATACAGGGGGGAGTTTACAAAAAGGAAATGTATCGACTATCTCCTACACTATTAGAACCCAGAATGACTTTGAGAGGCAGCCAGGGCTGTATTTGAACAGCCGGCAGACATTTAAAATAGATCAAAGGGCAGTAAAACTGGGTTTTGCACCGAACCCGGGACACTTTCAAATTTATGTTGAGCAGAAAGAGACGGATGACGGCAAGATTGATGTTTTGACCTATTGTACCCCTTCTTATATTGGAGATACTGATTATACAAAACTGCTTCAGCCTCCCAAAGTTATCTCTCAGGATGGATCATTAGTAATAGAACCTGTTCGACAAACGTTAACACTTAGATTATTCAAGTCGAATTTTACTCAGAGTCAATTTGAAGGAAAAAATGCGGTGAACTTGCACAATTTTTTAAGCTCAAGTTTCGGTTGGGGTGAAGTTTTATTGAGAGTTCCAAAGAGTACGAAGATCGATAAAGGGCAAAATTACTTGCAATACCTCGATAAGGATTAACAGTGATTCAGATTAAGTTAGGATAAGGATTCAGATAATGATTGATAATAATATTGATATAAATATATTCATATTAATATAGTCGTGGAGATTAATATCAATTGCAGTAAAATCTATAAACTTGATCCAGTTTTTAAGTGAGGCAGTGTAAAAACTTAACTCAAAAAATTCGAAGTGGGTGGCAGATAGCCAAGGCGTTCTCGCTCAACTAGTATAGTGGAGTGAGAACGCCTTTATTTAAAGATTATGAAGCCCCAATGTTCAGCTTTAGCTGAACAAGTTCCCTGGGTGTGACTTTTATCACACCAAAAGACTTGTCTCGGTCACAGTGTTTTCCCCTAATTTGCTTTAAACTTACTATTGTCAGGTTGAGTTAAGACAAAACTTTAAATAAAATTTAGGGGGAACAACGAATGAGTATGTTTTGCTATCAATGTCAGGAGACAGCAAAAGGAACCGGCTGTACCATTAAAGGAGTTTGCGGGAAGACAGAAAATGTTGCTAATTTGCAAGATCTTCTCATCTATACCTTAAAAGGAATTTCTATCTTTGCCCTTCAAGCTCGAGATATGGGGATTGTCAGACCGGAGATTGATAAATTCATTATGGAAAGCCTCTTTACCACGATCACCAATGCTAACTTTGACAGAAGCCGTTTCGTTGCAAGAATTGAAGAAGGACTAAAACTTCGTGACGAACTCAAGCAAGCCATTATTAAAGCAGGCGGCACCATACCTGCAGACTTGCATGATGCTGCAACATGGACAGCTTCTGCTGGAGAATTTGATCAGAAGGCAGCTCTCGTGGGAATTTTAACGACAGAAAATGAGGACGTTCGTTCCTTGAGACAGTTAATCACCTACGGTTTAAAGGGAATGGCAGCCTATGCGGAACACGCTTATACTTTGGCTTATAAAGACGATGGAATTTTTGCCTTCATTGAAAAAGCTTTAGCGGCAACTATAGATGATACCTTAACCGCGGATGCTCTCGTTGCTTTGACCTTAGAAGCAGGGAAATATGGCGTTGAAGTTATGGCTCTTCTGGACAAGGCTAATACCACAACCTATGGCAATCCTGAACTGACTAAAGTGAATATCGGGGTCAGAAACAATCCCGCCATCTTGATCAGCGGACACGATCTGAAAGATCTCGAAGAATTACTGATTCAAACCCAAGGTACTGGTGTTGACGTTTATACTCACGGTGAAATGCTTCCGGCTCATTACTATCCGGCATTTAAGAAATACGACAACTTCGTCGGCAACTATGGAAATGCCTGGTACAAACAAGATAAAGAATTCGATTCCTTTAACGGGCCGATTTTACTAACTACGAACTGCCTGATTCCTCCCAAGGATTCCTACAAAGATCGTCTCTACACAACAGGAGCAGTAGGCTTTGAAGGGATCAAGCACATCTCTGACCGTGGCAACGGCCAAACCAAAGATTTTTCAGCCCTTATCCATCACGCTAAGCAATGTCCCCCCCCCACGGAAATTGAAACCGGAGAAATTGTCGGAGGCTTCGCTCATAATCAAGTCCTGGCCCTTGCCGATAAAGTTGTTGAAGCAGTAAAATCAGGTGCAATTAAACGCTTCTTCGTTATGGCCGGCTGCGATGGCCGCATGAAGAGCCGCGACTATTACGCCAACTTCGCCGAGGCTTTGCCGAAAGACACGGTAATTCTAACCGCAGGCTGCGCAAAATATAAATATAATAAACTCAATTTGGGAGACATCGGCGGTATTCCCAGAGTTCTTGATGCCGGCCAATGCAACGATTCCTACTCGTTGGCAGTAATTGCTCTGAAACTCAAAGAAGTCTTTGGGCTTGACGATGTGAACCAGCTTCCTATTTCCTACAATATCGCCTGGTATGAGCAAAAAGCAGTTATCGTTTTACTGGCCCTCCTTTATCTGGGTGTGAAAAACATTCACTTAGGCCCCACGCTTCCGGCGTTCTTATCCCCAAATGTTGCTAAAGTTCTCGTTGAAAACTTTGGTATTGCAGGTATCACTAATGTTGAGGATGATCTGAAGATCTTCATGGGATAATTAAATGCTGAAAATAAGAGTTGCAGCGAACTGGAAACCAGTTTGCTGCAACTCTTTCTTGTGCACTATGAGAACGTATAAAGACGAATCGAAAGTCGTCTTTATACGTTTAATTATTTTTACTCAATTATCAAATTTATCTAGTTTTTAGGACCTCCGCTTTTATAAGTGGGGGTTGGGCCTTCGTAAACTACAGGTGGGGTAGAGGCCCCATCTTAATTCAGCTTTAGCTGAACGAGTTCACTTAAGCATGTGTCGTTTCGATTTTGGTATCTTTATCGGGCTTTATCGTTATAAGTTTACCGTCACGGCGAACAACAACTGTAGTGATCGTCTTTTCGTCAATATGTTAATGAAAAATTGAGTAAGCTTGGCTGAAAACTATTTGCTTTATGAATATTTCTTGTATAATTATTTTGGTAGTTTAAAAAATTTATAAAATGTAAATATTTTGAACATATTCTTTCTTTTTACACAAATTCCATATGAAACTTTTGTCATAATTGCCAGTTACTTGGGAGGAAAAAGAATTCTCACGTCGAAAATAACTTTGTATAGAACTTTAAATTTATTTTAAAGGATCGAGGAGTGTTTTCATTGTCGGAAGTGACTTTTTCTAGCCAAGACTGGGAGCAGGCCATTATGCAAATTAAATCGGTAATTGCTGCTCGTATTAATCTAAATAATCAAGGAGAAATCGAAGAAGTTCATGTTCTGGCTAATTCAGGAAGACCTCCTAAGCAGGTAGTCCGAGATGTCGAATCAGTGATGGCTGCACAGTTTGGTTTAGAGGTCGATCATAAAAAGATTAGTGTGGCGCAAGTGGGGGATGATGAGGAAAACAACGCCCTTGCTGTTGTTGAGTCAACTCGGCCAAAATTGGTCGGTGTGACCCTCAGAACCGTTAATGGTATGGCTGAAGTTAAAGTTGAGCTATTGTCCGGAGATAAGCTGATTGAGGGAATCGCAGACGGACCATCTTCCGCCTACAACAAACTTCGCCTCTTCGTTGATGCGACCCTTAAGGCACTTGCTTCCATTACATTAAAGGAATTTTTATTTGTAACTGAAGATGTAGGTATTATGCGCCTGGCTAAACAAGAGGTCGCTTTAGTTTCTATAACCTTAATAGCCCCCATGGGAGAGCAGTCCTTGACCGGATGTGCTTTGGTCCGGAGTGATGACCGAGAAGCAGTGGTCAAGGCGACTCTTGATGCCGTCAACAGAAAACTAAAATTTCTCATAAACGATTAAACTTGTTAATATTGGCCGACTTATTAATAATTAGATTTTGAATTCTGTTTAATTCCCTCGAGCGAAGCGGAAAAAACAGCGGAACGGATAAAGAGCGGAGCGGTTAAACTATACCTTTGAAAAAAATCAAGGAGGTTTACCGCAATGAGCAAATTATTTAAAGTAGTCACTGTTCTTGTAACACTCGTTCTTGCCGGCGGCGCTAGCTATAGAATTTAATTGTTAATTTGGTCGGCCATAAAAATGAGGTTATAAATGAAGGATTTGCCTAATAACTTTTCAAAGTTTTTTTACTTCATAACTATAGTGGCATCGCTGATTTGCTTAGGGTCAATCCTCAAGATGGATTGGTCACTCCGAGCATTTCTTAGTGTACTTATATTTGGACTTTTGGCTTCTGCGAGTGAATCTCTGCCAGTTTCCCTGCCCAGAGGTGGCTATGTAACTGTAAGCTTTGCAGTCTTTCTATGCGTGGTAATTTTATTTCCACTAGGGATTTCCTCCTCTGTAGTAGCTATAGGGGGATTGTTTGTTTTTGGGAAAGAAGTAAGAGGCCAACCTCTTTATAAAAGAATATTTAATGCTTCTCAATTTGTTGTTTCAATTGGATTAGCGAGTATACTAATTGAATTTGTAGGCACTAGAGGTTCGTTTGCGCCTCGGTTAATTCTTATTTATTTAGGTGCAGCGGTAGTGTATATGTTCACAAATATGACGATAGTTTCAATTGCCCTTGGTGAATTGCAAAATAAATCCCCGTGGCAGATTTGGTTGAATAATATTAGATGGTCTATACCAAATTTTATTGCTTTAGCACCTTTGGGTTTACTTATGGCCCTAATTTATAGAAATTACGGACCTTTCGGATTACTTTTACTTTTCATACCACTATTAGTATCCCGACATTCTTTCCAACTTTATATAGATATGCGTGAGAATTACCTTAACACGGTTGAGGCATTAGTACAAGCACTTGAAGCTAAAGATACCTACACCAGCGGACATTCCGAAAGAGTTGGGAAATATGCCGTTGCTATTGCCGAAGGAATTAATATGTCTGAAGATAAAATAGAATTTCTAAAATATGCAGCAGTATTGCATGACGTAGGTAAAATAGGTGTAAGTGAGGCTATTTTAAATAAAGAAGGCAAATTGCTGGATTCGGAGTGGGAAGCCATTCGCAGTCATCCGGTCATTGGTGAAACCATTATCAAAAGCATAAAATTTATGTTCGATATCGGGCAAGTAGTACGTCATCATCATGAGCGTTATGATGGAAAAGGCTATCCCGACGGGATTCAAGGAGAAGATATTCCCTTGGAGTCTCGAATTATTGCTGTGGCCGATACCTATGATGCTATTACGTCAGATCGGAGTTATCGCAAAGGTAAGACTCATGAGGAAGCCATTAAAGAGCTGAAGAAAGTGGCCGGGTCACAATTAGACCCTAAATTGGTCGAGGTTTTTTGTAAGGCAGTCACAACGGAATCAGCATCCCAGATTATTAATGCCGGGAAGGTTCAGATAGCTTCGTCCTACTAAGCACATTTGACGGAAGTTGGGTTAAAGCATGCTTATTGAAACCTTGATTTTATCACTGATTATAAGCCTATTATGCGGAGGAAAACTAAGTCGTTTGGGTGAGCTGGCCTTGCGGGAGTTTTGGCTTGTCCCAATGGCTTTCTTATTGCAAGGCGTCGTTTATTGGGCGAGCCTGCATCATATCGGCTTGGTTTCTGGTTGGCTAAGCTCGTTTCTTGATACCGGGTCCTATTTTTTGCTGTTGGTTTTTACGCTGCGAAATCGTTCCCTAGATGGAATATGGTTAATTGCTGGGGGAGTTTTCCTCAATACATTGGTAATAGTTTTAAACGGGGGGGCTATGCCCGTCGATCCCTTTTTTTTGTCGGAAGCCAGTCGAAAGGCCTTGTTGGCCGGACAGGGTACTCATGGATTAATGACTGCAGCAACTCATTTAAAAGTTTTGGCGGATCGGTTCTATTTAGCTGTTCCTGGGCTTCAGAAACAAGTGTTTAGTATCGGAGACTGTCTTATTGATATAGGATGTTTTATGCTGATTTTTAAGACGACAAGGGGATTGGCTAACAAGCAAGAACAGCAAACTACATAATTTCTCAAATGATCTTTAATTTACTTTTTGAAATTTTGATTTCGATATGGGCGTAAAATCACTCTTTACTGGAAAAAACTTTACACTAAGTATACAATATCGGATTACCTGAATTACATATTTTGGAATGATAGCATATTCTATCTCTTCAATAAATCACGGACAACTTCTCCCGCAATGAGCAATCCCACGACCGATGGCACAAAGGAGATGCTTCCCGGGGTTTGACGCTTTTGCAGCGTGAAAGTTCCTTCGCTTTCGGAATTACTTGTCGTTGAATTGTCGGACGAAGGAGCGGCGGTAGTGAATGAAGAAAGAGGGGCGATCGGAAGTTCAGAACTGGAAACAACCTTCACGCCACGAGTGATCCCTTCTTGACGCAGCAATTTGCGCATGGTTTTCGCAAGGGGATCACCACTGGTCTTAGAAATATCACTGACTCGGTAATTTTCGGCCGTAAGCCTGTTGCCTGCCCCCATACTTGAGATTAACGGTATTCCCCGTTCCGAACATTCTTTGACTAAAATTACTTTGCTGGAAACTGTATCGATGGCATCCACAACATAGTCCAGTTTTCTTTGCAGGAAATTACCAACGTTTTCTACTGAAATAAATTCTTTGAAGGTTTCAACTTGAGCCTCTGGATTTATCTCTTTGATTCGACGTTTCATAACGTCTACCTTTGCTTCACCAATCGTTGAGTGAAGAGCATGGATTTGACGGTTGAGATTTGAAATGCTAATTTCATCAAAATCAACCATAATTAAATGGCCAACTGAGGCGCGCGCCAGTGCTTCGACGGTATAGGAACCCACTCCGCCTATTCCGAAAATGAGGACCGTACTTAGGCGAAGTTTTTCTAAGCCATTACTGCCAATTAAAAGTTCAGTTCTCGAAAATTTGTGTTCCATCGTGTCCCCCGTGTAGAGAATTATTTACTGTTATTGTTATTGTAGCATAACCATCTACAAATGAGCTAACCATTGTGGTTACAGTAATTCTTAATCTACTCTTTGAAATAAGTAATCTAATTGACACCATGTTTACTTAACATCATATTTAACTATTAGCTGATAGCCATCTAAGCGGCAGATATTTCGAATAGAAAATTCTCTTGGAGGGATTACGACAGAAGTGAGATCTAGGAACCATCCCTGAGTCTTGTTATGGGACTAAATCTTAGGGCGTTGAGTGAAACTGGTATGGAGAAGTTCATGAGCCCTTTCGCCGTAGGGTTCACCGATGTAGTTTTTGTACAGTTCAATAACAGCGGGATTTTCGTGAGATTTACGGCGGGGTTTGGAACGATCTTCTTCGTAGATGGCGGCAGCCCGAGCTTTAAGGATTTCCACATTGCCATGATGATAAGGCTGTCCTCCGCCGCCGATGCATCCGCCGGGACAGGCCATAATCTCGATGGCATCATACTGGGCTTCACCGGATTGTATCTTTTCCAGAATTGTGCGCGCATTGCCCAGACCATGGGTTACTGCTATTTTAAAATCCCGCCCTTCGATAGGGACAACGGCTTCTTTAATGCCATCCATGCCGCGAAGATTCTCGAACTCGACATGTTCCAGGGGTTTTCCTGTCAGCCATTCGTAAGCGGTTCTTAAGGCGGCCTCGATAACCCCTCCCGTCGTGCCGAAAACAACGGCAGCTCCCGTTGACTCGCCTAAGGGATGGTCAAACTCTTCATCGTTAAGCCGTTCAAAGTGAATTCCGGCTTCCCGAATCATACGGCATAGCTCACGGGTGGTAATGACAATGTCCACATCCGGTGTGACAGGATCTTGACCGAGTTCCGGCCGGGCAGCCTCGTATTTCTTAGCGACGCAAGGCATGACCGATACAACGGTTATTTTTTGAGGATCGATGCCGTAGGTATCCGCATAATAACTCTTGGCTAAGACCCCTAACATTTCGTGAGGGGATTTGCAGGTCGAGGGGATATCCAGGAGATCAGGGAATTGATGTTCAAAGAATTTAACCCAGGCGGGGCAGCAGCTTGTCAGAATCGGCAGCCGTCCTCCATGTTTCAGACGGTGCATGAATTCCGTTGCTTCTTCCATAATCGTGACATCTGCCCCAAACTCGGTATCAAAGACACGGTCAAAGCCGAGACGGCGGAGAGCTGCCACCATTTTGCCTGTGACAATAGTCCCCGGTTCCAGACCAAAACCTTCGCCCAGCGCAACCCTCACTGCTGGGGCTGTTTCCACAATAACATAGCGTGTCGGGTCGTTAAGAGCTTTCCAGACCTTATCGACTTGATCTAATTCCATTAACGCTCCTGTTGGACAGACAGCTATGCATTGACCGCAGAAGGTGCATGAGGTTTCATGCTGGGGTAAATCAAAAGCAGTTTTCACAACGGTCTCAAAACCGCGCCCAACGGCGGAGTAAACACCGACAGTTTGCACATCATTACACATCGTTTCACAGCGCCGGCAGCGAATGCATTTGTTAGGATCACGAATAATAGCCAGACTTGATTTGTCGATTTCAAACTCAGTTTCTTCACCCTCGTAGGAAATATTGCGTACTCCAAGATCGGCCGCGAGAGCCTGGAGGTCACAATCCAAATTCTTAGCGCAGGTCAAACATGATTTCGGATGGTCGGAGAGCAGGAGCTCCACCATGGTTCGTCTGGCCTGGATAGCTCGGGGAGTATCTGTTTTGACGGCCATATTATGAGATACCGGAGTTGAGCAAGCGGGGGCCAACGTCCGGCGGCCTTCCACTTCGACCAGGCAGACACGACAAGAAGCAATGTGATTATTGAGCCTCATCTCGTGTAAGTTCAGATAACACAAGGTTGGGATATCGATATTAACGGTTCTCGCAGCATCTAGAATAGACATTCCTTCCGGGACAGTAAGGGGTATGTCGTTAATCGTTAATTTTACATCCATAGAGAATCCTCCTTCTAGGCCCTTAATGGTGAATGATGGCGTCAAAACGGCATTTTTCCAAACAGGCCCCGCATTTTAGGCAGCGTTCCTGGTCAATGCTGTGTGGTTCTTTGGGTGAGCCTGTAATGCAGCCTGCGGGACAATTCTGGGCACAAAGAGTACAGCCTTTGCATTTATCGGTAATATCGTATCTGAGCAAGCTCTTGCAAACGCCCGCTGGGCATGTCTTATCAACGATATGAGCGAGGTATTCGTCCCGAAAATATTCAATCGTGGATAAGATGGGGTTGGGGGCGCTTTGGCCCAGGCCGCAAAGCGAAGAATCTTTAATGGTCTTGCCTAATTTCTCAAGCTGATCCAAATCATCGAGGGTTCCTTTGCCTTCGGTGATCTTCGTAAGAATTTCGTGGAGACGTTTCGTCCCCACTCGACAGGCTGTACAGCGGCCGCAAGATTCGTCGACGGTAAATTCCAAATAGAATTTGGCGATGTTTACCATGCAATCGCTTTCATCCATAACAATCAGACCGCCCGATCCCATCATGGAACCAATGGCGATCAAGGATTCATAATCAATCGGAGTGTCCAGAAATTTTGTGGGGATGCATCCTCCAGAAGGGCCTCCCGTTTGCGCGGCTTTGAAGGTCTTATGATGCTTAATTCCCCCGCCGATATCAAAAATAATTTGCCGCAGTGTCGTTCCCATAGGAACCTCCACCAGTCCTACATTGTTGACTTTTCCTGCTAAAGCAAAGACCTTTGTTCCTTTGCTTTTTTCTGTACCAATTCCTGCGAACCAATCTCCTCCCTTTAAAATAATCGGGGGAATGTTGGCCAGAGTTTCTACATTATTGACGCAAGTTGGTTTCCCCCAAAGTCCTTGCTGAGCGGGAAAGGGCGGCTTAACTGAAGGTTCGCCGCGGGTTCCTTCGATAGAATGGATTAGTGCTGTTTCCTCACCGCAGACAAAGGCACCTGCCCCATATTTAATTTCAATGTCAAAACAAAAATCGCTGCCTAAAATGTTTTTGCCAAGCAAGCCATACTGCTTGGCCTGTTTGATGGCAATTTCCAAGCGATGAATTGCCAGGGGATATTCAGCTCGGATGTAGATAAAGCCGTGAGAGGCACCAATGGTATGTCCGGCTATCAACATGGCCTCTAAGACGCTGTGAGGATCTCCTTCCAAAATTGAGCGGTCCATAAAAGCTCCCGGATCACCTTCGTCAGCATTGCAAATAATATAACGATTATTCGAATCATTGTTTCGAGTCAGTTCCCACTTTACACCGGTTGGGAATCCGCCGCCGCCGCGGCCGCGAAGACCGCTTTGCTTAATAACATCAATGGCTGATTCCGGTGTCATGGCAAATAAAACCTTGGCTAAGGCTTGATATCCATCGACAGCAATATATTCCAGGATATCCTCAGGTGAAATCAAGCTGCAGTTGCGCAAGGCAATGCGCATTTGGCTGTGATAAAAGGGAAGGTCTGAAGCGATGCGTTCTTCCGTATTTGGGTCTTGATAGAGAAGACGTTCGAGGGGTTTTCCCTGAACGAAGTGTTCTTCAACAAGTTCAGCCACATCTTTGGCAGAAACCTCAAGATAAAGAACGTTATCGGGGTGAACTTCAAGAATGGGGCCTTTTTCGCAGAAGCCAAAACAGCCCGTTTGCAGAACATTAATTTGTTCTGCAAGGCCGCGCCGTTCAAGCTCTGCTTTAAGCTCCTCGACAATCTGAGGGCTATTCGAGGCGTGACAGCCTGTCCCGCCGCAGACCATAACTTGTCTCGGCTTTCCTTGAGCCTCAGAGACAGAAACCGGTTGGTCAGACCGTCGATTCTGAAGGAGAACCTGGTGTTGGGATTTCAGGGTGTTAAGATCGTCTCTGGTTTTTAGTTTCATGATGGTGTTCCTTCCTTCAACGCAGGTTCTCGGTCTCCAGCTAACGATTCTCGGTATTCATCTAAAATCTGTTTGATATCTTCCGGATGGGTAAGGCGGCCGTAGACTTTGCCATCGACCATCATAACAGGGGCAAGGCCGCAGGCCCCGATACAACGCAGGGAATCAAGGGAGAAAAGCTCATCCTCCGTCGTTTGGCCGGTTTTAATTCCAAGCTGTTTTTCAATTTCCTGCTGCAATTTCTCAGCACCCCGCACAAAACAGGCAGTCCCCATACAAACATTAACAACATGTTTTCCCCGGGGTTTCATTGTAAAAAAAGAGTAGAAGCTTACAACCCCGTAAACTTTGGCTGAGGGAATATCAAGTCTCGCCGCGATATGCCGCTGAACTTTATCCGGTAAGTAACCAAAAAGCTGCTGGGCATGATGCAGTATGGCAATTAAGTTTTCTTTTTTATAAGGAAGGCCGTCAATGTAACGGTCCAGCTGTTGATAAGGATTATATGGGGAAGGGTTGTCACACATTGGGAAACCTCCTTCAAGTAGTTCAAGTAGTACATAAAACTAGCATACCCATTGATAAAAAAATTACGTATTAGAAATCAAAATTCCTCAGTCAAAGTGTGTTAAAGGGACGGTCCTTTCAATGTGTTGTGTTAAAGGGACGGTCCTTTCAACACTCTTTCAAACTGTCAGTGGTACGAAATAAGTTGAAATGGTTTTTGACCTCGTGAGAAAAGAAGTCTATCACCTCTTAGATGGGGGATGAATTGCCGTCTTTCGAAGAGTGTGTCAAAAGGACCGTCCCCCTGACACATTGACCTGAACTATTTACGAAGCTTATAATAAGCTTGGATTGATACTCTCTCGGGGTAAGGAGTGAGACCAATGGTTCAGGATCAGAATTTAAAGCTTATAGAAGAAACGGAGCTTCTGTTCAGAAGGGTCTGGAAAAAGTACCAGAATTTCTTGATGTTTACTTCAAGTGAGTTATCCATGCATCAAATGATGTTCCTTAAATTATTGGAACAGAAAGGTACCTGTACTCCTTCGGATATTGCTCAGCAGTTCGAGATTACTTTGGGTGCTGTAACGGGTTTTGTGGATCGCTTGCATAAGTTAGGTCTGATTAAACGGACTCGCAGTGAGGAAGACCGCAGAGTTGTTCTCATTCAGCTTTCTTCCCAGGGAGAAGAGGCACTCTTAACGTTTGCGATGGAACGAAAGAAAAAACTTAGTTGTTTAATGCAGAGGCTCGATCCTTCGCATCTAAACAAATTAAATACGGCTTTGGAGCAATTGAATTCCGTTTTGGCTGAATTGGAAGCCAACCCTTTTACTGAATAGGTGTTCAATGAGGGAATGGTTCTGTCAATTTTTTAAAAAGTGGCAGATTTGGGGATAGCTAAGACAATGAAAAGGAAGAAGTAGGAGTTTTTATGAGCAAAAAAAATATTGGGCCTATGGCAATATTGTTTATTATTCAATTCTTAGTCATGGTGGGGTTCGGAATCGTCGTTCCGATCCTTCCCTTTTTAGTCAGCAAACTTGGCGGAGGTGCCTTTGCCTTAGGGGTTTTCATGTCCGCATATTCAATTATGCAGTTCTTTTTTGCGCCGGTCTGGGGCAAGCTCTCGGATCGAATCGGAAGGCGTCCCGTTATACTCATAGGACTTCTTGGCTATGGCGTGACCTTTTTAATGTTTGGCATGGTCAATAATCTTTATCTCTTAATCGTCCTCAGGGCTTTGGCGGGAATTGTTTCCTCGGCTACATTGCCCACAGCTATGGCGTACTTAGCGGATATTACCGAAGGAGCAGATCGTGCCAAGGGAATGGGGATGATCGGTGCAGCCATGGGGATGGGAATGATTTTTGGGCCTGCTTTAGGAGGGTTCCTGGGAGAATATAGCTTCTCCTTGCCCTTTTTCGTGGCAGGGGGATTGGCGCTATTACTCCTTCCCTTTACCTGGTTTTTCTTGCCGGAATCGCTTAAGGAAATGAATAAAAGCTTAGGTCGAAAGAGAGCCAGACTTACTCCTCAAGTTCTCAAAGATCCCTTATTTTTTCTCTTCGCTTTTAATTTCACCCTGAATTTTACGATGTCCATGTTTGAGAGTACTTTTGCTTTATTAGCCGCAGCTAAAGTAGGCTTCGGCCCTACGGATATGGGGATAACCTTTGCTATTATGGGAATCTTTGCTGTGATTGTTCAGGGGGGACTTATCGGGAAATTAGTCAAAACGTTTGGGGATGCTAAACTCGTCAACACAGGAGCACTCTTATGTGCTGTCGGCTTGTCCTTGATTATTGCCTCGGCAGATGATAAAAGTATAGTTTTTCTGGTTGCCTCGACGGTTATCTTTATGGTAGGCAATTCTTTAATGGTTCCCACTAGTTCAAGTCTTGTCTCCAAACAAAGCAATCGGGGACAAGGAGCTTCTCTTGGTCTCTTTCAATCCTTTGCCAGTCTTGGAAGAATCCTCGGGCCCGTGACAGGGGGAGCTCTTTTTGCCTTATACATGGGGCTACCGTATATGACGGGGGCGGCCATTTTAGTGCTTGTTGTAATACTGGCGGGTCGTAAAATTAGCATCAAAGTCTCTGAGCCTCTGGTACAAGATTAAAAAATAGAATAAACTAGGGAAGAAGTTTTTATTGCTTCAGCCGAAGATTTTAAGAGCTTAATGTAGGTGGTTTTATGGTTAAGAAAATAAATAATACCCAAAGCGCTAACCTTACCCTAGGGGGAATTACCTTAGGGTTTTTGTTGAGTTATCCTTTTCATGCCACAAGCTTTTTGGGCGGACTTATCTCCAGCGGGTGCAGTGCGGGAATGATAGGAGGACTTGCCGATTGGTTTGCAGTGACTGCTTTATTTCGGCGGCCTTTGGGAATTAGGCATAGCAAACTGCTGCGTACAGAAATTATCCCCAGGAATCGTGAACGGATATTCAACGCTCTGGCAGATATGGTTCAGCATGAATTACTGACGAAAGATGTCTTGAAACAAAAACTAGGGATGTGGGATTTTTCAGGGGACTTGCTTAAGGTCTTTCAACAGGATCAGGTTAAGGACTCTGCAAAACAACTGCTGGGTGAATTGACTGAGGAAATTAGTCGCTCTTTGGACACGCACAGGTTATCCCGATCTCTGCAAGGATTACTGCGGGAGAATCTGAACAGCCAAGAGAACATCAGCAGGTTGGAGCTTTCTGCAACCGTAATTGCCGTTCTTGAATTTTCTCTTGAGCAGGGTCAAATTGATCATTTATTGCAGGCTTTTTGTAAGGCAATGAAAGAACTGCTGCTTAAACTCACGGTCAATAGAGCCCTAACAAACATGATAGAGGCGGCCTTAATAAGATATGGAGCCAATAATCCGACGCGCAAACTCGTTGGCAAGTTTTTGCCCTCACCGGAAATTCTTGCCCAAGGTATTTTAGATAAAGGGAAGACCGCTTTGCAGGATGGAACAGTTGAGCGGTGGTTGAAGGAATTGGTTCAGAAGGGCATTATAAACCTGAAGACGAACCCGGAAATGCAGGACAAGGTCAATCAACGTTGTGCTAAAGTTTTAACCGCTCTTACATATACCGACAGTAAGATACCTGAAGAGGATGAGACGGCCAGGGAAACGAGTTCTGATTTAGTGCCTAAAGTTATTGAAGGCGGCTTGAAGAAGCTGCAGGATGACTGGGATCAAAATCTAGAAGCAATAAAGCATAAGCCGGAGTTAAGGAAAACTCTTAATCAAGAAATCCGAAGTTTCCTGGAAAAACAAATTGAAGATCATCATGATGTTATCGGACGAACGGTCCGCGAAGGCCTTTATCCCTTAACAAATGATAAGCTGGTTGCACTCATCGAAGAGAAGGCGGGCAATGATTTGCAGATGATACGGATTAACGGATCTCTTGTGGGCGGCCTGGTTGGGATGTTGATTTATGTACTGGGGATGGTGTTACGATGAATTATCATAAGAAGGCCAACATCACACTTGCCCTTGTCTTTATAGGATTTCTAGGGTCTGTTTTCTTAAAATATATTAACCCTGCTAGCGTTGGTTTGCAGCTTCTTAATTTCGTTTTTGAGGCAGCCTTGGTGGGTGGTATTGCTGATTGGTTTGCGGTCACTGCCATTTTTAAAAAACCGCTGGGCTGGGGGTATCATACTGAGCTCATCCCGCGCAACCGCGTGAAACTCATTGAAGCTGTAGCGGGAATGGTCCAAACAGAACTCTTGCGCATGGATATAATTCGTCGGAAGATCTCCGAAATAGCTTACCTCGACGCACTTATCCAGTTTGTAGAAAGGCAGGGAGGGGCAGCCTATTTAACGGACAAAGCCGCTTTTTTTCTGCGGCACACGGCTGAAAAACAGAACCCCGCGGTCCTGGCAGAAAAACTAACCGGGTTTCTCCGGCAGAGAGCACAGACTTGGCCCTTGGCTCCGCAGGTAGAGAAGTTAAGCCGCTGGGCGTTAGCTAAAGGCTATATAGATCAAGGCCTGGACCATTTCGCGGAACTGCTTTGGGAAAAAGCTTCAGAAGGAGAGACTCGCCTGCTCATTCTTAATTATTTAGAGGCCATTAAAGCTGAGAAGCTAGGCAATGGCGGGTCAATTTTTCGGACTCTATTAGGTTTTGTGGAAATGTCTGACGGATTAAATATGGAAGAAGCAGCAGATGCCCTGCATATCGAACTTCTGCTTACCCTGCGCAAGTTTAATGACCCAGCAGATCCCCTGCGCAAGGCCCTAAAGGAAATTATCGTCAAGAATCTGGAATCCTTAACAGCAGACACAGACTTCCGAGCACAAGTTGAATCCTGGAAGAACGGTCTTTTGCAAGAAGAGTTCTTCCAGGAACTCCTTACCAAAATCCTGAGCATTTTCCTGGAAACGGCTTCCTCCACTGACCCGGAAGTCCTAAACAACGTAATCGCTCCCTATATCCAACAAGGCTGGAACGACTTTCAGAACAATAATCCCCTCCAAGACCGGCTTAACTCCTTAGTCATCGATATCTTGTGTCAGGTTATCCAAAATGAACATCACGAAATTGGCATGATCGTCAGGGAAACACTCACAAGTTACTCAAATGAAGATTTGAATCAATTTGTCGAAGAAAAGGCAGGAAACGATCTCCAATGGATCCGTATCAATGGTTCAATGATCGGCAGTGTTGTAGGTATGTTTTTGTTTCTGTTCTTAAATTACATCTATGATCCTTATATTGGACCCTTTATTGTGCATGTAGCTCAGCTCATCCATTAAAGGCCCTGTGAAATGTTTCGTGCTTGATTTTTTCGGAATATGGATTTGCAGCCGCAGTCAATTATTCGCAAGTTGCGGACTCTTAGGAGCCCGCAGCTCATTTGAATTATAAAAAGAACGCAGATCTACGAACTACTCAAGTTCGTTTTTCAATACCCCTCCTTTGCCACTCTGATAAATAGACCTCAAAGGAAGGGAGCTTCGCCCACATGAGGGAACTCATTGCATGGAGAGGCGGTAAGGCCCACAAAGGTTGCGTGGGAAGCGAAGCCAGTGGTTCACATCAGGTATTACCCTGAGGTTCTGGTACGAAAGTGTCCAGTGGACATTTTCGCTCGAAGCGGCTAACTCCAAAGAATACTTATCCGCTGAAGATAGCTCCCACGCAACCGAGTGGGCGAGCCTTGGAATGCTGAGTGAGCGGTGTGGGCGAAGCTCCCCGACCCGAGGATTCCCCATATAATGTTCCATCAAAGGAAATTTCTATCTGGCCTCATCAGGTATACAAAATTCATACCCACCAGGGGATTGCCAAAAACCCATTTTACGTGCTAGAATACCAAACATAAGGTGTGCACAGCCTGGAACCAATGGAAACTGAAACAAAGCAATGGCGCTTTGAGTCAACTCTTTAATCGGAGTGAACTCAAAGCGTCATTTTATTTTCTAACGAGGGGGAATAACAAATGGATACAGGAGATACATCATTCGTCCTAGTGTCAACAGCGCTTGTCCTGTTAATGACGCCCGGTTTAGCATTCTTTTACGGAGGCATGGTTCGCAAAAAGAACGTCCTTAGTACGATCATGCATAGTTGGATTATTATTGGACTTATATCATTACAGTGGATTTTAATAGGCTATACCTTAGCCTTTGGACCGGATTTCCATGGTATTATCGGCAGTCTAAATTGGTTAGGTCTAAACGGAGTAGGGGCAGATCCTAATCCTGATTACGCAGCAACGATTCCCGCCATTGTCTTTATGGCTTTCCAAATGATGTTTGCTGTGATTACTCCAGCCCTCATTAGCGGTTCCTTTGCAGAGCGAATGCGCTTCCCGGCCTTTATTATTTTCTCGCTGTTATGGGCTACTCTGATTTATGATCCCCTTGCTCATTGGGTTTGGGGCGTGGGCGGTTTCTTAAGAACACTCGGTGCATTAGATTTTGCAGGCGGAAACGTGGTTCATATCAGTTCCGGTTACTCAGGTTTAATTGTAGCTTTGGTATTGGGAAAACGAAAAGGACTGGGCAAAGACTCCATGGCGCCTCACCACATCCCCTTTACCGTTTTGGGAGCAGGACTCTTGTGGTTTGGCTGGTTCGGTTTTAACGCCGGGAGTGCCTTGGGGGCTAACGGCCTCGCCGGCATAGCCTTAGTAAATACCAATACGGCTGCTGCCGCAGCTGCCATCGCCTGGGCTGTAGTAGAACGTTATCATCGCGGAAAATCAACAGTTCTCGGCGCAGCCAGCGGAGCCGTGGCAGGTTTGGTTGCCATTACACCGGGAGCCGGATTTGTAACGCCTCTTTCGTCAATTCTCATCGGTTTTATCGGCGGAGTTATTTGTTATCTCACCATTAGTGTCATGAAGGCGAAATTTGGATATGATGATGCTTTAGATGCATTTGGCTGTCATGGAATTGGCGGAACCTGGGGGGCGCTGGCAACAGGCATCTTTGCTACCAAAACGATTAACCCTGCCGGGGCCAATGGACTATTGTACGGGAACCCTTCACAATTGGGAATTCAGGCCCTTAGTGTTTTAGCAACGGTGGCCTTTGCCGTCATCGGTTCTTGGATACTTTTGAAAATTGTTGGATTATTTACGACGTTGCGTGTAGATGAAGATCAAGAGGCTGTTGGTTTAGATCTGTCACTCCATGGAGAAGAGGCTTATCCGGACTTCATCTGATTTAGATGAATACACTTTTGAACAACTATAGCAAGGAGGGACCTTGATGAAGAAGATTGAGGCCATCATTCGGCCAGGAAAGCTGGATGCTGTTAAAGATGCCTTGAGTAATCACGGGGTTAATGGTTTAACGGTGACGCAGGTCATTGGCTGCGGCAAACAAAAAGGGCATACCCAGGTCTATCGGGGTGTTGAATATAATATTCATCTTATCCCTAAAGTAAAAATTGAGATTGTAGTTAAAGATGGGGATGTCGAGGCAGTGATCCAGGCGATTGTCCAGGAAGCAAGGACAGGAGAAATTGGAGACGGGAAGATCTTTGTCACATCTGTGGAAAACGCCTTGACCATCAGAACAGGAAATGTTGGAGAAAACGCACTATAACTCACATGTTTTCTTGCAAATACTTTGAGGTTGGAATTTGATGAAAGAAGTCAGATTCCAACCTTTCTATTTTAGTCGTAAACTGCAAGGGGATACTTGTGTCCGTATAATCGTTCACCATCCCTGCTCTGGTTTCCGAAGGTTATTCTTAAAATCCTTAATATACTAAATAATAGTTTGAAGTATCATGGTGACATCTGTAAATTCAGGAATATAGAGGACCTTGATATATAGAAATTATCCTAATCCTTTTTAAAAAAGTAAAAAAACTATAGATTTTATAACGGTAGAATATAAAATTAAATTATAGAAAGGATTATTAAAATATTTAGAGAATTTTTTAACTATGGATTAATTAGACCTAAGGCAGCAGGAGAATAAATACGTGCACAAAACTATAGACTTAAAAGCAAAAATTTTACTATCAATTGGCATAATTACCTTAATGTCCTTTGTGATTGTTGCTTCTATTCTATCGACAGAAACGAGTGAAATGACAAAGTCTTTGGCCTACCACCTGGCCGAAGAAAGCGCTGATAAAAATGGCACCTATGTTAAGGCTAACCTGGATTTTGCCATGGATACGGCGAGAACACTCTCCTATACATTTGAGCAAGTCAGGCTTACTCGTCATCCTGACCGCGCGGTAATGGGCAGGATTTTAGCTAAAGTCCTGCAAGATAACCCTCAGTTTGCTGCAGTCTGGACACTATGGGAACCGAATGCCCTTGATGGTAAGGATGCAGACTATAAGAACAAGCCGGGTTATGACGGAACTGGCCGTTTCATACCTTATTATACTAAACTAAATGGCAATATTCATTTAGAACCCCTCGCGAATTATGATACTCCCGGAGCAGGAGATTATTATTTAATTCCTAAGAAAACAAATACAGAAACAGTGATTCAGCCTTGTTGTTATCCGGTTCTGGGTAAAAACACCTTAATAACCAGGGTGGTTGTGCCCATTATGGTCGAAGGCACCTTTGATGGAGTTGTCGGAATTGACATTTCCTCTGAAACGTTTCAGAAGGCGATAACTGCTGCCGGCCCCATAGAAAAAGGATATATAAGCCTTTTGTCCAGTGAGGGGCGGGTTGTGGCGAGCAGTAATACCTCTAAAATAGGCACGACGGTTGAAGATAGCGGCGCCAAAGAGGCGATTAAACAAGGAAAACGTTTTAGTACAACGAATGACGATTCTTATGAAATATATAAACCTATAACGATTGGCAGAACGGCAACTCCCTGGTCAATATCAGTTCATGTTCCCATGGATTTGATTCTGGAGGATGCCTCGAAGAAACGTAAGGAAATTATTACCCGAGGGATTGTTGGGACTGCGATTATTAGTTTAATACTCTTTTTTGTTGAGAGCAGGATAACCAATCAGCACCTTAAGAAGGAACTCAAGGAACGTCAAGCCTTTCAGGAGCGTATTTTACGCTTAGCATCCATCGTAGAGTCTACGGATGAAGGAATTATCGGTTTGAGCTTAGAAGGAATTGTTATGGATTGGAACCGAGGGGCAGAAAGAATTTATGGCTATACAAAAGCGGAGATTATTGGCAAACCAGTGGAATGTTTAATTCCTCAAGACAGAATGCAGGAACTTGAGGACATTCTTGGAAACGTTTCGCATGGAGTTTCAGTAACTGATAGCGAGACCCAGCGTTTAAGAAAAGACGGACAACTAATTTATGTCTACCTGACAGTTTCCCCGATTAAGAATCAGAGGGGAGAGATTATTGGAATGTCGACAATCGTTCGTGACATAACGACTCAAAAGATATTGGAAAAAGAAATGACAAGAATGGAGCATATGAATTTAATCGGGGAAATGGCTGCGAGCATAGGCCATGAGGTTAGAAATCCCATGACAACCGTTAGAGGATTTTTGCAGCTCCTTGAAGCCAATCCAACGTCTGATCATTATCGAAATTATATCCCCCTTATGATCAGTGAGCTTGATCGGGCCAACTCGATTATTACAGAGTTTTTATCCATCAGCCGAACGAAGGCCACCGAGTTTGCCCGGGGAAACCTGAACGACATTTTAGAATGCATCATGCCTCTGCTGGAAGTGGACTCTATACGCGAGGACAAAAGGGTAGTCCTGGAAAAAGGACAGGTACCGGATTTATTATTGAATGATAAAGAGATCCGGCAATTAGTTCTTAATTTGTCCCGCAATGGTTTGGAAGCCATGAAAGAAGGCGGTCGTCTGTTTATTTCAACCTATATGAAGGATAATGAGAAGGCCGTCATCTTATCGGTCCGCGATGAGGGAACAGGTATTAGCCCTGAAATTATCGACCGCTTGGGTACCCCTTTCCTGACAACAAAAGAAAAAGGGACGGGTTTAGGTCTGGCAGTTTGTTATGGCATTGCTGCCCGTCATGATGCCAGCATCGACGTGGAGACAAATTCGCAGGGAACAACATTTTTAGTAAAGTTTAAGCTCAAATCATTTGACCTTAACTGACCTTTGTTATAAAATAAACGTAATCGGCCAGAATATATTAGGTTAAATGCTACTATTAATACAGTGAATAGGGGGAATTATAAATGGGTTATCTCGTTCCAATGGTTGTGGAGCAAACCAATCGCGGAGAGCGCTCCTATGATATCTACTCTCGTCTCCTTAAAGACAGAATCATTTTTCTTGGAGGCCCAATCGATGACGATGTCGCTAATCTTGTTGTAGCGCAATTGCTTTTCCTTGAAGCAGAAGATCCTGAAAAGGATATCAATCTATACATCAACAGTCCAGGTGGTTCGATTACGGCCGGAATGGCTATTTACGACACCATGCAATACATTCGCCCTGACGTGCGCACGATCTGCATCGGGATGGCTGCCAGTATGGGAGCTTTCCTGCTGGCTGCTGGAACTAAAGGTAAACGCGCTGTTCTTCCTAATGCAGAAGTGTTAATTCATCAGCCCTTGATCGGCGGACATGGTCTATCCGGGCAAGCTACGGAAATCGAAATCCATGCTAAACAATTGCTGCGTACTAAGACGAAGATGAACAAAATTTTGTCCGAAAGAACTGGCCAACCACTGGAAAAAGTTGAAAAAGACACAGATCGGGATTATTATATGACTGCTGAAGAAGCAAAAGAGTATGGTATAGTGGATCAGGTAGTTGAGAAGGCCGACTTGAAGAAAGACACACAAGAAAATAGCTGATAGCTAATATTAAGGTTTAGTCATACAAGCTGACGGCTATAGCTAGGTTAAAGCTATATTATGACTATATATGTTAAAGACTATAATAGACTTAATAAGTTAAAGACTATAATTAAGGCTATAACAAAAACAAAATTAAAGGCTGTAACAAAATCGATGCCCCGATTTGTTCCAGCCTTTTCTGCTATTAGGCCGCAAATTCCAAACATTAATTAAATAGTAATTTTGTCTAAATAATCATGTAGATACTCAAAGCCCAATCCGGCCAGGAACCATTCAGGGGCCATTTTTAAGGTGATAAGTCCGTTAATGTTTAAAGAATCGGTATAGTGCCAGGGGCAGTGCCCAAGAACGATTGCGAGAATTAAACCGCTGCTGTACTCAATAAGCCAAATAAGCGTTAAATAAAAGGCACCGCGTATCCACCAAGGGATAGTACGAATTTGGGTATGCAGTGGTTCGAGAAAAACAGCAAGCCCATAGATTGGGAGCATTACCAAAAAGGTAAATCCCTGCATACTATAATCGCCTTTAAGAAAAGAGGCGATCCCTGTATAGATGACCTCAAGAACGAGGCCGATTATGCCGTAGATCAGGAAATGTTTTAATGTTTTCATGGGGTTAGTATGGTTGATCAGAATCGGCCCATACATAGGATTGATAAGTATCTATTGGAAGTCATGGCCTGTAGTTCCTCATTTTCCTGATTATACTAAATTATTAGGTATATGGAAGGAACTTTTTGGTTTATTGGCGAATGTGTAAGAGAGTTTTATTATATACATAAGGGATGGAAATAAGTGTTATAAAAAAGGAGAGTCAACTATGCGTAAAATTCGTAAAGCCGTAATACCCGCTGCAGGACTGGGTACTCGATTTTTACCGGCAACGAAGGCCCAACCGAAAGAGATGTTGCCTATCGTCGATAAACCAACGATTCAATATATTGTAGAAGAAGCCATTAATTCCGGGATAGAAGATATTATTATCGTAACTGGCCGCAATAAACGGGCTATTGAGGACCATTTTGACCGCTCCATGGAGCTCGAAACCTATCTGGAAAAAAACTCTAAGGAAGAGCTGCTGGATTTAGTGCAGGACATAGCGAGGCTGGCGGATATCTATTACGTTCGCCAAAAAGAAGCCTTGGGCTTAGGCCATGCAATCTATAGTGCGCGTAAATTTATCGGCCAGGAACCCTTTGCCGTCCTGTTAGGGGACGATATTATCTTTTCTGAAGTACCTGCCTTGCGACAAATGATGAACCAATACGAACGATATGGTGCCAGCATGGTCGGGGTTCAGGAAGTACCTATAGAGGATATTTCTAAATATGGGATTGTCGATGGTGAGAAGTTTGCTGAGCGCTTATACCGGGCTAAAAATCTGGTAGAAAAACCGCAGCCGGAAGATGCCCCGCTGACTCATTTGGCAATCATGGGACGCTATATTTTAAATCCGGAGATATTTGATCTTTTAGAAGCCCTGCCGCCGGGCAAAGGCGGGGAGATACAGCTTACCGATGGAATTAAGGAACTGGGACGCTTTCAGGAAGTTATGGCTTATGAATTTGACGGACGCCGGCATGATGTGGGTGATAAGTTGGGTTTTGTAGAGGCTACTATTGAATATGCCTTGCGTCGAGAAGATCTTGCCGAAGAACTAATGAGTTATTTGCAAAATCTCGTACGAAATATTGGTATCAATGAATAGAAATCAACAAATTTTTATGATAAATGCTGAATCATTTTCGCGAAAAAGTATTACTCTAAAGCGTCTGTTAGCAAATCAATACTTCTAGAGACGGAAAATAGGTCATGTCATACAGCAAAAGTGACAAGCTTCTCTCCCAATAATTGGTAAAATACTCACGTACCAAGAAAAAAGAAATAAGGAGGGAAGAGACCAATGAGGCCAATGGATAAGAAGCGGATAGCGACTGTTGCGGGAACGCTGGTTCTGGCAGGCGCTGTTGTTGCCGCCGGGGTTTATGGACCCAGTGTGTGGAAAGTATTTCGGCAACAAAGCGCGGCATCAGACCAAGTAGTTATTCAGAACCCAGTAGTTGACAACACCAATACTCCTGGCAACAACACGGCCGCCAGTGGCACAGGCTCAGGTACAGGGACGGGAACCGGAACCGGAACTGGATCTGGGGCTGGCACGTCGTTGCCTGACGGTGCGGCAACACCCGGTAAAGCCACGCCAACCGTAATTGCTCCCAGTACGATTAACACGCCTGCTCAGGGCGACACAGGTTCCAAAAATAAATATAAGGAACCGGATACGGCCCAAATCGACTTGGCGCCATCGGTTGCAGCTTATTTCGGAGACAGCGCTTTAAGCAATGATGCCAAAACGTTAGCGTTTGGCACCGCGTGGAACATCCATCAATACGTGGATGGCTATCTGTATGGACCGGCAGCAGGTCCTCAAATGAACGAACAGGATATCAAAAAGTACATCATCTTCCACAAAACTCTTTGGGACAAGCAACTTAAAAATGAGCCCAATGCAAGCAAAGCAGCAGTGTTCACGAACTACTTCGACCTTCTGCTAAATACGGGGATTGACGCCTTTGATGCGAAAGATAAGGCTCGCATTGAGCAATTCCATCAGGGAGTTCATGACTTGGATAGTCATATCTTTCGCGATGACACAAATTCTAAAATCTACGGGGCAACGCCGTTTGCAACCAAACGGAACTAATTCGAGGTTTTGTTGAGTAGTATTAACAGAAGGGGTATGCAGCTTAGTCGCAGCAAGTAAAATGGTAAGGAATGCGCAGAATTATTTCCATGGTGTAAACGGCAATAGGTATCTTGCATAGATTATTTTTTAAAAGACATAAGGGTAAAGCATGTTGAGATGACGCATGGAAAACCTGATTTTAAAATAGAATTTCGCTGCCTAAAGGGATGATCTTAGAGGAAATTTCATTGACCCTTAGACAACTGAATAAATAACTTGATTCAGTAGACTGTGACCTTGTTCGACAAGGTTGAAAACTAATTAAGTTGTTGCAAGATAAACTACCCATAGCAATTGAATAAATCGCAAGGCCTGCCCGAGTGGACAGGCCTTGCGATTTATTTAACTAAATAATGACGCATAAATGTCTAAAATTCTTATTCACTGGTCATGATACTAGTAAAAATCCAGTTGAAGGAGATTTTGGTCTTTATGCGTAAAATGAATTACCTAATAGGCGGGCTGACGTTAGGTGTGGGAGTTTTGGTAGGGACAATTGGAATGTCTTTGGTTACAAATTCCAGTTCGGCTGCCTCCTTTATTAACAAGCTGCGGGGGCAAGAAAATGTTCATACAGTTTCGGTTCCAGTTGCTGATTCAAGTCAAGTCCCGCAAACTAACAATACAGAGACGGATACCTCCGTAAATAACCCGACTTCGGATCAAACATCGGGAGACTCTTCGGCTCCAGGTCAGAGCGACTCAAGTTTAAGCGCTAACACAGCAGCTCAAAACGGAGTCAGCCAAGGACAGGCAAAAGGGACCTCCGTCCCCGAGGCTTCAAAGAATCAAATAATAGCCGATTATAAACAAGATATTGGGACGTTTTTTGATGCCTGGAAGTCGGTGGATATTGACACCTTCCGCTTAAAGCTTGCCAAGGCCTATTCCGGAGAGATATTTGAAAAACATGCACGGCATGCCGAGGAATTCCTGGTTCAGGGCATAGGTTTGGACGTTACCTCCATTAACTTTGATCGGGTCGATGTAGAAAGTGCTGATGCCAATACAGCAACTTTGCGGGTAGACTACCGCTACACTGCCAGGGATTACAACATCACTGAGAGTGTTCCCGTTGGGGAAGAACATGAACAGAACGTACATGTTCGCGTGAATCTGATGAAACTGAATTCACATTGGATGATTACCGGTGAGAGCTCCATCAGTAATTAACGCCACGCAAGATGCTCCGCTTCCATCAGCTAGGTTTACTTACAAACCTGCTGGCTGCTAAGCGGAGCATTGCTATTGTAAGCAACAGCCAACCTTGTAATAACTGCTAATGTGTTATCCGGCTTTACCTGAATGAATTCACGGCCGGCGTTCTTTAACGTGCAGAAACAGTTAGTCTATGATAAACTATCTTCAATTCTGTTAATTAAAAAAAGAACAAGGGAGGCCGAAGGGAAAGGTGGGAACCGACTTAACCCAGGAAACGAAACATCTTGAATGGGCCGATATTTTAAAAGGCCTGGGAATTTTGACGGTTGTCTGGGGACACGCGGGAAGTAAAGTTTCCTTCTACATGTTTTGGTTTCATATGCCCTTATTTTTTTGGATCAGCGGCTATCTATACAGCTTTAAACCTATGTCTAAAGGCACTCAGTATGTCCGGCGCAAAGCAAAGCACCTTTTAGTCCCCTATGTGTTTTATCTTGTCCTTTTGACTGTGCCCGTTCTTGCCTTTAATGTCTGGAGAGGTTATTCGGTGCTGGAATTTTGGCATCAGAATTGGGAGGCTCTTTTACTGGGAGGCAGCCTTTTAGGAGGAATTTATGCCACCTTTTGGTTTCCTACAGTTTTGCTCGTTGTTCAGGTTGTTTATGATGGTCTCTGCCGTAAGCTTTCTTCACCCTTGGTGAGAGGAGTGATAATCATAGTGTGCCTTTTGTTGGCTTATGGCGAATCTCGGTATCTGCCTAACAGTTTTGTGCCTTGGAATTTAGATGTCGGCCTCTACGCCATTGTGTTTTATGCTTTCGGACATTTTATGAGGCAAAGAAAGCTTCTGGAAGATCCGAAAATACGGCGAATGGCTTTTGGGATTTCCTGGATCATAGTTTTAGGCTTTATTTATTTATATGCTCACCATATCCTGGACTATGGCCTGGATATGAAACACCGCCAATACTATTATTTTGGAACAAATCTTCTGCTTCCGGCAGCGTTTATCCTGCTTTTCGTTCAATTGAGCATGTTCCTTGAACACATTCAGGGTTTGAAACAGGGATTAAGCTATATTGGGGAAGCATCTATGGTGATTATGTATTTGCATCCCGGTGCTGCTGCTTTTGCTCGCCGCTTCCTGGCCATTACACCTCTGCGTTTTTTTGTTATTGGGACGATTGTTCCCCTGTTCTTTTATCAGGTTATACAGCATGCCCCTTACGGACGCTATTTTGCTCTGGGTGAGACTCATAAGGCGAATAAGCATAACCTGACGGATTTTTGTAATCTTCCCAACAAATCAGTATAATTATAATAGTTAACTCGTTCAGCTAGAGCTGAACCTTGCATATAGTTGCCTGCTGTACCGAAACGATAAGAGCAGATAAACGAGTAACTATACTAAAAGAGGAAACGTAGAGATTCATGAAAAATCAAGGGGCTCAAGCCAAGACGAAAAAAATCGCAGAAATTAACGTTCTTAGGGGATTCAGCATTTTAGCGGTTTTAGCAATTCATACGACAGGCTACTTTACAAAAGTTCAGCCTTATAAAACCTTAGCTCTCTTAGGTATCTGGACGGATGTTTTTTCGCAATTTGCCGTTCCTTTATTTATTGCGATTTCCGGTTTCGTTTTAGCTAAAAATTATCGCCGGAATTTTGCTGTAAGCAAGTTTTACGTTAAAAGGGCACGTTCTATACTCCCCCAATATGTGATTTTCTCGGTCTTATATACGGCGTTTAATCATTGGCAGGAAATGCAGAACAGTTCGCTGCCGGCTGATCTTAAGCGAATTGCTGAAAGCATTTGGCATTCCGATGCATCTTATCATTTGTGGTTTTTTGCCATTATTATTGAGTTGTATATTGCATATCCTTTGATTATCAAAGGATATGATTTTTGCAAAGCACGCAGTAAATCAGAATACTTTCTCGCGGGAACGCTCGTTATTCAAGTCCTTTGGATGGTGGGGACCCATACCGCATATGCCAATGTCATTAAGGTTAATGGAATTGCTTACCTCTTCTATTTCGCGATTGGAATTTATTCCTTTGACCATTTCGCTCAATTAAGAACGTTCCCTAAGAGTCTGACGCCAATTTGGGGAACGATGTCCCTGATTTTAACCTTTGGAGCCAGTTTTTTTATTGTCATAGGTTTAACCACCGGTCATACCTATGATGAAATTCCGCCCTATTTCACAACGGGTTCGGAGCTGGTTTATCCGGTTTTGAGACTGGTAACCTTTCTTTTTTTATGGAACCTGGCCGGCAGTCTGGCTCTGGGTAAGAATCTTTGGGCAAAGGTCATGACGAAACTCGGGGATTATTCCTTTGGGATCTATCTCATTCATCTCTTTTTTAATCAAACAACGATTAAAATTCTAAACAGCCATCAGATTGGCCCCAATCAGTGGATTTTTTATCCAATTGTCTTTACCGTAACCTTAATATTAAGTTATGCAGGAGTTCGCATCATCAGCTATTTGCCTTTTAGTTATTACTTAATCGGTTTCAGTCAACCAAAAGTGGATAAGCATTAAGCCGGAAAAAAATACTAAGAGGGTGTAGAATGACGGGATGTTTGAGTTGTAAAAGAATATAAGTTGTAGTAAACTTTAGAACGATAAAGATTCATCGCTTTTTGTACTGTCAGAAAGTATAATTTCGTTGTATACTTTCCTCCTGGGTAAGTGCAACTAAGGCTGCCGCCTGCGTCAGTCGAGTTTTCTTTAGGTATATCAGAAGGGGCTGAACTAAGTGTTATTTCGCAAACGTACATTAATTCTTATGCTGATTGATGCTCTGTTAATCAACATAGCAGCCTTTAGCAGTTTTTATTTGCGTTTTGAGATCTTTGGGCATATTCCGTCGGAATACTATCAAACCTATTACCATACAGCCGCAGCGGCTACGATCTTGTATATTGCTGTTTTTTACATATTTGGCCTGTATAACAGGCTTTGGCAATATGCCAGCACCGGAGAGCTGCTTTCCATTATCTTTGCGGTAACCGTTGGAACAGGCGGTACAGTCGCAGTTGTTTATTACTATAGTGTTGTTTTGGCAAGATTTCCCTTGAGAATGCCCAACTCCGCTGCCATTTTGCTCTGGCTGGTCATGGTTATTTTAATTGGCGGTTCGCGCTTCATTTGGCGAATAGTGCAGGAGAATGTCTTTGACCGACACGTTCCGGGTTCCCAAAAACAAGTGCTTATCGTAGGAGCAGGGGATGCTGGGGTTTTAGCTGCCAGAGAATTGAAAAACCGCAACTACCGCGATGGACGTCCGGTCGGCTTTATCGACGACGACCGCGAGAAACAAAAGCTCCAACTGCTGGGGATTCCTGTTTTAGGAACGCGTAAAGATATTACCCGTGTCGTCAAAGGTCATAATATTGATGAAGTTATTATTGCTATGCCTTCAGCCTCAGGCGACTCCGTCCGCGAGATTGTGCAAATTTGCGAAAAGTCCGGTGTTGATTTGAAAATCATGCCGGGTGTATATGACGTCATCAGCGGAGATATTAATATCAAACCCATTCGGCAGATTCAAGTTGAAGATTTATTGGGCCGTGATCCTGTTTCCGTGGATTTAGAAGAGGTGGCAGGCTATGTTTCCGGCGAGACGGTATTTATTACCGGTGCGGGAGGTTCCATCGGGTCGGAAATTTCCCGACAGGTTGCTAAGTTTAATCCGGGCAAACTGGTGCTGATTGGGCATGGAGAAAACAGTATTTTTGATATTGAACAGGAACTTCGCTCTGACCGGCCAGGTATTGATTACGTTACTGAAATTTTGGATATTAAAGACCGGGAAAAGGTATTCCTGGTGTTTAACCGGTATAAGCCGGGGGTTGTCTTTCATGCTGCAGCCCATAAGCATGTCCCTCTAATGGAACGGAATCCGGAAGAAGCCCTGAAAAATAATGTACTGGGTACTCAGAATTTGGCAGAAGCTGCCGATGAATTTAAAGTTAAAACCTTTGTCTCCATATCTACGGATAAGGCGGTCAACCCTACCAGTATTATGGGAGCAACCAAGAGGACCGTTGAATTAATGATTCAGAATTTAGACCGCAGGTCGCAGACGAAATTTGTGGCGGTACGTTTCGGCAATGTTTTAGGAAGCAGTGGCAGTGTTATTCCGACCTTTAAGAAACAAATTGCCAAAGGAGGCCCTGTCACCGTAACTCACCCGGAAATGGTCCGTTACTTTATGACCATCCCGGAAGCGACCCAGTTAGTGATCCAAGCCGGAGCTATGGCTCAGGGCGGAGAGATCTTTATTTTGGATATGGGACAACCGGTTAAAATTTTAGACTTAGCTAAAGACTTGATTCGGCTTTCAGGTTTTGAGCCTGATGTCGATATTAAGATACAATTCACAGGGATTCGGCCGGGAGAAAAACTCTACGAGGAATTATTGACAGCGGAGGAAGGCATCACGTCTACGAAACACAGTCGAATATTTGTCGCAAAGCCAAGCTTTATTGATGTGAGTGTTTTGGAAGAACTTACGCATATAGTTCGCGAGCGGGGCAGTTCTTTGACACGTGATGAAGTGATCTCCTTGTTGCAGACTGTCATTCCGACCTTTCGCAAGAAGAACACTAACGCTGTAGCCAAATAAGGAGGAATTGAGTCATTATGGTGACCGTAAAAAATGTGATTACTAGTGAGGATGTTATTGCCAAGGCCCTCAAAGAAAAGATTCTAAAACACGAAGCTCGTATCGGGGTCATGGGTTTGGGATATGTAGGTCTCCCCCTGGCTGTTGAAAAAAGTAAGGTCGGCTTCTCGGTAATTGGTTTTGACATTAATTCTGTTCGGGTTGATCGTGTTAATGCTGCTGATAATTACATCGGTGATGTTAAAGATCAGGATCTGAAAGATATGGTGGGAAAAGGCTTATTAACTGCCACTACGGATTTCTCCCGTTTGGCTGAATGTGATGTCGTGATCATTTGTGTTCCTACACCTTTAACTATCACACGAGATCCGGATATTTCCTACATCGCCTCTTCTTCAGAAAAGATTGCTCAATACATTCGTCCAGGACAATTAATTACTTTGGAAAGCACCACCTATCCCGGTACAACCGAGGAAGTCATTTTACCTCTTTTGGAAAAGTCAGGGCTTAAAGTGGGAAAAGACTTTTTCTTGGCCTTCTCGCCGGAACGGGTTGACCCAGGCAATAAACGCTTCAGTACGAAAAACACCTCTAAAGTCGTTGGGGGCATGACTCCTATTTGCTTAGAGATTGCTTATGCGCTTTATATGCAAACCATCACGAACGTTGTTCCCGTCTCTTCCCCTGCAGCAGCTGAGCTGACTAAGGTCTTCGAGAATACCTATCGGGCCGTCAACATTGCCATGGTCAACGAGCTGATGATGCTTTGTGACCGCATGGGGATTGATATTTGGGAAGTGGTAGAAGCTGCCGGAACGAAACCCTTTGGGATTCAAACCTTTTATCCCGGCCCCGGTGTGGGCGGCCACTGTATTCCTATTGATCCTTTCTATCTTACCTGGAAGGCTCGGGAGTACGATTTCCATACGCGGTTTATTGAATTGGCCGGGGAAATTAACGTCGAGGTATCATACTATGTTGTTAATAAGCTGGTCAGAGCCCTCAATAGCGAAAATAAGAGCTTAAAAGATGCCAAAATTCTTGTTTTAGGCGTAGCCTATAAGAAGGATATTGACGATGTCCGTGAATCTCCGGCTTTAAAGATCATGGAGCTGCTGCGCAAACAGGGAGCTAATATCACCTACCATGATCCCTATATTCCGGTGATTGAACCCCATGGCGGAAGTACAGTGCACTTGGAGAGCGTACCTTTGACAGATGAAGTGTTGTCAGATGCCGACGGAGTTCTGATCTTAACCGATCATAGCGTGGTGGATTATGCCCGGGTGGCAGAAAAGGCGAAACTGGTCGTGGATACCCGCAATGCTACAAAAGAAGTCCAGGAGAATCGGGACAAAATCGCCAAAATATAAGGTTGCTGTGCCAGAAACCGGTGGAGAAACGGAAACCTGACTGAAATACGTGCTTAAGGGGAATCTTCATGATTCCCCTTAAACCTGTATATCGTGATAGTTATTTTTTACCAGAAGCCTATAAATTAAATAAAGATCTCAATTCTGACAAACAATAGTCTGGAATTTAGAGGTTTGTTAGAGGTTTAGATGAAGTGAATTTGTTCAGCTAAAGCTGAACATCGGGTCTTCGGTGACGAAAGTGTCCTGTGGACACTTTCGCCGAAAGCGCTAGCCCATAACAAATGCTATCGCGCTGAAGGATGAAACAAGGTATAAGTTTGGCCTAAATACGCTAAAAGTTGTTCCGTTAGATAAATTTTAAAGAAAAGAGATGTGGATTGATGAGCGAAGAAAAGAAAATCCGCTTTGCTATTATTGGCTGCGGAAGAATTGCTCCTAAACATGCAGAATCTATCGTGGCCTTACCTGAAGCAGAATTAGTGGCTGTGTGTGATATAGTACCTGAACATGCCCAAAACTTCGCGGATAAATATGGGGCAGAGCCTTATACAGATTATCAGGAAATGCTTAAGAGACAGGATATTGACGTTGTGACGATTGCCACTCCCAGCGGTTTGCATGCCGAAATCGGAATTGCCGCTGCTGAAGCTGGAAAACATGTCATGGTGGAAAAACCTATGGCCATGACGTTGAAGACCGCTGACGCTTTGATTGCTGCCTGCCAAAAAGCCGGCGTTAAATTAGCGGTTATTCACCAAAACCGTTTCAATGCTTCGATCAAACTTGTGCGTAAAGCTTTAGAAGATGGACGTTTCGGCAAATTGACCCATGGACAAGCTACTGTGCGCTGGAACCGCAATGACAATTACTACCTCCAGGCTCCCTGGCGTGGAACAAAGCTTCAAGACGGCGGAGTTCTTATGAATCAATCAATCCATAACATCGACTTACTGCAGTGGATGTTCGGCCCTGTAGATTCCGTTTTTGGATATACGTCAACCTTTTTGCGTAACATTGAAATGGAAGACATGGGCGCAGCCGTGATTAAGTTTAAGAACGGTGCCATCGGTATCATTGAAGCCGCTTCGACCATTTATCCCAAGAACATTGAAGAGACCATCAATGTTTTCGGAGAGACGGGGTCCGTTATTGTGGGTGGAATTGCAGTTAACCGCATTGAAGTTTGGGAATTCCCGGAAAGCGAAGACGAGAAGAAACAAATCTTTGCCAGTCAGGAAGTTGACCCGCCTACCGTTTATGGCTTCGGACACAGGGAACTTATCTTGGATATGATTCACGCTATTCGTGAAGACCGTGTTCCGGCTATACCCGGAGAGGAAGGGCGAAAAGCTCTGGAAATTATTCTAGCCATTTATAAATGCCAAGAAACAAAACAGCCCGTTGTGTTTCCACTCATAGAAAACTGAAAAAGGAGAAAAGTCTATGTCTCAAAACAACGTGCCGCGGCAGATTGCCCTGAGTGCCGTAGTGCCCTCAAGCGCAGCGATTGGGCCGTTTTGTGTGATTGGCGAAAATGTTATACTAGGCGAAAATGTGGTTCTGGGAGTCGGTTGTGTTCTCGCTGATGGGGCAATTGTAGGTGCTGGAAGTGAACTCGGAAACTACGTGACCCTTGGACCGGGAGCAAAACTGGGGCTTCGTTCCCGGGTTGGAGACCACACTACGATATATCAGCAGACTCAGCTCGGTGATGAAGGCTTTATTGGCAGCAGCTCTTCCATCGGACGTTTGCCCAAAGCCGCTGCGACCAGTACGGTTAAAACCCAGGCAGATCTCCCCTCCCTTAAAATGGGCAATGGTTATACTATCGGCTGTTCAGCAGTTCTCTATGCAGGAACAACTTACTCAGACAAAGCGTTTATCGGCGACGGAGCAATAGTCCGGGAGCGATGTTCGGTAGGTCAAAATGTCGTGATTGGCAGCGGGGTCGTCGTCGAAAATGATACTAAGATCGGCTCTTTTACCAAGATACAGACAGGTTCCTACATAACAGCCTATATGGAAATTGAGGAACGGGTATTTATCGCTCCCATGGTTACGACAACCAATGATAACTATATGGGACGCACGGAAAAGCGTTTCAAATCGATAAAAGGTGCGACGATTCAAAAAGGTGCCAGAATTGGCGGCGCGTCCATCCTTTTGCCGGGAGTGAACGTTGCTCCCGAAACCTTTGTGGCAGCAGGAGCCCTGGTTACGAAAGATACCACAGCCAAACGTGTTGTTAAAGGTTTCCCGGCAAGAGAGATTCGAGAAGTTCCAGAGGAGGAGCTCTTGCCCTAAACAGTAACAATAGGGTCGCAGCCTTAGTAAAAGGTTAGGCAACAAGGAGGAAAAAGATGTTCTGGAACACAGGAGTTACACGTACGAACTCAAACAAATTGCTGCTTATTCTGGCAATCATGTTATCCGCTATGCTCTTGCCCTCAATAGAAATCCGCTCCAGTTTACCCCGTCTGCGTCTGGATGACGTTTTGATATTTGGGGTATTTGCCCTCAATATCATTCTTTGGTTAATCCACCGCACACCTTCAGAGTATGACCTCGGATTGTCTTATCACGAGGAGAAGTCTCGAGGGATAAGGGCCATTACCACTGCTTTTTTGCTCTTATTGGGAGCGATGATCATCTCCAATATATTTGCCCTTATTTTTTTGAAGACACCTTTTGGTCTGCGGGATGCCATGGAAGGAGTTACCCTGGCGAAATACTATCTGGCTGCCACTCTGGCCATTTCCCTGGATTTGCAGGACGGGGAATTCAGTCTTTTGCGTAATACCTTTCTTGTGAGTTTTGGCTTCATAATTCTTCTGTCCTGGGGGCAGTTCTTAAATATTGCCAATGTCAATGCCTGGCTGACGCCGTTCTTTGCCCAGTCACATCTGGACAATCTCGTGAACGCCAATCCTCCCCGGGTTTTAGGGACCTTTGATAACCCTAATGTTATGGGAATCTTCTCTGTCATTACGTTGACAATCTTTGTTGCGTTTTTTTATTTTCGCAACAATGAACGCTCGAAAACAATTTTTCTTTTTGTTGCCGTCGGATTGACCATCAAACTGATCTTTATGACAATTTCCCGCACCGCTCTTTTGGGAACAGCCTTTGTCCTCACGTTGTTAAGCCTCTGGGCTTTGTTTAAACATCGCTGGAAAAAGGACATGCTTATAAAGGTAGGGGCATTGTTCGTTTTAACCTTACTCATCTTCTTTACTTCCCCGCGCGGTTTTACGACGCGAATTAACGAAGCAACGAATTTTGACACCAGCACTTCAGCTCAGGGCCATCTTCTGCGAGCAGGGAATGCCTTTGGGTATATTAAGGAATCGCCCATTTTAGGCTGGGGTACAGCTAAAACGACTATGACGACGCTGGTTGATGATGAGTATGCGTTAATTACCCGGCGCTATGGTGTGATTGGCTTAGCCATGTATCTTTGGCTTTTTCTCCGTCCTCTCAAAGCCGCTTTTGGAAAGGCCAGACGTTTTGATTTCTCAAATTCTGATCAAGGCTTAAGAGAAACAAAAACGCTGCTCAGCATCGCTTACGTGGCTGCGACAGGAGCAATCTTTATTTACAATATTACTGCCGGGATATTTTACAATCTTCAATTAATGACTTTTTTTGCCTTATTTATGGGTTTGATTTATAGGATAGAAGGGGAAAACGATTGAAAGTCTGCATATTAACCACGGCCCATTCTCCTTTTGATGAGCGAATTTTTCATAAGGAAGCCCGCAGCTTAGCTGAGGCAGGTTACGAAGTGGTCATTGCTGCACCTTATACCACCTCAATGGTTAAGGACGGGATTAGGATTCAGGCCGTGCCGCCCTTATCCTCCAGGTCAGACCGAATTTGGCGGTTGAGATCTTTATACCAAACGGCGCTGCGGGAAAAGGCGGATATCTATCACTTCCATGATCCGGATTTGATTCCCGTAGGCTTGCGGCTGAGCCGGAAACATCGGAAGCCGGTCATTTATGATGTTCATGAATATTACGGCGACAGTCTTCTCACACGTTATTGGCTGCCGAAACCCCTGCGTAAATTTGTGGCTAAAACTGTGGATCGGGTTGAAAAACGGGCGGCACGTTCGTTTGCCGGTATTATTACGGTGAACAATCATATGGCAGAGCTTTTTAAGCGGGAAAACCCCGAGGGAGAGATCCTGCATAATTATCCGCTGCAACGGCAATTCCAATTTTCCCGGCCGGAAGGCAGTAAACCACCGGTCATCTTATATCTCGGCGGAATCAATCGGGAAAGAGGCTTGGAGATTATATTAAGGGCGATGCCTTTAGTCCGTGAAAAGCATCCCGAAGCCGTCTGCGAATTAGTGGGGCCGGCAGAAACTGAAGATCTGGGGCCGGACTTTTCTGATCTTAATCCCTGGTTAGAGCGGGGAAACGTTCACCTGCGGGGCAAGGTGCCTTACGAGCAGGTCCCGGGAATCCTGGCTCAGAGTTCCATAGCCTTGGTTCCCTTGCTGCCCACCTTAAATTACCGGAAAGCAATTCCTGTCAAGCTCTTGGAATACATGGCCGCCGGACTGCCTGTAGCAGGCTCGCGTTTCGGCTATATTGAAGAGATTATTGAGAAAAACCGCTGTGGGCTGCTCTGTAAACCCGGTGATCCGGAGAGTCTGGCCCAAGCGATATGTACATTCATTGAAAATCCCGCAGAATCCTTAACCTATGCCCAAAATGGCTGGGATGCCTTTCAGCGCGAGTATACCTGGGAGAAAGAACAAAACAAACTGATCAGACTTTATGAGAGAATTTTGTCTGCGAGGAAGCTGTAAGATGCGTGTTTTAATCTTGTCTCACATGTACCCGAATTCTGTATCCCCTTTAGGAGGGATTTTTGTCCGCCAACAAGCTGCCGCCTTGACTCAATCAGGCGCAGAGGTAAGGGTGGTGGCTCCGGTACCATGGGTGCCGGCTTTTATGTCCGGACGGGGAAAATGGGGAGGTTATCCCGCAGTTCCTTTCATGGAGGAACCTGATGGATTTCCTGTTTTTCATCCTCGTGTTCTGGAATTTCCTCGTTCCTTGTTTTTTGAGTATTATCCGCAAACCTTTGCCCTAGGGCTGCAGCAGGCAGTTGCCGAACAAATCAGGCAAGGTGTAGACGTGATTCATGCTCACGTGGCTCATCCCGACGGAGCAGCCGCTTTAAAATTCGGACAGAAGTACCATCTTCCTGTTGTCGTTACGATTCATGGCCAGGACTTTGCCTATACGTTGCAGCGGAGCCGAGTCTGCGCAGACAGTGTGAAAAAGACCCTCAAAGGGGCCTCCCAGGTGATCCTGGTCAGTCAGAAGCTTAAAACTCAGTACAGTTTGGAAACATGGGCAGATAATTTAGCAAAGTATCAGGTCATCTACAATGGCGTTGATCTGGAGGATGTCGTTCCAAGTCCTGACGCTAAGGAAAGGCATGCTGAAATGTATGGTTCAGATTGCGATACTAAAATCGGCCACCGCCGCTGCCTTTTAAGTGTCGGCTTCTTGCGCCCTGATAAAGGCCATGCTGTGGTCTTGCAGGCCCTGCCGGAGCTGATTCGGGAATTTCCTGACTTAGAATACCGGATTGCGGGTGATGGGTCGGAACGTCAGGAGTTAGAGGCTCTCACCGAGGAATTAGGCCTGAGAGACCATGTCGTTTTCTTAGGGAGCCTGCCCCATTCTGAGGCTATGGGTGAGATGGCCAGATGCGATGTTTTCATATTACCAAGCTGGAAAGAAGCCTTTGGAGTCGTTTATCTTGAAGCCATGGCTCATGGAAAGCCGATTATAGGTACTCAAGGTGAGGGGATTGCCGAAATTTTAGATCACAATGACGTGGGCAAAGCCGTTCCCCCTAAGGATGTTCAAGCGATTGTTGCTGCAGTGCAGGAGCTTTTCAGAGATCCTCAGCGGCGAAAGGAAATGGGAATTCGGGGGAGAGCGCTTGTGACTCGTGAATTTACCTGGCGCTCCAATGCTCAGAAAACTCTCGCAGTCTATGAAAAGGCCAGAGAAAGTTTTTGATTAATGGTTGAATAGAAAGGTGAACCTGAGTGGAACTTCGTTTAGTTCTTAAGAATGCTGCCGCCTTAAGCCTGGCAAGTGTACTTTCAAAAGCTATTACTGCTGTTGTGGCCATTGCCGTTACCCGTTATTTGGGACCGGACATCTATGGGGAGTATAATGCTGCCCTGGCCTTTGTAAGTACGTTTATCCTTTTTGTAGATTTTGGCCTGAGCAACTATATGGTTCAGGAAGGCTCCTGCGATGAGAGTGTTTTGCCCCTTTATTTGGGAAACACTTTGGCATTTAAGACATTTACCTCACTGGCTATTTACGCACTCATGCTTATTCTGATGCCTGCCAAATTTAGTTTAGCGACCAGGGACATGGTTATTGTTTTTGGGGTGGCCAGTGCGCTAAATGCCTTAGACAGTTCGGTTTACAACTATTTTCAGGCTAAGCAGCAAATGTATTATGCAGCACTGTACCAATTTTTATCGACGTTTCTCATCGGCTTACTGACAATCCTGGTGGTTTTAGGCAAAGGGAAAGTTGTGATGATTACCTTTGCTCAACTGGCCGCGACTCTGATCATTTCAATCTTGCTTTATATTCACCTGAGAAGAAGTATTCGCCTTAAGTTTAATGGACAGCTTCTGGTTAAGATGCTGAGAAAGGGCTTGCCCTTTGGAGCTGCGGCTATTTTTTTATATGTCTATTTCCAAATTGACATGTTCATGCTTACCTTAATGCGTACTAACCGGGAAATAGGGATTTATTCAGCGTCCTATCGCTTGATCGCCGTACTCTTATTTATCCCGGGCATTTTGACCAGTGTGATTTATCCCATCTTGTTCCAGCTCGGGGTAGAGAGCCGCGATAAACACAGGGAAACCATCGAAAAAATCTTTAAGGTCCTCAGCGCCGTGGGGATTCCGGGCAGTGTGCTGCTGTTTGTTTTAGCCAACCCTTTATTATCCTGGCTTTACAGTCACCGCTACCAGGAATCAATTCCTATTATGATGATACTTTGCTGGTTTTTCGCCCTTGAATGTCTGAGCTTCTCTTTAGGTGATGTTTTAACGACAACCAACCGGCAATGGACCAGGGCCTGGATTCAGGGCGGGGCAGCACTTCTAAATATCGGGATCAACCTTTACGCAATTCCCCGTTACGGTATTTACGGCGCCAGTGTGGCGACACTGATTACAGAGCTGTATGTCTTTGTCATGTATTACGGAGTTGTCAGGTTAAAAGTCTATAACATACGCATTTGGCGGCAGCTGCCGGTTATCGTTTTGGCGTCCGCAGTCATGGCGGCAGTCGCTCATTTCCTGCGTTATCTCCATCCCTTGCTTTCAGGAGGAATTGCCGGGATTGTTTATCTTGCAGTTTTGATCAGTCTGGATCGTGACTTTCAACGTATTGGCGGCTATGTTTGGCGTCGGGCCAAACGAGTCTCATGAAACGAGATACAACGGAGACACTAAAAAATTGCAAGCCGAATAAAAACGGGACTCACGTTGAGATGGATATTCAGATATTGTTTGACTTATTTGGATTCGAAGAAGTCTTTAAGTCGTTTAAGAAATTAGTATCAAACTAGAATTGAGGTAAGAACTGATATGAAAATAATTACCGTCCTCGGTGCCCGGCCCCAGTTTATTAAAGCGGCGCCTCTTTCCGAGGCTTTGCGGAAGAACCATGTCGAGAAAATTGTTCACACTGGACAACATTACGATTACCAGATGTCGGATGTGTTTTTTGAAGAATTAGGCATTCCCAAACCGGACTATTTTCTGGGGGTAGGCTCCAAACAGCACGGAGCTCAGACCGGGGAAATGTTAACTAAAGTGGAAGAAGTCTTACTGAAAGAAAAACCAGATTGGGTTTTGGTGTATGGGGATACGAATTCGACCTTAGCCGGAGCTTTGGCAGCAGCCAAACTTCATATTCCCATTGCTCATGTTGAGGCCGGGCTGCGTAGTTATAATCGGCAAATGCCCGAAGAGATCAATCGTGTCCTGACAGACCATCTGTCGGCCTTGCTTTTTTGCCCCACAGACCGGGCTGTGGAAAATCTGGCTCAGGAAGGGTTAACTGAAGGAGTCGTACGCACTGGAGATGTCATGGCAGATGCTCTCTATTATCACGCCCGGAGGGCGGAAGATCGCCAGCTGGGAGAAAATCTGCGCTATCCGGAGAAATCGTATCTTCTGGCTACGGTTCACCGGGCCGAAAATACGGATAACCCCCAGCGCTTGCAAGGGATTGTAGAAGCCTTCGCCAGCATTGAGGGACAGATTGTTCTTCCCCTTCACCCCCGTACGAAAAAGCTTCTTCAGGACCATAAAATCTCTCTTCCCGAAAATGTTAAACTGATTGAGCCCGTGGGCTATTTAGAAATGATCCTTTTGGAAAAAGGAGCAGAGCTCATTCTCACAGATTCAGGGGGAGTTCAGAAGGAAGCCTACCTCTGGCGGGTGCCCTGTGTAACCATGAGAAATGAAACGGAATGGGTAGAGACAGTGCAAATAGGCTGGAATACCCTCACAGGCGCTTCTGCCGATAAGATTGCGGCCGCAGTTGCAAGTTATCGCCAGAATCCCTTGCCCCCTTATCAAGAGAATCTCTATGGGAACGGCCGAGCCAGCGAAGAAATCGCAGCGGCTCTGGAAAAGCAAAGAAGGTGAGTTGGGTGAGCAGCCGTAACGAACTTGGAAAGATCGGGATTTTCGTAGCCGAGGAGTTGGAGAGAGTCTATCAGGAGCTGACCGCCCTGATGGGAATCCCCGCACCTGTATGGCTAAAGGCCCGGGACGGGCAAGGAGGGCCTAAGGCTGAGTCTGAGATAGAGACTGAGTCTGTGAGTGAAACTGAGACCGAGACTTTTTTTGCTTGTGATGTTGTTATCGTAGATGGTATTTCTCTGGAGGATTTTAAAGCAGCCGGAACGACGCCATTAGCAGGGACAAGCCCTTTAATTGTTGTCTGCGGACCAATTCAAGGAGAAAATCCCGGTCTTCGTCTGACGACTTTGCCTTTTAATCTTGGTCAGGAGGGAACACGCTTACTCATGGAGGGGCGGGACTATAGGGAAGCGGGAGTAGAGGAACCATCTCTCGATTTGATGCTTGAGACACTCCGCAGTGTTTTGCGCCAGGAAGTCAAAAATTATCTGGAACTTCCGCCGAAGCCCTGGGGCAATGCTTACATTATGACCCTTACTCACGATCTTGACATTTTAAGTCTCAGGGAAATGCCCGTCGCCCGTACGTTTTTAGGGTATTTTTACCGCAGTTCCCTTGTCAACTGGAAGCGTTGGCGATCCGGCAAGGTAACGACCCCGGAATTTCTCCAGACCCTTTGGGAAATGGTTCGCACCTTGGCGGCGAAACTTGGTATTGGCCGGGATGTCTGGCAGAGGGCCTTGCCGCTGCTCCTGGATTTGGAAAAACGCTTGAGCGTTCGCTCGAGTTTATATTTTATGCCTTTTCCGAGCAAACCCGGTCTGCTGCCGCAAGCCTTGCAAGACGGCAAAAACCAGGGTGAGGCTGAAGTGACCGCACCTGCCAATCGGGCCTCTTTTTATGATGCGGCTAAACATCGCAGAACGATAACCCGCGTGGAAGAAGAGGGTTGGGAATCCGGAGTCCATGGCATTGATTCCTGGCATTCGGCCCCGGCAGCCCGGGCAGAGTATAAGAGAATTTCTCAGCTGACGGGGCAGAAGGAACTGGGGGTTCGCATGCACTGGCTCTATTTTGAGACACCAGCATCTTTTCAGGCCATGGAAGAGGGCGGATTTTTATATGATGCGACCTTTGGCTATAATGAAGTTGTAGGTTTTCGAGCCGGAACGCTTCAGCCTTATCATCCCTTAAACTGCCAAACGCTTTGGGAACTACCCTTACACATCCAAGACGGGGCTCTTTTGGCTGAGGAACACCTTGATTTAAACCGGGAAGAGGCTTTTAAGCAAGCAAAACCGGTCTTGGCGTGGGCCAAGCGCTTCGGCGGAGCAGTCAGCTTGCTTTGGCACAATCAGAGTTTTACAGCGCCCCGTTTTTGGGGAGAAGTCTATGAACGTTTGATTGTTGAAGGGAAGCAGGATGGTGCTTGGATCGCCATTCCCCGCCAGGTGCTGAAATGGTTTTCCCTGAGACGGGAAGCTGAGGTAACCTTGACCAAGGAAGGGTCAAAATGGCAGGTTTTCTGTACTCAACCCGCAGGGGAAGCCTCTTATGGGCCAACAGATACTCCCCTGCCTCCTCTGCGAGTCCGGCTTTATCTTGATCCAGGCAGGATTAAGGAATGTTCTGTTGCTTATGAGGCAGGCGAAGGGTATATCGATATCCCGGCCCGGCCCCTGGTAACCTTAGAAGTGGAAGGAGATGAACTGGGGTGATGCTGGTTCTGCAATGGTGCTTTTTTCTTCTCAGTCTGGCCGTTGTCGTTTATTGCGGCTGGAAAAAACCAAGCGCTTTAATCTCCTTTTTGGTCGGAGCCGTTGCTTTAGATGTCTCCATTACTTGGTTTCCCCCTTTCGGGGGTATCGGTTCCCAAATTAACAGTCTAGCCCGACTTTTTACAGTAGGAATTATAGCGGTACTCCTCTGGTCTCTGTGGCGGGAACCTGAGAAACGCCGGGAATTAAAGAAGCTTTTGCAGCATCCTTTGACCATTGCCTTGCTGATTTATATCGCGGTCGGCGCTTTCAGCCTTGTCTACACGATCAGCAAAGCCGATACAATCATGGGTGTCATCAGGCTTCTGACCATGTTTTTACTGTTTTTGGGCGTTTACCTGCTGGCAGAAAAGAATACTGGTCTGCTCCCGCTGAAGGTTGTTCATTGGTTGGGAGTCGCTCTGGTTCCCCTGACAATCTATGAAGGTGCAACGAAGCATTTTCTGTGGCGAGGATATTTAGCCGAGGGAATGATCGCCCGAGTTAACGCGACCTTTGTCGATCCTAATATTTTTGCCCGTTATCTTGTGTTAGGAATTGTGGCCAATTTGCTGCTTCAATATATGTGCCGGGAGTCCCGCAAGCGGTTTCTCTACTTTGGAACACTCATAAGTTTATTAGGAGCCTTAGCCATTACCTTATCTCGCAGCGGTGTGGTGACCCTGGTGGTTGTTTTAGTTCTATTGTGTCTGCTTATTCCCCGCAAAGGAATACTTCAGCCTATTGGAGTGCTGGGGGTCGTCGGTGTCGTGATTATGATCCTCAGACCGACGGTTTGGGATCGCCTTTTGACCATCCGCAACGGCTTGGGGGCTTTAGATGCGCAGCGAGCCTACCTGATTAAGGTCTCTTTTGCCATGTTTCACGATCACCCCATCTTCGGGGTCGGTTTAGGCGGGTTTCAGAAATCCTTTTTAACGAATTACCCAAGTTATAAGACAGTTATCCCTTATGTGCAGGGGGTGACTCTCTCGCATACAACGATCTTGACCATTGCGGCGGAATTAGGTATAGTCGGACTGACAGCCTTGGCTATAGTATGGCTGGCTATTTTCCGAGACCTGTGGAAGCTGCGCAGGAGCAGACAAGTCGAAGCAAGTATAAGCAGTACAGGTGCAGGATTTAACGGTACTGATCATAATCAGGTAAACTACCTGTTGGGTGTCGGTTATTTTTTATGGATTGCTGCTGTCTTTATCAGTTCACAGTCCGAAGCACGGTTTTTTGAAGATCCAATGACCTGGATCAGCATGGGTATGATGGTTTACCTGTTGGTGGGTAAAGTTGGGAGTGAAAATAGACGTGAGTTTAACAATACAGCCAATTGAGCGTGAGGAATGGGACGATTTCCTGAAAGGAATGACTCAGGGATCGCTGTTCCACCGCTGGGAATGGCAGGATATTATCGAAATAGGTTTTGGCTTAAAGGTTAACAGGCTGGGCCTTTTCGATCAAGAAGGGGTCTTAAGAGGTTTGCTTCCTTTAGCTGAACGGAAGATGAGTCTCTTAAAGTTAGCCGGAAGTGCCTTGTCCGGTGCGGCTACCCCTCACGCAGGACCTTGGGGAGCGGTGACGCTGCAGGACGTACTCCCGGCCCTGGAAGATTATTTGATGAAGAAACATATTGATTATGTTGAGGTTAGGCTCCCGGATATGGCGGGAAAAGAGATTTTTGAAGAGCAGGGGTACACCATCGAAGAATTATTGACTCTGGATCTGGCGATGCCCAAGGATGAGGAAGCATTATGGGCCGGCCTGGAAGTGCGCTGCCGCAACGCAGTGCGCAAGGCGGAAAAATCCGGTGTCGAAATCTTTGAACCGGCGACTTTGGAAGAATGGCTGGACCCCTATTATGAACTTTCAGTTGGGGTTTATCGCCGCCAGGATAAAGAGCCGCCTTTCACCAAGGAATACTTTACAGCGCTATGGCAAAAACTATATCCGCCAGGAGATTTAGTCGTTTTGCTGGCTCGTTATGAGGGCAAAATTATCGCCGGAGGTATTTTTCCCCGGGACAAAAATGTCGCCTATTATTTAGACGGGGTATCCGATCGGGAATACAGTAAAGTGATGTCCAACAACCTTGTGCAGTGGGAATATCTCAAACGGGCCCAAGCCCTGGGGATTGAACTCTATGATATGGTAGGTGCCAACATTCCGAGCATAGCCAAATTTAAGAAAAGCTTTGGCAGCACAGAGCGCAAATATCTCTATGCCTACCGCAACCGGACCGTGGCGGCAAAACTCGGACGATCAGTATATGCCAAGCATAGTGACACGATTAAGAAAATCCTCAAACGCTCCTGATCGAGGCTCCCTTTGGCTGAGCAGGTGTGTCGTGTTAAAATGGAGTAAAACATTTACCAAGGAGTAAAAAGGAGCGGCGTTCCGATTGCGTATTTTAATGTTAACACAATATTTCCCGCCGGAGTCCGGGGCGGCACAGGTCAGACTTAAAGAAGTTGCCAAAGGACTGCAGGCCAACGGGCATCAAGTGACGGTGGTTACAGCCTTCCCCAACCATCCCAGCGGCATCATTCCCCCTGAATATCGAGGGCATTGGCGAATGAAGGATGAGGTCGATGGCATTCCCCTTTGGCGGACCTGGATTTATCCCGTTCAGCGGGGGCGTTTTTGGAAACGTCTGCTGAACTATTTTTCCTTCGTTTTTTCGTCCTTTTGGGGTCTAAGCAAAGCCGGAAAACAAGATATTTTGTTTTTCGAATCACCGCCCTTATTTCTGGGAATTACAGCCTTAATCTATGGTTGGTTTACTCGTACTAAGATTATTATGAATATCTCAGACCTCTGGCCGGAATCAGCGGTGGCCTTGGGGCTGGTCAACAGCCGCTGGATGATCAGCACCGCCGAATGGCTCGAAAAGCTGCTTTACCGTCGGTCCTGGAAAATATCCTGTCAGACGGAAGGAATACGTTCTTCGTTACTGGAACGAGGTGTACCCAGCCATAAAGTGACTTTTTTACCGAACGGGGTGAACTTGGATCTTTTTGCCCCGCGGGAACGGGATGAAGCACTGGCCGAAAAATTGGGAATGCAAAAGGAAGACTTTGTTCTTATCTACGCAGGGACAATGGGTTACGCTCAAGGGTTGGAATCCGTGATCAAAACGGCGGAGCTCCTCCGGGAGGAACCGGGGATTCGCTTTTTATTTGTTGGTGACGGCACGGAGAAACCTATGCTGGAAGGTTTAGTCAAGGAAAAAGGCTTAGAGAAGGTAAGCTTTGTTGATTTTCAGCCGGTTCAGGAAATGCCAAGATATTTTTCTCTGACTTCAGCAAGTATTGTTCCTCTAAAAAAGAATAAACTATTTGCAGGAGCACGTCCTTCGAAAATGTTTCCCGCCCTTGGTTCGGGAGTTCCGGTGATTTATTCCGGAGAAGGTGAAGCAGCTAATTTGGTGTTATCCTCCGGCGGAGGCGTTGTTGTCGAACCGGAAAACAGTGCTGAATTAGCCCGGACGATTCTGGAATTAAGACAGAATCCGCAGCGGCGGGAAATGGGGCAGCAAGGACGGAAGTTTGTACAAGAGCATTATGCCTGGGCGCAAATAATTGTTCACTGGCTTAAAGAGCTTGGCATATAAACGATACTTATGATATAAACAATAACTAAGCGGTTAACACTGTGGACTAGAATAACAAACAATAAGACTGGGACTAATGTTAAGAGTGGGATCATATTTGCCAAAGGTAGAAGTTGTTCTTCATTATTATAGAATTGATACTCTAGTGTTTGTCCTAGATCCAGTTTTTGATCCCTCACTTCTATAAGTGGGGGTGGGTCCTTCGTAAACTTCAGATGGGGTAGAGTCCTCCTTCGCCGCTAAGTATTTCCTATTGGGAAAGACGGCTCGGCAATAATGTCTACTGGACATTATTGTATCTGAAGCCCCGATGTTCAGCTTTAGCTGAACGAGTTCACTAGGAGGGAGACGTTACAATGAATCAGCGATCTTCGGCATCCGTAGAGAGCCTTAGGTTTACCTACCCCCAGTGGCAGCTTATTTTAAAACGGTTGTTAGATTTTGTGGTCGCTTTATTTCTCCTTGTACTTATATCGCCTTTTTGGCTTCTCATCGTCCTCTGGATACGGTCAGATTCCAAGGGACCGGCCATATTCACCCAGACCAGAGTGGGGCTGCATGGGAAACCTTATACAATTTACAAGTTTCGCACCATGGTTCAGAACGCCGACGCCCTAATCAAAGACAAGTTGGCCCAGGTCAAGGATCTCGAAGGATTCGTATTTCAGGAGAAAGACGACCCGCGAATTACGCGCAGCGGACGGTTTCTCAGAAAAACCAGTTTAGACGAGCTGCCTCAATTGCTGAACATTCTGCTGGGCAACATGAGTCTGGTCGGTCCGCGGCCGGAAGTTCCGGAAATCGCTAAACTTTATACGCCCCAGCAGCAGCAAAGGCTTAATGTCCTGCCCGGAGTCACGGGGCTTGCCCAAATCAACGGACGCAGTGAATTAACCTTAGGCGAAACCATGAACTACGACTTAGAGTACGTTCGGACTTGGAGTTTTTGGTTGGATTTAAAAATACTCTGGCAAACGGTTTTCGTAGTTTTCAGCGGGAAAGGTGCATACTAAGATCCTAAAATCCCGCATTTTTTATACCTACAAGAAGAAACGCTGTAAATACGCGATAAGAGAAACCACAGATTGACACAGATTTCACCTAAAGCTAAAGCCGGAACCAGGAGCTCACGAACAGTCGTACAGTTGCAAAACAGTACAGATTTGATGATTATATACGAAACAACTGAAAGGGGAGCAGCGAATGCCATTAGTTCGCTGCATCGCCTTTCTTTATTTTGCCATTTCTGGGATTGGGCTTTTAGGCCTTAAGAAGATACTCATAGAATCGTCACAAAAGGGACATTAAATGCTAAGAACTCCCTGTTATGATTTATATAGAATCCTTTCGGAAAAACAATAGACTATAGAGGAAGCTGCCTGATGCCAATAATCTATTATGTTTTAAAAGTTAACTTATGGTTACTTTTTCTTCTAATGGGCATGCTATTTCTTGAAAACAAGGTTAAATCTGTAAGCAAACGTAAGGAGTGTTTTGACCAGTGTTAAATAAAGAGCCTCAATATACGTTAGATACATCAGATATTGAGGTCGATATCTTAAGTCCTTATTATATTCCAGAAGTTGCTCAATTGTATGAGGAGGTTTTTAGTGATCATTTCTTAGGTCACATGGGTCAGGGATTTTTGAGACTCTTTTGTGCCCAATTCATGAATTCTCCCACAAACTATGGGTACGTGGCAAAAAACAAAGGCAGAATCATTGGCTTTGTCTTCGGGACAATCGATGGCCGGCCGTTTTCCCGCTTTTATCGCCAGAATTTCTGGAAGCTGGTCTTTTTAGTCATGGCGAGATACGTTAAAGATGATTACGTCCGTAAACATATCAAGAGCAGACGCAGCTATATTTCAGATGCTTTAAATTCCTTTTTCCGGCGGCGGCCCAGGAGAAGTAAACGTTCTCAGGAACGCAGCTTGTTCACGCCGGCAAGAATCCTGGCCATAGGGGTTGCTCCCAACTTTCGGGGCTTGGGTATTGCGAATCGATTAACCGGACATTTCTGTTCGCAAATGAAACAAGAGGGCATTAAGAAAGTTGGCCTTTCAACCTTACCCTGGAACGAGCGTGCCATTCGCTTCTACCAGAAAGATGGCTGGACTGTGGAAAAGAGCAGTGATTCCTCGGTAAGTTTTATGCGCTCAATTATTTAGAGCAAAATATTGGTTTGCTCGGTTCAGCTGAAGTTGAACATCGAGATTTCGAGGGGGCTCTGCCCCACAGGAAATAGTATGTAATACGGTGTATCGCCGCTACTTTTAGAAGCGGGAGTCTTACAATTGGATAAAGAAAACATCCTGGTTGCCTTAGTCCAGAATATCACCGGACTAGGGCAATTAATTTTGTCTGGAGTTTTCAACAGAATAACTTTCGGTAATAGTGTCCACTGGACATTATTGTATCTGAAGCCCCGATGTTCAGCTTTAGCTGAACGAGTTCACTGTACTTGAGCTTATACTCGAGTTTTCTTTTTCTCCAGGAGGACTGCCTTAATTCTTGTCGAATATATGAGTAACGAGACAAGAATTAGGATTGGAAGGGGAAGAAGAAAGAATGTTTTGGCGCCGATACAAAAGGTTATTGGCCATTTTTATGGTCGCGCTCTTTTTTATGCAGCTGGTACCCGTCAGGACAGCTTCGGCAGCAGTAGATAAAACAGCATATTACACAGAAATCGGGCAAAAACTTGAATACTGGGCAGATAAATACAATATCCCTCCGGTACTTTTGAAATCCATCGCTTGGATGGAAAGCGGCTGGAGACAATATGAGCTCGATGCTTCGGGACAGCCCATGACTGATCATCCTTTAATCGGTAAGGACGGTATTGGGATCGGGATTATGCAAATCTCGAGTTACAGTTCCACCGATACAGCGACGATTGACAAACTGAAAAACGATATTGACTATAACATAGAAATAGGCTGTCAATTACTTAATCAAAAATGGCGGGCTGCGCCTAAAATTGGCAATGGCGACCGCAATGTCCTGGAGAACTGGTATTTTGCAGTCTGGGCCTACAACAACTGGGGCTCGCGCAACAATCCGAATGTCAGCACAGGATCTCCGGCCTATCAGGATTCGATTTTCAGCCTCATGGGTCAAAAATACAACAGTGCAGTGACCTTTGCTCCCGGGGCTGCCAAGTACCCGGCAAACCTCCTGCCCTCGGTAAATCCACCCAATAATTCCAGTCGCTACAGCACACCGGCCGAAACCCATACCGGTGACCTGAAGATTGATCAGGATCAATTGCTCGCGACAGGCGGTGGAAGCGGTGGTGATGCCGCGAATGGGGACTATTGGTTCAACTATGCTCGCTGGGCGTCCTACTATGCCCTAGGTTTTTATAATACGGCTTATGACAGCTCGACGATTGCCGATAAAACCGTTGTTACGCAGAAAATCCAGAGTGCTCAAACGAATCTTCTGGCTGAAGCCGATTCCCTCGTGCAGGAAGGGAAGGACTCCTCCGATGCCAGTGCCGCCAAATATTATTGGACGGTTCTTCAAGGACCAAGTTTGAATCAAGATGCTGCCTCCCAGGCTGCCACAGGCTTAAAGAATGCCCTGGGGAAATTGTTGGATGAAGCCGACAGTCTGGTTCAGACGGGAGATGCTTCAGCAGCTAAAACTGCGGTACAGGACTATGAGACCGTTTTACAAGGCTCCAGTGTCGATGCCGACCTTGTTCAAAGAGCAGACAATGGTCTTCTCACCGCATATAATAAACTTTTGGACGAAGCCGACAAACTGGTCCTTGCAGGGACAACAGATGGTAAAGCCACTGGGGCGGGTTACTATCAGACAGTTTTGCAAGGCCCTAGTTTAGATGCCGGTCTGACAGAGCGTGCTCAAACCGGCTATCAGGCAGCCGGCGGTTCGGGTTCGCCAAGCTCCGGAACGACTCCGTCGTCAGGCTCAACCCCGGGTTCGACCTCAGGTTCAACGCCGACTTCGCCCGCTGAACCACAGCCTGCGGGTGCGGCAGTTACTCGTCTTTCCGGGACCCGTGCTGAAGATACAGCAATTAAGATCTCCCAGGAAGGCTGGGCCGATAATTCTGCCCCAGTTGTCCTTTTGGCCCGGGTAGACCGCTTCCAGGATGCCCTGGCGGCAGCCCCTCTGGCCAGAAAACTAAAGGCTCCCTTACTCTTAACAGCCCCTGACGAACTGGAGAGCAACGTTTTACAGGAATTGAAACGACTGGGTGCAGGCGCCAAAGTCTTTGTGATCGGGGGAGAAGTCGCCATTAGCCCAAAAGTAACGGATGCCCTTACTCAGGCTAATTTGCCCTATGAACGTATTTTTGGAAATTCTGCTGCCGATACCGCTGCGGCAATTGCCCGCAGAATGGGTCCCAGCACTCAAGTTATCCTTGCTTCCGCCACAAGTTTCCCTGATGCCCTATCTGCCTCAGCTCCGGCTGCTGCTTTGGGGATTCCCATCCTTTTGACGGAAAAGAGTACACTGCCTGACTCGACACTGCAGCTTTTGCAAGATTATAAAGTGACGAAGACGATTATCGTCGGCGGGAAATACGCCGTTTCCACGTCCTTTGACAGCACAGGAGGCCCCTTGGCAAGCTACGGGCCGGTGCGCTTGGCTGGGGAGACAAAATATGATACGATGATCAAGATTGTAAACTATTTTAAGCAGGATCCAACAACTTTAGTTATTGCGACGGGCGAAACCTTCCCGGACGGACTGGCGGGGGGAGCTTTTGCAGCAGTTAAGGGAAGTCCCTTGCTCTTAATTCCTCAAGGGGACTTAAATACTGATACAAAGGCCTACTTAAAGGCTCAAAGCGGAAAAACGACCAAGGCTTATATACTCGGTGGAACGGGAGTTATCCCCAGTTCTAATGAGAAGGTTTTAGAAGGTCTGCTGACGTCTTCCTGAATTAGCGGATAAGAACGCGGAATTAACGGAGAAGAACACGGAGGGTTGAGATTCATTGGCACAGCAGTATAAAAGGCTATGGATAACAGGCCTCCTGTTCTTCATAGCCTTAGGCCTTGAGCTTCTTTATATCAAATCCTATTCGGTACACTATTTTATCTCTCCGGATGGGTATCTTTACTCCAATATCGCTGAAAACTTTCTCCAGGGCAAGGGACTGATGAACACAGCGAATTTCGCTGAAGGCGTTAATCATGTTGTCCAAGCCTTTCCTAAGACCCGGGACTATGTGATAGGTCCGGTTTATCCCCTGCTTTTAGCCTTAATCTATGGAATCTTTGGTTTTAAAAGTTATGCTATGGTGATCATGGTTCTGCATGGTGTGCTTGGAGCAGCCAGCGCGGTAGTTGCTTTTAAAACCGGGGAGCTTCTGTTCGGTAAGAGGTATGCCTGGATACCTTACGTCTTGACTCTCGGCTACCCCTTGTTCGCCTTTTGGGAAATGTATGTCTTAACAGAAACGACTTATGTTTTTGCCATTTGGCTGTTTCTCTATTGTTCGGCACGTTATGCCCGAGAAATCGGCCGGCCTAAAATGTCCACCCTTTTAATTTTGGGAGTAGTGATAGGAGTTTCTAACCTAGTTCGTCCCTTGCTTTTGCTCTATTTCCCGGTTATGGGCTTTTGGATTTTCTGGATGAAAGGCTGGCGGCTGAAGCAAGCGCTGCGGGATTTTATGCTTATCCTGTTCATGACCGTCTTAGTCATGAGCCCTTGGTGGATACGCAATGAGTTAAAGTATCATCAGTTTATAGCTGTTTCCAATTATGGTTCCTATGAGTTTTATTTAGGAAATAACCCGCGTACGATCACAAACAGTTACTTTGTCATGGACCAGCCCAGCTATGACCCGGCGGTTAAAGCAAGGATTGATAAACTTCCTCTCTTGGAGCAGGAAAAGGAGTATAAAAGTCTGGGAGTCTCCTTTATTGTCAGTCATCCGGTGCTGTTTCTGGAGCGCACCTTGGCCAAAGAAAAGAATCTGTTTTGGCAGCCCGTAAGTTCCCAAGAAGGGCAGGCTTACAAAATGAAAGGGGACTCCCTTGACAAGTGGTATCTGCTTTTAGGCTTAAGCGGGATTATCCTAAGTATTGTCTGGCTGAAAAAATACAGCTTTCTTTTGCTTTATATCCTTTACTACAGCTTTATCGTGAGTATGATCACAGTCGTTTCAGGAGGACGCTATCGCCTGCCGGTGATGCCGGCGATGATTTTGGTGGGGTCCCTGAGTCTTGTACTGCTCCTTAAAGGAACCGGGAAGCTGCTGGGAACACTGGGAAGAGCCCATGGGAGGTTGGCATAAACGATGTCGCGTGTCCAAATCGTCGTACTCATTATGAGCATTCTGGTCACAGGTTTTATTATCGAACAAGTACGTCTGCGCCGTCTGGCCGTTGAATATTCTTTAATTTGGATTGTTGCGGGCTTTGGCATGATCTTTTTCTCCTTGTGGAGAAACGGGATCGAGTATTTGGCGAATCTCATGGGAATTTACTACGCACCCTCCGCGATTTTCGTAATTTTCGGGGTCTTGGTTTTTATTCTTTGTGTCCATTTTTCCCTGGAGATTTCTAGATTGAGTTCTACCAATCGTGTTTTGGTACAGAGAATCGCTTTACTTGAAGACGACTTAAGAAATTTGCAACAGAGTCCTCAGACAAAATCCCCGCAAATCAGGAAGCATAAACAAGCAGCGGAAACGAGTCCGCATAAGGACGTGTAAAAAGAAGGTATGCAACGAATTTTAGCGATTGTTCCGGCATTGAATGAAGCCCGGAATATCAGCGCCGTGGTGGATAATCTAAAAAAAGTGTCCTCTTGGCTGGATGTTCTTGTCATCGATGACGGATCAACGGATCAAACGGCGGAGGTTGCCCGCAGTCATGGAGCAAACGTCATTTCCTTGCCTGTGAATCTGGGAATCGGGGGAGCAGTGCAAACAGGGTTTCTCTATGCTGTTAAAAACCACTATGATGTTGCCCTGCAAGTCGATGGAGACGGGCAGCACCGGGCTGAAGAGATCCAGAAATTGATTGAGCCAATTCTTAGAGACAAAGCCGATGTCACCATCGGATCCCGGTTTTTGAGTAAAACGGCCTATAAATCCTCCTGGTCCCGGCGTATGGGAATCTATCTCTTAAGCAAAACGATCCAGTCCGTCGTGCGCAGGAAATATACGGACCCGACCTCAGGATTTCGTGCCTATAACCAGAAAGCCCTGCGTATGGTCTCAGCCCATTATTCAACAGACTACCCGGAACCCGATGCCATTGTAACCCTGATCAAAAACGGAGTAAGGGTCATAGAAGTCTCAGTGGAGATGGACGCCCGTATTTCCGGAAGCTCGTCAATCACCCCCTTTAAAAGCGGGTACTATATGTTCAAGGTGAGTTTAGCCATCATTCTTAATTCGATGATGAGCCGGATCTGGCCTGAGCAGTGAGAGGCTAATTTTTTAGGGTTAATCTCGCAAAGCATGATGTAATTATCTTAATCCTTCGTTTGGGAGAGGGAGATTGATAATATGAGAGTAATTAAAATTGAAAATCAGGACATCCTCGAAGCAGTAAATTCAGGTTCATCTTATATTGAAATTGGTAACCGGAAATTTTTCTTATTTGAAGTCGAACAATATCCGGACACTAATGATGCTAATGTTTACGAAGTAACTGATGAAGAAGAAAAACGACTGCTATTAGATGCTTTAGAAGGAGATAACCCGATTCTTTCTGATTCAGAAATTGATAAAGTGTTAGGTTCTTTATGAAAACTCACTGGAAAAGATGTAGTTGTTGAAGGCTACCCCATTAATCTTAAATTGCTACTATTATCTGTTGGAAAATCTGGGCCATACAAAGTTTTTTATCGTCTTGAAAAAGATGAAATTGTAATTTTCCTAGTTCGTCATCCTCGACAAAAAGAGATTTAAAATAGAAATTCTGTCCAAAAAAGCCGTCACCATTTATTTCGTAAATTGGTGACGGCTTTTTTTGTATTGTCATCGGCCACAGAGGCCGAGCCTTCATTCTCTTCTCTTAGCGCAAATACTGCTTAAGGAGCGGGAATATGGCATTGGAGCTTGCAGGAGTAAGTGACCAGTTGAGTGACCAGGCTCCGATTCCGCCAAGATTATATTGGTTGAGCAGGGACAGTTTGGCGTTCCAGCTTTGAGCATCGTCGTAATAAACAGTGTGAGTGCCGGAAGAATCTGTGTAATTGAAATAAGGGATTTGCGAGGAATCTCTCTGAATGGGACCTTGCGCTAAGGCCTGAAGTTCGGCCATTCCGCCGGATTTTCGCTGATAGGCAGCGCTGCTTCCGCTGCCCGTAGTCCACCAGTCGTTGCCGTAGTAAGGTATGCCGAGGAGCACTTTATGCATATCAACACCTTGACCTTTGGTGTATTGCATAACCTTGTTCATCCAATCCAGAGGCGCAATGGGTCCGGGGGTTGAATGGCTGTAGTCATAGGTCATAACATCCAGGTAATCCACGTTTTGGGCTAGAGCAGAGTAATTAAATTCTGTCAACCAGGACTCGGAGCCTGTGCGAGCCATAACCGCTTCAATGACCAACTTGTTCAATGGATGAAGTTTGGCATAGAGTTCTTGCATAAACTGCGTAAGATAGGGTCCTGTACTGTCGCTGATCAGTTCAAAGTCGATGACAATTCCGTCAGAATTGGTGCTTTGAATTAAAGTGATGATCTTATTTTCCAAGGCTGCTCGTGTTGTTGCTGAAGACAAAACCGTGTCTACGGTTTTAGGAGTCGACCAGCTCGACTGAATTACGGGCAGAACCTTAAGATCGCGGGCATGGACAGCGCTTGTGAATTGAGTATAGTTTGCCGAAGTGGCATCCCAGCCTCCCGTTACATTGCCATTGGCTGCGTCATCAAGGTAATACCAGCTCGGCCCAATCAGGTCAGCATAATCAGTAGCCGGTAAAGGAATTGATTGGAGCTGGCTGAGCATTCCCTTCGTCCCGCTGAGCGCACCTTGGGTAAATTGCAGGGAAATTCGGGGTTGCACAACTCCTGTACGCAGGATACTTTCCATCTTGTAATTAATTACGCCCCACCCCCCTAGAATTGTAAAGGCAGTGCCGGAAGATCGTTTTTCATCGAGATAAGATGATGTATAAGAAGCTAATGGTTTTGAAGGAAATAAAAAGATGGGAGAATTGGTTTTTGCCGCCAGGGCCGCACCTGCTAAGGCATCAGGGAAATTTTCGCCAGTAGCAACATAGACATGAGAACTGTTATAAGGGAGCTGATTTAAAACGATACTATTTGTTTCGTACTGATCATAACCGGCATAACGGGCGGTAACAGTAACCGGCTGCGGGAGTTTCGCCAACTGATCTTCTACGGTTTTCTGAATGACGGCCGTACCGCCGATCAGAGTAACCTGTCGGACTCCCATTTGGGCGAGAGCTGAGGCAGTTTCCGCAGGTAAGGAATCCGGACGCGTGAGCAAAATCGGTATCCCATGAGCCGCCGCATAAGAAGAAATACTTAAAGCATCGGGAAAATGTTCACCATTGACGATGAAAGCTTGGTCCGAGGTCGGGGTTGCCACACCTGCAATCGCTGCAGCAGTTCCATATTGATCCGTCCCAGCGAGACGTGTCGGAGTAATCCCCTGATCTCTGAGGGTTTGCTCAATAGAACTGCTCAGAGCAACGGTTCCGCCGAGAAGATAGACATTTTTTGTCCCCAGGCGTTCCAGCTCGCTTAAAACAGCTGGATCTAAATGATCGGATTCTGTAAGAAGCAAGGGTCCATTTACTTTATGCGCCAGAACTGATCCTGTGAGCGCATCCGGAAAGTTTTGCCCTGTAGCGAGGACTGCAACAGGAGCTTGATCCCACCCAGCTTTGGAGATCTCTATGGCCGTATCATAGAGGGTAGTGCCATAGATTCGATCTGTGATGGAATCAGTTGAAGCGGCCTGGGCATCAACAGACTGAAAGGGGACCAGGTTGGTCAAGAGGGCTAAACCGCATATAAGGGCAACGAGGCAGGAGACCATGCGAAATTTATGTTTTTTGGCGTTATATGGCTGATTGTGATTAGCTTGCTCAGATTTCCTTGTGAAGAATTTAATCATCTTCCCCTCCTTTGTTTGTAGCTGAATCGCCAGTTGCCATTAAATATTCGTGACAAAAATGAGAAAACCTGCCGAAATTTAGATAAATCTACTTGCCAATATCAAAACAATTAGGGAAATTATAGGAGATTATTTTCAGCCCATGGCAAAAGGAGAAAAGGAAAGTGACGATTTTTGTCGAATTAATCGTTGTATAAACTTTCAATTTGAAGGGAGTGGAAGACATCTTCAATAAAATAAGTTTCGCAATTAAAGTGATACATAAAACTAAATATTGGATTGTTCTCTTTTTAATAATAGGATTAATAAGCTTAAATGTTGATCTGTCTCTTTCCTCAATAGGGCAGAACAGTCTCGCCTTAAGAACAATTCAGTCTCAAAAACAAGCTTGGACCCAAGCTCAGGCGAAGACTTTTACCTCGCTCAAAAATACAGCATTGAATAATTCGTTACTTAATAGACAAACGAACGGCAAGACAACGGATGTTCCCTTAAGAAGTGTTCAAAAATCTCCAAAGTCAGACTCATTGACATTGGATTTATCACATTCAAAGCAAATCGTTGTCTCCCTGGCTCCTAAAGCGGATATTACAAATGTGGCTAAAGTATTTAAGGCTGCAATTTTACGTCAAGGTCCGTTGAATTTTGCGACCCTGGGATTTAACAGTACGATTAATGCAGCTTCTCTGATCGCCAGCCTCAAAAGCTTCCCGGGAGTTCTCACCGCAGAAGAGAATCACCTTCAGAAGATAGCCGTCTCGGCTGCTGCTTCATTACCTCAAGACCCATATTTTAAGGATCAATGGTCTATCACCAATGGGGATGTTCAGGGAGCCTGGGACATGGGGGCAACAGGCAAGGGGATGACGATTGCTATCGTAGATTCAGGGATTGCCCTCGACCATCCGGATTTAAAGGACAATATTGTCCCCGGGTACAATGCGATCACTCAGAGCGATGCCCCGGGAGAGAATCAAGATGATAACGGACATGGTACCCATGTTGCGGGGATTGCTGCGGCGGAACGTAATGATGTGGGAATTGTCGGTGTAGCCTATCAGGCGAAAATTATGCCCATTAAGGCGGTAGGTTTTAATGGAGATGGATATGATGATGCTATTGCTTCCGGAATAGTTTGGGCCGCCGATCATGGAGCAAATATTATTAATCTTAGTCTCGGCTCTGATAATGGTGTTTCATCTAGTGTCATAAAGCAAGCTGTTAATCACGCTTATAACAAAGGATGTTTATTAGTCGCTGCCGCCGGAAACTATGATCCTTCGTCAGCTAAAAACACCGGAGTCAGTTATCCTGGTGCAGACCCTCATGTTCTGGCTGTTTCTGCCACGAACCAAAATAACGGCATTGCTTCATTTTCCGAGACAGGTCCTCAAATCAGTTTAGCTGCTCCGGGAGATGAAATTACCAGCGATTGGTGGAGCCTGAGCGAGGGACTGTGTTATGCCAATGCAAGCGGCACCTCAATGGCTTCACCCTTTGTCGCCGGGGAGGCGGCCCTCATCTGGGGACTGCATCCTGAATGGACGCGGGAGCAAGTCGTTGCGGCCATGGAAGCCGGTGTTAAAGACTTAGGAACTCAGGGAAGAGATAATGACTATGGATACGGGTTAGTCGATGTAAAACTGGCCCTAAACCTTGCCGCTCAAACAGAGGCAACTCTTTCTTCCCCGGCAAGAGTTGGGATACTGGGAGGGAATATTCACAGTACGGATGGGTCGACTAGTTTTAATTTGTTAGTTCCTACACAGGCCTTCGATTCCCCAGTTGACGTTTCCCTGAATAGTGTTCCGATCCCGGCAGCTCTTCCTAACGGAGCAAGCTCTTTAACCCCGGCCCTTGATGTAGAATGGGGAACCGAGACGCCCCACGAAATCCTTTCCTTGGATTGCAGTGATCCTTCTTTGAAGAGCGTTTTGAACAAAATTGTTTATCACTGGGATGGTGAACGCTGGATTGCTATAGGAGGCGAGCTCCAAAACGAAGAAGTACGTCTTGGCATCTTTAATCCGGGAATTTATGTTGTGGGGACGGTTCAAGTTAACGACCAATCGACTCAGCGGTTTGCGGGTGTGACATCTGAAGAAACAGCAGTAAAAATTTCCCAGGTTACCTTTCCGACCGGAGCAGATACAGTGATACTCGCTCAGGCCAATCAATTCCCGGATGCCCTGGCCGGCGCTCCCCTTGCATATAGGCTGCAGGCCCCCATTCTGCTTACCCCCAGTTCCTCCTTGACCCCTGAGGTTCGGGGGGAAATACGACGCCTTGCTCCGAAGACGATCTATCTCTTAGGTGGTCCAGCTGCCCTTTCTTCAGCAATCGAAATCGAGCTGCAACAGACGTATACCGTTAATCGGCTTTACGGCTATACGGCGGAAGGCACCGCTCGCGCTATTGCCGAATCATTAGGAACAAAAGGAAGAGCTGTGATTGCCAATGTAAATCATTTCCAAGATACATTAGCTATTTCCGCCTGGGCTGCACGCCAGGGAGTCCCTATACTGCTGACAGAAGCCAATGCTCTATCTGAAGATACTCAAACCGCTCTTGAGGAACTCCAGGTTACGGACACGCTTGTTGTCGGAGGAACTGCTGTCGTTAGCAGCGCGATCGAAGATCAACTTCCTCTTCCCAAAAGAATTGCCGGGAATACAGCCTATGACACCGCAACGGCAGTTTTACAATCTTATCCTCCTCTTTCGTCAAAGCTGGAGTTAGCTACCGGAGAAAACTTTCCGGATGCTCTTACAGGAGCTGTGCGCGCAGCCTCGGAAGGCTCAATGGTCGTATTAGTCCCGACGAAGACGGAAATACCTGCAGGTTTAGCTGCCCTTCTAAGGTCGTGGAAAGGAAAAGAAATTGAAACTTTGGGCGGGAAGGTCGCTTTGCCCGACAGTGTCGTTCAGGGAGTTGAGGCCCTGCTGCGTTAACAAAGGGATAAAATACCATAATTTTTTGCAGGACATCACTTAGATATGTCGAATTATAGTTAATTGTCGCTAAAAAGGAGGGATCATAATTGGCTCATATAAAATGGAGAATCATTGGGATAGTTATCGTAGTTTTTAGTATCCTATTAGGGTTTCAAAACCCCGCGAATGCTAATCCTTTGGACTTTGGAACCACAAGGGTTTACGGGGCACGCCAGATAGACACTGCCATAAAAGTTTCTCAAGCGGGATGGCAGCATGCGGATACAGTTTTATTGGCGAATTGTGATCATTTTCCGGATGCCTTAGTTGCCGCACCTCTTTCACATCAATTAGATGCTCCCATTCTTTTGACCCAGCCCCAGGGAGTTGATCCTTATGTCATGCAGGAAATTAAACGCTTAGGTGCCAAAAAGGTCATTCTCTTAGGTGGAGTCATGGCTCTGAGTTCTCAAGTGGAAACGGATCTGGAAAATGCAGGTTTTCCACAGCCCGAACGGATCTGGGGGCAAGACCAATACGAAACGGCTCAAAAAGTTGCTGAACGTATAGGATTTAAAGGCCAAGTAATTTTGGCCAACGGAGACCAGTTTCCGGATGCTCTGGCTATTTCTGCTTACGCAGGCGTGACAGAGACACCTATTCTTCTTACGAAATCTTATGCTATGCCTGATGCTACAAAACAAGAACTTGACACATTACAGCAAAAATACGGTGCTATTAATGTCGTTGTTGTGGGCGGTGAAGCTGTTATTTCCAGTTCAACCTTAACCGGCTTGAACGTTGTGCAGCGTATAGCCGGAAATGATCGTTACGAAACCGCCGCAGATGTCTATGACTTCGCTCAGAATAATCTCACCGCGACGACGATGTATGTAGTAACTGGAGAGAATTTTCCGGATGCTTTAGCTGCCGGAGCATTAGCAGCAAAACAGCACGCAGAGATTATTATGACTCAGGGAACTACGTTGCCGGGGCCAACCTACTCGGTATTATCAAGGCCGACCGCCAGCCCTCTCAATATGGTTATTATTGGCGGGCCTGCAGTCATAAGTGATAAGGTTATGGGGATGCTTGAAGGGACAGTTCCGCCCTCTTCATTATTAGCCGGTCTGACTATTGTTGTTGATCCGGGACATGGAGGACCGGATACTGGAGCCATTGGCCCCTCGGGAACCTATGAAAAGGACAACACCTTGGCGGTCGGTTTAGAGCTGGAAAACGATTTGCGTTCGGCTGGGGCACGGGTAATCATGACTCGAAGTACAGATGTTTCTCCAGCTAAAGGGACGTATTCCGAGCTTTCGGATCTTCAAGCACGTACAAAAATTGCTAACGACGCCAATGCTGATATGTTTATCTGCTTGCACAATGATTCCTTCAGCAATCCCAGCGCTTCGGGGACGACAAGCTACTATAGTTCAGCAAGCCCTGTAGCTAATCAATCCCAGGCTCTCGCTAAAAATATTCAAAGCGCATTAGTGACAGCGATAGGATTGAACGACCGGGGAGTAAAAGATGCTCCGTTTTACGTTATTAAAAACACGAAGATGCCAGCCGTTCTAATAGAAATCGGATTTATTTCCAATCCCAATGAAGAAAAGCTTTTGGGGTCACCGGATTTTCAAAAGAAGACAGCCTCGGGGATTTATGAAGGGATTTTAAAGTATAAAGGGTATTAGCAACCTATTCTATTTCATATAGAAGGAATTAAAAGCTATACAGTTATAATGAATGAAAATCGATTAATGCAAAAATAAAGTAGACATCTTTGCCAAAATTTTTTAGCGCTTTTAGCGCTTTTTTTGTACTCTTAGGAAGTATCTATCGATATATCATTCCTAAACAATTACAACTAGGCAGCCCGCCCGCTTCTTCACTCTTTATTTAGCCTCTGATCTATGCTGAGACTTCTAAATAATATGTTAATTAGATGTTAACAAGATTTTCACATTTTAGGCAAAAAACTATGGTATACTCAGATGAATTTACTTGTAAGTATATTTCTGATAAATAGTGGAAAAGTAATTAGTTTTAGTGTAGACTATACAAGTAATTAAACTGTAGGGCTGTTCGTGAAAATTAAGACTTATTTAAAAGACCTCAAAAAAAAATCGGACAGTAAGCAGGAATATTAGTTATTATGGAGAATACATATAGCTAATGCAGACCCTTTTTGCGGTTTATTCATTTTTAATGCGGTTCTAAAGGGTAACCATGGGCGGGATGAGACTTCATCCTCGGGGAGGACGCTCCCATATAAAGTCCTGTGGTCTACTTTTAGATATTGCGCAATGTCTAAAGATTGTGCTACTCATGTTAAGGGGGTGAGGGACGACTAAAAAACGTCCTAAGTAAAGGAAAGAGATAGTTCATTCACCAGACAGAAGAGATCCAAAGACGAGAGGAGATATTCACTACATGAAAAAAACTAAAAAAGCCTTAGCATCATTAGCTATTGCTGGTATGGCCTTAACAACAGTGCCATTTAACGCATTTGCTGACGGTACTGTGCCAACTCGTTTAGCAGGCAACACAGCTGCACAAACTGCAGTGCAAATCGCTGACCAAACAGGTTGGACTGGAACAGCAATTCTTGCATCTTCTGCATCTTATGGTATGGTTGATGCTTTGACAGCTGGACCACTCGCCGCTTCCCTGAAAGCTCCTATTTTATTAACCGGACCTGGCAACACATTAGATGCTGATACTAAAGCTGAACTCACTAAACTTAATGTGACAAAAGTATATGTTACCAGCGGAACTGCTGTTATCAGCCAAGCAGTACTTGATCAATTAAGCGGAATGGGAATTACAGTTGTTCCCCTCGGTGGCGTTGACAGAGCAGCAACCTCTGTTAATATTGCTAAGCAAATGACAGGTGTAACTAAAGTAGCTGTTGCTAATGGCCTGCAAGATGCACTCTCAATCGCATCAATCGCTTCAGCAGCCAATGAGCCAATTCTCTTAACTGACAAAAATGCTCTTCCTGCCAGCGTTTCAGCGTACTTAGCTGCTAATCCCAGCATTACCTCTGCTGATGTTATCGGTGGAACAGGCATTATCAGTGACGCTGTTAAAGCAGCTCTGCCTAGTGCTACACGTCATGCTGGAACTACAGCTTATGACACTAACAATCAAGTTATTCAAGACTTCGATTCCTCCCTCAAGTACACAAACGTTTTTGTGGCAAATGGCGTAACTGGTATTGATGCTTTAGCCGGTGCACCCCTCGCAGCTAAAACAAATTCCCCAATCGTACTTACAGACGGAACAGTTCCTGCAGTAGCTTCCTTTGTTCATAACAAACTGGCTGACAGCTCTGTCGTTACAGCACTTGGTGGTACCGCTGTTGTTTCTGATGCTGTTCGTACTGGAGTTATTACTGGCACAGCTCCTTCACAAGGCGCCTTGGCTGTATCATCCGTTACTGCTAGTGCTGCTAATAGCATTAAGGTAGTATTCAACAATCCAGTTGCAGACACCAGCAAAATTGCCTGCACCATTACCAGAGGATCAGCTTCTGCTGCTGCTACTGTGACATCAACCTGGAGTGATGATAAAACATCAGTTGTCTTATCTGCTTCTTCAAACTTTGCAGAAGGCGTATACAGTGTTGCTGTAAAGAATGGGGATACTGATTTAGGAACAACTTCTGTTGACATTACTGCACAAAGAGTTGCTAAAATCACATTTGATTCCAACAAATTAGCAGTTATTACTGGCGGAAAAACCGGTTATGTATCTTATCGTGCTTTTGACCAGTACGGCAATGATATCACCGATAAATATCTTGCCAGCAGCAGCTACATTACTTGGAGTTGCGGAATTGGCGATATAACTTCAGATGACAAAGGAATATTGACCATTCATCCCTTTGGCTGGAATGTAAATTCAGCTAATGATAAATCTACAACAGTGCTGACACAGTATACAACGACTGTTATTACCGCTGTAACCAAGAGTCAAACCATTCCTTGTTCAGCAACTGCAACACTTGATGTTTCTACCCAAGTAGGAACAATCAGTGATATTACACTGAATAAACTGGTAAAAGATGATGGTTCTGCTGCAGATCCTCAAGTCGGTGACAGTGAAAAGTATTATATTGACTACAGCGCAAAAGATATGGCAGGCAATGATACTAAGTCCAAAGTATTGGTTGAGAACGGACTTATCACGAACAAAACTACCGATAGTGATTATGCCCTCGTAACTTCCAACTCTGAATTAGTTAAAGCCCAGCTTGTTGAAGATCCGGCCGATGATAACAAGTGTGCTATTGAAGTTGCAATCCAAGATAATCAAAATTATACACTGACTCAGGATCAACCGATTACGATTACTGCTACATCGTATACCGGAAAAACTTCATCTATTACCTTTACTCTGAGAAGAGATCAAAAGGTTAATACCTTTACGCTTATGGCTCCGACAGAGACTATTTCTTCCGGCGAAACAGATGTAGACATTCCGTTCGTTGCCTATGATCAAAATGGAAATCAGCTAACCAAATACAGCGATATTACGAAAGATAATGTTGTAGCATTATCACCTCTAAAAGGAGGAAGTAATCAATATGGCTTGTATTTCGAAGAAAATGCTGACGGAACCGCATCTTTGAAATATGATGCACCTACGAATCCTGGAAGCACAGCTCTTCAAGAAACCTTAAATGCTACAGTTAATAACACAGGTAATTTCTGTTCTATAAACATCAATATTGACCTTCCTAAGAAAGCCGATACTTTGAAACTTGATGATTCAGTACTTCTTTCGAAAATGGAAGAAAATTCACAACAGAAACTGGACTTCGGTTACAACGATGGCGGCTTTACAGTAGAAGATCAGTATGGCAGAGTAATTGATATGGTAAGTAAAAACGTAATCGATGGAGTTACTTACTATGTTAAAGCAAGCTTGCCAACCAGTGCTGCTGGAACGTTATCCTTTGCTCCCGGCCAAGACTATGCTTATGCCGGACACGAAGTGGTATTAAACGCTGGAGCAACACCTGGATCAGCTACAGTAACATTTAAGTTAATGGCATCTGCTCAGAACGCAGCAATCAATCCTGCTACCGATACAGTTCTTGACACCAAGACACTGTCCATGACGGTATTAAAAGATGAAGACATTACAGATTATGTTTTAGATGGAGCATCTAACCCGGTTTATGCAATCGGTGACAAAACAACTCCAACTAAGCAACAGAAAGATCAATATGCTGAATTAACTCTCCATGGTAAAACTTCCTCAGGCAGCAAGGTAGTACTTGATCCTAGCAAAGTTACTCTTGGAGCTTCATCCAGCAGTGATTTCTATACCTTCGCTGACGACAATAATACCGAAACAAGAGTTGCAGCTAGAGCATTAGATGCTTCTAAGACCGGTTCAACAACTACGGTATCCGCAACAGCTTACAATGACAATGATAAGAGATACCATGCAGTTTCAACTACTGTAACTTCAAAAACTGATGATCCCGTTGCACAATCCATGGGCTTCGGTGTAGAAACAGTTGACCGAAACGATTGTGTTACTTCAACAGGTATCACCTATGATGGCACTACAGTAACTGTCAACTTAAATGGAACTCAGTCGCAATATGGTACACAAAGCGCAAATGCTGTTGCTTTAAACATTCCTGCTACTAATGTACTCAATGCTATAGCTGGCAGAGACTTAACAAGATTCACCAATAGTACTGCAGCCGCAGTTGCTGGTCAACACGATGCTTTAACTGCAGGCGGAGACAACAGAGGCTATATTTACATCTGGGCTAAAGACCAATATGGCAGCAAGGCCATGAATCTGTCTACAGTAAGACTTGCTGAATGCTCTAATAACGGCACTGGTACGGATGTAGCTAAGATTGTTGATGGTACTTTAGTATTCAACTATATGCCAACTGCTTCTGATTACATTGTTGTTTCAGGCGTTAGCACGAATTCCATGGTTGAAACCGTCAAGATTAAATTTGAAGGCACCGATCCAAACTTTGTTACAGCAAAATCAAGTTTATCGACTTCAATTGCAAATGCACAAGCGGCTGAAACCGGAAAGACTGAAGGCGCTGCAGTTGGAAATCAAGTTGTTGGTTCAAAAGCTACTTTAGATGCAGCAATTACAGCAGCACAAGCTGTGTATAACGCTACTACTAGCACAACCACTGATTTTACCTCTGCTAAAACAACATTAGATGCAGCAGTTACAGCATATACAAATGCAGTAGTTGCCGATATCACTACTGGTTTAGTTGCTCCTACCCTTGCAATGAGTGGAACAATGACTGGTGCTATAACAGGTTATACACCTGCTTCAGGTGAGACTTTGAATGTAACTTCAGCTACTCCCGCGGTATTAACAGTAGACAATGCTACAGCATTAAATGTTACAGCAGTTTCAGCTGGTCCATCTGTTGTTACAGTACAAGTTCTTGATTCAAACAATCACGTAATTAAGACTGGTACAGTCACCGTAACTGTAGGTGCTTAATTTTCACAGCAAATAAACATTTAGGAAACTGTTATTCAAGTTGACAGTCTTCACATTGAAGAGCCCACTACCGGAAGGTAGTGGGCTCTTTTCTGTGTGTTAGGACTATATAACAATTTGATTCAAGAATAGAATTATAAAGTGTATCAGGATATCTCGTACGGCTCTATAATTAGATTCTGCCACAGGGGAAAGGGCAAACTATTGGAGTTTCTTTCTCTTCTCTTTGTGGGAGAAGTTAAAGCGATAAACTCACGGGCTAAGCCGATAAAACCTAGATAACTAAGCGATCTTCAAAGTAGATCATGAACTGACCTAAACACTTTTGCCATTCATTAATCGGTATAGTCTATTTCTTGGAAGCCTTCTCAGTAGCTAAGTAGATGATCATTCTTAATGCATCATCCGTTGGATAAGCAGTCTTTGTTTTGGTGACTTTTCTAAGTTGACGTTGATAGCCTTCAATGATATTGGTTGTATAGATAATCTTTCGAATCTCTGGGGAATAGGCAAAGAACGCTGTGAGCTCTGATCAATTGTTTTTCCAGGAACGGAGAACGATTGGGTGTTATTTTTCTATTTAGTTTGCTTGTTTAGGTTAACGGTATTTCGAGTTAATTCTAGAATTTCTACTTTTTTGACTTAAAATTATGCTGGAAAATTGCCAAAGAGACTATATTCAAAGTGTGTGTCGCAGTCACCATATCAGTTTCTGTAATCATTTTAAGAATAGTTCCTAGCTCTTTATTCTGCCAGTAGGTACATTTATTTAAGTATTCCATCCATGACCGGTCTTTTGAGAAGTTTGGTTTAATATCCTGAACGTGAGACGCCATGCAATAAGGAAATAGATTTCGCTAAAATAATCCTATTTTACGTACTTTTGTACAGTAAGGGAATCGTGGCCGGGTATATTTCTCAATTTCCCTTCATGTTTACCTTTGAAACAAATCACTTATCCTTGCCACATACCAAACATGGAATGCTATCCCTTAACATTTTCAGTTTTGGTGTAGTGATCAAGCGTGTAAGTAATATATACTCATCACAAAGTATTGTTTTAAACTAGAAATAGGTAACTTTATTAACTAAGGACAAAAGGAAAAAGAGCCAACCACCAGAAGGTAGTTGACTCTTTCCTTTTAGCAACCTGTTATTAGCTAAGGGAACCTGTGAATTGAATCTTAATAGTTTCTACTAAACCATTTGTACTAACGCCTGAAACGACAATATAATCGTTAGCAGTTGGTACATAGTTGAAGATTAACATATTGTTTTCAATCGTAGCTACAGGTGTTTTGTTTGTTCCGCTGGTACTACTATCAGCAATTTTCACTTGGGAGAGATTCATATCCTTGGAACCATATTGGTTCAGAGCGTACAAGTAGACATAACCTCTGTTGTCACCACCGGCTGTCAGTGCATCGGTATTGGCATCTGCAGCAACATCGCTGTTGGTGTATCTTGTTAAGTCTCTACCTGCAATCGCATTAAGGACACTACTGGAAGCAATTCCTAAGTTAGCAGCATTCTTTGATTGAGTGCCATACTGAGTTTGTGTTCCACTCAGGTCAACAGTTACTGTAGTACCATCATAAGTGATACCTGTTGCAGTCATAGAATCTTTTCTATCAACCGTTTGAGCGTAGAAGCCCATGGATTGAGCAGCTGGATCATCTGTTTTTGAGGTTACAGTCGTTGTAACAGAGTGATATCTCTTATCATTGTCGTTATAAACTACGGCAGATATAG
>NZ_JBNFTW010000005.1:0-359427 GCF_049943955.1 Desulfosporosinus sp. SYSU MS00001
GGTGAGGTAACCCGTAAGGGAGCTAGCCGTCGAAGGTGGGGCCGATAATTGGGGTGAAGTCGTAACAAGGTAGCCGTATCGGAAGGTGCGGCTGGATCACCTCCTTTCTAAGGAGAACGGTTTAAAGCTTCGGCTTTAAACGACCATCCTATGGGTCGATGCTCTTGTCAAGCGATTGACGAATCACGTTGGACGAGAGATCAAAACGAGTCGAAAGACTCAGCCGAGGGATCGGCAGCTCATTGGCAGAACTGTTGTTTAGTTTTGAGAGACCAAAGTAAAATATCATTTAATAAATGTAAAATTGTTCATCTTTAAAAGCAGAGGGGATTAGCCCCTCTGCTTAAATATTAATACCATCCGTAGGAATATGGGGAGTAAGCATAGGGGTACGCCGATGGGTAATAGCGAGGTCTAGCCATTGTTGCTCCTAAACCTAATCCCAGAGCAAAGGGAAGAAATCCGAAACCAAACATAAGATCAACTCCTTTTTATGGTTAATAAGGCTAACATCTTAGTCGATGATAGCCTTTTAATAGTATTTCTAGAAGATTACACCTAAAGCGATTAGAATCAGAATTGCAATTGCTATTATTCCTACACCCACGCCTGCGCTAAAACTATAAGCAGCGACAGGGGGATGACAACATGCTCCACTCATTCCGCCATAACCCATTCCGTACATTTTAACCCCTCCAATAAATTAGAATACGATTCCGAGTGCGATAAGAAGTAGTATAATTACAACAATGATAGCAATCCCAGCACCAAAACCTGTGCCATAAGCACCGGCAACACCTGTACCTAATGCCATTGATATTTCCTCCTCTACCATATCTGTTACATAATATGTAATAAATGGATACTTTGAAATTTGTCTTGCGAAGGAAAATTTAGTCGATAAAGTTACAGAGCATGGCTCCCTTATTGTCAGGAATTAAATTGCAATTGGTGATTTGAGGAATAGTTATTAAAGGGGCAGTTGCATGATGGATATTTATACGTTTTTATAAATAAAACCCTGCATATCAGTGATGATTTAACCACCATTTATGCAGGGTTATATTTAATAAGGAGCGCTTAAGTATTTTGCCAAGTTCGCATCATCTAAAGAGTTTGGTCGACAGATTCGATAGTTATTTCCAATACTGCCCTAACCCAGGGGAATTTAGTTTTCATCATCTCAAATTCCGAACCTTCTTTTACAAAACCGGCGGTTCCCTTAATTAAAAAGCCTGTTCCTTTATACATTTTGCCTTGCACTTCGCGATTAGCGATAGTAAGTTTAACCTTATTATTTCTGGCTATATTTTTCTCGGTTTCGTTCATTCCGCCAACCGGGATAAGAAATTTACTATCGGGTGTTATGTTAATGTAGCTGTTCCATGTGTTGACCACGTGGGGCTCATTTATCCCTTGAGTTACGATAGCGACTGCTCCATCGGAAGGGTGAGTTAGCACTTCTTTAAGCTTTTCAATAGGCATTTAGAGAACCTCCTTAAAATTAAGTATTAATCTAAGAAATATTGATGTTACAATTTTCTGTTATACTTTTAGACAGGGGCCGTGTCCGGTTGCCACAAAATTGGGATTTAATTGTTTTAATGTTTGTTGTAATTTCATACAGCGTTCCTGGTCAGGTACTTGTTCCTTACTGATATCGTCGATTTCCGTCTTCCAGTTGGATTCTAGAACAGCATCGCTTGCTTCCCCGAAGCGAAACATCAGGTCGCTGCTGAAAAAGATACCGCGTCTTTTTTCCAAGACCAACAGGCCCTCCCAAAGATGAATTTCAGAAGGGTAACAAAAGAACTCTAATTCGTAATTTTCCGTTGTCAGTTTCTCGCCAGGTTTTTTGGTAATACACTCTTTAGTAAGTCCGAATCCGGTTAGCTGACGGGCTGTCACTTCAGAGCATATTGCTATAGCTTTGGGAAAATGTTCGAGTAGATATGACAATCCGCCGCATTCATCTGCTTCAAAATGAGAAACAAAGATATAGTTTAGGTTATTATCCCCGAGAATGGTTTTCAGCTTAGGCACCAGTTGAGTTGCTTGTTGAACGTTGCCCGTATGAAACAAAATTGGCTCACTTGTAAATAGAAGATATTGGTGAAAAGTAAGGTTAATTGGCGGAATGTACGTGCTAAATTGGAGTAAATCTTGATAAATCATAGACACACTTATGACTCCTTTCTCTGTTATGGCTTAGTTTGAAGATAGTAATTCCCTAAAACCTCAAATTAATTAGGAAATTTACAAAACCGATATTCTTCAGTCAATCTCAATGTGTATGGTATCGAGACACTTTGTGTCTTAGCCTTGGTTGATAACATAATTTACAGCATTACAGGAACTTATGTTTTGAATTTATATTAATATGCGCTATTGCATTTCATAAGTGAAGAAATATATGAAATAACTCGACAAATCTTATGTTATAATAATGAACAAAGCAAAAGGGGGTGTGTTTTTTGACAAAAGATTTATATAATATTGATGCTTATTTAGAAAGAATTAAGTACGAGGGGAAAGTTGATGTATCCTATGAGACTCTCTATGCACTACACACGTCCCACACATTAAATGTGCCTTTCGAAAATCTTGATGTTTATAATAGGACGCCAATCTTGCTTGATCCGGGATCTCTGTATGAGAAAATTGTAAAGAATAAGAGAGGGGGCTATTGCTTTGAAATGAATGGCTTGTTCTCTTTTATTCTTAAAGAACTGGGCTTTAAGGTGACTGACCTATTGGCAAGAGGAACAACAGACGGGAAGACTTATTTTGCTAAATTACACCAAATGATGATGGTGGAAATCGATAATAAGAGATGGTTGGTGGATGTTGGTTATGGGAAAAATGGAATTACTGCACCTCTTTTATTGCAAGAAGGAGTAGACCAGCGGCAGTTTACCCACACTTACCGATTGCTTAAGGACCCAAAATTCGGTTTCGTATTGCAATACAAGGTTGAGGATAGATATCAATATTTATATGCTTTTACATTAGATGAATGTTACCCTATGGATTTTCAAATGTCTAACCATTTTACTGCAACTTATCCAGATTCATTGTTTTTAAAAATGAAATTTTGTACAATGCCTACAAAGGAAGGTAGAATTACATTAACCGATGACCATTTTAAGGTTATTGCAAACGGGAAGGTTTTCGAGCGACATATAGAAAATGATAGTGAGTTTAATGAACTGTTAAATAAACATTTCAAGCTTAATTTGAATTTGATTAAATAGAACAGGTACAATGTGAATTATTATAGTTACTGTCTACCTATGAGAGGATTTATTAGTAGATAAGGAAAAAGTGAAAGTTCAGCTGACAACAGGTCCAGTTGCACTTTCATCTACAATAAAATGTCGATAGGGAAATCCGTATATTAGGTTGTCACAGAAGCAAGTAAACACGAGTTAATTGAGTCTAGGAACTATCTGGCTGAGTTGGTCGTTGAGATTGGTGATGTAAAGGTTGATGACAATGTTTGAATTTTACGATGTAAAATACAAGGAGGTACTAGATCTTCCTAAGCTTGAAATAGAGCAGGAGGAAATTACTACTCTTGTAGGTGCAAGCGGCAGTGGAAAAACGACAATTTTAAGGATGCTAAATAAGTTAATTTCTCCCACTCAGGGCAGGATTATTTTTAATGGAACCGATTTGAGCCAGATAAATTCTGTTGCCCATCGTAGAACTGTTAGTATGCTTTCCCAAATCCCTGCTATATTTGAAGGGAGCATCAGAGATAACTTAAATGTAGGATTAAGATTTCAGGAAAGGGAATTACCAAGTGATAAAGAATTAAATCACATCTTAGAACAAGTGAAATTAAGCAAGTCTCTGGAAAGTTCTGCCGGCACCCTTTCAGGAGGAGAAAAACAAAGGCTTGCATTAGGTCGAATACTTCTCCTTAATTCGAAAGTGTATCTTCTTGACGAGCCATCATCAGCACTGGATGATGAAACTGAGGAAATGATTATTCAAATGCTGACTGAGCATGTAAAGAGAGAAAAGAAAACAATTGTAATGGTTACGCATTCGAAAGCAATTGCTGAGAAGTATTCCGACACTATCATCGAGATATCGAAAGGTAGATGCTTAACCCGGAGGTGCAACGATGAATGGCATAATTGATTTAACTGTTTTGCAGGTTGTGTTTGCATATCTTTTTGTAATTATTGTTCTTGTGATTATAAGAATACGAGGGATAAATAGAGAAAAAGAAATCGTAATTTCTTCATTTAGAATGACTTTACAGTTAATTTTGACCGGTTATGTTCTGGTGTATGTATTTCGCTATCCTAATCCGTTCATTACCGGAGGTATTATTATGTTGATGGAATCATTTTCGATCTACACTATTTTCAAAAAATTTAAAGGTAAATTATCCGCTTCGCTGAAGAAAGTTGTAGTAATCTCAATGAGTATAGGGACTTTATCTTGCCTTCTGTATTTTTTATTGGTAATAGTACGGATCACTCCTTGGTACAATCCGCAATATTTTGTGCCAATAGCTGGAATGCTCGTTGGCAATTCGATGACGGGAATATCTCTTGGGATTAGATCCCTAATTGAAGGGATGACAACACAAAAAGCATTGGTGGAAGAAGCATTAATACTTGGAGCAACACCTCAGGTTGCAACTAGAAACATAATTAACAGTACTTTTGATGCTGCTATTTTGCCAACAATTCAATCCATGGTAGGAATGGGAATAGTCTTCTTACCGGGGATGATGACAGGTCAAATCCTTTCCGGTACATCTCCGACAACTGCAATAGCTTACCAAATAGCGATAATGTTTGGAATCCTTGGTGCTGTGGCTCTTACTGTCATCATAATGTTACAGTTAGGTTACCGTACGTTCTTCAATAAGGAAGATCAATTATATGAAGTGTAGGTTATCATATCCTTCATCCAATTAAACACTGGATGAAGGATATTTTTTATATAATTTTTATATAAAGAGTAAGTAAAATAAAGGTGATAGTACCATAAAAAGAGAATATTATTTATGTAATAGAGTTTTGATAATGGAGTAAATCTCCAAAATCACCTTTGAAGTCGCCTAATATTGTAGGAGATTATCAGAGGGTATTTTGTTGATTCCAAAGTTCGCGAACAAAGCTCATTTGAAACTTGGATAGTTCTCAAAGAATTAGTGAAACAAATTTCACATGAGGTATTGGGGGTATCGAATTGGTACTAAATTTTACATTTGCTCTCTTGACAATTGGCTTAGCAACGATATTTAATACTAGAGGATTAGTGGATGGCCCACCGCCAACAGTCTTGAATTTCATCTTAACAATACTTTTCTTAGTACTATGGTTCTTGTTCGGTATTTTTAGAGGGCGGGAAAGGAAAAAGAGCTTTTTAATATTTGCAATCATATTTTGGGCTGTAGCATTAGGAACAACTTTTATTGTCATGCACATAGGGCCCAATCCTTTAGTGATGGTTAATTTTGCAATTATGGCTCCTGTAAACGGATTTATGTTTTTGAAATTTATGAGGAGCCAATTATTTTTTGCGACCATGTTTTTACCTTTAATAGTTACTTGCCTTGGTTATATAGTCGGGCTAAAGATAATCTCCCCCCAAAATAAGCTCTAGATTTTTACAGAAGAAGAAAAGAATAATGATTAGGAAATGTCATCGGCCATATCAATTTTAATCGGGTAGGAGGCTAACTATTATTTTGTAAGCATCCTACCCAATTATTTTGGTATGCACCTATAAATGGGACCCCATTGTATAGTACTTTCTTCCTGCTTTTAAGTTTTTCAAATTTAGATTCTTTAAAAAGTGTCTTGACAAAAGAAGTGGCATTGAAATTACTGCTAATTTATATTTCACTGTGCGGGCGGTTTTTGCAGTTCTAGGTAACGGTATATCTCTTGAAGGAGTTTGTTGAAAAGTTAGAGAATCTTGATAAGGACTTAATGATAAGCGCAGTAGTTTAAAGTTAGGCAGTTTTCCTTTAAATAAAATTTGAGTTATGATTGATTTACTAATTATAAAATTAAATGCTAGGGATACAAATAATCCGCATAATGTATAACCTATCCATCCAGCTGAGGGAAAAATTTTTAGTGTTAAGTTTCCTATAGGTCTATGCATATACATAATAACTAATGAGTTTACACCGCAATAATTCAAAAAACTTCTAAGACGTCCTTTAACTAAATTATTGCTTAAAGCTATTATAAAGATAGTAAAACATAGAGGAATTATTAAATCCCAAACAATTGATTTATAGTAAGAATCCTTCATATTCATGTAGAAATATATTCTACAGGCGAAGTTTATAAAAATTAACAATAGGCAAGCGGCTCCGCTAATAAACATAGCGGATTTTGTAACTAAATATCTTATTATAGTTTTAGCATAAAAACCTATAGCGTAATATGCTAAAGCCAAAGGAACAACATCTATATCCAATGGTAACCAATATTGCTTATTTATATCAACAATGGAATTAGGTATAACCATTATTGAATATATATGGACAGCAATATATCCTAGAGAGATGATTGATATTACATAAGGTGTTTTAAAGTTATTGCGCAATTTACTGAATAGAAATTTGCTTATTAACAATACGGGAATAAACCAAAATACGCCCCATACTGCCTTTCCACCATAAATATAGTAGATAAATGAAGATAAAAATTTTCCTATCGAAGCAGTTCCTGGATACATTAAAAAGTTAAATAATATATCTACTGCAGAGAAACTAAAATACGGTATATAAAACTTCAAGAATTGCTTGCGAAAATCAATTCTATCTCGATATAGTAATCCGCTGATTATAAAAAAGGCAGGCATGTGGAACCAATACATATACTGTGCATAAGGCCAAGGGCTATGGGTTAATATGACAGATATTATCAATAGACCTTTTGCAATATCTAAATATTCCATTCTCTTATCCATATATACCCCTTATTATTTGTATTTTCTTAATCAAATCGATTTTTATATTCGATTTGGTGCATGATGAAGTGAATAACCTTAAAAATCACTACTTGATCCTTGCTTAATATGCTGATTTCAAAGAATATTTCTAAATAATTTTAGCTAGTTTGGCATAACATGTTCCTCCTTCAGAATTTACTAAAAGAATAATACTTGTAACTGAAAATAAACTTAAAGAGAGCTGAAACTTTAATGAAAAAGTTAATTCCAGATTTAGACATGCTGCCCAATACTATAAAACAGAGAGCGATTTTTTTGAAAATACAAAAGATGAACATTATTCGTCAAAACTTGCAATAACAAAAAAGGATAACAAAAAGCGTCAGAACAATTCGTTCCGACGCTTCTGGATTCCATTCACTAAATTACTTGAATTTTCCTATGCCAATATTTATATGGCAAGATTCCACAACCGAAGAATTATCTTTCAAGAATATTTGAAAGATCTTATGATCGGTTGTTTTCATGAAGACGGTGACATATGCTATTATAGTTTTCCCAAGTATACTTCATCAATCAAAGCAGTCAGGGATGACTACCATAAAAGGTGTTGATCTGGATTTTCAACAACCTGTTTTAGTGCAGTAATTATATAGACAATAATGATAAAGACCGTAATCGAAAGTAAAGGAGAAAAATAAGCAAAAGGTTGGGCTCCCATAGTCGTACCATGAGCCCACAAATCCCATAGTGACATAAAAATCTCTCCTTCACAAAGGTTATTGAAATAATCTTAGGGTTATTGATTAAACTGGTTTTGGTTATCCCTTATAAGCTGCTCACATTTAGCTTGCTCAAATTTATAAATTGCACCATTCAAAAATAGTCCGAATGATAGAATCATAACAGCAATCTGTAATGGAAAAGGTGTATACAGGTCGAGAAATCGTATAAGACTGACGACATTATCATTGGGCTCCAGGGACTGCTTTATACTCAATTCTACATGGCGAAAGTCAATGGTAAGAAAACCTATAGATGTATGATGATCGTAAACAGGAAAGTAAATGGACATTCTTGGAGTAAGGCTAAAGGGGTTAAGTTGACCACGCTGAGAGCAACGAGATTCAGTGGCCAATTCTTCTCTAATGACCTTTTCTAACTCAATCGGTTCATACGAAAGATTGCTGGCGGCCATATCCATTTTCCTTTGCCTTTGCCCGTTTTGTCCGCCAATTACCTCAAAGACTCTAAAAGCAGCATCTATAATAACAAAAGCAAGGGAGGCATAGGTAGTCAATAGGGTAAGGGAATACGGCAGTCTCATTTCAATTATTTTAAAGAGCAAATATATTGTTTCGTTAGGCTCCATTTGTTGACGCCAAAAAATTTGTACGATTCGAAGATCGCGTATAGCTAATCCAATGGCGCAGTAAGGACGGACAAAAAACCAAAACATTACGGTATCAGTACAAAGTCTAAATGGATTTAATTTACCAGCAAACCATTTTCGTCCTTGGTCCAGCAATAATGAGTAATACTTTTGAAAAATTATTGGGTTTTTACACAATATCCCTCTAAAATATGGGCTAAATCTTCCCAAATATTGTTCGAGAATTAGATTGTTTTCTGGAGGCATAAATCTTCACTCCAACTAAAACTGCTCAATTATTCGTTCCCCTGCTTTTTCAATAGCTCCTTCGGAATAGCCAACAGTATTCAGAATGAGCCAAGTCCAAAAAAGCGAATTTATGATTGCAATAAAGGTAGGGACTGGTAACCATATGCCCCAGAATTTTGTGTTTCTTTGAGTGGAAGAAGTATTGTTCCAAGCATTCTCTATCCTATTTGAATTCATAAACATTTAAAATGTCCTCATAAAGGTGAGATACTATCGAATTGATTCATAGTTTCGGAAAATAACAGCGCCCAGGATCATTGAGACAATAAAGGAACCTACTAGCCATACTATCCAATAGCTTTGAATTAACCAAAATTCGCAATTATTCCATATCACAAGGGCCTCCCCCCAAACTACTATATTGTATTCCATAATATAGTATCTGTGTTTATTTAAGGAAACTGATCGCATGATTAAGGAGAACCGGGGGATTCGAAACATAGTGAACGCTATTTCCTAAGGAATAGTGACCATCAAACGAATTGAAAGTGAGGCCTCAAAGAGAAACCCCTAATATAGGGATGTAAAATGAGACAAAGTGAGGGATGCATTTATTCGGGTAGTTTTGTTTTACCGAATAGCGCTTCATTTTAGCAGGATATAACGGCTGCGTGCAGAATGCTAATTGACCGATAATTGTTGACTAGAGGAGATGTAGTATTTATTGAACTGGAAACGTACACTTATAATTTTATGGGTTACCAATTTTCTAGTAACGGCTGGTATGAGTTTAGTGATTCCGTTCCTTCCATTATATATTGAAAAGCTCGGAGTACATCAATTACAGGATATCGAGCGCTGGTCAGGGTTGGTCTTCTCAGCTCAGTTTGTAACCTCTGTAATTTGTCAACCTATTTGGGGAAGATTTGCCGATAAGCACGGACGTAAAATCATGCTATTACGTGCTGGCCTTGGTATGGGAGTCGTAACAGCATTAATGGGCGCAGTTGTGAATGTATGGCAATTGCTTTTCCTCCGATTATTCAATGGAATCTTTTCTGGATTCATCTCCATGTCTGTTTCATTGCAAGCCTCAATAACACCTAATGAGAATTCTGGTCAGGCACTTGGCATGCTCCAAACTGGAGCAATTGCAGGAAATCTTATCGGTCCTTTAATCGGCGGTGTACTAGCAGAAACTATTGGTTTTCGTTCTGTATTCTTTTTAACGGGTGGATTTCTTATAGCAGCCGGTATTATTGTTTTGATATTTGTACACGAAAACCATCAGCCAAGAATGCACACAAATACTAATCAAAAAAGTGCTTTAATACAATTAAAATCACTTTTACCGGTCTTTATAGCCTCGACATTCACGCAAGTTGGTATGATGAGTATCGAGCCAATCGTTTCTATCTATGCCGAAACATTATATTCAGGGGCGCATTTGGCCTTAATAGCTGGTTTAGTTGTAGCAATGAGCGGTATTGCAAATCTAATTGGTGCACCTACTTTAGGAAGATTGGGTGACAATATCGGTCAACGAAAGGTTTTAATCATTGCGTTATGTTCAGCAGCATGTATGTATTTTCCCCAAGCCTTGGCTACTAATATTGGTGTTTTGCTTATAGGTCGATTCCTATTAGGATTATTTATCGGAGGTATGATACCGTCGTTAAATGTACTGGTTAAAAAGAAAGCGCCTCAAGAACTTCAGGCAACTGCGTTCGGGTTCAATTCGGCTTCCACATTCTTAGGTAATCTAATAGGCCCACTTGTCGGAAGTACAGTAGCAGCCACTTATGGTATTAAAAATGTTTTTTATGTTACGATGGTGATTCTATTGGTAAATGCAGTGATGATCTATTTCAATCGAAATTTAGATGTTCAACCTAGAACAGTTACCGGATAAATTAACTGGAAACTTGTTCTTGATCCTTTCCTATTCGATCGAGTGAGTTGCGATTCTGTAAGTCGTTGAAATAGCCTTTTGGCGTTTTCAGTATGGATTTAGTTTGTAACTGGATACCTTACGATTTATGAGTGCGTCCCCAGTGGCGAGTTGTAGACTCTCTGCTGTGGGGCGTTGCTTTATACTTTCATTTGTTTAAATTGCTGTAATTAGAATAGCTTTTTACAAACACTTGGCTTCTGAAGGATCATTGATTATAAATCAAAAAATGCTTAGAGAGGTTAGTTAATTAATTAAGCAAAATGATACCTAAATTCAACATAATATTAATTAGAAAGCAATTCTATTGTGATATTCTTCGGTTAAAAACCAGTTTTGTAAGAAAGATTGAGCTAAAAATTATAGTCTATAGGAAATTATTAAATTTTAGGTGTGACTTATTTACCTAAACATAAAACCATATTAAATATTTATGACTCTAGTTATAAATATTTCACTAAAAACAAATTGTTATGAATAACATTGTATTTATTTCAAAAACAAATAACTTGAATCAAATTTTCATTTAAGAATATTTATAAAACTCTTAGATAATGGTATTTGACATTAATAAATGCGATTACGATAATATTGTCTTGTTATGGACATTATCGAAACTCAATGATAATCTTTAATTGTGAGAATAAGTACATAAAAGGAGGCTTAAATTCAAAAAAGTTACAATGTTTAGAAAGACCCTTAAAGGGATGCTAAGAAATTTGACTGGAAAATTTGGAAGGGAGGATTTTAGTAAAGATCGTCATCCACATTAATTGGAGTTTAGGCGAGCACAATTATTGTGTTTGTCAAATTTCGTTGATTTAAAGGTGGTATTCATATGTACCTTACAAAAATTAATTATTTCTCCTTTATTGAGAGTATCAAGAGTTATAATATTGAAAATCTTCGCAAGGATTTTATGGCAGCTTTGACTGGGGTAGTCGTAGCAATTCCTCAATGCATGGCCTACGCCTTGATTGCAGGGCTAAACCCGGTTTATGGTCTTTATACAGCGATTGTATCCGCAATTTTCGGTGCAACGTTTGGAAGTTCTAAACATCTAATAACTGGGCCAACTAATTCATCGGCCTTACTGGTAGCGAGTGTCATGAAAAACTATATGGGGCTCGACAATGCCTATCAAATGGTTTTCCTTTTGACATTTTTAGTGGGTACTTTAAAGATGCTTTTTGGGGTTTTAAAACTTGGCAGATTAATTAGTTATGTTTCCCACTCAGTAATTATTGGTTTTACAACAGGGGCAGGTTGTTTAATAGCTCTCGGACAACTTAGTACTCTTCTAAGTATTCCTGTTAAAAATTCAGCTCAAATGGCGACGACAGAAAAATTGTATTATGTATTAACCCATCTGCAACAAACAAATTTATATGCTCTTGGAATGGGTTTAATAACGATAATTGTTATAGTAGTTTGCAAAAAAATTAATAAGAATCTACCTGGTGCCCTCATTGGGATTATTATTCCAATTATTTTCATCGTTATTTTTTCGTTAGATAAACTTGGAGTCCAACTTACTGGAAATATACCTACTTCCTTACCTCCGTTTAAAATGGTTAACTTTGATCTCAGCTTTATTCAGAATAATATTAGCGGAGCTTTATCTATTGCCATCATTGGTTGTGTTGAAGCAATTTCTAGTGCTAAATCAATTGCCACATTATCACGCCAAAAGATCGATCCTAACCAAGAGTTTATAGGTCAAGGGATTGCAAACGTAGCTTCTTCATTTTTTCAAGGATTCCCGGGGTCTGGTTCTTTTACTAGAACAGCTCTCAATTATCATAGCGGTGCCGTTTCAAGACTTGCTGGTGTTCTCCAAGGCGGAATAATGGCTATTGTTCTCCTGTTTTTCGCTCCTTTTGCCAAATACATTCCTACAGCTTGTTTAGCCGGCGTTATGATGGTCACAGCTTATAATCTTGTAAATAAAGATGAGATTAAGAAGGTCGTAAGTCTTGGTAAATTAAAGTCAGATTCTTTAGCGATGTGGGTAACCTGTTTTGCAACCATCTTATTACCTAACCTTTCCTATGCAATCTATACTGGTATTGCACTTACAATTATGCTTCATTTAAAAGACACCAATAAAGCACCCATAAGAATTTTTATTCCTTTGGAAGCAGAAGACCCTAAAATTGTCGAAAAAGAAGTTGAGGTTGTAAGAGATAACGTTGAAATTCTAATTGTTGAATTAGAGGGTAACCTTTATTTTGGATTGGCGGATAACCTCGAACAAAAGCTTGTTAGTTTGATTAATAAATCAAAGGTATTTATTTTAAGGATGAAGCATGTATGTAACATTGACGTAACCGCACTAAATGCCCTCAAAGTTTTCACTCGATCGGTTAAAGAAGCTGGGGGGAGCGTCATTGTTTGTGGTTTAAATTCTGATCTTGATTCCATTCTCGTTAGTTCGAATTTTGATTTCGATATTGATTCTAACAATAAATTCCTGTCTGAAAATGAAACGTTTGCATTTTCGTCTAAGGATCTGGAAAGAGCCAGGGACGTTTTAAAATGTGATTCGGAAAATAAATCATCAAAATCCTGTGAATTATTGGCTAGCTCCTTTCAATTTTAGTCTTATGGTTCACAAATTTATATATAAAGTGATAAAGGAATTACTTAAGGCCTGTAGGTAGAAGCTATAGGTCTTTTTTTATTGCACCCAGTAATGAGTGAAAAATTGGCAATAAATGAAAATGTGTTCTACTGTCTATCTAGACCAATAGAATATTATAGAAATGATCTTTATTTTAATAAACGGTTATAAAAGTATTTTATGATCGCGTAAATGAAAGGAGGTAAGGAAAACCAAACGTATTTCCATCAAATACTTAAGTTTAAGTTTAGGAGGGAAAAAATGAACCAAGAAAACACTTTGACTAAGTCTTCGCTGTTGAAGACCGAGGACTGGTGGGCTGTGTGGCTGGGAGGATTGGTATTTTTCCTCGGCTTAGGTCAACTCTTTGGAGGCGATTTGTTAGGCTGGGCTGTTAAAACGAATGTCTGGCTCAGCATAACTAAATCAATGGCACCCCTATCCAAAACATATGCGTTTTTGCCTGGATGGGCTTCCTTGTTGCTGACATTTCTTTTCTTTCTGGTTACAACTTCTATCGGAGCCGCGTGTATGGGTTGGAACTTAAAACGATTTGTCGTGGGATTTACTATTATTTTCGCATTGGCCTACGGCTCTTTTATTCTTGGAAGTTATGGTTACCTTGCGGCGACCAAAGACCAATACGCAAAGCTAAATATTAATTGGTCAGTGGGACTTACCCCAGAAGGGGGGTTTATAATCGCACTTATAGTTGGTCTTTTAATCGGTAATTTTTGGACAGGATTAGCTAAATTTCTTGAAGAAGCAGCACGACCTGAGTTATATATCAAAACTGGAATTGTTATTTTAGGAGCAACCTTGGGAATTAAAGCTCTTGGTTCTGTCAATCTAGCCTCCACAGTGATTATTCGGGGGCTCTGCGCTATTGTTGAAGCATACCTCATCTACTGGCCTGTCGTTTATTTCATTTCTCGGAAATGGTTTAAAATGACACCAGAATGGGCTGCTCCCCTTGCGTCCGGTATTTCTATCTGCGGTGTTGCAGCAGCTATCGCTACTGGCGGGGCAATTAGATCCCGACCTCAGATCCCAATTATTCTCTCTTCAGTAATCATCGTTTTCGTGGCTGTTGAACTTTTGTTTTTACCTTGGCTTGCCCAAAGTATTTTGTATAATCAACCGATGGTTGCTGGATCTTGGATGGGCCTGGCTGTCAAAAGCGATGGTGGCGCAGTCGCCAGCGGTGCAATCACAGAAGGGTTAATCAGAGCTAAAGCACTGGCCGTAAACGGAGTAAAGTGGGAACCAGGCTGGATCCTGACGGTTACGACAGTTACCAAAGTTTTTATTGACATCTTTATAGGGATTTGGGCCTTTATCCTTGCCGTGGTCTGGTCAGTTTTTGGGATTAACAAAAAAGGTCAAGAAAAAGGTTCCAAGGTAACAAAAGGAGAAATATGGGAACGTTTCCCGAAATTTGTGCTTGGTTATGCTGCTACTTTTCTAATCCTTCTTTTGATAGGTTTGGCAGCTCCACACTTAACCAAAGCTGCTACAGCTGCAGCTGATCAGGCTAATGGTCTGAGAGGAATTTATTTTACACTTACCTTTTTCTCAATCGGTTTAATCACTAATGTACGCAAGCTATGGGCCGAAGGCATGGGCAGAATCGTGACGGTATATGCTGTTTGTCTATTTGGCTTTATCCTTTGGGTTGGACTCTTAATATCCTGGATTTTTTACCATGGAATCATGCCGCCAATTGTAACAGGCTAGAATTCATTATCCTAATAGGGAGGTGCAATATTAATGGCAGAAGTCGGCTCAAATATTGGACAACAGCCAAATGCGAAGACAGAAATGCAGGCGGAGGAATGGTTTGACTTGCTACCAATTGAAAAAAAGCTTATCGGATATTCACTAGGCCTGGGAATTTTTTTGCTGATTGTTTTCGTTTTAGGGTTTAAAGTACTTTAGAGTTTTTTTCAGCAAGAGATCGATCCAATTGGTAAGGGTCTAAATTGTGCCCGTCAATTAATTTCTCAAATTGAGAAGGAGAAAATCTCAAAAGAAGAATCTCAAGAGAAGAATGAAAGCATCTAATTCTGTTGTATGAATATAATACTATGAAAATTAAGGAAAAGGACTGAATTTGGAATTCGGTCCTTTCCTTATCGCCTTGATAGTTTTTTTAAAATAATTATACGTGTTTAATTAATACCAGCATAATAAATTATATTTCGATAGTTTAGACATTTGCCAGCTTGAAATAAATATTTAATTATTGTAAAGGATTGATCTTAGTTGCGTCGAATAAACAACAATATCGAACTAATAGATTCTTTATTTTAGGGATAAATGTAAGAAAATGTAATCATATTAATTAGCTGTTTGCCAGATAAGGCTAAATTAACAAATACTTAGAAACACTAATTTAAAAATAAATGATTTAGGACTTTTGTTACATTAATTAGCAGGAAGTAGTGAAAATATGTTTTTAAAAGGATCTCGAGTTCACTGGTCACATTGGGTTGTTATTTTTATTTGTTTCCTTATACCTGTAGTAACAGACTATATGCAACTCGTTCCCGGTGACTTGATGTGGATGCTCTACATAATACCCGCGATAATCTTGGCTTACTATTATGGCTTAAAAGGTGGGTTTATTACAGCTCTTTTTAGTGTAAGTATTCAGCTTACGTATAAATTGTCAGAGAGGTATTTCAATATTATGGGACTCAACGATGGTAATAACGGTATTGTTTTAGTAACGTTATCTCTGGGTTTATTCGCTACGGCGGTTGGAATGGGGATATTGGCGGATCGTCTAAAATTAAAACACAACGAATTGGAAATCGCATTAAACACCATGAAATCGATGGCATATCATGATGAATTGAGTAGTCTTCCGAATCGACGTAAGTTCATTGATAAATTATCAGAGTTAATTAACGATAATCCTTATCCAACGATGATTGCAATTATGTTTATAGATCTTGATCGCTTTAAGATGGTCAATGATACTTTCGGACATGCAGCTGGTGACTTATTGATCATAGAAGTAGCCAAACAGTTAGCAAAGTGTGTTAGAGATGAAAGTCTAGTGGCGAGAATGGGTGGCGATGAATTTACTATTTTGATCGATAAGGTGACGTCTGTAGACGAGGTAGAAGAGATTGCCCAAACTATTATTGAATGCTTTGAAAAGCCCCTTAATATCCAGGGAAGGGAAATCCAAGTCAATCTTAGTATTGGTATTGTCCTTTACCCACATAATGGCCTGAGTATGGAAGTTTTGCTGGAACATGCAGACGCAGCTATGTACTTAGCTAAGCAAAGAGAAGGAAGTCACTATCGATTTTACTCCAAAGAGATCGATACAAGGATTTTTCGTAAGCTGGAAATAAAAAATCAGTTAGAGTTTGCTCTCGGACGAGACGAATTTACGTTAAGTTATCAACCTCAGGTTATTGCAAAGACGCAGCAAATTGTTGGCGTCGAGGCATTAATTCGCTGGAAAAATAATAAGCTCGGTTTGATAACACCAACAGAGTTTATTCCTATAGCCGAAGAAGCGGGTATGATTATACCCATTGGCGAATGGGTGCTGGAAACGGCATGTCGAGATGCTAAGTCATGGTTTAACAAGGGGTTACCACAGCTGAGATTATCAGTTAATATTTCACCGATTCAATTAATTCACGATCAATTTGAAGAGATGGTAAATCGTGTCTTGAAGCAGACTGGCTTCCCCCAGGAGAATCTTGAATTAGAGATCACAGAAAATGTTGGTTTGTATGGACTTGATAAATCAGTAGCCACGTTACAACGACTTCGGGCCATGGGGATTGGCTTGGCTATTGATGATTTCGGTACAGGATATTCTTCTTTGAGCTATCTTGTCGATTTACCAATCGATACTATCAAAATTGATCGCGTGTTTGTCCAAAACCTTAATACAAATTCAAAATTAATGACGTTAGCAGAAGCGATTATTAAAATTTCTAAGGTTATGAATTTCCAAACTATTGGAGAAGGCGTGGAGACCTTGGAAGAATTAAAAGGACTGGATACTCTTGAGTGTGATCAAATTCAGGGTTACTTTTTTAGTAAGCCAGTTTCAACCGAGATCATGATGGAACTCCTTAAAAATGGTATTAGTGTCGAAACTGACCTGAAAAGTGAGGGTATTGGAGCTTAAAGTTTAAGATTAATTAAGCTCTGATGTTATTTCGGTTGCTTCAAATGCCTGATTAATTGTGTCAAGTATCTCTTGTTTTGCAAGCTCGAAAGAATCAAAATAGCCAAGAGGCTTTTCTAAAGATGTGTCAATCCAAGCTAAGAATCCATATTCTGTGAGTGTTACCAGCCAAGAGCTAGTGTCCTTAAACACCACTCGGCTTGATGTTTGCATTTCATGATAAGTACTGAAGCCATTTTTATGAGCAAATTGCTTTCTAGTCATTAGTCTTCCTCACTTTAGTATATTTTAGAATAGATATTAATGAAGAGGGATTCGACATATTTCGATAGATTCCTCTTCGTTAATATCGATATTTAGGTAATTTTGTGGTTCTATGCCTAATATTAAAGTTTTTTGTCTTCAAGTTCTTTAAAAATATAATGCTTATTAAAAGCTAACTAACATGATGTAGGTAACTATAATTCAATTGAACTACCACTCTATAGTTGCAATAATTGTCCAGTAAACAGCCTTAACTAAGTAGCAGAAGGAAAAAACGTTCGTAAATGTTAGCTTCTAGAGCGATGGATTTAATCGCTGTTTATAGATAAACGTAAAATTATTTCTCAAGTAAGGAAGGAGAACAGTACATGAGTTTGAAGGAAGAAATTAAAACAAGCGCCTTAAACCTAGGAGCTGATCTTGTAGGAGTGGCTTCTGTAGAACGTTTTGACGGAGCACCGTCGGGTTTTCATCCAACCGACATTATGCCGGAAACGAAATCAGTCGTGGTTATAGCTAAAAAGATCTCCGACCAACTTGTAAGCGGAAATCTTGGTACGGCATATACCAATACCTTCCAAGCGATACTCAGAAGGTTAGATTACATCGCAAGTGACGTAGCAGTTTTTGTGGAGAAATTGGGCGGTAAGGCGATACCTATACCGGCTGACGATCCTTATAATTATTGGGATGAAGAAAATCATCGGGGGATGGGGGATTTGTCCCATAAACATGCTGCTCAGGCGGCAGGCTTGGGTATCCTGGGGAAAAACTCTCTTCTTATTACTCCGCAATACGGAAACAGGGTCCATTTGGTTTCCGTGCTCACGGATTTGGATTTAGAGTCTGACCCACTCATCCAGAAGGAATTGTGTCCCCAAAGTTGTCGACTATGTCTTGATGCCTGTCCCGCTAGTGCTATAAAAGAAGAGCAAAAAGTTATTCAAAAGCTTTGTCGGAGTATTGTCGGAAAGACTCTGCCCAAAGGGTATTGGGTGTATGCCTGCTGGGAATGCAGGAGAGTTTGTCCAGTAGGGAAAAACAGACAGCAAACTATATAGAATAAGAACAGCCGCTATTTAGGCTTATGTTTTGATGAAAAGTGGTTAGACATGCCGAAAGAACATATTAAAGAATTAGACGTACTAAGAATGATTGGCTTTGTATTCGTCGTGGCCCAGCACGTTTTTGGAGCATATGCCTGGCGGGAAGGGGCAGCTTTTTCTGAATCACTAATTCTAAATTTATTTTATGTTATTGCTCAACCCGCTGTACCAATGTTTGTTTTGGTTACTGCGATCAGTCTATTCTATAATCATACTGAAAGAATAAATATACTAACGTTTTATAAAAAGCGCATACTTTATATTTTTTTGCCTTATGTAATCTGGTCAATCGTAAATATTATGGATGCTAAATTGTATGGGCAGGCTTCTTTTGACAATTTCATCGGGCAATTGGCTGCCGGAACCGGAAGGTATCATCTATGGTATATGTCGATGATTTTAAGAATTTATTTATTCTTTCCCTTAATATTGTGGTTGTCCAAGCATATACAAAAATTACCCAAATTTTATAAAGTGGCTTTCTTATTGATTTGTTTTGTGTTATATATAATTCTTCTAAAAAACAATAGGGTTACTTTATTAATTGGAAAAAGATTATTTGATACACCAACATATAATGAACAAATGTTTATAGATCGAACTCCCTTATTATGGTCAATTTATTTCGTAGTTGGAGCCTATATCATTTTTGGGTATTCTCATTTACTAGCATTGCTTCAACGTTATCGAAAACTTATATTACTCACTTATATTCCGTTGTTGCTCTATATTTATTACATTCAAATAAACCCTCATTTTTCCGGACATAAATATATAACGATCGGATATCTGTACTGTTTTCTTAAAGTTTCATATATGATTTTGTCAATTTTGATGTTGTACAGTTTAGCATCTTACGTCATTAGCCAAAAACCAAAGCTTTATCGTCTATTTAAAGAAACTTCTCCGTATTCTTATTCGGCTTATTTAGCTCATGTTATTGTACTTCAAGCTGTAGCAATGGAATTAGACAAGGTATATCCCATAAAAAGTTTCCTGGTATTAAGCCTACTAATTTATATATTAACTATTATTTTAACTGTAAAGTTGGTTCAACTATTAAGTCTGTTTCCATTTTCAAAATATTTTCTTGGTACAAGCTATAACTATTACCGGAGTATCTTTACGAAAGGGATGAAGTCTTCTTCGAGGAATACCCCCGGTACGTATTAAGGGGCCGATGCATAATGAATATCTATTCGTTTATATAAATAAAACCCTGCATATCAGTGGAGGATTTAAACCACTATTTATGCAGGATTTTGTTTAATGGGCGGCGTTTATGCATTTGCTACAGCCCTAATATTATTTTGCAGCAGCGTTCTGTTTGCCCTGCGTTTCGCTGGTTACAGCAGTTTCACTAATAGCTAGGACTGTCGAGGATATTTTACCGCTTCTGATATATTCAAGCATCATGGGAGTAATATACGGAACTAGTAGCGGCAACATGTTAGGCATTAAGGCATCCATCGTTTTTGGCAGCAGATCAGGCATTAATTCTTCCATATCATCAGGCAGTGGACCGATGCGGCGCGAAACTTCAGCCAGCATATCCGGCATGATCTTAGGCATGATTCCTGGAACCAGTTTAGGCATCAGCAAAGGCATCATTTTTCCCATTAAGGTTAAGCCGCCAGGGATAAACTTCATTATCTTCATCATCGGTACCATACCGCCAGGCATGTTGGCAAACATTTGCGGGAATAGAGCCCCCATGATTTTTGCCATGTTTTTGGGATCCATCAAAAGAATAAATTTCTCAAAGTAACTCCACATTTCCAGAGAGAATTCTGTTTTATCTTCTGTTTCAAATCCTAAACCTTGGGCAATAAAGCGTGCTAAATCTGTTATCGGAATATCGAAGTTATTGGCTTTAGCTGCTGTTCTCAATTGAACCTGACAGCAAGGGCAAAGGGCAAGCAAGGCATCTGCCTTAACATCAATGGCTTCCTGAATTCTCATACCCCCGAGTTTTGGAGCGACAGGTGTTTCGCCAATTAGAGTCAGTACAGAACCGCAACATAAACCGGTTTCGCGGTTATGCTCCATTTCGACTAATTCTACGCCCGGGATAGCGGCGATAAGTTCGCGAGGCGGTTCATAAATTCCTTGGGCACGCCCTGCATGACAAGAGTCATGGAAGGCAATTTTAGCGTTTATTTCGTGGTCAAACTTCAAATCTCCTTTGGCTAAGGCCTCAGCGGCAATTTCTGTATAGTGCTTGACTTTAAAAGGATAGTCAATTCCCTTTCTCCGAGCCAAGTCGGCGTAAAGTTCTTTCCAAACTAAGCCACATGCTGGGCAAGAGGTAACGATTGTTTTAGCACCGCGTTTTTTCGCTTCGTTAACGTTGTGCTCGAAAATCTCTTCAAAGACATCCCATTTACCGGCTACCTTCATAGGTATACCGCAGCAAGCCTCATCAGTGCCCAGATAGGTAAAATCGATACCGGCTTTATCCAGAATACGCACAGTCGATACCGCAACATCACTGTTGACTAAAGATGCCGTACAGCCGGCAAAGTACATAACCTCGGCTTTTTCCTTAATCTTTGGCTTAATGTCCTCTGGGAGCCAGTCAGCTCTTTTCTCCTGCTTGCCGGCCCATATATTTTTTTCTCCGCGCAGGGATGCAGCCATCATTTCAAAGGGCGGGAAGGTCATTCGCTTTTCTTCACGAACTAACTGCCCCCGCATGGTCATCCAGTTATGCTCTACGGGGATATTTAGTTGACAACGGGTATTACAGACTTCACAAGTGGTACAAAGGAGAAACTTATTGACCATTTCTTGGTCGAATTTCTCTCGGCCTGCAATAACCTCTCTTAAATAGGCATATTTGCCCCGAGGAGAATGGGACTCCCAGCCGCGGCCCATAAATTGTTCACAAGTTGAAACACAATAACCGCAACGGGCGCAAGCAGTGGCAAAGAAGGCTACACTTCCTGGAACGCCATTTTTTTCTTTGGTTCTTTCAGAGAGATCGCCCGTTGGAGCTGTAGCCGCATTAGCAATCGGCCGAATAAGTGGTTCAAATAACGAAGCCAAATTCATAATATAATTTATGAGGCCTGAGCCTATCACCTTATTGGGGTTCAACAAATTATGGGGATCGACTTTTGCCTTATAGGCAGTCAGTTTTTGATAACGCTCAGTACCTAAAACACTCTTAGCTTCACCTTTAAAATACAAACCGGTCGAATAGGCCGTACCCGCGTATTTCTTGGCAATATTAATAACAGAAATGGCCAGAGCATAAGCCGGGTTGAAGGCTAAGGAACGTTCATCATGAGGAATAAATCCTAAAATAGTAACTTTATCATCTTTGCCGACCATACCTTCGGCAACAAAAGGCTGTTTTATTTTCTTTTCAATATCGTTTAAAACGGCTGTTAAGTTTTTAGTGGGCACAATAACTTCAGTTGTAATAATGGAAGGACCAATCCGTTTTAAGCGCATGGGGGCAAAACGCAAATCCCATTCGTGTTCAGCAGCTTCTGACGCTAGTTCTTTCCCTTTATTAGCCTCAATAATTTTCATTAATGGAATATTGATGTCTGAACAGCGTGACTCAGGATAAGCAAGGACCATGACAAAAGCTTCCGGAAGCTGCGGCTTTACATGAGGATTAGCTTCTTCATAGGGATGACCATGTTTATGCGGAAGTTTTTTCTTCAAGCGCATGGATTCCGGGTTGAGGAAAGTGATGGACCAAATGGGTAATTTATTATAGGAGATGGCCTTTAAAGCAGCGCCTAAGGATTGAGAATCCTTGAACGCAAAAGCCCGGTGTATCTCTTTCTGCAATTCTCGGACTTTGAGGGTCACTTCACTAATAATTCCAGTAATTCCTTCGGCATCCGCAATATAATCCGCCAATTCCTGGCCGCTGAATTCCTTAATTTCACCGGAAGGCAGAACAACCCTGGCAGCCAAAACATTTTCTTTAAACTGTCCGTACTCATAGGATCCAAATCCAGAACCGCCTTGGGCCAGCCAGCCTCCAACGGTTGAAGCGGGGAGGGAGGTGGGATAAAGCCGCAAATCCAAATTACTTTTGTTAATTTGTTTTTGCAGTTGTTCCCAAATGATCCCCGGCTGAACGCGAACTATTTGTTGACTGAAATCTTCAGCGATAACCTTATTCATGCCGCTCAAGTCTACAACAACAGCTCCCTCCGCTGGTAAAGCACCCCCATAACCGGAGGTGGACGAACCTCTGGGAACAAGTTGAATATTCTCTTGCTGGGAAAGCTGAACCAACTGTACGATTTCCTCTTCACTCATTGGCCGCACGACTGCACCAGCAATGCCAACGGGGACAAAAGGCTTAATCAGAAAAGGAAGGGCCCCCACATCATACGAATAGAGTTTCCTTTCGATTCGATCAACCCGTACCCTTTCGCCAAAAATTTCTTGGAGTCGGGCAGTAACTTTTTCACTAACCACTGACATACTCTCACTCCTCGTTTGTTGTTCGGTGATTGTTGCTGGGATTGATGGCGGAATTGTGAACATTTTAACCCATACCCCCATATGGGTGGGGGGTATTAAAAGAATACTCGAAAACTATCCGCAGGTCAATAGAAATTTGTTGGAATTACAATTATTTTGTCGAAATTAGAACATATAATGAATCTGTTATTGTTTGTATCCTTAGCTCAGAAGAATACAAGCTTCATAAAGATGGCATCTTTTAAGAGGAATTATCATAAACATGTGGAATATTTAAACTCGAAAAAGGAAGATAGTATGTATAGCGTGTCCAAGAAGAAATTATCCTAAGGGAGAATCATAAAGTTTATGATAAATTTACGAAATAAGTCGAAGTTCACAACTACAAGTATAATATTAATTATGCTTGGCTTAGTATTATTGTCGATAATTTCCTATCGTCAATATAATCAAGTCAGTGAAAGTGAACTGATGCATACAATGTCAGATCACACAGCACAATCGGCCGGTTATATAAATACTTGGCTGGAAGGACGTTTAGGAGAAGTACGGGAAACTGCAGAAAGTCCGCTTCTTGGGCAGGTGTTAAAATTAAATCCGCAGCTAGACCTTACTCGAAACGACGAATCCATTCACTTGATTGATGAACTTAACCATTCTCGCTGGCACTATGTTTCTGGGGCGTACCCCAATGAATATGCCGCCCTACATATTGTTAACTTCTTACAGACTAATGAGTGGAAGGATCCCAAGAATTACAAAAAACTCCAGGCCAGATATTATAACGTTAAAGACGGAACGAATAAAACGGATCCCTGGGCAGAAGGAGCAGCGGTTGAAGCCGGAATGAGGTATTCACAAGCGGCAGGTGTTTATGACACGATATTTAAACCTGTTTATTCTCAGGCTTATAAGCGAAATATGGTGCTTATGGTAGCCTGGCGTAAAGATAACAGGGGAAACGTTTTAGCAGGGGATGCAGCAAGTTTAACTATTGAGACGATACAGCAAATCGCACAGCAGGCTGGTTACGGGAAAAAGGGATACGGCTTTTTATTAGCACAAGATGGCACATTTATTACCCATCCAAATCCTTCATGGGCTATGCAGAAAAAAACATCTACTGTTTCGGACAGAAACATGCAGCAACTTGGTAGACTTGTTTCAAGTACTTCTAAGTCCGGGATATTTCGATTCATAGACAACGGTGAGAAAAAAATTGCTTTTTATAATTCAATTCCAATTGCCGGATGGACATTAGTCACGGTTGCAGATGAAAATGAATTGTTCGCATCCGCTAATGAGTTACATGTTTTAATGCTTGTTATCATATCAAGTATCATATTAGTTACTTTTATGTTTGCTTACATTGTGTTCTTATTGTTGAATCTTAAGCAGAGTAATGCGGCTAGAGAAGCGTTGGAGGATCGTAATAAGGAATTAATTGCCACAAAGGAGACGGAACGAAAAATATTGCAAGCCGAAATCTCGGTACTTCAAGCCCAAATCCAACCTCACTTTTTGTATAATACCCTCAATTCAATTACGGCACTTTGTCGGACAGATTCCCTCAAAGCAGCAGAACTATTAGAGGAATTAAGCGATTATTTACAAGGAAAATTCCGGCTTAATAATATGGAACTCATTCCCTTAGATCAAGAACTGGAGTTGGTTAAATCGTATCTGGCTATAGAGCAGGTACGTTTTGGCAAACGGCTGGAAGTTGAATATCATGTCGAGCCTAATACTAATCCCCTTATTCCACCGCTTATTCTTCAGCCTTTAGTAGAAAATGCCGTTAAACATGGTGTTTATCCACAAAGGCAAGGCGGAATCGTTCGTATTTCCATTAAAAATGTCGATCAAATTACGGTGATTAGTGTAACCGATGATGGGGTTGGTATGGCCCCAGAAAAAGTTAAACGCCTATTAAATGATAAGGGCGCTCAAGAATTGGGAGTTGGTCTCCGGAATATACAGAAGAGGTTGCAAAAACATTATGGTTATGGCCTAGAGGTTGAAAGCATCATAAATGGAGGAACAACTATTAAAGTTAAAATACCTAACTCGGAGAGGTGACCATATTTGATTAATACCATTCTCATTGATGATGAGCAATTAGCAGTAGCTCAACTAGAGTACCTTTTGCAACAATATCCTGAAATTAACATTATGGCATCATTCACTGATCCAGTAACTGCTCTTGAAAAAATCCAAGATTATCTACCCGATTTGATATTTGTAGATATAAAGATGCCTGAAATCAGTGGATTTGATGTGGCAGAAGAGATTATGCAAAGTTCACCCGAGACCTATTTCGTGTTTGTTACGGCCTATGACCAATATGCGCTTAACGCTTTTGATTACAATGCCATTGATTATATTCTAAAACCCGTTTCCCTTAAAAGAATAGATCGGACCATTCAAAAAGTGCTGACCAATCTAAAAAGCGGTAAAGAAAGGACAGCACTGGATACTAAGCTGCCGAAAATCAGACAAATCTATGGCGATGGATTTAATAAAATAATTGCTGCTGAAGAAGCCGGAAGAATTTTTTTGTTAGCTCCCTCCGATGTGCTTATGTTTACGCCTCAAGGCCGTGGAGCTTTGATTCATACCCAACAAAAGACTTATCTTACGAAACAATCCATAAACTATTGGGAAGAGCGATTAGAATCCTCTAATTTCTTTCGCTGCCACAAAAGCTATTTAGTAAACTTTAACAAAATCGAGAAAATCCTACCTATGTTCAATCACACTTACTTACTAAAGCTTGTAGATTTTCAGGAGGAAATCCCTGTGAGCCGAAATAAAGCTAAAGAACTTAAAACGATCTTGGGCCTATGAAGAGCCCAAGATTTTTTTTGCACTTTCCTTCTTTACACAATGTGACTGATAAATTCGGAATATAACACATAATTGCAAATTGCTAGTAAAGAGTAGGTATTTAGCCCTATACTTTGATCGCGGGGTTTTGAGCGATTAGGTGCAGCCGCGTAATTCATCGAAAGGGGGCTTAGTATCACAACAAAAAATAACGAGAGAAGAGTAAGGAGAGAGGAGAAAGCAATGTCTAAGGTCATAAAATGCGGCAAACTGTTTTCAGCAATTGACGGAAGTATTCAAGAAAATGCAATTATTCTTATTCAAGATAACAGGATCATCGATGTTAAAAATATTGAAAATTTTGTTGCCGGTACGAATGATGAAATTATCGATCTCACGGATAAATTTGTTCTTCCCGGTTTGATTGATACACATGTCCACCTCGGATTCGGCGGCAATACAAGCCTTGTTGAGGTAAGTGAACCCCCGGAATTAGTAGCCATTAAAGCAATGAGAAATGCCGAACTGGATTTGCTAGCTGGCTTTACTACAGTTCGCGATGAAGGATACCCCACTATAAGCGGCTCCGAAATTGTACGTAACGCCATTGCAGCAGGACTCTACCCGGGTCCGCGCGTTTTCACCAGCGGTATGTATATTACCCAAACCGGCGGGCATCTTGAGTATCGTTATCCGGGAGAAACATTGGGTTACAGCACTTATAAGTTCGGCAATGTTGCTAACAGTCCTGACGAAGTACGTGCAGCTGCCCGTTTAATGCTAAAATACGGTGCCGATCAGATTAAGGTTGTAGTGACAGGCGGTGTTCTCAGCCCGGGCAACGAACCTGGAGAACAAAATATGAGTGTTGAGGAAATTAAAGCCGCTGTGTATGTTGCTCGCATGCATGGCAAGATCATTTCTGCCCATGCTCATGGTACAGCAGGCATTAAGGCAGCAGCTGCTGCAGAAGTTTCCGTCATTGAACATTGTACTTTAGTCGATGAGGAAACTATAAAACTAATGGCTGAAAAAGGTATTGCCATAGTTCCTACGTTTATCGTTTTAAAAGTTATTGCAGAAAAAGGTGCAGCTGCCGGGATTCCTGATTTTGCTGTTCGCAAGGCTACAGCTTTGGTAGGATCACATCTTTCCAACATTAAAAAAGCCTACGATGCAGGAGTACGTATTGTTTTTGGTACAGACTGCGGAACTCCGCTTACACCGCATGGTACTCAGGCAGGCGAATTTGAATTGATGCTTCAAGCAGGCATCTCACCAACGGATACGCTTCTCAGCGCTACGAGATACGCGGCCGAATTGCTGGGATGGAATGAGCGAATAGGAACGATTGAACCTGGGAAGTACGCTGATATCATAGCAGTTGATAAGAATCCTTTTGAGGACATATCTGTTCTACAGAATGTGGCTTGGGTGATGAAAGATGGAAAGATATATAAAGGCTAGCAATGAAACGGCATAATTAGTATGGAGGATGATCAAATGACCAAGACAAAAATATTCTACGGTTGGTGGATTGTAGCCGCCGGAGTTTTAATCATGTCGATTCTGCACCCGCTTATTACTACAAACTGGGGACTGTACGTAAAACCTGTGACTAAAAGTATGGGTTTTAGTCGAAGTGAATTCGGGATCATAAGCACTATAGTTTACGGTGTAACCGTATTTTTATCTCCATACCTTGGAAAATGGCTCGCCCAGAAAAATACACAATTAATTCAAGCTCTTAGTATTGTTGGTTTGGCGGCATCTTACGCCAGTTTTTCTTTAGGACAAAACATTATCCATTTTTATATTTGCGCCGTTTTTATGGGCGTATTTTCTATAGGAGCAATTGCTCTGCCTATTAGCATAGTCTTAACCAATTGGTTTGTGAAAAAGAGAGGTTTAGCAATAAGTATAGCCTTAGCTGGAAGCGGTGTGGGTGGAGCCATTATCAGCCCAATCATGACACGTGTTATTCAGAACTATGGCTGGAGAATATCCTATCTAATATTCGGCGCTGCTATGCTCATTATCGCTTTACCAATGGTTCTTGTTATGAAAAAGTCCCCGGAAACAATGGGCTTGAAAGCCTATGGCGCTGATGAAGCAGTTGCTGTTGTTGAAAAAGCAACCTTGCCTAAGATTGAATATAACCTGACTCTAAAGGAAGCGAGAAAAAATAATTTCTTTTGGATTTATTTATTTGGTATATTCGCCCTTTCTTTTGTAGGTTTTGGATCTCTTAGCCAGTTTGCAGCTTTCGTTGCTGACCATCATGGAGCTGTCTTTGCTGCAAGCATCCTTTCCATATTCTTAATCATAGTTACTCTTGGAAAAATTTCATTGGGTTGGATTTACGATAAGTTTGGCTCGAAAGTTGGAACCCTTTATATCTGTATTGTCTTCGCCCTTTCCTTCGTTTGTATGCTATATCCGAACTCCAAACCCCTAATGTATATCACTGCAATCTTGTATGGCCTTGGCATTTGTACCGGTACCGTCTGCCCACCGATTATTACTTCTTCAATGTTTGGCACAAAATACTATGGTGAGATTTATGGCTATGTAAATCTGTCCGTATATTTAGGGGCTGCTATTTCTGTACCTGCATTGGCGGCAATCTATGATAAAACGGGTTCGTATCAATCAGCATGGCTTCTCTGTATCGTTTTAACTCTTTTGTCACTTATCTCTTTACTTTACAGCGATATAAAATGTATGCGTTTAAAACGAAACTGATTCATTTGCCAAAGACAAATCAGAATATAACGATATAGATCAAGATAATTTTAGGTTTTAGAGCACTTGCTTGTAAGGGGCAGGTGCTTTATTCTTGTTCTATTCAAAAATACTTTCACTATACATAACTAGCCTAGCGGTTAATTACCGCTAGGCTTAATTATTTTCGGAGCACCCTAATGAACTTCATTTTTTCGTGGGGAGACTCTCACTTCCACAAGTGGGGGTGGTTCCAATACCTTGCTTCGAGTTCACTTATTTGAAACTCCTCAATAATCCCTATATAGATCTTAAACTAAACCACCGTTATCCTTTACAAATTGGATGGCTCTATCAAAATGCGATTCATCAACAATAGCCGCCACAAGTACGTCACGACCGGATACGGAATCTTGACCTCCGTCACTCATACCACTCGCGCTGACATCCGCAGAAGCTAATACTCCGGTATTCCGATCTGAGCTTGCCCCTAAAATTAATGCCGCTTGGCTAGGTTTATCACCGGTTGTAGGATCATTAACAAAATCGGCACTGCCGTTTGGATATTTACTAAAACGGTCAACTTGGATATCGGTTACTCCTAAACCTTTAATCTGTTCGGAAGCTTTTTTAGCCTCTTCCGAAGTCTTAAAAAAGGCCAAAATGTTCTTTTCGGTCATAATTGTTCCTCCTTTAACATTTATCTTACAGTTTCCAAAATGTTTTATTTTATTCTGTATTCCTAATTTGTTCGTGGCTGGACATACTAAGTACTAATCTAACAGGGAGGGATGCTTGTGTCTGAATTGGACAATATAGTAGGCCAAATTGGAAAATTGCGCTCAAGTACCATTAAAGTACAAAAGGATAATAATTCTTATGCTGATCCGGAAACTGTAGCAGCATGCCACGAATTACATACTGCCTTAGATAGATACCAAGGAATACTTATGAGGATCAAAGAGGGCAAAGATTAATTTAATAATCAACAGTATCCCATAGTATAAAAATCTATATTAGAGAAATTATAAACTAGTGAGAGAGATAAAAAGGTAGGGTTGAAAATGGTAGATATTATGGATAAAGTTCAAAAGGTAGCTGAAATCGGTAAATCAGCCAGAGAAAAGCAAAAAGTAATAAATGTAGTAGAGGTTTTTTATATATGGGACGTTTTAGTCACCAAGTTGGACGCCTTAGAAAGCATCCAAATTTTTGAACATATGATTGAAGATAATGATTTGATGATAATAAGAAATAAGGTTAAGAATGGCCTTTTATTGGGGATTGACGATATGGAAGCTTTAATGCGCGAATACGATTTACCTTTTCCTATACGGCCGCCGGCAGACGTAAGTTCAACAGTTCATATCGAAGCTGTCAGCGACAGGGACATTTTTCTCATGTTTTATGAAGTAATTGCTGCGTTCTTTCCTATTCTTGGTATTGGTTTTATGCAAAGTACCACTCCTAATGTCCGAAAAGGACTAAAAAGTCACTTGCTCTTGACTATAGAATTACAAGAAATGCTCGTCGAATATGGTAAATTGAAAGGCTATTTAAATCAACCGCCTGTTTATCGTCCATAGAAGTAAAAAACAAATTGAGGTTATAAATTATGAAGATATTAAAATATATTAAAGATATCTCCGAAATGAATGAGTTTCTCAGGGATAAACAAACTACCATAAATGTTAGCGAGGTTTATCATCTCTGGAATCATTTAATGCAGAGATATAATGTCATTTATATTACCAATCTTTTAGACAGCTTTGTCAAAGATGATGATTTGAAATTAGTCCTAAATTTAGGCAACAGAACTCTTGCTAAGCATACTGAGTTGTTAGAAAAAGAGCTTTTGAATTATGGAATTACTTTACCACTTCGGCCGCCCAAACAAACCCAAGAGACGGTAAATACTGAGCTGATATCGGACAGGCATATTTACAGGCGGATATTAAGGGGTATCCAGGCCTTTTTACCTGTTCATACCATGGCCTTTATTCATAGTACTTCGCCAAAAATCAGAGATTTGTTTATTTCTTTTATGGAAGAAGAAATGAAAATCTATGATAAATATCTTGAATACGGCAAAATGAAGGATTACTTAGCTAAACCACCGGTCTACAGGCCATAGTTGAATATTGAGAAAGATTAGTACTACACTGAAGTCAAAAATATTTATGTCTATTTCTACATTAGGCTCCTGGGAGGAGGACAAAAAAATGGCCTAGCTTTCGGAAAATTTACACCTTAAAGCGAGGCCACTGTATTTTCCAGGAGACATTAACGTTCCTATTGAAGTTCAAGAGTTCAAAAATTACGCGGCAAATGAAAATAAATAATTAGAGGAATTATAAAAATTATATCGAAACAATACATAAAATTTAGGAAATTAAAACGACTAGTAAATAATGATAAATTAAAATATTCCCTAAGTTTGTTGAGGCAATCAGACGAGTTTTATAAATAGTATAAAAGATGGTGAAATTTTGAGCGGTAAAATAAGACAGATAATTGATGAGATTATTTTTCAAAGATCAGGAAGTAATCCCGCAATTGCAGAAATGACAAAAGCTAAATTGATTTTAAAAGGGATTAATCCTAATAAATATGACAATTCATCTCTAGATGACCCTTTAATCATTGACAGATTGCTTAATATTGCTAAAGAGTTGAATATGAATAATATGGGAGAAGAGTTAAATAATATTAAGCCAGCCTATTCTACTAAAACGACCGCAAGCATAGCTGTATCCGAAATTAAACAACAATTATCATATTTCAAAGTAAAACTTTTGATATTTTTTGGCTCTTCCAGTTTTGATCAGTATGAATTAAGCGCTTGTATGCAAGAAGCTTTCAACGATTGTATCGTGATCGGATGCTCTACTGCCGGTGAAATAGCAAATGGTGAATTTTTGAAAAACTCTATTGTTGCGATGGCTTTCAATTCAAAGATTATTTCGGATGGAAAAGTAGAAGTGATTGAACATCTTCAAAACAAATTATGCGTAGAAGGTGCATTCAAATCTTTTGAAAAATACTATAATTTAAGTTCATCTGCAATGGACCCTAAAAAGTATGTTGGAATTGTCTTAATCGACGGGCTAAGTATGAAACAAGAAAAAATTATGGATAAAATTGGCGACAGAACAAATGTTTATTTTATTGGCGGTTCTGCTGGTGATGACCTCAAATATGTTAAAACACATGTTTATGCAAACGGTAAGGCTTATAACGATTCAGCAGTACTTCTTCTTCTTAAAATCAATGCAAATGCTGAATTCGAAATTATTAAAACACAAAGCTTTAAGGCATTAGATCATGTCCTTATTGCCGATAAAGTTAATGAAGAAACAAGAGAAGTGATAGAATTTAATCACAAACCTGCGATTTTGGCTTATGCAGATGCAATTGGAGTAGAATCTATTGAAGAAGCAACTAAGTATTTTTTGACTAATCCCGTTGGGTTAGTTATTGGAGAAAAGGAAATTTTAGTAAGAAGCCCTCGTGAAACGAGAGGGACAAATATTAAATTTGATTGCAGCATACTTGAAGGAATGGAAGTTAGATTACTCGAATCAACAAATATTATTGATGATACAAAGACTTCCCTGGATAAAATTCAAGCAAAGAAGATTGAAGGAATCATAAATTTTCAATGCATTAAGCGAACAATTGAATTAGAAAAGACAGGTTTACTTACGGAGTATGGGGAAATCTTTAATGAAATACCCAACGTCGGCTTTTCTTCTTATGGAGAGTTATTTATTGGACACATGAACCAAACTGCTGCCATGTTAGTCTTTAAAAGCAAGGACTACAATTATAATGGAGACTTTAATTCAGGTGAGGTCAAAGAACTAATTGATGAAAATAGAAACTTGCATGCAAGAGTTATGGAACTAAATCAACAACTAGAGGAAACAACAGCAGATCTGAAACAGTTTAATCTTATGCTGGAAGAGGAAATTAACAATAGGGTAAAAAAGGAAGATGAAATTAGATATTTAAGCTATCATGACAAATTGACTGGCCTATATAATAGGAGATTTTACGAGGAAGAGATAAGACGATTAGATTCAGAAAGGAATCTTCCTCTCTCGATAATTATGGGGGATGTCAATGGCCTGAAGCTCGTTAATGATACTTTTGGCCATGAAAAAGGGGATGAACTTTTACGTAAAGCCGCCGGTGTCATTCGAAAAGCATGTAGGGCGGATGATATAGTAGCACGTTGGGGAGGGGATGAGTTTATCCTTCTTCTTCCACAAACTAACCCGGACGAAGCGGCGGCGATTGTCAAAAGAATTAAGAATCAATGTTCAGATGAACAAGTAAATACTATATGCCTTAGCATTTCGTTTGGATGGGCGACAAAGAAAGAAACAAGTGAAGATATTCTTAAAACTCTAAAAGTCGCCGAAGATTATATGTATAAAAATAAAATTTTGGAGAACCAAGATAATATTAAAGATACAATAACTACAATTATTAATACCTTGCACGAAAAGAGCCCAAGAGAAGAACAACATTCCAAAAGAGTAAGTGAACTATGTCAAAGCATTGGGATTGCCATGGGGTTATCAGAACGTGAAATTAACAAAATTAAAGTGGTGGGCTTACTTCATGATATCGGAAAAATTGCCATTGAAGAAGGTATACTTAATAAACCAGGAAGACTCACAGAACAGGAACGAAGTGAAATAGAACGTCATCCCGATATTGGATATAGGATACTAAATTCGTCGAATTATATGTTGGATATTGCAGATTGTATACTCGCACATCATGAACGATGGGATGGCACAGGTTATCCCAAAGGCTTAAAAGGTGAGTATATTCCGAAATTTGCCAGAATCATTTCTCTTGCTGATGCTTATGATGCAATGACCAGTGAACGAAGCTACCGGAGTGCTCTTCCCGAAACAATGGTAATAGAAGAGCTCAGAAGAAACGCTGGATTACAGTTTGACCCTGAGTTAACAAGAATATTTATCGAAAAAGTTTTAAATAAATCATGAAAGATGGTCTGGAAACGTAAAAAAGTATTTGACATTGCCGTTGCGTAAAGGTTTACAGTTATCTCATCAGGAGGTGAGAACATGGAATATACAGTACAAAAATTAGGGCAGATATCGGGTATCAGTCCAAGAACCATAAGATATTACGATGAGATTGGAATTTTAAAGCCGTCAAGAATAAACTCATCGGGGTATCGTATATATGGTCAAGCAGAGGTGGATCGTTTACAACAAATTCTCTTTTATCGAGAACTGGATCTTAGTTTGGAAATAATTAAGGAAATAGTCTCTTCCCCCGACTTTGACGAAATGAGAGCTCTGATAGAACACCGTGGTAAACTTCTTGAGAAACGTAAGCAATTAGATTTACTAATTATAAATGTTGATAAATCTATTGCAGTAAAAGAGGGGAGAAGTACAATGTCTGATAAAGAAAAGTTTGATGGCTTCAAACAGAAGTTAATAGATGATAATGAAGAGAAGTATGGCAAGGAAATCCGTGCAAATTACGGTAATGACGCAGTTAATAATTCCAATCAAAAGATGCTCAATATGACGCAGAAACAATATGACGAGGTCACTCGGCTGGAAAAAGAAGTTCTTGAGACTCTTTATGCTGCATTAGAAACTGGTGATCCCGCAGGCGAATTAGCCCAAAAAGCAGCGGATTTGCACCGTCAGTGGCTGAGCTATTTTTGGAGTAGTTATAGTAAAGAGGCGCATCTAGGAGTAACTCAAATGTATGTCGACGACGAAAGATTCAAAGCTTATTACGACAAGAATAGACCTGGTGCAGCAGCATTTCTTAGAGAGGCAGTCCGAATCTATACGGCAACTATTAAGTGATAAATATTCATAACAAAAGGACCCGCAGGGTGGGCAGTTCAATGTCAACCTTGACTGGGGACCTGCGAAATCGTACAGGATTTGATGATTCCTTCAAAGATACGGTGTTGCTGTACTTTAACCATGGTTTTGAGTTTCGGTACCTTAAGGTATCCATTTTGGATAAACACTGTACCGTCTTGATTATTGGTTATATAGCTACGATAGTTCGTTTTTTTCTTGAAATCAGGAAATCTAACGCTCGTATCGCGAAAGAAGTTCTTATAAGCCTTCTCAAGATTAAGCTGAGCGTTGGCTAACGCCAAACTATCGACCTCTTTGAGCCAAGGAAACGTAGTTTTGTATTGTGCAGGGGTATTTTTCAACATCGTTTGAGTGGTTTGGTAATGTTCTATTTTGTCATAAAGCATTGTATTATAGATAAATCGAACACAACCAAAAGTTACTGCGAAGTGGATTTGTTGCTCTTGGTTCGGGTAGAGTCGATATTTATAGGCTTTAAGCAATGACTTGTTCACCTCCCTTATAAGCTTATTATACTGCAATGAAGAGACAATAATTTGTTGAGATAACGCAATTCATCCCCTCCCTAATCGTTGCGACGATTTGAGGGAGGGGACTTCTTGCTAACGTGGTTAAATGCAGAGCTTGTATCAGAGCTTATTTCGGACTTAATATTCATGACGCCTTTATCTTGGGGGATAACTAAGGACCGCATAGAAAAATTGTTAGAATTGAATTCGCTGGAGGTAACAATTGATTTAAAGATTATATTGGGTCAGAATCGATAATTATAATAGGGAAGAGAAGTGAACTCGTTCAGCTAAAGCTAAACGTCGGGGCTTCGTGACGAAAGTGTCCTATGGACACTTTCGCCAAAAGCGCCAGGCCCATAACAAATGCTATCGCGCTGAAGTATGGATCGGACAAAATGATGAAGAGTATCTCGGGCTTGTGGCGGATGATATTTAAAAACCGCTTATCTATTGGATGAAAACTAGAGGTTAATGATTTTTGCAAGGGAAGTAAATATATGAACGATATATTGATTGTTTATTATTCGCTTTTCCAACACACCAAGAATTTAGCAGTAGAAATAGCAAAACAATCCGGCGGCACTATAAGAGAATTAATTCCGGAAAGGAATTATTCCTTTGACTATAATACAGCCGCTAAAGAAGTAAGAAATGAAATTTCCCGAGGATTTTGTCCTAAGCTTATATCTGGAAATGAATCAATAGATGGTTACCAAACGATATTTATAGGTACACCTAATTGGTTTAAAACGTTAGCCCCACCAGTTATGTCTTTCCTCAGACAAAATGATTTTACAGGTAAAACGGTAATTCCTTTTTGTACTCATGGTGGGGGTGGATTTTGCCAAATTGAAAATGATATAGCTAAGGAGTGTTTGAAATCCGCAATTCTGCCTGGTATGGCTGTAAATGGTACTTTCACATCGGAAGAGGTCACAAATTGGCTTAAAATGATAGGATACTAATCGTTGGGGAAGGTTTATGAGAAAACCAAAAATATAGTAAACCAGTGCAAATAATGCTCTGGTTTTACTTTTAATCGAATAAAAATTTGTAAATAGCTTCTATCCCATTTTTAATAATTCGTTCTTTAGCAATATTGTTTTGGCCAAAAACCACCCGGTCCACTATTACTGTGGCAAAATCAAATGCCAGAGTAGTGGCTGCCTCGATATCTTCAACTTGAACATCGTCTTTATGTAAAGAAATATAATCAAGGATAGCTAATCGTGATTCTTCTCGTTGTTTATCCAGTATGGCTGCAACCTGCGGGTTGACATAATACAAAACATTTAATTCCCTGATTAATTCTTTTGAAGCTTCGTGAGCTTTTATAAAAGCGTCAATCATGAGGCGAAACCATGCTTTCTTATCTACCTCAAAAATTTGTGCTTGAGCCAATACTTCTTCTTTAGCTGTGATAAATTCTTGGTTGTAAAGCTCTAGTATCTCCAGCAAAATGGAGTCTTTGTCCTTGAAATAGGAATAAAGACTCCCAATAGATACATCGGCTTGCTTGGCAATTTCATTGGTTGTTGTATTGTAATAGCCTTTCTTACAAAATAAAGTAAAAGCAACTTCGAGGATTTTTTCTTTGGTATTTATGCTTCTTGATTGCTTAGGTTTGCGTACTTGTTTATTGATCCTACTAACTTCATCCATTTTCATTAACACCTTCCATGATAATTTTATTATCCTTGAACCATCGAGTCAACAATAATATGAGTAATAGCTCATATTATTGTTGACGGATCACGTTATTGCGAATATAATGTGAGCAATTGCTCGTATTATTTTTGGAGAGGGTGATGCTTATGGCACGCGTTCTTATAATCAATGCAGGTGCAGAGGGACATATCAACCCAACACTCGGTATAGTACAAGAACTTATTAGTCGTCATGAAGACGTGGTATACGTGGCGACAGAGCAATTTCGCGATCGTATCGAACAGATAGGCGCAAAGGTGATCACCTATGATGCTGATAAATTTTTGAAACTATTCCTCGGCGGAGGACACAATCCTTGGACTCGCGCAAGTGGACTATTGCGTACCGCCGACGTGGTCATTCCCAGCGTTTTGCGGCAAACCAAAGGAGAACGATTTGATTATATCATTCATGACTCTATGTTCGGCTCTGGATATCTGCTTGCTCAAATACTGGGCCTGCCTGCCATCAACTCGTGTGCGAGTTTTGCAATCAAAAAAAATAGCTTTGACAATAGACAAGACCAACGCTTACTCCAATTTCCCGCAGAACTGAATGGATTTGCAAAACAGGAGTTTCAACAGTTGGTTAGCAGGATGCAAGAGAAATACAATGTGCAAATTGGCTCTGCCTATGAGGTTTTCTGCAATCCGGCACCATTGACAATCACCTATACATCGAGGCTCTTTCAACCAGGCGGAGAAAGCTTCGATGAATCGTACAAATTTGTAGGACCGTCCGTAGTTCCGCCTTCAAACGACGAATTTAATTGGTCTCAAATAGATATCGATAACTTGATTTACATCTCGCTTGGTACCGTGTTCAATCAAGCATCTGATTTTTATAAGCTATGCTTTAAGGCGTTTGCAAACACGGAGTACACGGTCATGTTATCTGTCGGACGGCAAACCAGGATTGCGGAACTGGGAGACATACCCGAGAATTTTATAGTTCGGAATCACGTGCCTCAGTTGGAAGTACTGCAGCACGCTAGATTATTTATCACTCATGGTGGTATGAATAGTACCAGTGAAGGGCTTTATTATGGCGTTCCACTGATTGTACTTCCGCAAAGTGCAGATCAGCCCATTGTTGCAAGACGTGTGGCAGAGATTGGCGCCGGCATTCAACTGAAGCAAGAAGGACTAACGGCGGAAGATCTTATGGAGACAGCGGAACGCGTGCTCAAGAATGCGTCATTCCGAAAGTTGTGTGAAGAAATCGGAGATTCCTTTCGAGTCGCAGGAGGATATCATCGGGCCGTCGAGGAAATCTTCGCGTATAAACGAAATCTCGGCATCAAGGGATAGAGCAGATCCTGAACTGACATTCCATCCGCAAGAAAGATGATGGGCAGTTTTAATACTTTCATGTAGATAAACTCAAAGAATTTCCTCTTGAGGTTCTTCGTTTTACTCAATAAAAAAGGGCCTTTTTATTGGCCCTGATCACAAAAAATTATCTAAATTACTATCCTTTGTAAGGATTATCATAGCGGGGATCAAATGGCTGTGGGATACCCATTTGACGTTCCAAACGCTGAAGCCAAGCTGGTTCAAATTGTTCTTCAAAAAGTTCCCACCAAATAGGTTCTCTGCCTGGCATAAACCCCATACGTTTTTCCATTTCTTTAATCCAGCGTGGTTCAAACTGTTCTTCGTAACGTTCCCACCAAGCTGGTTCGTAGCCGCCTGTATAGTTCACCGGATACCAGCGTACCTGATGCGGATAATGACCGTATATAGGAACCACATTTGTTCGGGGATGAACCAATTTTCTCACCTCTATTAATTATTTAGTGGATGATTCTTTCCTGCAATTCCATATTATTCAATTTGTGTTGTCTTCGAAAGTTGACCGATGATTTTGAACCAGAAATTGGCTGCCAAAATATTTTTCTTCTGCTTAAGTAGAAATGGCTACCATCTCGAAGGATGGTAGCCGTTTAATTTAGAAAATAACGCCTAAAGCGATAAGAATTAAAATGGCAATAGCAATAATTCCTACGCCAACGCATCCTGTAACGGGAGGGCAGAATGGGCGACAGGTTGTGATCGGTCCGATGTGTGGAGGAGCGCCAACGGGCGAAATGTTAGGGAAATGTCCAAATCCGTACATATAATTTCTCCTTTCAAATGAAATTTAGAATACAATACCCATTGCAATAAGCAAAAGAATAATTACGACAACGATTGCGATACCGGGCATAAAATTAGGGGTACAAACTCCATCAACAGCGCCAAATGCCATTTCCATTTCCTCCTTTGTTAAAAGTTACTATATAATATGCAACGCTTCATTAATTGGTACGATATGGAAATGTCGTTATAGGAATATTTAGTCTCTCTTCGTTACTCAATTTTTCCAATACAGACAACTATAAAGAATGGCGGCTTAAGCCGCCACCCTTTTATTATCATAATTTCTTGGCATACTGTTTCTGTGAAAATATCGGATGTGCTTCCGGGAAAAGAGTGAATAGCTATGAATTACAAATGTCCAAAGTGCAATACTGAGTACAGCAGTATCAAATGGGATACAGAGACATTGAAAACCAAAGGGGTAAATAAGATAAATGATTTTAGTGAAGAAGAGTTGAATCAATTGAACTTCAAATTCCAAATTATACTTATATTTGTCCCGGTTGTGGTGCAGAGTCAGTTCTTAGAAACGGCTGCTTAACTTAATAACGCAAGGCTATTGTTAAGGGAATGTATATCTAATAATTCGGATTCAACCAAAATCTAATGAACTCGATAAGTTTCTTCCCCTCGGTTGTAAGTATTTTTCCCTTGCCATGACATTCTTTACAGACAAAGAACATGGGTTCCGTTGGTTCTGCCGAGGTTATCATTTTTAGAGTACTTAGTTGGTCTATTGAGGTTCGAAATGGCTCCATTTTTGTCCAAAATTGTAGCCATTGAGGATTTTCTATCCTGCCAAGTCCAGAACATTTGGGGCAAGGTTTATCAAGAGCATAGAAGTCTATCATGTCCATCCTCCATTCATGGATAATTACATACTATTCTATTCTGGAAGTCGCAAAATGGAGTTTAATTAAATTATTGTGCCAATCTCATAAAATAACCACAAGCATAGTTGATGTCATCGCCGGTGGTTATTGTTTGTTTGATATTTCATAGCCTAATTTAAACGGATATTTTAATGTTTTAGAGTACAAAATATATTCAGCTTATACCCGATTTTAGGGAGGAACTATTATGAGTAAAAGAACAAAAGACTATTTTACTAAGCCGCCTCAACCTTTTTGGATGGCTTCAACAACTAATATTGAGTATTCTGCCTTAGATAAGGATATGAAAGTCGATGTGGCAATTGTCGGAGGCGGAATTACCGGGATATTATGTGCATATTGGCTAAGTAAAGCGGGTGTAAAAACGGCAATTATCGAAGCGGATCGAATTTTACAAGGAACTACCGGGCATACCACTGCAAAAATAACTTCACAACATGGACTTATTTATTATAAGGTACAAAAAATAAGTGAAGAATTGGCCAACCAATATGTCGATGCTAACCAAACCGCTCTAAAAATGTATGAATCGATTGTCAAGGAAAATAACATTGACTGCGATTTTGTCCCTGAATCCGCATATGTGTATACTCTAGATGATAAATATGTTGATGAGATTGTTAATGAAGCGAATGTTGCCTCTTCCCTTGGCATCAATACAAAATACTTAGATAAAATTCCATTGCCATTAAATATAAAGGCTGCTGTGCGTTTTGACAATCAGGCGCAATTTCATCCGCGCAAATTCTTATTGGCTCTTGCCAACAAGATCACCTCAAATGGTGTTCAGGTATTCGATCAGAGTAGAATTGTAGACATCGAAGAAAATGGGGATAATAGAAACTATATCTTAATTACCGATAGGGGAATAAAGGTAACAGCCGAAAGAGTGATTATTGCCTCTCATTATCCTTTCTACAACAAGCATGGATTGTACTTTACGAGACTATATACCGATCGATCCTATGTAATTGCGATCAGGATGAATGAGAAATATCCAGGTGGAATGTATATTACAGCAGAGGAACCCGCTCGGTCACTCCGCAGCCAAACTTCAGATCGTGGTGAGTTAGTATTTGTCGGTGGAGAACATCATAAAACCGGACAGGGAAAAGATACAATTAAACATTATGAAGCATTAGTTGATTTCGCAGAGGAAACCTTTACCGTTAAAGACATCCCATATCGATGGTCTACACAGGACTGTATGACTTTGGATGGCTTACCCTATGTGGGACAGTTCACGTCAAATACTCCCAATTTATATATCGCGACAGGCTATGGTAAATGGGGAATGACGAATAGTATGGCCTCTTCAATGATATTAAGGGACCTGATTATTGCTGGAAAAAGTCCTTGGCAGGATGTTTATAATCCATCAAGAGAGACTATAGGGGCCTCCGCTAAAAATTTTGTCGTACAAAATCTTAATGTCGCGGAGAATCTCATTGAGGGAAAACTTTCTCCTCTTCCGCTGAATGTTGATATTAAGCCGAATGAGGGAAAAATATTTGAAGCTAACGGTCAAAGAGTCGGTGCCTATAGAGATAGACAGGAAACACTTCATATAGTAAACACTACTTGTACGCATATGGGCTGTGAATTAAACTGGAATTCCGCCGAGTTATCATGGGATTGCCCTTGTCATGGTTCAAGATTTACTTATGAAGGCGATGTGATAGAAGGGCCTGCACTTAACCCCTTGGAAATTAATCATGAAGTAAATACTATCGAGAAACTTATTAAAGAGGATTATTAAGAATCATCCTACTCTCGAATAATAAACTTAGCCTTAATCGATTTAGGTTACAAGCCCGTAATCATCGAGCGAAAATCAGCCTAATCTAAAATTCACGAAGGCCAAGTAATTGATATAGCGCGTGTAAAGTTCCTTCAGACAGTTGCTCGGAAGGGATTTTTTTTCTGCTTGGTTATTTCTCATATTCTCTTAATCAAGCAAAGTGGAAGATCTTTAACGTTAAGAAATTCTTAATAAATTTAGTTATTTTGCTGTAAGATTTATCTGATATCATAGCCTTGAAAGCAAAAGAAAAGGGTGTGATATAATTGGGTTTATTTAAAAAAGGGGGGATACGTCATTAAAATACTAGTTTGCGATGACGATCAAGAAATATTAGAAGCTATTAAAATCTATTTAACAAATGAAGGTTATGTCGTATTTAAAGCCTCCAATGGGTTAGAGGCATTGCAAGTACTCGATGAAAATAATATCCAGCTTATTATTATGGATATTATGATGCCGCAAATGGATGGCTTAAAAGCCACTATCAAGATAAGAGAAGATAAAAATATACCGATTATCATGTTGTCAGCCAAATCAGAGGATACTGATAAAATAATGGGATTAACTTTAGGTGCTGACGACTACATTACCAAGCCTTTTAATCCTTTGGAATTGGTTGCCAGAGTAAAGTCTCAGCTGAGAAGATATACAAGTCTTGGAAGTTTAGAAACAAAAAGTGATGTCTATAAAAGCGGTGGACTTGTTATAGATGATGAAAGGAAGCAGGTTATTGTTGATGGCGAGGAAGTAAAACTTACTCCAGTACAATATAAAATCTTAAAGTTGCTGACCGCTAACGCGGGTAGGGTTTTTTCGATAGATGAAATATATGAACGGGTATGGAATGAAACTGCTTTTAGTCAGGAAAATACTGTTGCAGTCCATATCAGAAGAATACGAGAGAAGATTGAAATAAACCCGAAGGACCCAAGATATTTAAAGGTGGTGTGGGGGATTGGATATAAAGTGGAAAAGATATAGTTATTCGCTGACAGCAAAGATAGCTGCTTATGCTATAGCGATAGTATGTTTCACTAGTGTTATAACCCTATTTTTAAATATTGTGTGCAATGGTGATTTGTTAATTGCTGTCGAAGGCAGCTATTATCAAAGTCAAGATTACAGTACTATCAGCAGCGATGTGGTTCAGAGTTTAAAAGCGATAAGTGGCAAATATAAGAGCGAAGAAAATATCTTAAGTGGGGTATTAATCACTAGTGAAGATATGGAGTATAAAGAACAAGAATTATATAGTGAGTTTGAAAGTAATTCCAAAAGCTATAATCCTAATTTAACCCAGGCTGAGAATTATAAAGTGTATAAAGAAGTTTATGCGGATAAGATTTTAAAAGAAAAGAATCAATTAATTCAGGATGAGCTCCGTGATTATCGAGCATCTTTGCAAAGATTAGCAGAATATAACGGACTTGTCTATTATATTAAAAGTGGTACTAATGAATTTACTAATACTCCAAACCATGCTAAAGAATATTTTAAAACATTTCCAGCCTATATAATATCTGATAGCTCTGAACAAAATGTATTTCCAAAGGATGTTAAGGATAATTTTTATGCACCCGATCTTTATCTCGCAGGACCACAGGATGTTATGTATTTGGCTTTTTCGGAAGAGTTTTTGAACCCTAGAATTGTTGCCTGGAAGGACAACAAGCTAATGGCTAGAAATAATTTATATCAAATAGCGGGTTTTACCTTAGCGCTCGCAGCAGCATTGATATATCTATTATTGGTAATAGGCAGAAAACCAGAGGAGCAGCAAGGTGTCCTATTAAATTCTTTCGATAAGATCTATAACGATGTCAAAATCGTAATTTGCGTTATGCTTATCATAATATGGTTTGCGGTTATAGAGGAATTCTTCCATGCCAGGATCTATAAACCTATATTTCCTATTACCCTGTTGATAGCTGCCTTGGGATTAGCATTTGTTTTATCAATTGCAAAACACATAAAGAACAAGACCTTGATAAAACATACTTTAGTCTATAGCATTGGTTATAAACTTTTTGCTTTTGTCAAAGATGTCTATAATAGTGGCGGTATAGCTGTAAAAGTGGTTTTATTAACAATAGGTTATCCTTTAATAGTAGCTTTAACCTTTTTCATGTTCCCCGTAACTATAGGTGCAGCCGCATGGTTGGCGCTCAAAAAAGTCAAGGATTTGAATGCTATAAAAGCGGGAGTAAAGCATGTAAAAAATGGTGACGTCCACAATACCATAAATGTTTCTGGGGATGGAGAGTTTGCCAGGCTGGCTGCTGATATAAACTCTATAACCGAAGGCTTAAAAAAAGCAGTTGATAATGAGATTAAGAGTGAACGTTTAAAGAGTGAGTTAATTACGAATGTATCGCATGATATTAGAACTCCCCTGACTTCAATTATTACCTACATTGATTTATTAAAAAATGAACAGGACCCGATAAGGGCTGCAGAATATATAGAAATAATCGACCAGAAATCTCAGCGATTAAAAATACTTACCGATGATTTATTTGAAGCAACTAAAGCAGCCAGCGGTAATATACCTGTGAACTTTGAAAGAATTGATTTGGTTTCTTTAATAACACAAGGATTAGGAGAATTTGAAGATAAAATACAAGCTAGTGCTTTAGATATTAAGATTAGTTCTGATACGAAAGTATTTATCAAGGCAGATGGAAAATTATTATGGAGAGCTATTGAAAATCTGTTGTTAAACATCATTAAATATGCACTTGCTGGTTCAAGAGTATATATTAATATTATTGAATCAGATCATGTGGTAATTCTGACGATTAAAAACATATCTGCCTATGAGCTGAATATCTCTGCTGAAGAGCTCATGGAACGATTTAAAAGAGGGGATGAATCGCGTACCACTCAAGGAAGCGGGTTAGGTTTATCTATTACTAAGAGTCTCATAGAAGTTCAAAAAGGATACTTTAATATAGAAATAGATGGAGATTTATTTAAGGCCATAATCCAAATGAACAAAGTAGACTGAATTTGGAGAAATTAGGATAATCTGGATGCAAAGCAACCAAGAGGTGAGATGGAATCCGTTCTTGGTTGCTTTATGAATGTACGAAGCATAGTTGGTGATATCTGCGACAGAAGATCGAAGTCTGACATGCTGGTTCCGGCAAATCTACGTTCAAATCCGGCAACCTTGGAGAATGTCAACGCTTAAAGCTTGCCAAGGAATTAAGCAAAAAGGGCAATACAGTTATTGTTATAGAACATAACCTCGATGTAATTCGTAATGCCGACTGGATTATTGACGTAGTCCTGAGGGAGGCAGCAGAGGCGGACAGATTCGTTGAGACCGTGATAAGTCAATATAGGAACAAATGCCAGACAGTAAGATCTGGTATTTTATTTTAGAATCTCTCAGCAAATTCTCAGTTTCATTCCTTAGAATAAGCAATGTAAAAAAACGAACGAAATGTTGACAAGAAAGGAGGCGCATAGATGAATCGATTCCGTCTAAAAGCAATTTCTGTTTCGCTGATTATTTTTTCTTCATTATTAATAGTCACTGGATGTGGTACTCAGTCTTCTGCCAGTTCTGTTACTGGCTCTCCGAATGCGACGACTTCAACAGCTAATAATCATGATGCATCTGCCCCAAACCTAATGACGAGTCAACAACAGGTTAAAGCCATCGACATAAAAGCGGCAAAGGGACGGCAAGAGGTTAATGCTCAAATTAATGGGAATCTTAAAAATCTGGATAAATCTCTCAACGCTCTCGATAGAAGTCTAGGTAATTTGTAAAATTAGTAGTAAAGGGTACGAACAAAGAATCAATGAGACTAAATAATTAAAAGTATTCAATAAAAAGGAGAATCGACATACTATGCGAAAATCAAGTAAATTGTTAGCTTGTTCTTTGATAGCATCTTCAATTTTTAGCTTTTCTCTTCCTGTCCTTGCTGATACTTCCCAATCCTCTCTGCCTACAACTTCTCAAAGTCAAAATTCCTCAACGGGAACTTCAATGACCTCCGCTGACAAAGCGGCTGCCAGAAAGCAGAAGCTTCAAAATGAAATTTTGCATCTGCAAAATGCAGAGCAATTTCAGCAGAATTTGGCTCCTATTCACCAACTTCAGGCTCAAGATAAACAAATACTCGATCAAATTAAAACGTTGAGACAGACAATCCATTCGCAAGTCAAAACAGATCGTCAAGGTAAGAACTATAGTGCTTTATTAGCTGCTCTTAATGACATGATTCCTATGCAGGATGATATAGCCAATGCACAGGATGCCGCTCAAACTGCTAAAGCGGATTGGACACAACTTAGCACCGATAACAAAGCTAATAACTCCTCGGCAGTTACTTCAGACTTAAGCAAGATTCAAACAGATATTCAAAATAGAATCAATGTTTATCAAAAGATTTTAGCAGATCTTCAGAAAATAAATGGAGATTTGAACACTACAACTTCAACGACAACTCCTGCTTCAAATTCATCTTCAACATCATCCTCAACCTAATGTTTTAAAGAACCGTACATTTGAGTACGGTTCTCCTTTGTTCTAAACGATATCTAGCTTCAGCTCAAATAAGATTGTATTTTTAAAAACTAAAAGTTTTTTAAGACTCTTTGGGGAAATGAATTATAAAGGTCGTACCTTTCCCCAGCGTACTTTCAACATCGATTTTCCCGCCTCGTAAATTTATGAATTCATGAACGATAGCCAATCCTAATCCTGCACCACTACCAGACCTCCTTTCCCTTGATCTGCTGCTCCGATAAAAGCGCTCAAATATATAGGGAAGATCCTGAGGGGCAATTCCTTCTCCGTTATCTGAGACATAAAGATAGCTTACCTTGCTATTCGTTTCAGTTTTTATCGTAATCTTTCCATTGACAGAAGTGTGTTGAATAGCATTATGAACTAGGTTATAGAGAATTTGCTTAAGTTCTCCTGGTTCAACCGGAAGGGATGTTTCGTCACATTGGATATCTAAGGTCCGGTATCCTAATAATGAATTCAATAGGGGCAAAACCTCTGGAAGAACATCTTGAACAATTGTTTCCGGGTTAACTTGCGGATCATTAGCGATTTGTTTTGCTAAACGGTTGAGGGTCAATAAATCCTCGGTGAGGTGGATTAATCTCTCAGTTTCAGTGAGCATTGATTTATGGGCTGCAGCTAAAGTTTCCGAGTCTGTTTCCGGGTCGAGCAACAAGATTTCCAGGAATCCCCGAATAGACGTCAAAGGTGTCCTTAATTCATGGGAAGCATCTCCAATAAACCTTGCCATTTGTTCTTTGGCTTCTGTTTCTGTCGCTAAAGATCGATTAAGGGTGTCGAGCATTTGATTTAAAACAAATCTTAAATGTACAATCTCCGATGCTGCTGGTTCTTCGGGTATTCTTAAGGCGTAATTGCCGGCAGCTATCTTTCCTGAAATTTCGGACATGCGTGATAAGGGTAAGAGAGGTTTTTTCAGAATATACAACGTTAGAAGTCCGCCAAATATGAGTATAAACATTGTGCTGATCAGGAAAACCTGAAGTTGGTGGTAGAGTATATTGTTGATCTGTGTTAGCGGGGCAGATAGAGTTGCATAACCAATTAATGTATTGTTTGATGCTGGTTTTGACATTTGTCCTGTTACACTAGCTCCAGTTTCTTGATTTAGGTAGATCGGCCCGGAAATAACCCTGTAGCGGATGCCCTTTGGAGACGTTAAAATAACATTTGTTCGAAGCTTATCTTTTGTTATTTGTCTTTGGAAAAATGATTTTTCTAAAACGTAAGGATTTTTTGCCTTAACCTCCTGGCGGCTGAGTATACCTTCAAGCTTTTTATCGGGCGAAAAGAAACCGACGACAACACCAGGGCTGAGACTCTGCCAAGCCTTGGGAAATCGCTGTTCATGATCCAGCCATAACTTTAGTTGATTAACCTCAAATGAACCTATCTGAGTCTGTAGATCCTGGGTTTCTCCTTTCATCAAAAACGAATTTAATGCCTGATACTGAATTACTCCCATAGTCATTGATACCAGTAAAAGGCTCAACCAAAATCTCACTAATAGTTTAGTAGTCAGGGAATTTTTCCAATCTTCTTTATTATCTCCATCCAGCACTCTAACACCTTCCCTCTTTGAGAATCTTATCTTACAAATTTCAATTTTTCAGCAGAGGAACCAGGCGATAGCCAACACCACGCACAGTTTGAATTAATTTGTGTTCCTTGTCGCCAAGTTTTTCACGAAGGTAACGGATATATACTTCGACAATATTATCTTCACCGTCGAAGTCGTATCCCCAAACATGGCTTAGAATGGAGCTTTTGCCAAGTATTTGACCTGGGTTCCAAAGCAAATAGGATAAAAGTTTATATTCAGTAGGGGAAAGGGAGAGCTGGCAATTATTAAATGTAATGGAATGGTGTGCTTCATCCAAGCAAAAAGCACCTATACTATGTTTTCCAGTCAACTCTGGGTAGCGGTTTCGTAACTGAACCTCAATTCTAGCTAATAGTTCCTCAAAATGAAAAGGTTTGGTCAGATAATCATTGGCTCCTTGCCTTAAACCAACAACAATATCCGTAGCAGAATTTTTGGCTGTCAGCATAATCATTGGAGCTTGACTAATTTCCGGAAGGGCCTGACAAAAATCATTTCCATCCATGACAGGCATCATCAGATCCAAAATAATTAGATGTGGGTCATATGCAGGAATTAGTTCTAAAGCAATTTGCCCATTAGCAGCAGTTTTTACAAGATAACCCGCTTTTCGTAAACCTAAATCTAACATTTGTCGAATAGAAGGCTCATCATCGACTACTAAAATGCGAAATGAAAAGGAATCCATTTATTCACATCCTTATAGGAATTGTAGCTGGTATCTATCATACCAATCGTACAGAGAAAATAAGCGATCCAAAACAAGAAAAAATCATCGTTATCTTACCCCATCTGATTATAATAACCTTTGCTTAAAATTAGCTGAGAAGAAAGACACTAAGTTTGAATAGACTATACGTCCAAGTACCTTGAAAAAGGCAAAAAAAGTTAGGAGATAATCATTGGTAATAGGAAAAGAGCCAACCACATGCTAATGTTTGGAACTTTAATCTAAATAGTAGATTTATACAAAATAATTTTCTGCTATTTCGGTATAAGAAAATCCCTCACCGTTCAGACGATGAGAGATTGATCAAATCTTTTCGATGACTAAAGGAACGTCATTTATTGATCTTTAAATTGATCCAATTGGTCAACGATTTTGATCTCATAATCTAAATCTTTTAGCTGACATAATTCAGTAACTACCTTGACATCGTCTTCGATTTGGTAAATATCTTTTTTTTCCAAAAGAATCACCCCCTAAAAATTTTTAGAAACTATTTTCTTTTCATAAATCCATTTAATACATAGACAAGAGGGCGAGGGGATTATCCATTTTGTTTATTAATCCCTTCAGTTTATAAGGTTACCAATTTATAATTTCATAGTAATAATTATAATCCCAAAGATGACAAGATATGTAATGTTATTGTTAGGCATACTACCTTGAAGATCTTGATCTTACTGGAATAGCCACTGGAGCATTTCAATGCGAATGTATTATAAGCATGGTTGTATAGCATTAAATATATGTAGTGAGAATCAATAAAAGATTAGCTTACGGGAAAAGTCTTTGAAATAATGCAAGAGACATACCTCCATAAATTCGCTCGCGCTTCAATGTCAATATGTTATCACCCAAATGCACTTTACCGGGTTTCGTAGTAAAACCGAGCTTATATCCAACCTTTGGCATCAAAGCTAGGGTGGTTTTATTATATTTTCCTGAAGGAAAACATAGTGATTGTACATTGATTCCAAGATGGCTTTCAAGTTCCTGCTTTGAAATATTTAGTTCAAGTTCTTGTTCGTTTTCACCAAGTGTAGAGAGGTCAAGATGATGTACAGTATGACTTTCTATTGTATTTCCCTGTTTAATGAGATCGTTAAGTTGGTCCCATTTCATCATGCCAGAACCGATAGAATCTGTAATTATAAAGAAAGTAGCTTTGAAACCAATTTGACGAAGTATTGGCCAAGCTGAGATATAATTATCGCTATAGCCGTCGTCAAATGTTATTAAAATCGGTTTTTCGGGAACAGGTTTTTGGTTTATCAAGGCTTCGTATAAATCTTTTGGGGATATTGTATTATAGCCTTGTTCGTGAAGCCATGACATTTCCTCAGTAAATTGTTTTACTGGAACGCCAAGTGAGTTGCCCGGAAGTGTTTTAATGGAATGATACATAAGCACAGGTATACCTTCTTTGGGGAAGGCAACCAGTTTCGATTTGTTTTGGTGTGGGATGAGAGACTCAGGAGCTGCAGTTGGTGATGGCGCTTCAGACTTAGTTAATTTGGGTAATTTGTCGGGTTTAGTTATGTTGGTATAATTGCCGGATTTAAAATCAGATGGTATAGACAATCTTACAGTTAAACGACCTAAAATCAATACTAGGAGGACTAGAATGATTGCCCCACTAAAAATAAGTTTGCAGTTTAGTTTCATTAGATGGGTACCTTTCAGCTTAATGTTTATAGAATAACGACTTTTTAAAACTTTATGTAACTGTGGAAAAATCATATCATCAAGATCCTAAAGCAAAAGCAAAACTCATGGACATCTAATAATAAAGCGCGAAATGGCAGAACTATAATTTTAAGCAAAAAAGAGAAAATACCCTTAGACTATGCAAGGGTATTTCAAGTTTTAAATAGGGAATAAGGGTTCGTTTTCTTTCTGTTTTGTATTTTCGTGTAAAAAATTTACTTTTTTAACGATGCAACGAAATCCCCAATTGCCTTTACTTGTGTGTCGTTGAGTTTTCCAGAGAAAGAAGGCATGGTGCCCTGTCCTTTTTTTATAACACCTTGAACCTTTGCAGAATTATTCTTCCACTCATCCGTATTAATAGCGGGGCCACTCGTACCGGCCCCAGTAGCACCGTGACATCCTGCACAATTTGTTGTGTATAAAGCTGCGCCACTTACTTGGGTCGCAGCGTTTGATGCCCCGGAAGAGACGTTAGTCGTTGGTGAATTTGTTGATTGCCCGGTTTGAGGAGAGGATGGATTTGAAGGTGCAGGTTGTTTACTGCATCCCACTAAGAGTAGGACAAAAAGAAAAGAAATTATTAAAATTGATTTTCGCTGATGCATATGTAATTTTCCTCCTTATCGAATTCTGTTTTTAAAGTGTACATATTGGTTACTTAATATTCTCTGGAGTTATGACTAATCAGAGGGAAATATGCTTGTTTATAATCTAAGGCAGGCGTGGATGTAAGAGCTTTATGAGAAATCGATTTAAATAAAAAGGGCCGCTGATTTGCAGCCCTATATTCCTCTATTTTATAAATCAATAACTATTACTCTTTTTATCATAAGCAATTAATATTTTAGAACTATCTGTTCCTTGGCTTATCTCTTGTTCTGCTTTTTGTACTTTTTCAAGGTCTTCTTGCGATAGATTAGCAACTGGATAATCTTTGTTATTCATCGTTAACTCTCCTTGACAATCGTATTATCTTTTATGTTAATAATTTGGCCAAAATTAAGCGAAATAATTCAATTGAATTTCTGGTTAATTCAACTGCAACGATAATAGAAAAACAAAGGCTGTAAAAATAAATCCATATGAGTTCATTTGCAAACGCCTTCCGTAATACATACTGGAAAATAATGAATTATTTAAGACAGTCTTGATAATTATAATGACAATGAACAAAATAGAAAGAGGGATTTAATGTGAATCAGGATTTGCCAAGCAGCATTAATGACAAACCGGGTCTGATACCCCGTCAGGTAATGCCGGAAAATTTAGAGTCGCCAATTAGCAATGTTTTAACTTGGGTTACGCCTAATGAATTGTTTTATACGCGAAGCCACTTAACTTATCCTACAATTGATATGCAATCTTGGAGGTTATCTATTGGCGGAGAAGTATCCAGACCACTTTATTTTAATTATGAACAACTTAAGCAAATGCCCCAGGTCGATAAATTTGTAACCATTGAATGCTCCGGCAATAAAAGGGCTATGTTTGAACCTCCTGTACCAGGAGAACAATGGAAAATTGGTGCCGTTGGGAACGCAAAATGGACGGGAGTTCCGCTAACATTTCTCCTTGACCAGATAAAGCCCAAGGACACCGCTGTCGAGATTGTTTTTACAGGAGCAGATTCAGGAATTCGACCGGATATGGATACTTCCGTAAATTTTGAACGCAGCCTGCCTTTGGACAAAACTTTATTAGGGGAATGTCTTTTAGCCTTAAAAATGAATGATGAACCAATACCGTACAAACATGGTTTTCCCCTTCGTTTAATTGTACCAGGTTGGTATGGAATGGCACATGTTAAATGGGTTACACAGATAGGCTTTGTATCGAATCCTTTTAAAGGTCCTTTCCAGACAATTGATTATGTCTATCTAACAAATGAAGGTGATTATTCGAACGCTGTACCTGTAACGGAAATGAAAGTCAATTCTATTATCACTTGGCCTTCAAAGGGAGAAATTATCCATCCAGGTCAACATTCCGTCAGGGGATTAGCGTGGACTGGTAAAGGCACTATTAGTAAAGTTGAAATAAGCGTAGACAACGGGATGACCTGGAATGCCGCCAAATTAACCAGTCCTGAGCATAAACAATATACATGGACTTTCTGGGAATATGCCTGGAATATTACAAATCCAGGTCATTATTTTGTGCTTGCTCGAGCACATGATAGTAACGGAAATGTACAACCAAAAGCAGCGTCTTGGAATGCAAAAGGGTATGGGAACAATTCTATCCACACTGTTGCCATAACTATCCCCCAAATTCTTCATTGAATAACCCTTATAAATTTGCCGACAAACCAGTGAATGAACTGGGGTGAAGGGAAAAATAATATTAAATGCTGAATCCAGTGAATAGGATTCAGCATTTAATATTATTTCGCAGATAAGGCTTCAATTTTGGCTGGCATACTTTCTATTATGTCTATTAGCGGCTCCGATTTTTCGAAGAAGATAATGACAACATCTTCAGGCTCCGCTCGTTTTAAAGCCGCTTCAAAGGCTTCTGTTTCCTCCAAAATTTTCAGCACATTCTGTTTAGAGAACTTGGTTGCTAGAACTCCCTTTTCCAGAAGATCAGCAACTTCGCCCCTTATCCTTCCACGTTTTTCTATATCTTCTTTAATAATAATATAATCAAAGTTTTCTCCAGCACACTTACCGACGTCAATTATGTCTTTATCGATTCTATCTCCCGGTACTCCGATTACTCCAAGGAGATGTTTATATTCCATATGTTTAAGTCCCTCTAATACGGAAGAATATCCGTCTTTATTATGGCCATAATCTAAGATTACTCGTGTGTTATTAACATAATACATATTAAATCGGCCAGGATTTTGCTCATGGTTAAATGAGGATAGCCCCAGTTTAATTGTAGTTAAATCAATGCCAAGTCCTATTGCGGCTGCACAGGAAGCCATGGCATTTTGAACATTATAGATTAGAATACCTTTCATACTTATGCCAATATCTTTGATGTCCATGAGAACCTCGGAAGAAGATCCCTTTTGGACTATAAGTTTATCTTGATCTCTATATATACCATAGCCACCATTTTTCAAATTTGCCTGAAGTGCTTTGTTATCCTTATGAAGAGAAAAAATGATTAGTTGACTCTTGAATCTCGTCTTAATAGTCAAACTCATCTTGTCATCCCCATTAATCACAGTAAAGCCATCTTCCTTCACGGCTTCACCCACCAAAGCTTTAACCTTTGCCAAATCGTCTAACGTGTGAACTTCATCAATCCCAAGATGATCCTCGGTAATATTTGTAATAACTCCAACGTCAGCGAGGTCATATGCCAAGCCCTCCCGAATAATTCCTCCGCGAGCCGTTTCTAAAACCGCTGCGTCAATATCTTTATTCTTCAGAATCGCAAGTGCACTTTGGGGGCCAGTTGTATCACCTTTAAATATGCACCTTTTATTAATATATATTCCATCGGTAGTTGTCATCCCGACCGTATAACCAGCAATTGAGAGTATATGTGCGATAAGTCTTGTGGTGGTCGTTTTACCATTGGTACCAGTTATGGCAACTAAGGGAATAGAGGTCGGTCCGTCATCAAATACTTGGTCGACCATATGTGCAGCCACGTTCCGTTTGGTTCCGCGATATGTTGCGGAGATTTCCCTTATATCAGGATTTAACGTTTCTCGAATTTGTTTTGCGTACTTTCCATAACCTAATTGCAAAATACGATCTTCGCTTAATCTTAAGGTGGGAATACCACGCTTTTTTGCTTCCTCGCAAATGGCTAATGTACTTACCCCTAACTGTTCCGTTTTCAAGAGTTGTTTTAATTGATTAAACCTTATATCGATGTCAAAGGATTCTCTGGCAATTAAGGAATTTATAAGGTCAATGGCCAATCTTCCAGCTTCTAAACCTGTTTGGGCGTATTCATATTGATAAATAACATAATATAAATCTCCCGATAGTTCCCGAGCTTTTCCATAGTTTACATCTAAACCAAGCATATTATGAAGGGCTATGATTATATGTTCCGAAACGTGGGCTAAGTACGTCCCTTCTTCAAGCCGCTTATAAAAACCTTGATCTTCATCAATTCCACATCGGTGTTTCGAAAGCTCCGGAAGCATATGTTTTAATGTCTCGTTAAAATCTTTAATATCTTTCGTAGGGATTTCACTGTATCCTTCCAAATCCAAGTTTAAGCGGATACATTTTTTATGAGAATAAATATTTTTACCCTGAAAAACTTGAGAGCCAGTGATTTTCAAATTGTTTTCCTCCCATTTTGAGATTAGCACACAAAAAATTTGCTGGAAGATAAAAAAATAAAATTTTTTTTGTATGGAAGTTAATATATCCAAGAACAAAAGATGTACACTGGTATGTTCTGCTTATTATTTTATGTACAGACCAAATGATAGTATTAGTTTCAGGTATTAAGCTGGATTAATATTACAAAGAGGCATAACTAAAGAAAAGAAGGTTGATTGATCCTTTGATTAAAAAATTAACACTTGATGCTGAGTTAAAAGGGTTAGGCATTTTAGCCTTGTAGTGTATTGATATTTTATTGTATAGTTTGATAGTGAGGTTGAGGCATGATTCATAGAAGGCCTTAAATTTGGAGACAACCATTAGTTGGATTATCTTGTAAAAGGATGTTTTTTTATGATAAAAGGATTAGTGATAAGTAATCTTACACAAGCTGAGATAAGAGGGGCATCACTTGTATTTGAGACAACAATTCCGGATGCGTTTAACAATGAGGGACTCGGGCACCGTAAAGAGGATATTCTCAGAGAAATTACCTATAAGAAACAATTGCTTGAATCTTCTCTAGATAAATCTAGTTTATCGATATATTTCATGATCGCTAAACTAAATGAAACTGTTATTGGTACGATTTCCTTTAGTTCATGTGGTGAGGATATCAAAAAGTGTACAGAAAACCAACTCAACAATATCGGTGAATTAGGAAGTTTATTCATTTTGCCGCCTTACCAAGGTCAAGGCGTAGGCTCAGAATTAATTAATACTATGCTAAAACATCTATCTGAACAAGGTATTGATTGGTTTTGTTTAGATAGTGGCTATAAAATTGCTCAGAAACGATGGTTAAGGAAATTTGGAGAACCCTATAAAGTAGTAAAAGATTATTGGGGACCAAATTACGATCACATGATCTGGCTTTGTAGAGTGAAACCTTAATAACTCTCCGTTACGATCCAGTTATGATAACCTTGACTCTTACCTTGGAGGAGGGCTTACGATTATTCGCGAGGTGAAAAATTTTGCTGTATACGGTTAAAGAAGTAGCGGAAATTGCAGGAGTAACGATAAAAACACTCCACCACTATCATAAAATTGGTTTATTAAAACCCTGTAAAATAACTGAAGCCGGCTACCGTCTTTATGGGGCAACAGAACTTGAACAATTACAGCAAATCTTGTTTTACCGTGAGCTTGATTTTTCACTCGAAGATATCAAAAAAGCACTTAAGGATGAGCCGAGTCGTTTAGAATGCTTGACTTACCAACACGAACTGCTTATGGTGCGAAAGCAGAGATTGGAACGTTTAGTAAAGACAATTAAAGACTCGATCGTCCACGCCAAGAAAGGAGAAGTCATGGATAAATCAGAAATGTTTAACGGTCTTAACAAAGAGGAATGGGAAAATGCGCTTTCGGAGCAAGGGAAATACCTTAGAGAAAAATATGGGTATACAATGCCAAAAGTAAAGGAAGGCCAAGTGGATAACTTAAACGAACAAGCAGCGGAAGCTAAACAATTTATTTGCGATATTTCCAATGCACTAAAGAACGGCTGGAAAGCAGATGATAAGAGGATACAACAGACGTTGGAGAGTCATATTCTATGTTTGAAAAATCATGGCCATAATATCAATGCGAAGTCCTTTGAGGCTCAAGCAAAGTTCTTTGTGGAAGATGATTTTCATAGAAATATGCTTGAAAATGAGCAAATTGGGCTTTCCTATTACCTTTGTATAGCTGCCGAACTATATGCGGCTTCTAATTAATAAAGGACGCATCTAAATCGTTATCAAAAGGTAAGAGCATGACTCCATGTGCTCTTATCTTTTTTATCTAATAGACTTTTCCAGTATTCAATTATTCTATTGGTTTGGGATTACATTGAGCTATTGTATTGCCTACTTTTCAATAAGCACAAAGAAAATTAACTGAGAAGCAAATGAAAGTGCGGAGCGATTTGATAGAGTGGAAGGCATCTCAATTAATAAAGTTCAGGTCGCATTACAGCTATTCACGTGTTAAACTATATCAGTCCTGTATCACTAAAATGAGAGGTGCTAGTAATGTTACGATCAGACGGTGAACAATTATTAAGGGAATTTTCAGAAACCTCCTATCCATGCCAAGTCACAGAAATAATACCCGGCGTTGTCTATCATGTTATGGGTTATGGCATCAGCAATGCCAGTTTTATTATAGGAAAAAACACAGTCATTCTAATTGATACTCTTGACTGCGACTATCGCGCTGAAGCCCTTAAAGCCATTATTGCCGAGTATACAGAAAAGCCGGTTAAGACGATCATCTATACTCATGGCCATCCGGATCATCTTGGAGGTGCCGATGTTTTTAGAGACTCCAACCCGGAGATTATTGCCTTTGCACCTTCTAAGCCGGTTCTTGGGCGAATGGATGCCCTGCAGGACGTGCTCAATCAGCGCGGCATCAGACAATTTGGCTATGAACTCAGCGATGAAGAAGCCATTTCTGAAGGAATCGGCGTTCGTGAAGGTATAGTTCAAGGTAAGGGCCGAAGGGCTTTCTTGCCACCAACTACTGTTTATAGTGAGGAAAGGATCGTACGGGATATTGATGGAATCACTCTTGAACTTGCTGCAGCCCCAGGGGAATCTGATGACCAGATACTCATCTGGCTGCCGGCACAAAAAATACTTTGCTGTGGTGACAATTACTATGGTTGCTGGCCCAATCTGTATCCCATTCGAGGCAGTCAGTATCGAGATATCAGTACCTGGGTAGACACTTTGGATAGGCTGATTGCTTATCAGGCTAATTATCTTTTGCCTGGTCACACACGCCCAATCATCGGCGCAAGCGCTGTTACAGAAACTTTAACTAACTTTCGTGATGCTATTGATTATGTTCTTACAGAAACTCTTAAAGGAATGAATCAAGGTATGACTATGGATGAGGTAGCGGAGGCCGTTAAACTGCCTGAAAAGTGGGCAAACCTTCCTTACCTTGGTGAATTTTATGGCACTGTTGCTTGGTCTGTGCGAGGAATATATGCCGGTTATGTAGGTTGGTTTGATGGTAATCCAACCAAGCTCAATCCTCTGCCAATTCGGACTCGTGCCGAAAAGACCATAGCTCTCATGGGGGGCATAGAGTCTGTCTTATCTGCTATTAGTCAAGCCTTGGACAACGAAGAGGCTCAATGGGCCACTGAACTTGCTGATATTATTATTGCCGCAGATAGTACCAATAAACTGGCGCTAAAGTATAAAGCTCAAGGACTTATCAGTCTTGCCCGCCAGGAACAAAGCGCGAACGGGCGTCACTACTATCTTGCCTGCGCCAAGGAACAGCTCGCTGATTTATAGCCGCGAATGCCCGGTGTCTGAGGTCAAAAGTAACTGGATAAATAAAACACTGCCAAAAGTAATTCTTGGCAGTGTTTTATTGTTAATTTGTAATATGAACTTATCTCTGATTATTTTACCCAATCGTAAGACTCCCACTCAAGCGAGAGTGGTTCCCATACCTTTTTAAGAAATCTCTTCAAGCGACTTGCCACCCGTTCTTAATCCCCATAATAATAAGAAGGCTACAGGAATACAAACTAAAATCGCAACCATATTGTAAACCCCTGTAAATTTATACTGAGCAAAAACTACAGGAATATATAATTGAAGAACTGAAGTTGCTAAGCGCCCCGCTGCATTGTGAATCCCAGTGGAAGTATTCCGCATTTTTGTGGGATAATTTTCAGCAATGTAACTAAAGGTTATAAAGTTCATAGCCATATTGACTGCAATCATCAAGAATCCGCAAAGAACAATGGGGACGAACCCGCTTATTTGTCCAAAGATCACGGATAGTAATGCAACCGACAAAGCCATGATTGCCATCGGAACCTTTCGGCCGCCTTTGTCAGCAATTAAGGAAGATAAGTAACAGCCTGCCGGAACACCAAACATGAGGAGGGAAGAAGCTGTCAAAGCATCATTAACACTTAACCCTCTTTGGTTTAATAGTGTCGGAGTCCAGTTCGTGATGACAAACCCAGCAGGAACTGTAAGGAGAACAAAGAACAAGATGATTAATGTCCTTTTAAGATACTTTGGTGATAATATTCCAGCTAAAACATCTAAAGTTTTAACCCGAGGTTCTACTTTAGAAGCAGCTTCAGTTAGGTCAACTTTAACATTCGTTAATTGTTCAATAACTTCTTCAGCTAATTCTTGCTTACCTTTGGTAACTAACCAACGCGGTGATTCCTTTAAATATTTGAGACCCATTACAAAACCAATAAGACCAACTCCGCCCAAGAAGAAGATATAACGCCATGATTCGGGACTCAGAGGAATAACTACGCGGCATAAAAGTCCCACCAAAGGGGCTGCCATAAAACCAAAGGAAGCCGTTAAGCTTTGCCATTTTCCACGTGTAGCCGCCGGTGCCATCTCAGCAATATACACTTGAGAAGTAACCATCATACAAAAAACACCGAAACCAGTTAGAGCTCTCGTTATCGTAAAAACTTGTACATTTTGAGCAAAACCATTGGCGATGGAAGCAATCGAGAAAAGAAGGATTGCTCCTAAAAAGGTTTTTCGGCGTCCAATAAAGTCCGAAATAATACCACCTGTTAATCCACCGAGGGTCATGGCTACAAAATAGGCAAAATTTATTTTTCCCACAGCGGCCATGTTAATGTGCCAGCTCTTCATTAACGCAGGAGCAATAAAACCGAAATTCCAATTGTCCATTTGTTCAAAGAAATAAGCTAACATAATAATGAAGAATAATAACTTATGGATTGAGGTAACTTCTAGGTTATCAAAGTAATTATTGTTTAACTTTCTATAAGCTGGAAGAGATTCTCCGGAAAGATAATCTTTGTCTTGCGTCCCGACTGCCATTTCCAATCCCCCTACATTGTGAAATTTATCATAAGAAAGTATACCAAAGGTTCTCTGCGCATCGGCCGTTAAGGTTATGCTGGGAAGGTTATTCTCCTTTCTGTTTAGTTTGTACTTTTTCCCTCAATCGTATTATACATAAACCTAATGGCACCATATAACAGAACCTTATTGTCTTTTCTCACAACAAAAAGTAGTCAGCTGTCCGACATATTGGGGGATTGTTTCAGGCATTCCAAAAACTTTTGGGCTGGAATTGACATCGGGTATTTTGCAGAACTTACCCAGGTAAAGATCAGCTTTAAGCGTAGATTCGACTGGACAGTACATTCTTTTAATAGTCGATTATCACTCAATTCTAACGTGGAAATAAGGCCCATAGCTAACCCGTCAAGGATTGTTTGACGAAATAATTCGTTATTAAGGGTTTTTAAAAATACTTTTGGAGATTGATCAGCGTCACGGAAAATTAGTGATACGATTTCTGAGTATTGTTTTGTATCGTAATAGACCATTGGCAGTTTAACTAATTCACTTGCCGAATTAATTTGATCATTGCTCAATAACCAGGATTTCGGTATACAAACGATTAAATCATCTTGTAAAAGTTCTTGATAAATTAACTCAGTCGAAGCTAAAACATAATTTCCAGGATCTTGATAAAAAGATTCCGGAAAGTTTATAAGCCCTACGACCGAAGGATCATCGTTAATCCGAGCAATAGTTTCGGTCGGTGAGCTTTCTTTAAGTGTTAAGTTTATGTTTGGATATCTGGATTTATAAAGTTTTAATGCCTTTGGCAAAACTGTCGTACCTGAATTATGGGAATGAAGAAGGGTAAGTTCCCCTTCAACAGGGGATGTTTGCCGCAATGTGATTAACTCTAATTCTGCCTTTAAATCATCATATTTTTCCACGATCTCTTTCGCGGTCATCATGGCTTTTTGACCAGCTTCAGTTAAGGTGGTTCCTTGTCGACTCCTTTGAAAAAGCTTAACGTTAAGTTCTTGTTCCAAACGAGTAATCATTTGGCTTAATCCTTGTTGAGAAATATGCATTTTCTCTGCAGTTAGAGTAATTGAATTTGAGTAAGACAATTCTATCAGAAGTCTTAAATCACTTATGCGCATCCCAATCCACTTCCTGTTAACTATAGACTTTTAATTTACTTTTATTTTAACTTGTTTTTTAGTAATTGTACCAAGTATCAAGATATTTAATACGAACCTCTTCGATGATACGTCCACAACTAGGCGTTGTGATTTTAAACAATGAAGTTGTGTTTTATGTAATTTTTTATGAAATGTATAATGTGATTAATAGAACAAGGACAGTTGCCTTAGACATCTGATAAGGAGTGAACATCTTGAGCAATTACTTAAATACCGAAAAGCATTTGATTACCCTACAAGCTGAGTCAGAAGAAAAGTATTTAGCTGAGTTTAAATCTGGAACTTATACACTGGAAAACCCACTTATTGTCGAAAATCCCTATCTAATTAATCCGCTTGCTGCTGTGATTTGCTTTAATACTGATGAAGAAACGACTGCCCAAATCACCGTAAAAGGCAAAGCAGCAGAAGGTGATCTTACACATACCTTTGCAACTGCCAAGGAGCATGTATTACCGATTTATGGACTATACGACAACTATGAAAACACGGTGAGTATCGTCATGGGCAATGGGAAAACGTCAGAAGTTAAAATTAAAATTAAAGAGCTCGACGTTAATAGAGCTTTGTATTGTCATACTACATCTGAGTATTTCGGGAAAGATCTCATGATCATCTCAACAACGACCCCGTTAATTAATTCAGCCAAAACGGTCGGTTTTGATTATGCCGGTGATTTAAGATGGGTTATAACAAACAAGCAAAGCTGGGATATTAAAAAACTTGCTAATGGGAGACTTCTCTATACTTCTTATCGGACGATGCAAAAACCTTATTATACAGTTGGCCTTATGGAAATGGATTTTTGCGGCAAAATCTACAAAGAATATCGCTTGCCGGGCGGGTTCCATCATGATGCGATCGAGTTAGAAAACGGGAACCTTTTGGCGGCTTCTGATAATGAATTTGAAGAATCTGTTGAAGATTTTGTTGTTGAAGTCGATAGAAAAACTGGGGAAGTCGTTAAATCTTGGGATCTTCTTAAGATATTGCCCAGAGAAAAAGGGAATGCGGGAGATTGGAACCACCATGATTGGTTCCATAATAACGCAGTATGGTATGACAAAGCGACGAATTCCATTACAATGTCGGGCAGACATAAGGATGCGATTATAAACTTTGATTATGATACGTCAAAATTGAACTGGATACTTGGTAATCCCGAAGGTTGGGGAGAGGAATGGCAAAAGTATTTCTTCAAGAACGTGACTAAAGGTGATTTCGATTGGCAATATGAGCAACATGCCGCCAGAATTCTACCTAATGGGGATGTCTTCGTCTTTGATAATGGAACCTATCGTTCAAAGAACGAAGCTACAAGAATTGCACCTGAAGACAACTTCTCACGTGGAGTAATTTATCGAATTAATACGGACAAAATGGAAATTGAACAAATTTGGCAGTATGGTAAAGAACGAGGAGCAGAATTCTACTCCCCTTATATTTGCAACGTCGATTACTATAGTGAAGGACACTATATGATTCACTCCGGAGGTATTGCCACTTATCGTGGAAAACATACAGACGGCTTGGGCGCAATGTTATTAAATAAATATAAAGACGAGCATATTCATTTAACCTTGGAGTCCATTACCGTTGAAGTTCAAAATGATGAGGTTAAATATGAATTGAAAGTTTTAGGCGGTAATTATTATCGAGCCAGAAGACTCTCCTTATATGATGAAACGACGAAGTTAACCCTTGGTAAAGGCGAGTTCCTGGGTGGCTTTGGCGTAACTCCCGAATTTGGATTTAAAGTTAAATTTAAAGATGCAGGAGTAGAACTACCGGCTAAACACAATCTATCCTTAATCCTCGAAGAAGATCGCTTGGCCCTGCGCGCAACATTCAAGGAAGGATCGGAAGTCTTTATTGAATTACAGGGTGAGAACGAATCCAGGTTCTACTCAGTTCCGACCGTGGTTCATGATGTTACCGCAGCCTGTGTTTCGTTTGAGGAGCAAAACGATAATGATTTTCAGTTCTATGTTAGCAGAGAAGGATTATCCGGTGATTATCACATCTTTTTAGATATTGATAATAAACGCTATGATACTCATTTCTCGGCAAACTTATAAGATAATCCAACATCGCACTATGCTCCCTTCGAAGCAGATGACAGATAATCAATAATCCTTGATCTGTACTCGCAAGGGAGCATTTCAATTGTAGTTTTTCACTATAAAGGAGTGTACAAAATATGTCATTAGTACAATTAAATTCGAGTCGTTTCGAAGAAGTGATTTACAATGACGGAGAACCTTGTTTGGTTATTTTCTCCCGAAAAAGCTGTCATGTCTGTCAAAGCGTCGTGCCTGTCTTGGAAGATTTGCAGCCGCAATTTGATGGCAAGTATGGTTTTTATTATGTTGATGTTGAGGAAGATAAGAGCTTATATCAAAAATTTTCCCTCAAAGGCGTTCCGCAAATCCTTTTCTTTAAAGATGGAGAATATCAAGGTAAATTAACCGGGAAGGTTGAGGAAGAGGACGTTGAGGAAAGAATTACAGATGTGTTAAATTCAGAATCATAAGGTGGAATGAACAAATGACCAATGCGTATGATTTAGTAATTATCGGCGGAGGGCCTGCCGGATTATCTGCCGGTATCTATGGCGGAAGAGCTAAGCTTAAAACCCTGATTATTAATAAGGGAACTGTTGGGGGATTAGTGAATACAACCCGGGAAATTGTCAATTATCCTGGCTACGGACAGATCAGCGGCTCTGATCTTATGCTGGACTTTAAAAAACATGCAGAGAGCTTTGGCGTAGAATTTTTAAGGGATCAGGTTCTAAGCATTGATTTTTCCCAAGAAGATAAAGTAATTAAAACCAAAAAGGGAAAGGAATTTACAGCTAAGGCTGTGATCTTAGCTTGCGGCAGTGAGCCAAGACTCCTGAACATTCCGGGTGAAAAACGACTTCAAGGCAATGGAGTAGCTTATTGTGCCACCTGCGATGCTGAATTCTTTGAAGGTGAGGATGTTGTTGTCATCGGCAGCGGCGACCAAGCCATCGAGGAAGGGATGTATATTACTAAGTTCGCCCAAAAAGTCACAGTGATTGTGCTTCATGATCAGGGTGTTTTAGATTGCAATAAACTTAGTGCAGAGCGCGCCTTCCAAAATAAAAAGATGGAGTTCATTTGGAACGCCACTGTCGAAGAAGTTTTGGGGGAAGAAAATGTTGAGGGTGTAAAAATTAAGAACCTCAAAACAGGAGAGTCCACTGAATTGACCTGTCAGGGAGTATTTTTCTTCGTCGGTATGATACCTTCTACGCAATTTCTTAAAGACAGTGGCGTAGAGATGAATCAACGGGGATATATACCTGTCAATGACTTGATGGAAACGAATCTTGAAGGAGTTTATGCAGTAGGAGATAATAGGGTTAAATATTTAAGGCAAGTCGTCTCGGCAGCCGGTGATGGGGCTACGGCGGCCGTGGCAGCTGAGCGGTATATTGAAGAATTGAATGCCTTTAAGTCGAATGTTCTCCAAAGTGATAAAAAAGTTCTCTTACTTTTCTTCAATGCGTTAAACAATACAAGCTTAGAATACGGCACTTTATTAGAAGAAGTAAACAAAGAACTAGCAGAATCCTATAACGTTATGAAAATCGATATAGCCACTAAGAAGACTCTCGCGCAGAAATTTAGTATTGAAATCGTTCCTTCGGTTGTGGTGCTTGATAAAGGACGGGAAATCAAACGAGTTGTTTGTGTAATGGATAAAGAAAGTTTGAAGAGGCAATTAAGCTAATTGATTACGTGGTCTTAATGATGGTTGTATATCATGCAAAAGGATTGTGTGTTGTATTTGATTGTATGAAAAAGAATAAATAAAAGAGGAATTCTAATGAAGCAGCAGGTAGCAGGGACTTGGCAAAACGGAAAGAGTGTTGTTCTATCTCTTAATCCGGATATTGAGCTTGTAGTGGATGGAAACGGCCCGAAAGCGACAGATCTTGTTTTAGCAGGGTTAGTAAGCTGCAGTATCGGAGTTTTATTGGAGATTTTAGCTAAAATGAGGGTATCACTCAAGACGTTAAAAGTTGTTACAGAGGCAGAGCGAGACGTTGAACCGCCAAAGCTCTTCGCCAAAATTAAAATAATTTACCAGCTAGAAGTTGATGAGGAACAAGAAAATAAGGTAATTAAAGCCATAAAACTTGGGAAGAGTTACTGCACAGTATTTAATATTTTGCAAAAAAGTGCAGATATTGAAGTTGAGTGTTATGTGAATGGAAATCTACGAAATACCCAATGTTAGCAATTTGATTTTGAAGCTCTGTCAGAGGACAGGGCTCATTTTTTATATAATTTATGGCTATTACGATTTTTAATCCTAAGATTCGCAGGAATTACATAATTATTGGAGAATTTTGGGTATACACATATTCAGGAACTGGTTGGTTATTTGAGTTTTATCATTAAATGTTTTACATTCTATATAAGGGATTACTTCTTGATTCAGAAAGGATTGATGAAGATGCTCAAAATAGGAGATATTGCGCCTGATTTTCTTGCTGAAGGAAGTCACGGCCAGCTGGTAAAACTATCAGAACTTCGCGGTAAAAAGATAGTTCTTTATTTTTATCCCAAAGATATGACTTCCGGTTGTACTTCCGAGGCCTGTGATTTTCGTGACCATTTCACAGATTTAAGCAATAATGACTCTGTGGTAATTGGAGTGAGTAAAGACCCCATGGGAAGCCATCACAAATTTATCGAAAAATATCAGCTTCCTTTTATCTTGATAAGTGATCCGAATTTAGAGATCATTCAGGCTTATGATGTTTGGAAAGAAAAGACTATGTATGGTAAAAAGAGTATGGGAATCGAACGTACGACGTTCCTTATTGATCAAAAAGGAGTCATCCGTAAAATCTATCCTAAAGTTAAAGTTAAGGGTCATGTCGAGCAGGTTTTAGAGGATCTAAGGAAGCTGTAATTATACGTTGAGTAAGATTGGACGATAGGGAGGATATACGGAAAATGTGGAAGGAATTTAAAGAGTTTTCGCTTAAAGGGAATGTCATTGATTTGGCTATTGGTGTCATTATCGGGGGCGCATTCGGTAAGATCGTTACTTCTCTGGTCAGTGATATCATCATGCCTCTTCTAGGTATTCTTCTGGGTAAAGTTGACTTTTCTAATTTGTTTATTGTACTCGGAAGCGGACATTATAAGACACTCGTTGAGGCCAAGAATGCTGGAGTGGCAACCATAAATTACGGTACGTTTATTAATAATGTTATTAATTTCTTAATTATCGCCTTTTCCATTTTCATAGTTATTAAGCAAGTTAATCGCTTTACTAAGAAGAAAGAGGTTGAAGATGAACCATCAAAAACTAAAACTTGTCCTTATTGTATTACCGAAATCAACCTCAAGGCTACAAGATGTCCACATTGCACTGCAATTCTGAATGACTAAAAGATAACCCAAAATCCATAGAGCATCTCTTAAGACCGCTGAACCTGACAGGTTCAGCGGTTTGCTATGCGAAACGAAACTTTTTTCGTAGATGTGATGAACTTTAAAAAAGATTTTTCAGTGAAACGTTTAGAAAGCTATATTATTTTTAAAAGGGGAAAAATTCTCAGCAAATAATTAAAGGAGAATAATCGAATTACGTCGAATATTGTATATCAAGAAAAAACGGACATTTCTAAATTTGGTTCATAGGTTATTGAGAAGAGGTTAGGGTTATGGGGATCAGACTTAAAACGTTTATTGTAATTTCTGCAGGTGCACTAGCTGTTGCTCTAGTTATGCTAGGTGCAATTCGAATATTTTTAATTGATAACTTATTAAATCAAGAAGATCAAATCCTAAAACAAAATTATAAAAGTATATCTATTATGTTAAACTCAAGAAAAGATTCATTAAGAAGCACTCTCCTGGATTGGGCAAAATGGGATGACACGTTTAATTTTGTCAAGGATAGTAATCAAGCATATATTAAGGACAATTTACAGAATTCAACATTTACTGACTTGTCCCTTAACATGATGCTATTTTTAAATAATAAGGGAAAGATCATTTTCGCTAAAGGTTATGATCTGGAGAATGGTGTTAAAACTCCAATTGATACTGGTGTAATTAGTTACATCAATAAACATCAAAAACAATTATCGAATATTCGAGGAAATGATATACTTGCCGGAATGCTTATGGTCTCAAACAGACCTATGATTATTCTTATTACCTCGATTACTCAATCCGATGAGAAACCTCCTGCCGACGGTTATCTTGTTATGGGGCAATATCTGGATAAAAGTTATTTGAATTATCTGGACGAAGTTACTCATGAAACCATAGAAATTGGAAGCGTTAATCAAATCCAAGCAGGACCTCTTGATGATGACTTAGTTATTGAAAAAAGTAAAACCCTGGCAATGGCTACAGCCTTTGTCAAAGATCTTAACGGAAATCCCGATATTGCAATAACTATGAAGAGGCAAAGGAATATTTATGATCAGGGAATCAAAACTCTGCATCTATTTAGGTGGGTGTTTTTAGCGGGATTGTTTACGATAATCGTAATCTGTATCCTCGCAATCGATCGAACAATACTGAAACGTTTACGCAAGCTTTATCGTTTTGTCCATGAGGTAAGTATACGAAAAGACGTCTGGTCAAGAATTGAGCTTAGTGGAAAGGATGAAATTTCGAGGTTAGCGACGGCTATCAATCAGATGCTTGAAGAAATTAAAACAGCATACAAAGATATCCAAGAAGGCGAAGAACGATTCAGGTTAACAATGGAAGCAACCAATGATGGGTTCTGGGACCTGAGAATTGAAGATATGAATCTATATATTAACTCTGAGTGGTTAAGGTTAGTTGGCGATGAGACGCTTAATAAGGAAGACCTTTACAAAAAATACTTCCGTCCAGCCCAAGAGGATGGATCAACTATAAATAATGCCTTGGACGATTGTATTCGTGGAGACAAGGAGTATTTACATGAAGAATACAGTGTATACAAAATAACTGGGGAACAGATTTGGATCTTAAATCGTGGTAAAGTCGTTGATTATGATTCTTCAGGACAACCTAAACGTGTGGTGGGGACTTTTTCAGATATTACAACGCAAAAACGGATTGAGCAAGAATTATATAGTTTGAGTTATACCGATAAGTTAACTGGTCTGAAAAATAGAGCGTATATGGAAAAAGTACTGGAAAGTCTAGATCAATCCGCTGAATCAAACTATCAAATTTTGATGGGTGATTTAAATGGATTGAAATATACCAATGATACCTATGGGCATAATCAGGGTGATAAGTTATTATGCCAAATCTCTGAGATTTTCAAGAAAAGCTGCTCGGTGAGCGATATCATCGCTCGTTGGGGTGGAGATGAATTTATTATTCTCATTAAAGATAAGGATCAACTATATTGTCAAGAAGTTATTAAAAAAATTAAAAGCGAATGTAAAAATATTTCACCGAATCTTCCTATAAAATTAAGCATTGCAATCGGAAGCGCTGAAAAGACAGGTAATTACAAAAGTAAAGATATTATAAAAATAGCTGAGGAAAGAATGTACCAAAATAAGCTTTTAGAAAGTACAAGCCTTAGAAGTTCAACACTCTTGTCTCTCGAAAGAACCCTTTTTGAAAAAGATCAAGAAACAGAAGAACACGCAGCTAGACTGAGAACTATGTGCGTAAAAATTGGTGAGGCGATGAAATTTTCGCAATACGAACTTGATGAATTAGCATTGTTTGCAATGCTCCATGATATTGGCAAAATTGCGATTCCTGATCATATATTAATGAAACCGGACAAGCTATCTGAAGAAGAATGGGGTATCATGAAAAAACATTCAGAAATAGGCTTTCGTATTGCCGAGTCAACGCCGGAACTATCGCATATTGCAAAAAATATTCTTTCGCATCATGAGCGATATGATGGGAAGGGATATCCTAATGGCTTAAAAGGCGAAGGGATACCGAAGATGGCAAGAATATTAAGCATAGTTGATTCTTTTGATGTTATGACGAATACGAGACCATACAAAGCTGCCATTAGTGTAGAAGAGGCAATCGAAGAATTAAAAGCATGCGCGGGAAAACAATTTGATCCAGCTATTGTTGAAGTATTTCTCAAGTTGTTAAAGAACAGCAAGTAAAAAACGATATCACAGCATCATAAATTGCAACATCATTCATCCACCTCTCAGAGGACTTTGCTGATTACTAAGTTATAACCGATTCCCATAGATTGGTGATCGGTTATTTTTTTATCAAATATTAACGAATTATTAATCCTTAAGAAGGTAGCACGTCAAAATCAGTTTAAACCAGAACCAAAGGTCAATAATGGTCAAATTTATGAGTTGAGCGATATACCCAAAGAGGGTATACTAAGATCAGAAAAGGTCAGAAAACAAAGCATCGTTCAAGTGTTTAGTACAAATTATAACTATAAATGGAAGCTAACTTATTATCCGCCAATTGGCGGTTAACATAGAGTTATTCACTCTTTTCCTCCTCTATCTTCCCCTCATTGTGAGGGGATTTTTTTTGCCTGGAAGTTTCAAAAATGAAACCTTAAGAATCACTTGCCGAGAATGATGGGGAAGGAAAAAGAGAATATTAATGGAATTATAATGTAAAACATTTCTGGTACAAACCAGTTTTGATTTAAGAGGATGGTGAAATAATGCCGGATTTCATTGAAGGATTAAAAAGAGGTGCTAAAGCCATAAAAGAATCGTTCGGACCAAGTCGGTATGAAGTTGCAACTATAAAAGTGATATGTCCTCATTGCAAAAATGACGTTTTCGAGGAAGGTTCAGCACAATTAAATACTGCTGGTGCCACGTTTCTAAATCTTGATTGGCTCAACAAGTCAGCGACTATTCTTATTTGTACTCGCTGCGGATTAATCCAATGGTTTATGGAGTCTCCAGAGAAGATTTATTAATCTTCATTATTTATAACAGTAAAGGGAAAACAATATTTGAAGGAGAGATGGTATATGTTAATTAAAATTGTAACCTTTTACGTAAAAGAGTCAGACGTCAAGGCATTTATTGAGGCAACGAGGATAAACCGAAAGAATTCCATTCAAGAAGAAGGCATAGAGAGTTTTGATTTTTTCCAGTGCAAGGATGATTCATCAAAATTTGTGCTGTACGAAGTTTATAATTCTCAGCAGGCTATGGATGAACATCTTAAAACTGCTCATTTCAAAGCCTGGAATGAGATCGTCACTCCTTATTTAGCTAAGCCAACAGACAGAGCTGTCTACATTCCGGCAGCAGAAAGTATTTAAATAGATTATGCTGTTATAAGGGCATAAGATGGACGGAAAGTCCAGCAGTTACCCCTAGACAAACAATACGAACTATTATCATATCAAGCGAAATAACAAAATGAGTTTCAGGATACTTATAATTCAATTGGAAACAATAACGAAAAGCAGAAAGAACTGGCTTAATTATATGACCGCAAATCTCAACAAGTATAACCAAAAAAGGAATTTTACAAGAACCCATGAACCTGAAGGGAGAACAGAATTGGCCCAAGAGGGCCTGAGGTTTGTTGTTCAGCACCATATAGCCCGCAGGGATCACTATGATTTCCGCCTGGAATGGGACGGAGCTCTCTTAAGCTGGGCAGTGCCCAAGGGTCCCTCCTTCGATACCCGTGACAAGAGGCTCGCCATACGGGTGGAGGATCATCCATTGGAATACAGAAACTTTGAGGGGACGATTCCCAAAGGGGAATATGGCGGGGGAGTCGTCATGATCTGGGATGAAGGTCACTGGGAGCCCTATGGGGATGTTGCTGACGGACTTCGTGCAGGGATGCTGAAGTTTGTTCTGCAAGGCTGCAGGCTTAAAGGAAAGTGGGCTCTGGTGCGTTTAAAAGGGAAAACAGGCGAAAAACAGGAAAACTGGCTGTTACTTAAAGAAAGAGATGAGTATGCCAAAACTTCCAACGGAATATCCCAATATTCTTCCAGCATCAAATCAGGACGCACCATGACGGAAATTGAAGAAGGAGAAGACGCTAAGAGCACGAGCAATCCCTTCAGCAAAACCGGCGTGCAGCTTGCTCAATTAGTCAACACAGCCCCAATGGGTGAAGATTGGCTTTTTGAATTGAAATACGACGGCTACAGGATACTGGCATATATTGAAGGGAACAGCGTTCGGCTTATCACCAGGAACGGCAACGATTTTACGGAACGTTTCAGGGAAGTTACCTCTTCCCTCGTGGAATGGGCCGGCGGCAGGGCAATGATTCTGGACGGCGAAATGGCCGTTACGAATGCGGCGGGTAAGACGGATTTCCAGGCTCTCCAGAACTATCTAAAAAATCCTCAGGACAAAAACCTGACCTATATCATCTTCGATCTTCTGGCGCTGGATGGTTTGGACCTGAGGGGGCAGCGTCTGATTGACAGAAAGGAAAGGCTGGAAGCATTGCTGAAGAATCCACCTAAAAACCTCTACTACAGCCGACATGTGAGGGAAAATGGCAAGGAAAGTTTCCGCGCGGCCTGTGAGTCAGGTATGGAGGGGATAGTAGGCAAGAAAGCCGATTCTATCTATAGTGGAGCAAGAAACAGCGACTGGATCAAACTTAAATGTGAGCAAAGGCAGGAATTTGTGATTGGTGGATATACACTTTCCGATAGAAAAACAAGCGGGGTTAGTTCCTTGCTCCTGGGCATCTATGACGATGGGGAATTAGTCTATGCCGGACGTGCCGGAACCGGCCTGAGTGAAGCAGACAGAAAAGATCTGGAAGAAAAATTTACGGGCCTCAAGCGAAAGGAGCCTTCATTCCAGACCGCGCCCAAGCCTAGACCTCGAGAAAAAATCACTTGGCTTGAACCCGAGCTGGTCGCGGAAGTTAAATATGCCGAATGGACCTCAGAGCACCTCTTAAGACAGGCCAGTTTCAAAGGTCTGCGGACAGATAAGAATCCAAGGGATATTAATAAGGAAAAGGCGGATGAAGAAATATGCCCCCCCTCATCCGGTAATAAAATGGAGAGAGCCATGGGAACAAACGCCGACTGCATCATTATTGAAGGAATCAAGATTAGCAACCCGGACAAGGTGATCTTTGCAGATTCGGAAATCACCAAAGGTGACGTAATCCGATATTACTCTCAAGTTGCTGAACATATGCTGCCCTATGTGAGCCGCAGGATTCTTAGCATTGTACGCTGTCCGAAGGGCATCTCCCAGACCTGCTTCTATAAGAAACATCCTGGTCCGGGCAGCAAAGGAATTGTCACAATCCCTGTAACCACCAGTGACGGAGAAACAGAAGATTACTTCTATATAGAGGATACATCAGGGCTGATTGCCGAAGCCCAAATGGGTACGCTGGAATTTCATACCTGGGGAAGCAGTGTCGACAACTTAGAAAAGCCTGATGTGATGGTCTTTGATTTGGATCCGGATGAGGGGATGGATCTAAGCAGGGTGCGCCAAGGTGTGCGGGATATGAAAACCATTCTTGCCGAACTCTCCCTGAATTCTTATTTGAAGACCAGCGGTGGTAAAGGATACCATGTGGTTGTTCCTTTAAAACCTTCCGTTGCCTGGGACACGTTTCACGATTTTGCCAAACGCGTTGCTCAAGTGATGGAGCAGAAATGGCCTGATCGCTATACAAGTAATGTGAGAAAGGCCAAGCGTGCTAATAAGATTTTTATCGACTGGATTCGCAATGGCCGAGGAGCTACCAGCATTGCCCCTTATTCGCTGAGAGCGAGGACCGGAGCTGGTGTGTCCATGCCTATCGCTTGGGATGAACTAGACACGGTAGCACCTAATGGTGTTAATATGACGGAGGCGCTCCGGAGGATCGAGGGCAATGACCCTTGGCAAGATTTTTTTCAAAATAATCAGCGGCTTAGGTGAACTTGTAAGTTTTGTTGGCCAGGAAAGATATTGGATTATATTGTTGAAAATTTTAAAACTTACCATACTATTCTTAAAGTTAATGAGAAACTATATAATTATATTTTGCTATATAACTTTAACAATATTCGCAATAGGGAGGTTATCATTTTATGAACAACCGTTATACGAACACAACAAAATACAAGGGTTCAAATCAATTGAATCTTGTCCGTAGTTATAATGTACCAAGTGTTGGATACAAGTTGTTTCGTCTCAGCAGCAAAAGCACAGATAATATTCACTAATTAAATAAGTCGAATTCTATAAAAACATCCTGGAGAACTGCTATCTCCAGGATGTTTTTATTATCAACTATTATTCCTTATTCCAACAAAAGGAGTTTTTATATCTGGATATCCATTTCTTTCATTCTTCGGTAGAGTGTATTCCTTCCAATACCGAGAAGTTTGGCAGCCGGAGCTATTTTGCCTTTGGTTTGAGTAAGTGCATAGAGGATTGCATGTTTAGTTTGTTGCTCAAGTAAAGGTTCAGGCTCAGTTTTTGTGCCTGATTGTTTAAATTCTTCGGGCAAGTCTGCAACAGTTAAAATGGGACCTTCGGCAAGAGCAACCATACTCTCAATACAATTTTCGAGTTCTCGGACATTGCCAGGCCATTTTTGGGCCAACAAGTAAGGATATACTTCTTCTTGGATTCCGATGACTTGAATGCCAAAGGATGTACTGGCTTTGTGAATGAAATGGGGGACTAAATCTCTGATATCTTCCAACCGTTCGCGAAGCGGAGGCAATTCTAAAGTCACAACTTTCAAGCGATAGTACAAATCTAGTCGGAAGCGATCGGATGCGACAAGAGCGGAGAGATCCTTGTGTGATGCCGCAATGACTCGAACGTCAATTTTTTTCGTTTTTGTATCTCCAATGCGGCAGACTTCTCTTTCCTGAAGGGCGCGAAGTAGGGCAACCTGAACATTTAAGGGCATATCCCCTATTTCATCCAAGAAAATGGTTCCCTTGTCCGCTAATTCAAATTTTCCTGGCTTTCCACCACGACGTGCTCCTGTGAAGGCTCCTTCTACATACCCAAATAACTCGCTTTCAACAAGTGAAGAAGACAGCGAAGCACAATTCAGAGCAATAAAGGGCCCGTCTCGTCGTGGGCTAAGTTGATGGATTGTCTGGGCGATAATTTCCTTTCCAGTTCCACTTTCTCCGTGAATTAGTACAGAAGAGTGAGTGGCAGCAACTTTGGAAGCCCTTGCCAAAGTTTGCTGAGTATGCTGACCATGTCCAACCCATAATGTGTTATTGGACACAGCAGAGGGTTCTGTTGTAACTTGAAGAGTCCCTACAGCACCTAATGAATAACCCTTATCATTAATAACCTGTTTTAAGTGAGAAGATATCTCATTTCCGTAGCTATTCTTTATTTTCAGATTTAGGGAACGTCCACTTAACATCCAACCTTTCGGTGAACTGAAAATATCGGCGGCAAGCTGCCCGATAATCTCCTCCTCTTTGCGCCCGAGAAGTGCAGCCCCTAAAGAGTTGATGTTCGTAATGATCCCGTTTCGATCAATAGCCAGAAATCCTTGATTTAAAAGGGATGAAGCTAACTTTGCACCTTCTTGATAAAATTCCAGCTGATCTTGTAACTCAAGAAGCTGCAAATTCTTTTCTATCATGCTTGCCCCCATCCGAGCAATTCTAAGGATTTTTTCACGATCTTCAGCGGCGTCTCCACTGATATCAATAACGCCGAGAGGTGCTCCTGCTGTGTTTTGAATAGGAGCGGCCCAGCATGCTAAAAAATGATTCTCACGAACAAAATGTTCCCAACCGAAGACAGAGATGGGGGCATTATCTCGGAGAGCAGTTCCGATGGCGTTGGTTCCTCTTATTTCTTCCCGCCAACTGGCACCGGGACTTAGATAAACTTTTTGGGCTTTACTCATGAAAGAATCATCGCCGGTTGCTTCGATAATATATCCCTCGTTATCGCAAAGCAATACCGTATACTTATTGCTTCCTAACAAACTGAATATATAAGGCAAAACTGTTCCACCGGCCCGGATTAATGATTCTTGGGCTTCACGACGCTCATTGAGACGGGGCTTTGAGAGAATGTCCTGATTTGTAATTAGTCTATGATCAACTTGAAATTCAATACTTCTCTGCCAGGAACGATAGATGGAAGGAGTTACTTCCGATTCGACGCTCTCTCCATTGATGAAACGATTCCAACGGTTGCTCATACTCTTTCCCCTTTCTCTAGCATTAAAGTTGACTAGCATGTTTTCAGAATAACATAAATATTCTCGACGAACAACTGCAGATCGCTAAGTTAAATGCTCCATTTTGGAACACTAAAATGAACACAAAGATCAGAAATGGAACATTTTTATTTTTCAAACTATTACATTTTGAACTTATATCTTTAGGTTTATTAAAGTTTTTAAATAAAATTAAGTTATATTGTAATAATAATATGCGAAAACTATATCACATAGCCTTTATGAAACATCAAAAGCCCAACTTAGATTCTCTGAAGGTTGGGCTCTGAAGTTCTTGGCAGTTTAAGTGAACAACTTATTTGCCGAAGGAACAATGAGGGTAAGAACAGACTGGACAGTCCAGACAAAGTCCGCCATGCCCAGTTTTGACGATATCACGGCGTGACAGTCGCTCTCCAGTCAGCAGCCTCGGAGCAAATAGGTCAAACGCAGTTGTTTTAGAATACATAACGCATCCGGGTAATCCAAGGATTGGAACATCATTGATATAGGCCAATAAAAACATAGCGCCGGGTAAAACAGGAGCACCATAGGTGATAAGCTCCGCGCCCATTTCTTTAATGGCTGTGGGTGTTACATCATCCGGGTCTACCGACATACCGCCACTGACAAGGATCATGTCCGCACCCTGGTCTAAATGATCTTGGATAGAGCGTTGAATCAGAGAGATATCATCGCTGGCAAATGTTTGCTTCAGTACCACAGAACCCCAGGCCTCAATCTTAGCCCGCAGGACAGGGCCAAACTTATCTTGAATTCTTCCGTGAAAGACTTCATTGCCAGTAGTGACAATACCGACTTTGAATGATTTCAAAGGACGAACTTCAAGGAGCGGGGTTGAAAACGTTTTGGCAATTCGCTCAGCTTCAAGGATCACCTTTTCATCAATCATCAGCGGAACAACACGAGTTCCCGCAACCTTAGTGCCTTTTTTGACAGGACGATGATTGTGAAGCGTAGAGAGAATAATGTACTCCAAGGAGTTTAAGTCTAAAACGCCGTCCTCAGAGACATAAAGAAGTCCGTCGTGGGCGGCGGTGAATGTAATTTTTCCTTCTTTGGGTTCGTCAAGGGTAAGCCCCGGTCCGCAAGCTGCTTTGGCAAGGCGCTCTGCCGCTTCATTTTCGTGCATCAGGCCGGGGGTTTGATCCCAAACATAAATGTGTTCCTTTCCCATGCTTAGCAGAATAGGAATATCTTCTTCACGGACGACATGTCCCTTGCGAAAGCGAGGACCTTTTGTAACACCAGGAATAATTTGAGTCATGTCATGGATTAAGACAGCGCCAACAGAATCTTGAACCTTGATTTTTTCCATTGTGACAACCTCCAATTTGTGTAAGGGAAAGGAGGGTTTAAAGCTATGCAGCATGGAGTTAAACTTAAAACTTTCAGAAGTTTCAAGGCGGCTGAGGGAAGGAATACTGGCTGTCTTTAATGGTATCGTATTCTATAGTTTAGATCAAGCCGGAATTTTCATTAAAATAAAGTAGTTAAAAATTCATAAAATTATTGGCATAAATCTTGCAGTTAAAACTACCGTAAAGGATCAAAAACACTAAAGTTATACAAACGTTATTAAAAGTTATCATTTTAAGAAAAAAGGGGTGGGAGGAAATTTTCAGTTGACTTAGCGCTGTTTGGGAGGAAAAACTTTCTGGTAAAATACGGATGAATATTGGCGTTTATTTCAAATTAAAGTGGTGTTTAAAACAAACTGGAGAAGTATGGATCATCCTTTTAGGATTAATTAACCGCAAAGGAGAGAAAAAAATTGCTTAAAAAGAACTTAATTATTAACGGAAGACCTCAAATTGTAATTGTCGATGGTGAAGCTACCCTGGCAAATGTACTGCGTGGACAAATGCACATGACGGGAACAAAAGTCGGCTGCGGTAAAGCCCAATGTGGTGCCTGTTCCGTGATCGTGGATGGTAAGGTTATCCGCTCCTGTGTAACAAAAATGAAACGAATTGCCGATCATGCTGAGATTACAACCATTGAAGGAGTGGGAACTAAAGAACATTTGCATCCTTTACAACTGTCCTGGATGATTCATGGCGCCGCTCAATGCGGCTTCTGCAGCCCCGGATTTATTGTATCGGCTAAACAGCTCTTGGAAGAAAATATTAACCCTACCAGAGAGGAAGTTCGGGATTGGTTTCAAAAGCATCGCAATGCCTGCCGCTGCACAGGTTATAAGCCTTTAGTGGACGCAGTGATGGATGCTGCACGTTTAATGCGGGGAGAAGTTACCACCGAAGAATTATGGTGCAAATTACCTGAAGACGGTCGTATTTGGGGCACTAACTATATTCGTCCCTCCGCTTTGGCCAAGGTTACCGGGACTTGGGATTTCGGCGCAGACTCCGGACATAAATTGCCGTGCGGAACCTTGCAGCTGAAACTGGTTCAGGCCAAAGTTTCTCATGCCAATATTCTTTCTATTGATACATCAGAAGCAGAAAAAATGCCCGGTGTCTACAAGGTTATTACAGCCAAAGATGTTGTGGGCAAAAACAAAATTACAGGTTTAATTACTTTCCCAACGAATAAAGGTGACGGCTGGGATCGTCCGATCCTCTGCGATAAAAAAGTGTTCCAATTTGGTGATGCAATAGCTATCGTTGCAGCAGATACTGCGGAACATGCTCAAGCCGCAGTGGACAAGGTTAAAGTGGACCTTGAATTGCTGCCGGAATATATGAGTGCTCCAGCGGCCATGGCCGATGATGCCATCGAGATTCATCCCGGAACCCCAAATGTTTATTTTGAAACAAAGGTTGTTAAGGGTGAAGATACTACACCTCTGTTGGAAAAGGCAGAGGTCGTTGTGGAAGACGATTTTTATGTTGGCCGTCAACCCCACATGCCCATTGAGCCTGATGTCGGCTACGCCTTTTTCGATGAGGAAGGTAAACTAATCATCCATTCCAAAAGTATCGGAATCCATCTCCATCAGGCCATGATTTGTGCAGGTATTGGAATCGAGTCCGAAAAACTGATATTAGTTCAAAACAACGCTGGCGGAACCTTCGGCTATAAATTCAGTCCGACCATCGAAGCTTTATTAGGAGTCGCGGCAGTTGCTACAGGTAAGCCCGTTTACCTGGAGTTTGATTATTATCAGCAAATGACCTACACCGGAAAACGTTCACCATTCTTTATTAATCTTAAATTCGGAGCAACTAAAGAGGGCAAATTAATGGCCATGGAATCTGATTGGTCCGTAGATCACGGTCCATATTCCGAATTTGGCGATCTGCTTACCATAAGGGGCTCCCAATTTATTGGCAGTGGTTACAATATTCCCAACATCCGCGGCTTTGGCCGAACGGTTTGTACCAACCATGCCTGGGGCTCGGCCTTCAGAGGGTATGGCTCACCGCAAAGTCTTTTCTCGTCTGAGGTTTTGATGGATGAACTTGCCGAAAAGCTGGGGATGGATCCTTTTGACCTGCGCTATAAAAATGTCTACCGCCCCGGTGATACAACACCTACCGGCTGTGAACCTGATGTGTATTGTTTAGTTGAGATTATGGATAAACTTAAACCTAAATACGATCAAGCAAAAGAATGGGCTAAACAGCCATCATCATCTCCCAATAAAAAGCGCGGAATTGGTATCTCGATTGGGATCTACGGGTCAGGCTTAGACGGGGCAGACAGTGCTGCAGTTAATGTGGAACTAACGGCCACCGGTGTGACGGTTTACACGTCCTGGGAGGATCACGGTCAGGGAGCTGATATGGGATCACTGGCCACAGCCCATGAAGCTCTCCGTCCCTTGGGAATTAAACCGGAAAACATTAAGCTTGTGATGAATGATATGGAGAAAACCCCCAATAGCGGGCCTGCAGGAGGAAGCCGTTCACAAGTCCTAGTCGGAAATGCTACTCGGGTTGCTTGTGAAACGCTGCTGCAAGGTCTTAAGAAAGAGGATGGAACCTTCCGCACCTACGATGAAATGATCGCTGAGAATCTGCCGGTTTATTTCCAAGGTGCATGGACTGCTCCTGCCTCGGAGTGCAATGTGGAGACAGGACAAGGCAATCCCTTCGCCGTTTATATGTACGGAGCGTTCTTATCCCAAGTTGAAGTCGATATTACAACTGGTAAAACAAACGTTGTCAAGATGACAATGGTTGCCGATGTCGGTAAGATTGCCAATAAGCTGGTTGTGGATGGGCAGCTTTACGGTGGGTTAGTTCAAGGCCTTGGCCTGGCTCTAAGCGAAGATTTTGAGGACTTGAAGAAACACTCAGATCTCGTCGGCGCTGGACTGCCCTTCATCAAAGATGTACCGGATGATATTGAACTTCTCTATGTTGAAACTTATCGTCCCAACGGCCCCTTTGGCGCCGCAGGTTCAGGAGAACTGCCTTTGACCTCACCACATGCTTCCATTATTAATGCTATCTATAATGCCTGTGGTGTACGGGTAACTCATTTACCTGCCCGTCCGGAAAAAGTACTTGCCGGTCTTCAGGCTAAGGGTTAAGGATTAAAGATTTAGGATAAAATCCAGTGCCGGGAACCTGAACATGATCAGTAATGGCAGGTTCCCGGCTTTATCCGGGCTAAATAGCCACGGTATACCCGTTTTTAATGTTTTGCAGCCATAACTTAGGAAATCGGGTGTTGCTTATGGAACAAGATGAATTAAAACAGCTGGAAGATAAGTGTACCCAAGAAAATCCTCCGGCTTGTACAGCGGGTTGTCCAATCCATGTCGATGCCCGCAAGCTAATGTCCGACATACAAAAAAGGGATTTAAAAAGCGCTCTGGCAACATTACAAAAAAAACAGCCCTTTCCCGGAATTATAGGTCGGATTTGTGATCACCCCTGTGAGGACGTTTGTAAACGCAGAGATGTTGGATCGCCTATTTCAATAGCGGCCTTAGAAAAGTTTTGTGTACAAAATCAATCCGGAAATCCGCCGAAAGCGGGGATGATCCCGGAAAAAAGTCAAACTGTTGCGGTCGTTGGTTCGGGACTGAGAGGCCTGACAGCGGCTTACGATTTAGCTAAAAAAGGCTATAAAGTGTCGTTGTTCGAAAAGGCAGATCGAATTGGCGGCAACCTTTGGAATTTTCCAGAAGACCAATTGTCCCCGGAAGTTATAGTCGAGGAACTTTCCGTCTTATCCCGACTTAAGGTTCAGATCGAACTAAATAAGGAAATAACCCGCTTGGATTTAGCTAATCTTCTGGAGAACTTTGCTGCCTTGTATCTTGGCCTGGCCCAGCAATCAGCTGACACAGTTGAACTCCTGGGAAAAAATTATGAGCTTAACCCAGTTACCGGTGAAACAGCAATTAAGGGCATTTTTGGGGGAACCCTGGCAGGTAATAACTCACCGATAAGGTCTGTCGCTGACGGCCGTAAAGCAGCAATTTCTATAGACCGTTTTTTGCAAGGTGTTTCCTTAACGGCTTCCCGTGAAGGCGAAGGCTCTAATGAGACTAAACTGTTCGTTAATACTCAAGGAATTGAATCATTGCCGGCAGTATCCATGAGTAATAAACAAGCAGGTTACACCGTTGAAGAGGCTGTAGCAGAGGCTTCCAGATGTTTGAATTGTCAGTGTCTGGAATGTGTAAAGGCCTGCAAATATATTGAAAATTACGGAAGTTACCCTAAAAAGTATCTGCGCCAAATTTATAATAATAATTCCATCGTCATGGGGATGCGGCATGCCAATAAAATGATCAACTCCTGCAGTTTGTGCGGGTTATGTGCTGAAGTTTGTCCGCAGGGATTAGACCTGGGAGAAGTTTGTAAATCAAGCCGGGTGACCATGGTCGGCAAAGGAAAAATGCCGCCTTCGGCCCACGATTTTGCTTTGCGGGACATGGCTTTCAGCAACAGTGATAAGTTTGCCTTAGCCAGGCATCAGCCAGGCTGTAATTCCAGCAGCTACGTCTTTTTTCCCGGGTGCCAATTGAGCGCTTCATCTCCTGAGCACGTAGAAAACGTTTATAAATTGTTGATGGAAAAGCTTTCCGGAGGCGTAGGTTTAATGCTTGGCTGCTGCGGTGCTCCAGCTGACTGGGCAGGTGAGCAAGACCTGTTCCGAAGAAATTCGGAAGTCTTAGCTGCTGAATGGGAACGGTTGGGCAAGCCTCAGATCATCACAGCCTGTTCCACTTGTCACAGTATGTTCCAAACAAAGTTTCCGCACATCGTCTCTTTGTGGGAGATGATGGCTGAAATGGAGCTTCCCGTACAAGAAGACAAGCTCAATGGAGGAAACGTGGCGGTCCAGGATGCTTGTACAACGAGACATGAACCGTCGATTCATAATGCAGTAAGAAAAATTTTAAAGAAACTAAAGTACGATATTGAAGAATTGCCCTACAGCAGAGAGCGGACTAAGTGCTGCGGTTATGGCGGACTCATGTCCTTTGCCAACCGGGAATTAGCGCAGAAAATTGTCGAGGATCGAATCAGTGAGTCCGATGTGGATTATGTGGCTTACTGCGCTATGTGCAGAGATCGGTTTGCCTCTAAAGGTAAACGTACATGGCATATACTGGATCTGATTTTTGCAGATGATCTTGAGCAAGCTGCCGTCAAACCCGGTGTTGGTTTTTCCTACCGCCATGAAAACCGGGCCAAATTAAAACGCAAACTGCTGCATACGCTGTGGCAAGAAACTCCGTCAGATCAGGAGGAAGCCTATATGAGTATAAACCTTCAAATCAATGACAGGGTTTGGGAGACAATGGAGGATCGCCATATTCTTATTGAGGATATCCAACAGGTTATTGAGTACGCAGAACGGACAGGAAGAAAGTTTGTAAATCCCGATAATGGCCGTAGTTTGGCCCATTACCGCCCTCTCAGGGTAACTTACTGGGTAGAATACGAACCTCATAACCAAGGTTTTATCGTCTACAATGCTTATAGCCATCGCATGGAAATTGTGGAGGGAGCTCATGAATAATACGCCAAAACAAACGGAAAAACTGCCTTGGAAGTGCGGGAAATGCGGCGGCGAACTGGAACGGGGTTTGGTTAAGGCATCTTATTTAGGCAATGATTTCGAGGTTCAAGAACTTAAATGTCTTAACTGTGGACTGGTCCTGATAACCGAGGAACTGGCATTAGGAAAGATGTTTGAAGTCGAGCAGAGCCTGGAAGATAAGTAAGGGGGATGGATGATGCCGGCCGACGCCTTTCGGATGTTTCAACTGGCTGCTCAAGGGTTTTGCTGCAGCCAAATTATTTTAATTTTAGGATTAGATGATCTCGGAAAGGAAAATCCTGACCTTATCAAAGCGATGCATGGTTTATGCGGAGGAATAGGAAGGTCAGGAAAAACCTGCGGAGCTCTTACCGGAGGGGCCTGCTTGATTGGCTTATATCTCGGGAAAGGCAGCTCAAGCGAATTCGGGCACCCCAAAATCAACACTATGCTCAAGGAATTAATGAACTGGTTTGAAGATATCCATGGCAGCATTGATTGTGAAGGGATTTTAGACCAGTCCTTAGATGAAGGAAATGAGTATCCGGTACGCTGCGGTAATATTGTTGCAGCAACTTTTAATAAAGTTCAAGAGATAATAGCGGCTACTTCTAAAGACGTAGAGTTTGACGAAGACAACGAGTGAAAATCAGATATTAAATTTTATTTATTGAATCTCAGTTTCGAATATCAAAGTATAAAAATTGTTATAATTTGGAATGCATATCTAATTCAAAGGCTAAATCCGGAAGTTGGCAACTCAGACGGGAGACTCAAAACTGTATGAATAACAATGTTTTTAAAGTCTATGAAGGTGACGCTCTTCGGCAGACTACAGGAGATACTTTACGTCCGGGCGGCTTTTTCCTAACCGACTTGGGAGTGAAACGCTGTAACTTTCTTCCCGGTGCCAAAGTCTTAGATGTGGGGTCTGGCAGTGGAGCAACGGTTGAGCGTTTATGCTCCGAATATCAGCTCCAAGCTATAGGGATTGACCCCTCGGAGATATTATTAGAGATCGGAAAAAGGAGAAATCCTGACTTAAACCTGATTCGGGGTCAGGGAGAGGACCTGCCCTTTCCGCCTGACAACCTGGACGGGGTATTCGCTGAATGCACCTTATCCGTTATGGAAGAGCCAAATCAGGTTCTGAAAGAAATTTTCCGGGTGCTCAAGCAGGGTGGATGGCTGATTATTAATGATGTTTATGCCCGGAATCCTGATGGACTAAAGGACCTTCGCGAACTCGGCATCGAGTCATGCATCAGAAGGGCGTTGACCAGGGACGAGCTGCTGAATATGCTTAATAACTTTGACTTTCATATTGTTGACTGGAGTGATCATACAAATTTATTGATCCAATTGACGGTTGATCTAATAATGACTTATGGATCGATGACAAATTTTTGGCTTAAATCTGCTTCGTGCTTAAGCTTCGTTGATCCTAACCCTATCCAGGAAGCGGTCAAAAAAGCAAAGATGGGGTATTTCCAACTGATTGCCCACAAGGGATACCAGTTCTAGTAAGAGAGGGATTAGAGCGTATGGAGGATAGGAAGGGAAGTTTGACTTCCGCTACTGAGAGTTTATGTCCGGAATGTTTGCGCAGGATTCCGGCACAAAGAGAGGTTCAGGGTGAAAATGTTTATCTGGTAAAACGCTGCCCAGAACATGGTGGGTATCGAACCTTGATTTGGCATGGAAGTCCTCAATGGGCCTCCTGGGTCAGACCTACAATTCCTACTCCACCTAAGGAATGTTTTACGCAAGTTGCCAAGGGATGTCCCTTTGACTGCGGTTTATGCGCAGACCATTATAAGACAACTTGTACGGCTTTGCTTGAAGTTACCCAGCGCTGCAATCTAAATTGTCGCTTTTGTTTTGCCAATGCCGGAACGGAGCTGGACGAACCTTCGCTGAAAGTGATTGAAGGGTGGTATAAAAGCGTCCTGGCTGCCAGCGGCCCGGTGAATATCCAGTTATCCGGCGGCGAACCAACTCTCCGCGACGATTTGCCGGAAATCGTGGAAATGGGCCGGAGGTTGGGCTTTAATTTTATCCAGATTAATACAAATGGCTTACGGCTGGCCGTGGATTCAACCTATCTAAGCCGCTTAAAGATGGCCGGCCTTAGCTCGGTTTTTTTGCAATTTGATGGTACTGAGGATCAGATATACCAGGCAATCAGAGGGCGGCATCTTTACGATCTCAAAGTTAAAGCCATAGAAAACTGTGCTGAACACGGAATCGGAGTTGTCTTAGTACCAACTCTCATACCGGGAATAAACACTGATAATATCGGTGAAATCATAAAGTTTGCCTTAAAAAATCATCCTGCCGTCCGAGGGGTTCATTTCCAACCTGTAAGCTATTTCGGAAGAATTCCCAAAGAACCGCTGGATCAGGATCGGATTACACTGCCGGAAGTTATACAAGCCATTGAGAAACAGACAGCAGGGCTGATTAAAGCCGAAAACCTGAAGCCCCACAATGGCCGTTGCTCTTTCAGCGGCAGCTTTACGCGCAGAGCTGACGGGAGTTTGAAGCCGATCTTGAACAATTCCTGTTGTGAGGGACCGGAACGAGCGGATGAACTGGCCAGAAAAACCCGGACCTTCGTAGCCCGGCAGTGGTCAGGGCCTGAACTGTTTAAAGTTGAGACCGCAAAGAATAATCCGGGCGACTCCTGGGACAACTTAATTCAACAACTTAAAACCTATGCTTTTTCCCTCAGTGGTATGGCTTTTCAAGATGCGTGGAATCTGGATCTTGAACGCTTAAAAAATTGCTGTATCCATGTTGTTAGCCCTGAGGGCAAGTTGATTCCCTTTTGTGCTTATAATCTCACCGCTAAAAATGGGCGCTCAATTTACCGCAAGGGGAGATAAATCTTGGCCATAAATGTTACCCCGCTTGAACCATGGGTACAGGAGAAAATTACCGGTAATCGTTCGGGAAGACTGACGCGAAAGTTGATCGAGGATTACCAGTTGAACAAACTGCAGGAAACTATTGCTTGGGTAAGCGCTAGCAGCAGATTTTACCGCCGTCTCTATCAGGGATTGGATTGTAAGATTACCAGTTTAGCAGATTTAAACAAACTGCCTTTTACCACATCTGAAGACCTCAAAGATTATCCCCTGGATTTCTTATGTGTTTCCCAAGATAACATCAGCAGAATCGTTACCCTCCAGACTTCCGGTACAACAGGAAAACCTAAACGCCTCTTCTTTAGTGAACCGGATCAAGAACTAACCATCGATTTTTTTCATCATGGCATGTTCACCTTGATTAAACCAGGGGACAGAGTCTTGATTTTGCTGCCTGGTGAAACGACTGGAAGTGTCGGTGACTTACTGCGTTTAGGTTTAGCAAGAGCAGGCGTAAAAGGTAGCGTTCACGGAATTGTAATTAATCCGGAGGCCACCTTTGAACAAATAAAACGGGAAAAAATCAATGTTCTGGTCGGGATACCCACTCAAGTGCTGAATTTAGCAAGGTTTATTGATTCACGGGACGAATCATCTTCTCTAAACATCAAAAGTGTCTTGTTAAGTACCGATTATGTTCCTTTAACTGTTGTCAAAGAACTGCAAAGATATTGGGGGTGTCAGGTGTTTAATCATTATGGTATGACTGAGATGGGTTTAGGCGGCGGTATTGAATGTGAGGGCTTCTGTGGCTATCACCTGAGAGAAGCAGACCTATATTTTGAAATTATCGATCCATTGACAGGAACACCTGTGATAGACGGGCGGCCAGGAGAAGTCGTCTTTACGACACTTACCAGATCAGCAATGCCCTTAGTTCGTTATCGAACCGGCGATATTTCCAGATTTATACCTGGCATCTGTTCCTGTAACACAGTCCTAAAGCGGTTGGAACGGGTAAAATCCAGAGAACGGGTTTTTCTGAATGAGACGGATTACTTGACGATCTCCGATTTTGACGAGGTTCTCTTTGACTTTGGGGATATTATTGACTTCGAGGTTACGCTTACTGAAGAGGCAGAGCAAAACCGGTTAAACCTCAATATTCTCTTGAGGAAACCAATTGCAGCTGACATAGAACAACCTGTCTTACAATCTCTCGCTAAAATCCCCAGCCTAAAAGGCGGCCTGCAAAGCAACAATTTACTGGTTAACCTTAATTTTAACTTAAGTACCGAAATAAAGGCTCCCCAAAGCACTGCTAAACGACAGATTCAAGACCGGAGAAGGTTTGCCCGGCCTTGAGGGGAGAAATTAATTGTTGTTAAAGACGAGCAGATCGTTTCCTGAAAAACAACAATGATAATTGAATACCGAATGAAAATTAAGACAACGATTGAAAACTATTAAGTTAATCTAGAGGGGTAGTAAACAATGGAAAATGAAATGATCTATAGACTAAAAATAGCCCTGGAGAAAAATACTGAAGTTGCTATGGTTACAATCATCAGTGTCCTTGGCTCAACTCCTCGTAAACCCGGAGCTAAAATGATAGTTTTTCCTGACGGGACTATCATAGGTACTATTGGCGGCGGATGCGGTGAGGCTGAAGCCAGGAGAGAAGCTCTCAATGTCTTAGCAGCACGCACTTCTAAAGTGTATTTCTTAAATATGACCGCTGATATTGCTCAGGATGAGGGAATGGTTTGCGGAGGAATCATGGGCTTATTCATTGATTATTTAGGTTATCATAATTCCGCTGAACAATTTAAACTCTACCAAGAATATTTATCGGCACTTGAGGAAGGAAATCAGAATCCTATCCTTGTTACAGTCATCGAATCGGCTCCTGGACATTTGATAGGGAACAAACTCGTTATTAAGGCTAACGGGGAAGTAAGCGGCGATCTTCATTTAGACGGTTTAAATCGTGTTGCCCAAGAAAGCGGCAAGATTTGCGCTAAACGGTGTCAGCCGTTATTAATTAGTTTAGATACTGAGTTTGAGCCTTGCGAAACCTCTGTAAGCAAACCATCCTATCGGTTACTCTTAGAACCGCAAAGAACAATTGTGCAATTGTTGATTTTAGGTGGTGGTCATATAGCGCTTCCCCTTGCCATTATGGCTAAAATTGTAGGATATGAGATCACAGTCGTCGATGATCGTCCAGCCTTTGCCAATTCTGTTCGCTTTAAAGAAGCAGACACTGTTATTTGCGCTGATTTTGCACAAGCCTTAGAGAGGATCACGATCACTCCCCAAACATTTGTGGTAATTGTCACAAGAGGACATCGCTACGATAAGGTATGTCTGGAAAAGGTGATTCGCCAGCCAGCAGCTTATATTGGCATGATCGGCAGCCGCAAAAGAGTTAAAGCTTTAAAAGCTGAATTAGAGGAAGAAGGAGTATCAGCCGAATTACTGCAAAATCTTCATTCCCCGATTGGTCTGAAGATAGGAGCAGAAACTCCGGAGGAAATTGCCGTTAGTATTCTCAGCGAGTTGATTAATGTTCAAAGGGAGATGGATCAGACCTTAAAGTAGACGATCCTGAAGAGACATGAAACAAAAATTAATGATACAGATTAAACGATATGAACAATTAGGTGGTCAAAGAAACCGGTAAAGGGTTAATTTGTTGATTTGCAAAAATCAATAAATTAACCCTTTAATATTTAGTGACTATTCATATTATTGTTAAAAGTGCCCCAATTTAAAACATTTGTTCGAAGCAAAGTGTTCCAAAATAGTCCATTTTAAGGAGTTACCATTAATTTTATAGATTAATTTGATATAAGGATTAAGGTTTTGTTCTATTAGTTATTTATAGTTTTAAGAATCTACGGTAATAAGTTGGTGGGACTCTCTTCGCTTCCTACGGTGGGGCCGATTTCGTCCTTCAGCAAGCTGGATGTTCGGCTTTGACCGGAGGATTTCGCTGAAATACGACATGTGAAATTAATAGCTAAATTTTCTGATAGTTTTGGCACTGATATTGCAATAATATTTGTTCAAGCATCCGGATTAAAATTCCGGCACAAATTCAGCGTAGATAAGCAAATGCTAAAACTAATAAAAAATGGGGGTTAAAAACATGGGAATCATTCATCAAGTCTATGGGTATTTCATGCCAACAGTAAACCTTATGGGAGCAGGAGCAGTACAAGAAACCGGAAAACAAGCAAAATTATTGGGCGGTAAAAAAGTTTTCTTAGTAACCGATGCATTCCTGGAAAAGATCGGTATGGCTCAAGAAATTGCGGATATTATCCGTAAAGAAGGCCTCGAAGTTGTCATTTACGGGGGAGCTGAACCAAATCCAACCGACAAAAATGTTCATGATGGATTTGATATTTACACTAAAGAAGGCTGCAACCTTATTGTTTCGGTGGGTGGAGGCTCTTCCCATGACTGTGCAAAGGGTATTGGATTGGTTGCCGGAAATGGTGGCAGAATTAATGATTATGAAGGCGTGGATAAATCTCCCTTGCCGATGGCCCCAATGATTGCCATTAATACCACCGCAGGAACGGCGGCAGAAATGACAAGATTCTGCATTATTACAGATTTAGCCAGACATATAAAAATGGCTATCGTTGACTGGCATGTAACACCTAATGTTTCTATTAATGATCCTTTATTGATGATGAAACAACCACCCAGTTTAACCGCTGCAACCGGAATGGATGCTCTTACCCATGCAGTAGAGGCCTATGTTTCCACAATAGCTACACCTGTAACGGATTCGGCTGCTTTAATGGCCTTTAGATTAATTAGCAAGTATTTGCGTCGTGCCGTGGCCAATGGGGAAGATTTCGAAGCCCGTGAACAAATGGCTTACGCTCAATTATTAGCTGGAATGGCATTTAATAATGCCAGTTTAGGTTATGTTCATGCTATGGCCCACCAATTAGGAGGATTTTATAATTTGCCGCATGGTGTTTGCAATGCCATCCTTTTGCCTCACGTCTCACGTTTTAATATGATTGGCAATGTCGAACGTTACGCGGAGATTGCTGAAGCCATGGGAGAAAATATTACCGGGCTTTCAGCCAGAGAGGCTGCCGAGAAATGTTTCAGCTCTATAGCAACACTTTCTCAGGATGTTGGTATTCCTACAGGGTTAGCAGAACTGGGAGTTAAAGAAGAGGACTTTGCCCTTATGGCAGGTAATGCTAAGCTGGATGCTTGTCAATTAACGAATCCACGAACTGCAACCCTTGATCAAGTTATTCAAATTTATAAAAACGCAATGTAAAAGCGGATCTTATGAGGAACTTATTATAAGAAGATTTCGTTAAGAAAATTAATGCGTTGGCAGAGAAGATTTTACTCATCTCGCCAGCGCATTAATTTTTCATAATATGAATTAGTCTTCTCACAGCCTCTGGTGAAAAAAATTGTGAAAAGGGAACAGATACTCAAAGCTTGAGTATTTACTTGACGAAAATGTTAGTAATTGGTATACTCATATCATGAAAATTTAGAAAGTTCATATAATTAAATATTAAGGTCTTAATATATATTCTAAAGAAGTAACAATGATGGGAGGTGAAACAACTGGAGAGCTATGTTTTGGACTTATAACAATTTTATCATTCCAATGTCTCAGAACTTATGAATCATGAAAGTAAAGGGGAGTCGATGATTAATGGCAGAGATCATGGAGATCCGAGAAAGTTCAATTGCCGACCCAGGGCCACTTGGTTTAGCCGGTTTTGCACTTACAACATTCATACTTAGTCTGTCAAATGCGAAACTAGTTCCAGCGGAACTTGGTACATTATTTGTCCCTCTGGCACTATTTTACGGTGGTTTAGCCCAAATCCTTGCCGGAATGTGGGAGTTTAAAAAGAACAATACGTTTGGGGCAGTTGCTTTCACAACTTATGGAGCATTTTGGATGGGCTTAGCAGCCACTGTCATACTAGAGACACTCAAGATACTCAATTTTGGTGCTTCTGGTCATATAGCTCTTGGAGTATACTTAACAGGCTTCACCATTTTTACCTTCTACATGTGGATAGGGACTTTCAGAATTAACAATGCCTTACTGGCAGTATTTACCTTCGTGGAAATTGCCTTTGTTTTATTGGATTTAGCCGAATTTGGTATTATCTCAAGTGTTCCTGGGGGTATTTTTGGATTAATTACGGCAGCTTGTGCATGGTATGCCTCCGCAGCTGGAATTCTAAATCCACTTTATGGTCGTACGGTTCTCCCGGTTGGCTCTCGTGCTGTAACTGTTAAGAAACATTTTTCTTCAGGAAAACAGGCCTGATTGCCACCTTAAATTTATCCTTTGTTGGATTCAGCGAAGAACATTATAAACTCGGCATTATTGTCGAGTTTTTTTAATACATTTTTCAAAATATGATGAGGAATAACTATCCCATCTAATTTGATAATATTAAGACATATTAAACAGAAATCTTAAAGCTTTTAATTTTAATGTAAATAATAATATAGGAAATTGTTAAACTCAAAACTTACTGGTATCATAATATCTGAAGAATTGACTTTAAAACCTAAATCCTGATGCTTTGAGATAGAATCAGATGAATAAAGGATTTGAACATAGATAATGAAGAAATTAGTCATTGGAATATTAGCACATGTGGATGCGGGTAAGACGACCTTATCAGAGGGCATCCTTTATCTGAGCGGTAAAATTGGCAAACTAGGACGAGTAGACCATAAAAATGCTTATTTAGATACATTTGAGCTTGAACGAGCAAGGGGAATCACTATTTTTTCGAAGCAGGCCATATTTGAAATAGGCGAAACTCAGATTACGTTACTGGATACCCCTGGGCATGTGGATTTTTCAGCTGAGATGGAAAGAACACTTCAGGTACTGGATTATGCCATTTTAGTTATAAGCGGTGCTGACGGGGTACAGGGGCATACGAAAACGTTGTGGCGGCTTCTTGACATGTATCAGATACCTGTATTTTTATTCATCAATAAGATGGATCAGAATGGGACGGATAAGGACTATTTAATGAGAGAAATAAAAAAGCAATTGAATGATGGATGCGTTGAATTTGAACATGTCAAGACAGACCACTTTTACGATCAACTGGCCATGTGTGATGAAACAATGATGGAAGCCTATCTGGAAACAGAACATATTGAAACGGCGCAGATCAAAAAAGCAATTACGGAGAGGAACGTATTTCCGTGCTTTTTCGGTTCAGCCTTAAAATTAGAAGGCGTTGAGCAATTCATGCAGGGCATTGCCGACTATACCATAGTACCTACCTATCCCAATCAATTCGGAGCTAAAATATTCAAAATAACCAGAGACAATCAGGGAAACCGTCTTACGCACATGAAACTTACAGGCGGAAAACTTAAGGTAAAAGATAGTTTGAATAATGGAATTTGGGAAGAGAAAGTAAATCAAATACGTATTTATTCCGGACAGAAATTTGAGACAGTGAATGAAACAGAAGCGGGTTCAGTCTTGGCTGTAACGGGTCTTAGCCAAACTAGAACGGGAGAAGGTTTAGGGATAGATGAAGCTTCAAATACACCGGTTTTGGAACCCGTATTGTTTTATCGGATTATACTTCCAGAAGGCTGTGACCCAAGAGTAATGATTCCCAAACTGCGTCAAATTGAAGAAGAGGAGCCGGAACTTCATCTTGTCTGGGATGAACAATTACAAGAAATTCAGGCACAGATCATGGGAGAGGTGCAAATCGAAATTTTGCAGAATCTTATACAAAGCCGTTTTGGTGTCCAAGTGACCTTTGATGCCGGCAGGATTGTCTATAAAGAAACGATTGCTAATGCCGTCGAAGGGGTAGGACACTTTGAACCATTGCGCCATTATGCAGAGGTCCACCTTTTATTGGAACCTGGTGAGGTGGGAAGTGGCCTTATGTTTGATGCAGAATGCAGTGAGGATACCTTAAGTAAAAACTGGCAAAGACTTATTTTAACCCATCTGGAAGAAAAAGCGCACAAAGGGGTTTTAACAGGATCAACAATCACAGATATAAAAATCACTTTGGTCTCAGGTAGAGCACACACTAAGCATACTGAAGGCGGTGATTTCAGAGAGGCTACCTATCGTGCGGTGCGCCAAGGATTAAAGGAAGCAGAATCTATATTACTGGAGCCTTATTATGCCTTTGAGCTGGAACTGCCGGTAAAAATGGTAGGAAGAGCTATGACAGACATCGAGAAAATGCATGGTATATGTGAACTATCACAGACAAATGGTGAGATATCGGTTCTTGTGGGGAGTGCCCCTGTTCTTACCATGAGAAATTATCAGAAAGAAGTTATCGCCTATACAAAAGGTCTTGGCAGGCTTTTCTTCAGTTTAAAAGGGTATAAACCATGCCACAACGCGGAGGAGATCATTCAAAGTATCGGCTATGATTCAGAAAGAGACATTGATAATCCAACAGGTTCTGTATTTTGTGCACATGGCTCAGGCTTTTTAGTGGATTGGGATAACGTAAAGGATTACATGCATGTTGAGAGTTACTTTCAGAAAAAAGAAGATTCAACTGGAGAAGTGGCCCCTAAACGTGTCTCATACTCAGAAGAGAAGTGGATTAGCTTAGATGAGATTGACCAAATTCTTAATAATACCTTCTATGCGAACCAAGGAAAAAAATCCGCCTGGAAAAAACGCAAAACAGCCCACGAAAGTTATTACGAAGACTTTGTCTCTGTAAGCAGCGCGAAGGCAAACAAAGAGGAGTATCTCCTTGTCGATGGATATAATGTAATCCATGCCTGGCCTGAGCTCAAAGAACTTGCAGATAGCAATATGGACGGCGCCAGAATGAAATTATTGGATAGTCTAAGCAATTATCAAGGGGTTCGAAGAAGCCAAATTATCGTTGTGTTCGATGCTTACCTCGTTCAGGGGCATCTTGAAGAAGTCATCGACTATCATAATATTCATCTGGTTTATACAAGGGAGGCACAAACAGCAGACCAGTATATTGAAAAATTCGCTCATGATAATCAGAAAAAGTATAATATAACGGTTGCTACATCAGACGGTTTACAGCAGATTATTATCAGGGGGGAAGGATGTGCCTTATTATCGGCCAGAGAACTTAAGGCCGAGATCGAAGAGACTAATGAAAGAACAAAGCAGGAATATCAGGGAATACAGAGAAGACCACGCAATTATTTAATGGACACATTGTCTCCAGAAGCAAAACAGCGGCTTGATGAACTGATTAAAGATGAAAATAAGACGTAAGATAGAGCAATAGGTGCAATTCCAAGAGAGAGTTATGCTTATAGTGATAGATTTTCAGTTCCTAGTTAAAAAGTCCTTCGAGTGCACATAATACGAAAAGCAATAAATAAGGCACTCGCTGAAAATTATAACTGGGCGGTGGAACTATGTTATGGGTCATATTATTGGTTTGCATTCAAGTATTGCTCTTGGGAACTGTGATTATTCTTGAAAATAAAGATCCGGGAAAAACCGTAACCTGGTTATTTATTCTAAGTCTCCTGCCGCTTCTGGGTTTTCTTCTTTATATTCTGTTTGCTCAAAAGCAACGCAATAAACTGTTTAAGAAAAAGGCTCAAAAAACAAATAGGCCAAAACAAAGAATCAATGAATATGATACCTTCCCAAAGAATGAATACCCGACTTTTTCTCCGGATAATGATTTAGACCTTAAATTAGCTAACCTCCTTATGAATAGTGGTTATGCCCACTTAAGGATTCATAATAAAGTTGACGTTCTCGTCAATGGCCGGGAGAAATTTAAAGCTTTGCTTCAATCGTTAGAAAATGCTGCCCATCACATCCATCTGAGCTATTACATTTTCAAGGATGATGAAATAGGTGCCGACGTCTTAAAAATTCTCTCTCAGAAAGTTTCTGAAGGAGTGGAAGTACGCGTTCTCCTTGACGGAGTGGGGAGCCTGTCCCTGGCTGGAAATTTCATGTCTACCATGAAACAAGCTGGAATCCAAGCTCAATGGTATTTTCCATTACGCTTTCCCTTTTTAACACCAAGGCTTAATTTACGTTACCACCGAAAAATTGTAATCATTGACGGATATGTGGGATACATGGGAGGGCTCAATATTGGAGACGAATATCTTTCTCGTGACCCGAAACTTGGATTTTGGAGAGATACTCATCTCAAATTATCTGGGGAATCCGTCCATACCCTGCAAGGTATCTTTCTTAACGACTGGTATACTGTAACTCATCAGGAGATAAACGGTGAAAACTACTTTCCTAGGGTTGAAATCGCTGATATACTTCCTATTCAGATTGGTGCCAGCGGACCGGATTCTGATTGTGCATCCATTCTCCAAGGCTTTTTCATCGCGATAACCATGGCTAAGCAGAGTATTAAAATTGAGACACCCTATTTTATACCCGATGAAAGTCTAATCATGGCTCTCAAGACTGCAGCTCTGTCAGGGTTAGATGTTCAAATCATTATCCAAGGAGTACCGGAACACAAAGTGACTTACTGGGCTATGAACTCCTATCTTGAAGAACTGCTCGAAGCAGGTGTTAAAATCTATAAGTATATGAAAGGAATTCTTCACGCCAAAGTTCTTCTCATTGATGATACTTTAGCATCTGTAGGGTCTGCTAATATGGATGTACGTAGTTTTTCCCTTGACTTTGAAATCTCCGCGTTTATGTATGATGAGAAATTAACGTTGCTCTTAGCTAAAGACTTCGAAAATGATTTGCGTGAATCACGAAGTATCGACCTTGAAGTGTTCCAAACTCGTCCTTATTCTGAACGTCTGAAAGAGTCCTTTGCTCGTTTATTTTCACCACTGTTATAACGTTATAATAGTTCCACAACTTTACCTTATCTTCAAATGTCTGTATAATATTACTAATTTCAAACCTCCCCGGCCGCTTCGCGAAACAGGGGAGGTTTGATTCATGGAGGTAGGCATGAAGTTATCGAAACGTACTAAATCTATTGGCGGCATTTTAGCAATTGCTGCCGGGGCAATTATTGCCGCATATGGAGTTCAAGCCTTTGTCGTCCCTTCTGGGCTTGGCGGAGGAGGGGTTGGCGGTATAGCGCTGCTGCTCCTTTATACCTTAAAACTCCCTATTGGCTTAATGACCTTTTTGTTAAATATTCCTTTGTTCGTTTTGGGCTGGAGAGAAATTAACAAAGACTTTATTTTTAAAACCATCTGGGGATTAGTTATATTTTCTATCTTCCTTGATCTCTTTAAAGGTATCAATCCTGTACCGTTAAACGATATCTTTCTTGGGGCAGTCTACGGCGGTGTGTTTTCGGGGATTTCCTCAAGTATTGTGTTTCGTTTTGGCGGAAGTCTGGGAGGAACGGATATTATTTCAAAAGTTATCCATCGAAGATATGGAGTGCCCATGGGAACGTCTGCTTTGGCGATCAATAGCCTGATAATTTTGGTTTCTTGGGCAATCTTAGGTTCAAATAGGGCTCTCTATACCTTAGTTAATCTTTTTGTCTACGGTCGGGTCCTCGACATAATTCAAAGCGGCGTACCTTCGAAGTCAATAACGATTATATCCGATCAACCGGAAGCTTTGGTCGATCGAATTATGGTGGACTTAGGCAGAGGAGCAACTTTTTTAAGTGGCCGCGGCGCTTATTCTAACGAGCCTAAAAATGTTATTATCTGTGTAGTTAGTCTTCCGGAACTAGGTCGCTTAAAGCAAGCGGTGCGTGATGTTGACCCGGAAGCATTTATGATCGTATCCAATGCCGGGGAAGTTCTCGGCAGAGGATTCTTAAAAAATGAATGAATAAAAATGATATAAAATTCTTGTTGCAGGATTTATGACACCGAAAAGAGAAATAGACAATATAAAACATACAAGTTATCCTTTACCAGTTATAGAACAGAGGTGACGAACGGTGATAGGCGAGAAGAAATGGAGACCAAATAAAATTTGGGCTTTAGGCATGATTTGTTTCATGTTTGGTCTTACAATGATAATCATGCTCCTAGGTGATCAAAGCATCTCTTTAGTATCCTTTTTCTTCCTTATCACAGCTTTAGTTGCTCTGTATTTTCCGTGGGAATTTTTATTAATTCAGATCATTCTCGCCTCTGGCTTAACATTTCTTATTTTATATGAGCATACACACCGTCTAACACTCCTGCAATGGCTCCTCTATACATTTGTTTATCTCGTTATAGGCATTGCTGTTAATCGAGAGATCGATGCAATTCGTCAAATTCATCGACACGAAACAGAAATGTCAGCATTATCCGATATCTCGACCTCTTTAACAAAAACTCTTGATTTGTGTGACTTAACTAATCAAGTGGTTGATCAAATCTTTTCTTTGTTTCGGGCAGACGGCTGTACAATTTACTTAATGGAAGATGGAGAAAAATCGCTGCGGGTAATTAGTGCCCGTGAAAGTCAAAGTGATCCCGATATACTAACCAGTATTCTCAATAACCATCCCCGAGTGGGATTTGGCTTGGTAGGTTGGATTGCAGCAACAGGTGAAGCAGTCCTTACCGGAGATGCTGAACACGATCCAAGGGCTATACACATTCCAGGTACTCCCTATGATGACGAATCCGTCATAGGAATTCCGCTTAAATTAGAAGAAGAAACCTTTGGAGTTCTTTGGATCTATACTCTGAGTTTAAATGCCTTTAGCAAAGATGATCTTCAATTAGCCCAGATCTTTGCCAACCAAGTGAGTGTTGCCTTAGCGAACGCCCGCCTATATGAACATGTTCGCTGTCTGTCAGAGACAGACAGTTTAACAGGTCTATTAAATTCCCGTTCTCTTACTGATTTAACAGAACGTGCTATCAATCATGCCCGGACCACTAAGGGAAAAGTTTCGCTTCTGTTTATTGATTGTGACAACTTTAAAGGAATTAACGACCATTTTGGGCATCCCGTCGGGGATCAATATCTGCGTTTCTTAGCTAAACTCTTACTGGAAACTGTAAGAGAAGGGGATGCTGTGGTACGGTATGCAGGAGATGAATTTGTCATTCTCTTGCCTAAGACACCTCTCGAAGCAGCAGTCGGTATTGCTGAAAGGTTGCTTGAAACAACGCGCGTCAGAATTATGGAAAATAATCCTTTGCTGCAAACCACAATTTCGGTGGGACTGGCTGTTTATCCGCTGCACGCTATGACAGCGGAAGAACTCATCAAACATGCCGACGATGCTCTCTATTGTTCAAAACGCAATGGCAAAAACCAATTATCAATCTTTGATCCAAAGTCCAAAGGTATTTCTAATTTGAGTTCCTAACTGCTCACTTCAGTTCTGAATTAAGTCCCGAATTACGTTCTGTATCAAATTTTTTCAGTTCACTTAAGGTGACGATCCGATAACCTTCCCTTTGAAGAGAATCAATAATTAATCCCAGGGCTTTAACGGTCTGGGTTCGATGATAACCGCCATCGTGCATAAGTATAATTGCTCCCGGAAAAACGTTATCCATGACATTTTTAACGATCTGATTAACTCCGGGATTGCGCCAGTCTTTACTATCGACACTCCAGAGAGCAACGACATGTCCATTCTTTTTAATCCTTTCCAGCTGCGCCTTCGTTAAAAAACCTCCAGGTGGGCGATAAAAATAAGTATGGATACCCGTTGCCGCATAAACCTCATCGTCGGTTTGACTGATCTCTTTCAATAGGCGTTGTTGTTTATAATCATGGTCATAACTGTGATTTCCAATTTCATGTCCTTCATTGGCTAAACGCTTTAATAACCTTGGATTATCCTTAACAGCTTGCCCTAAAACAAAAAATGTTGCTCTTACTTCTTTTTCCTTAAGTATTTCCAAGACTTTCGGCGTGTCAATGGGGTCAGGACCGTCGTCAAAGGTTAAGGCAACTACTTTTTCCTGGGTATGAGCCATATAATAGGTTCCAGGTGCTCGTACTAAAGAAGGGGCCGTTAAGGAAAACTCTGTTGCGAAGGCAATAACTCCTAAAATAGCGATAAAAGAGCAAACAACAATTAGTCTTCGTCGAGTTAATACCAAAAAAACCACTGCTTACACCCCCAATTGCTTTTATTATCCTATGGGTAAATATCTTGAACCATGCCTACTCTTTCCAAATCTTATCCTCATATCTACTCTCCAAGCACATGATCATATTCAATTTCGCAGGAAAGGCAGTAGAAAACCGGTTATCCGTTGTTCTGCTGCCTTTCCTGCGAAGTTTAGTATAGGAACATTCTGATGTCCTTGACGCGTGCTATAATTTAATTCAGATAATCTATTATGTAGTATGCTTCTAAGGCAACACAAAGTATTGGATTGCCGAAACAGCAACTTGATTTACCAAGGAAGAGGAAGTGATAACATGGGAATAAGAATCGGAGTGGACGGCGGAGCCAGTAAGACAGAAGTTGTAGCACTTGATTCAACTGGAAAGGTACTTTGGTCTCAGCTCAATCCTTCAAGTAACTATCATGTCGTCGGCAGGACGCAAGCTGTCAACAATATCGTAAACGGAATTCGCGATACTCTGAAAGAGGACACTTTAGAAGGTGTCGGAATAAGTCTTGCTGGGATTGACACCTTAGAGGACTGGAATATTATGGCGAATGGCTTAAGAGCTGAATTGCTAAGCTTAGGAAAAGAGCTCGGATTATCTTTCCGGGATATTCCTATTGTTATGGAGAATGACGCTTTTGGTGCTTTAATGTCTGTACGAGGGAAATTTTCCGGAAATGTTCTGGCTGTTGGAACCGGAACTGTGGCCCTCGGAGTTGATGACGAGGGAAAGGTCTTTCGCGTTGGAGGTTGGGGGCATCTAATCGGTGACCAAGGCAGCGGTTACGATATAGGCTGCAAGGCACTTGCGGCTATGGTTGCATCCAGTGATGGCTACGGACCTAAAAGCATTTTAGAATCACAAGTAACAAATCATTTGAAGCTAAAACAGGTGCGTGAAATCGTTGACTGGCTGAATCAAGCTGAACGCACAACTAAAGATATTGCTGGCTTAGTTCCCATAGTTGTAGAGGCAGCTCGTAACCAGGATGCTGTCGCTCAAACTATATTTGCTCAAGCAGGAAGAGATTTAGGGCTCGTTACCAGGGCACTGCTCCGGAAAACTGGAGGTATTGATCTGGGGCTTGTCGGAGGAATTATCCATATTTGGAAGTTTATCGAACCAACCTTCTTAATGACAGTTCATGAAGAGTTTTCTAACCTGCGATTGCTTCAACCTTCTTATCAGCCATCTGTTGGTGCAGCTCTGTTAAGTAAGATTTCTCAAGTACGGCATATAGAGATTTGACAGATTTAGTTATTCAAATTTTAGTCATGTTTATAATTGGAAAGGAGCAATTAATTTGAGCCTCCGATTGGTAATTGGCCGAGCAGGCAGTGGCAAAAGTACTCTTTGCTTAGAGGAAATCCGCCAAGAACTTCGGAACCAACCTTGGGGAAATCCAATAATTCTGCTTGTTCCCGAACAGGCGAGCTATCAGATGGAAGTGGCCCTGGCCAATACGCCGGATTTGGGAGGAAGCCTGCGGGCTCAGGTCTTAAGTTTTCGGCGCATGGGCTGGCGAGTTTTTGCAGAAACCGGAGGAGGACAGAAGATACTGATTGGGGCTACAGGCAAACGGATGCTTTTGCGACGAATTCTTTTAAAGCATCGTCTGGAACTTAAAGCCTTTGCCCGTTCGGCAACTCGGCCTGGAATGGCAGACCTTCTGTCACAAACCATCGGGGAATTTAAAACCTATCGAATTACCCCTTATGATTTGCGTTATGTTAAAAGCAATCAGGAGATATTGGAAAATAAGCTCCATGATTTAGCCTTAATCTATGAAGAATTTCAAGTATCTCTTGGACAAGATATAAGGGATCCTGACGATGAGCTTTCCCTTCTAGCCGCCAAGATTCCCATTGCCCCTCTTGCTCAGGAAGCCCAAGTTTGGATCGACGGTTTCACTGGCTTTACCCCTCAGGAGCTTGAAGTTTTAAAGCACCTCCTCATGACGGCCGCAGACGTTGTGATTACAATTCCGCTTGACCCGGACATTATCGCTAAAGAGAGGGATCGGGAAGAAATCGCTTTAAAAATAGGAGAAGAGTTTTTTACAGGTCCCTGGCAAACTTATCAAGCATTGCAGCGATTGGCCCTGGAAACTGGAGTTCAAGTTCTGCCTCCGACAATTCTTAAAACAACAAAACGCTTTAACCATCCTTGGCTTGATTATTTAGAGAAGCATTATTCTACCTATCCTACGATTCCTTATCAGAAAACATCCGCTTGCGCTGCGGATTTACCCGGAATTCAAATAATTTCTGCAGTCAATCGGCGGGCAGAAGTTGAAGGGATTGCCAGAGAATTACGACGTCACGCCCGAGATGAAGGAATGTTCTGGAGAGACATGTCCGTTATGACACGTGATCTTCCTGGGTATCAGGAGTTAATCTCTCAAGTCTTTACCTCCTACGAGATTCCCTTTTATATTGATCATAAACACACTATCCTTCATCATCCTTTTATTGAATTAGTTCTTTCGATCCTGGAAGTGGTTTCCAGTAATTGGGCGTATGAACCGCTCTTTCGCTGTTTGAAGACTGACTTTTTCCCGCTGCAAAGAGACGATATCGATCGTTTGGAAAACTATGTTCTCGAGCAGGGGATACACGGAGAACGTTGGAGAAACAATATCCCCTGGCGGTATCATCGCCAATGGTCACTAGGTGAGAATGAAGAACAACTTGATCGTGAACAAAAATTCGAAGCTCAGTTAAATACCTGCAGATCAATTATCTATGAGCAAATCATTCCAATATTCAATACGCTCGATTCAATAAAGAAAAAAGAAGACTTAACAGTTCGGGGGATTACAGAAGCACTGTTTTCATTTTTAGAGAACCTCAACGTCCCCTTAACCTTAAAGAGGTGGGCGGAAAAATCTCTAGTCGAAGGAAAACTGAGTGAAGCCAGGCTTCAGGATCAGCTCTGGGACGCTGTTATCCAAGTTTTCGATGAAATTGTTTCCGGTTTAGGAGACGAAACCTTGGAACTTGAGGAATATCTCTTAATTCTTACCTCAGGAATCGAAGCCCTGGAACTCGGGCAGATTCCCCCGGGAATTGATCAAGTCCTCGTTGGTTCCTTAGACCGTTCGCGCAATCCTGAGGTGCGAATTCAATTCATCTTGGGAGCCAATGAAGGAGTTCTTCCGGCCAGACCTGCTTCTGAAGGAGTTCTCGATGCGGAAGAACGAGAACAATTAGAAAAAGAGGGGATTTCTCTCGCGCCTAAAGGGAAAGCTCAAATCTACGAGGAACAATTTTTTATCTATACTGCTTTTACGAGAGCGAGGGAAAAGTTAGTGGTCTCATATCCTCTAACAGATGAAGAGGGGAAAGCACTGACAGTTTCCTCTGTTATCCTGCGCCTCAAACATCTTTTTTCGATTTCCGAGGACTTTTTAGGCAATCAGGAAGCCTTAGAATTAATTACTCAAGGGAGCTCAACTCTTCTATATTATGCTGATCAGTTACGACATCTGCAGCAGGGAGAGCCTCTGTCATCCCTTTGGCAAGCTGCTGAGAGATGGCTGGGCCAAGATCCTAATCACCAGCGGAAGCTAAGTTATATTCAGTCCAGCCTTACCGCCAAAAACCAAGAACAACGAATTCCCCGTTCACTTGCTCGCCGCCTCTATGGCAAGCATTTAAAGGCGAGTGTTTCTCGCTTGGAACAATTTTTCAAATGTCCCTTTGGACATTTTGCCCATTATGGACTAAAGCTGCGTGAACGAGCGACGTATCAACTTTCCCGGCCGGATATGGGAGAATTTTTTCACACTCTTTTACGTGATTTTGCCCAAAAACTCCAGGAAAGAGATTTGGATTGGGGAAAATTGACAAAGGAAGAGTCCTGGGCGCTTGTCACGGAATGTGCTGATCAACTGGCACCTCAATTACAGCACGAAATTCTCCTAAGTAGTGCTCGCTATCGCTACATTACTCACAAGCTCAAACGCACAGTTCATCATGCCGTTCGAGTACTGGGAGAGCATGCGCGGCAAGGCGTATTCCTTCCTATCCAATTGGAAGTCAAATTCGGTCCCAAGGAAACACTTCCCGGAATTGAGGTTCCTTTATCCGAAGGAGATTCCTTAGTTTTAACGGGACAAATTGATCGGGTTGACGCTGCCTTTTTGCAAGGTCAAGTTTATTTGAGAATCCTTGATTATAAATCCCGCGAACAGACCTTGGCTCTGGATACCATTTACTACGGCCTTAATCTTCAATTGCTCACGTATCTAAGCGTCGCTCTTCAGGGAGCAGAGGTTTTATTAAATACCGTTAACCCGTCACCATTGCCTGCAGGTATTCTCTATTTTCCTGTGTTTGAACCGCAGCTAGACGAGAAAGCTCCCCTCAGTGCGGAGGAAGCTGAAGAGAGAAGACTAAAAGCCGTTAAAGTCAGCGGCTATTTATTAGCGGATCCTCAGGTTCTGGAGGCGATGGACTCCTCCTTTGCCTCCGGACAATCCGAATTACTGGGCCTTAAATTAAATAAAGACGGTTCCTTTAGGAAAGGAGCCAATGTTCTCACCGAAAACCAATTTGCCATACTTCAACATTATCTTTATCAAGCCCTTCGTCAAAGGGGAGAGGATATTCTTGCCGGCGAAATCTCCTTAAACCCTTATCGACGAGGTAAAAGCACCGCTTGTCAATATTGCTCCTATCGCCCCGTATGTCACTTCGATCCTTTCCTTCCGGAAAATCAATATCGGGAGCTGAACCCACTAGACCAAGAAGATCTATGGAATCGTCTGAAAAGTATTGGCTCTCCCGAGGAAAATAAGCACATGTCAACAAAAGGAGAATTACATTGGTTGGAAGGAGGAGATCATGATGAGTAAGCCTTCATGGACTGCAGAACAACATACGGCGATTAATTTACGCGGTCAGCTCTTGGTGGCTGCCGCTGCCGGTTCCGGTAAAACAGCTGTGTTAGTAGAACGAATCATTAAACAAATTACAGATTTAGACAACCCTGTCGATGTGGATCGCTTTCTAGTCGTTACCTTTACCAAAGCAGCAGCTAATGAAATGCGAGAGAGAATCGGCAAAGCTATCGACGAGGCCTTGTTCCAGGAGGATGACCTCCGGCAAGTTGAACATCTGCTCCAGCAGCGTGCGCTGCTTCAGAAAGCCAATATTACAACACTGCATTCTTTTTGCTTAGAGTTAATTAGAAAATATTTTTACCAATTGGATCTTGATCCAGCTTTTCGAGTTGCCGACGAAGCAGAAATAACCCTCCTCCGCCAAGACGTCATTGAAGATCTCTTTGAAGCTTGGTATAACAAAGAAGACACTGACTTTAGAGCACTTATTGATGCTTTAGGTTCTGATCGAGATGATCTGGCAGTTATGGAACAAATACTGCGTATTTTCGATTTTGCCCAAAGTCAGCCTAGCCCCTTGCATTGGCTTAATTCTCTTGATCAAGCCTATCTCTGGAATAATCTCGAAATTATGATGGAGAGCGAGTGGGGACAAATTATTCGTCAAGGACTTCTTAACTCCCTTCAGGAAGCCTTAAGCAATCTGAAAAGCGCTGAGCAAATTGCTCAAAAACCTGAAGGCCCGGTCCAATATGCGGAAACATTACAAGATGACATCAATCGCTTGGATATTTTGCAAAAGCTTGTAAGTGCCAATTCATGGACACAGATCGAAATCCAAGTTCAAGAATCCCTTAAATTTCCTAAACTAACGACTGCTCGTTCAAAAGGGGATAAACAATTGCAGGAAGAATGCAAAAAGCTTCGGGATGAGGCCAAGAAAAAGTTAACAACACTTCGGAGCGAACTTTTTTCATATCCCCATGAACGCCAATTAGAAGCTTTAAAGCCTATGGCAAAAATGGCTCAGACTATAAGCTGTTTAGTCTTGGAATTTAACCGCAGCTTTGCGGAAGCCAAAAGGCAGCGCAACATTTTGGATTTCTCAGACCTTGAGCATTTTGCACTTGGCTTGCTTGAAGAAGAAAAAAAAGAAACTGTTATTGCCTTGGGAATTCAGGATTATTTCCATGAAGTTTTAGTGGATGAATACCAAGACATTAACCCTGTTCAGGAACAAATTTTAAAACGTGTTTCCCGCCGGGATTGTTCTCCTAACCTTTTTATGGTTGGGGATGTAAAACAGAGTATTTATCGTTTTCGTATGGCCGACCCTAGTTTATTTCTGACCAAGTATGCGAACTTACCCCATTGGAATCCGGAAGTAAACGTTGATACAGCATCGCCTGTCAAAATGGTGATTGATTTAAATCGCAATTTTAGAAGCCGTCAAGAAATTGTCGACGGCGTGAACTTTTTATTTCGTCAAATTATGACAAGGAGTTCCGGCGAAATCACTTATGATGATCAAGCAGCCTTACGGTTTGGCGCCTCTTTTGTTAAAGGACAAGATTCAATCCCCACTGCAGAAGGGCCAATTGAAGTTCATCTTATTGATTTAAAAAGCATTAAAGACACTTGGGCTGCTGAAACTTCATCTCAGGAACCAAGTTCAAGCCCTGAGGACTTGACAAATCAAGAATCTTCCAAGGAAGAATTTGATAAGGCCAGAATTGAAGCACACTTTGTCGGCGAGCGAATTCAAAGAATGGTGCAAAGTTCTGAATTTCATATTTTTGATAAACATCTTGGGAATTTCCGTCCCGTCCAGTATTCCGACATCGTAGTCCTGATGCGTTCCTATTCAGCGGTCGCTCCCATATTCGTGGAGGAATTTCAAAAGGCGGATATTCCGGTTTATGCTGAGACGTCAACAGGTTACTTTGCAGCGCATGAAGTGGAAATTATCTTGTCTCTGCTTAAAGTTATCGACAACCCTCACCTGGATATCCCTTTGGCAGCAGTTCTGCGTTCGCCTCTTGTCGGACTTAACGGGCTTGAGCTTGGAAAATTGCGGATGATCCTTCCGGACGGGGACTTTTATGAGGCTTTGGCACTGGCTGCCTGGTCCAGTTTTAGCGAGGAAACCCTTTCTGAAGATAACTTGGCCATGTTTACCCGGATTCTAAATCTGTATAACGATACTATAGTGCTGCGCAAAGAAAAAGCCAGAGATATACTTGCCTCAGCTCCGGGGTTAAAGGAGAAATCAGCTGATTTCTGGACAAACCTCCAAGACTGGCGTACTCAGTCCCGCCGTTTGTCACTGGCCGAATTTCTGTGGTCACTTTATGAAGAAACCGGGTATTTGACTTATGTGGGAACATTGCCCGGAGGAGTTCAGCGTCAAGCCAATCTTCGGGTACTCTATGACCGGGCTAAACGCTTTGAGGCTACACGCTACCGGGGCTTATTCCGCTTTCTTAGATTTTTAGAGCGATTTCAAGATCAGGGCCATGACATGGGGAATGCCCGTGCCTTAGGCGAGAATGAAAATGTTGTTCGCTTAATCACGGTCCATGCCAGTAAAGGACTGGAATTTCCAGTAGTTTTTGTCGTCGGCTTAGGCAGAAGCTTTAATTCAAGGAGTCTGAAAGGGAAAATGCTTCTGCACGCTCAATTAGGCCTGGGCATGCCAATCATTGACGTTGAAAATAACGTGCGTTACCCCTCCTTGATTCAATATGCTGTTCAGCAGCGGCTAACTCAAGAATCCTTAGCCGAAGAACTGCGTATTCTCTATGTTGCTCTTACTCGGGCCAAAGAACGGCTGTTTCTTTACGGGAACGTAGAAAACTTAGATAATGCTCTTTTGAAGTGGCAGCGAGTTTCCGGCTGCCAAGAGATCCCTCTGCCGGATGATCAACTAAGAAACGCTAAATCCTTTCTCGATTGGATTGTTCCGGCTTTAGTCCGTCATCCTTCACTTAGTCTTGGAAAAAACCAGGAACAATCGGTTTTAACTATTCCTGAGGCAAACTCATCTTGGGACATCATCTATCATCACAGCCTGGAATCGGAACAAGAAATAAGCCTCCAAGAAGTACCTCTGCTTTCTCAAGAAGCAGAAGGGCAGGATCAAGATTACCTTGGACAAACCATTGAAGAAACTATCGAAATATCTGATGAGATTATATCCGTCGAACAATGGTATACTGAGGTCGATCGCCGCTTAAGTTGGAAATATCCCCATCCCGTAAGCCAGGTTGCTAAAACCAGCGTTTCGGAGTTGAAACGTCAGCATAATTGGTTTGCCGATGACGAGACCTCTCAACATCAAAGCCTTCAGACAAGGGAAAGTCAGATTCTCCGGCCCAAATTTCTGCAGTCGTCTCACTCCTTTACAGCTGCAGAACGAGGAACTGCTCTGCATACCGTAATGCAGCATATGCCTTTTAAGGATTGGAGTTCATCCTGGATGAAGCTGGAAGCAGCGGATCAAACAATACAGATCAAAGAATTGCTTAATCGACTCGAAGAGCAGGAGATTATCACTACAGAACAAAAGAATACAATTGAGCCTCTGAAAATCCTTCAGTTGCTCCATACTTCACTCGGGTTACGTCTTTTCAGTTCAGATCAAGTCCTTAAGGAACTTCCTTTTACCCTGACTTTTCCACCTCAGAAACAAGCTCAAACGAATATCCTGGTTCAAGGAGTCATAGATGTAGTCATGATCACTAAGAAGGAACAGAGGATCAGGGCGGAAATTCTAGACTACAAAACAGATTCTCTAAGAGAGGAAGGGAAGGACCCTGAACAACTTCTCAGGGATCGCTATGCCCTTCAGCTGACACTTTATGCTTTGGCCATCGAAAGGCTTATGGGTATAGAGGTTATTCAGTGTTCTCTTTATTCCTTTTCCTTAGGAAGAGAAATCATTATTCCCAATTCACGCCGCATAGAAATACAGCAATCACTGGAACGTGAACTCGTTCAGCTATAGCTGAACATCGAGACTTCGGTGGCGAAAGTGTCCTGTGGACGCTTTCGCCGAAAGCGCCTAACCCATAACAAATACTATCGCCTGAAGGATGGACTCTACCCTCACCGAAGCAGAGTGCGGGGGACCCACTCCCATCTAAGAAGTGGGAGTATTACGATTAGATCAACTATTCTTATGACACTAGCCATATATTCTTATTGAATAATTAAATTCTTCTATAATATTTCGGCATTTTAAGAGAGGAATTTTAAATTTTTTGGCGAATTTAAATAACATTGTTCCTTGTGATTGTCGTAACTATTGCAAAGAGTAAGTATGAGAAAGAGGTGTTATAATGAGTCAAAATAAAGTCGGTGCCGTGATGATCGTAGGCGCTGGGATCGCAGGTATTCAATCTGCACTTGATTTGGCAGAGTCTGGATATCTGGTTCATTTGGTAGAAGAATCGTCAGCCATTGGCGGAACTATGCCAATGTTAGATAAGACATTCCCTACAAATGATTGTTCCATGTGTATTTTGTCTCCTAAATTAGTTGAATGCGGGCGCCATCTTAACATTCGCATTTATACCAATTCCCAGGTGATTAAAACCGAGGGAGAAGCAGGGAACTTTAAGGTTACCATTAAACAACAACCACGTTTTGTCGATGTTGATAAATGTACAGGCTGCGGATCCTGCGCAGAAGTATGCCCCGTAAAAGTTGATGATGAATTCAATCAAGGCATCGGGAAACGCAAGGCGATCTTTAAACAGTATTCACAAGCCTTTCCAAATGCCTATGCCATTGATCCTCAGAAATGTCTCTTTCAAACTATGGGCAAAGCCAAAGGCAAAGACATTTGTAAAAAGTGTCTCAAAGCCTGTCAGGCGGGTGCCATTAATCACGATATGGAAGCCAAGGAAATCGAACTTGAAGTCGGTTCAGTAATTCTGAATCCCGGTTTTAAAGTATTCGATGCTTCGTCTTTGGAATATTATGGCTATGGTAAAATTAAAAGTGTCGTTACCAGCTTGGAATTCGAGCGCCTCTTAAGTGCCTCCGGACCTTTTGACGGTCACTTAGTTCGTCCTTTTGATCAGAAAGAACCGCAAAGGATTGCTTGGATTCAGTGTGTAGGTTCCAGAAACGCTAAGGTCAATAAAAATTATTGCTCAGGCGTCTGCTGTATGTATGCCATCAAAGAAGCGGTTATCGCCAAGGAACACAGTCATATTCCTGTTGACACCACAATTTTCTTTATGGATATGAGAACGCCGGGTAAAGACTTTGAAAAGTACTACAATAATGCTAAGGATAAACAAGGCGTACGTTTTATCCGTTCCCGTATTTACGAAGTCACTGAGGCTGAAGACGGTTCAGGTGACTCCATCATTCGCTACTCCAACGAAGACGGTCAAATTTCCACTGAACAATTCGATCTCGTCGTTCTTTCTGTTGGTCTGGAACCAGGAGAAAGTTCCAAAGCTCTGGCCCAAACCTTAGATTTAAAAGTCAACAAGTTTGGCTTTGCCGAGCTGGAACCTCTCACAGGTGTTAATACTTCCCGAGAAGGTATCTTTGCTGCGGGGGCTTTCAGCGGTCCGCGTGATATTCCGGAAACAGTAATGCAGGCAAGTGCTGCTGCTGGGGCTGCTTCTGCTTTATTATCCCAAGAACGAGGTACCCTCGTCAGTGAAAAAGAATATCCTGCTGAGAAAGAAGTCGCCGGAGACGTTATCCGAACAGGAGTTTTTATCTGCCATTGCGGAGTAAACATTGGTAGTGTTGTTAATGTTCCGGAAGTTGTTGAATATGCTAAAACTCTGCCAACCGTTGTCATGGCAACTGAGAAAATTTACGCATGTTCACAAGATGCTCAAGCTTCTATGAAGGAATTAATTGAGGAATACAAACTCAATAGAATTGTCGTTTCGTCCTGCAGTCCACGGACTCACGAACCATTATTCCAAGAAACGCTCAAAGAAGCCGGCTTAAACGCCCATTTATTTGATATGGCCAATATCCGTGACCAATGTTCCTGGGTCCACATGAATGAACCTGAAAAAGCTACCGAAAAGGCGAAAGACCTGACCCGTCTGGCTATCGTCCGTGCTTCAATGCAGCAGCCTGTTCAACCGGTGTTTATGGAAATGAATCACGATGCTTTAGTCGTCGGAGGCGGAGTTGCCGGAATGATCAGTGCTTTATCCTTAGCTGATCAAGGATTTGTTGTTCATTTGGTTGAAAAAGCTCCTGAACTCGGCGGTATTGCTAAACGTTTTTCCACCGGATTCCGCGGTGAAGATATCAAAGCATTCTTGGCGGGGCTGATCGAACGTGTCAGCAGTCACCCGAAAATCTCGCTGCATGTCGGCAAAGAAATCCAAGACGTTGGAGGTTTCCTTGGGAACTTTACCACAACTTTGAATGACGGAGAACAAATTCGTCATGGTGTTGCTGTCATAGCGATTGGCGGTCAAGAATACCAACCGAAGGAATATCTCTACGGTCAAGATCCTCGTGTCATGACTCAAATTCAAATGGATGAAGCGCTCGTTCGTCATGATGATCTCGTAGCTAAGGCTCAAAATTTTGTATTCATCCAGTGCGTCGGCTCTCGCTGCGAGGAAAGCCCATATTGCAGCCGTACTTGCTGCACCAAATCTGTTAAACTGGCCTTAAAAGTCAAGGCCAAAAATCCAAAAGCTAATGTCTTCGTTCTTTATCGTGATATGAGGACTTACAGCTATTTTGAAGAAGATTACGAACTGGCTCGCAGAAGCGGGATACTCTTCGTCCGTTATAGTGAAAACGACAAACCCGTTGTTAACAAAGAAGGGGCAACCCTTGTCGTGACGGTTAAGGATCATGTTCTCGATCGCCCCATCGAAATCGAGGCTGATGTCATTTGCCTGGCAGCGGCCATTAAAGCGCCTGAAGATGGCAAAAAACTCTCCAAGTGGTTCAAAGTGCCTCTTAATAACGAAGGCTTCTTCTTAGAAGCTCATATGAAATTAAGACCTGTTGACTTTAGTACTGACGGTGTCTTTATGGCCGGTATTGCTCATAGCCCCAAAAATATGGAAGAAGTCATCTCCCAGGCTAAAGCGGCTGCCGGGCGTGCCGGCGTGGCATTATCCAAGGAACAGGTTGAGTCCGCAGGTTTGACAGCCTTCGTTAATAAACGTAAGTGCACTGCTTGTGGAACTTGTGAAGCCGTATGTTCAGCTAAGGCTGTATCCGTTGATTTAGAAAACCGTGTTGCCGTAGTAAACGATGCACTGTGTAAAGGCTGTGGAGCATGTGCCTCCAGCTGCCGTTGCGGTGCCATCAATCTTAGAGGATGTACCAATGAGCAAATCGTAGAAATGTTAAACTTCTTCTAAAATTGAGCTGCGTTAATAAGGCTAAGGAAAGGTAGATGTTTATGGAAGATCGTCAAGTAAACGTATCTGATACGGATAATAAAGCATACCAGCCTAAGATTGCTGCCTTTTTATGCAACTGGTGTAGTTACGCCGGTGCCGATCTTGCTGGTGTCAGCCGCTTTCAATATCCTGCGACAATCAGAACTATCCGCGTCCCATGTTCCGGGAGAATCAACCCCTTGTATCTTTTGAAAGCTATGGCTAACGGAGCTGATGGAGTCCTCGTTTCCGGATGTCACCCTGGTGACTGCCATTATATCAGCGGTAATTATGTTGCCCGTAGAAAATTCGCCTTAATTAAGTCTCTTCTAAAACACGTTGGCTTAGAAGAAGACCGAGTCAGTTTTTCTTGGGTATCAGCAGCAGAGGGCGTTCGTTTCTCTGAAGTAGTTAAAGGAGTAACGGAGCGAGTTGCTGCACTGGGACCTAATAACGGTGTATTTAAAGTAAAAGACGGGGGTGGAACGGATGAGTAGTGTTACTGAAGAGATCCGAGAAACGGCCCGCCAATTACTGGCCGATGGTAAAGTTGACGTCGTCATTGGATATGAAAAAGGTTCTTTGCCTCTGAAAGCAACACCTTGCTTTGTACGAACAGTGAAGGATGTCGACAAACTCGTTTGGGATGAAACCTGTGAAAACAATTTAGCAGCCTTTTCTTATAAGATTCCCGGCAAAAAAGCCATTATCACTAAGGGCTGTGACAGCAGGGCTTTAGTCGTACTCCTGCAGGAAAACCAATTAGTCAAAGATGATTTATACATCATCGGGGTTTCCTGTCAAGGGGTTGTCGATAAGAGAAAAATTGAAAATGAACTTGGAGAAATTATCGAAGCTACCATGGCCAACGGAAAAATTTCAGTCAAAGGTATGTCGGGAAGCGGCGAGTTTACCTTTGCTGAAGTAAAAGATGCTACATGCCAAACATGCCGTTATCCTAACCCAGTCATTGAAGACATTCACCTCGGGGAAACTGTGGAAGTTCCTGAGCAAGCAGTCTTGTTTGCCGATGTTTTGGAGATGGAAGCGAAATCCGATAGTGAACGTGAAGCTTACTTTGGCGAACAAATGGATAAATGCATTCGCTGCTATTCTTGCCGTAATGCCTGCCCGCTCTGTTATTGTCAGGAATGTTTCGTCGATTGCAATACTCCTCGTTGGTTAACGGGCGGAGTCAACCGTGCCGAGAATCTGTTTTTCCAAGCAGGACGTGTTCTCCATCTGGCCGGCCGATGTGTTGATTGCGGCACGTGCAGCAGAGCTTGTCCCCAAGGAGTCGACATTCGTGCTCTAAATCGTAAGATGAGCCGCGATGTGCTGGAAATGTACCAGCATGAATCCGGGATCAGCGAAGATGTTAAACCAGCTCTTAATGTATACAGCGGGGATGACCCCGAAGCGTTTTTGGTAAAGGAGTGAGGTGAAGACATGAAGATAAGTAAAGAAAAATTTGGCCAATCCATCGATGCTTTGTCCTCAGACTACAGACTCATTGCTCCGGTCAGTGAAGCTGGCGGAGTGAACTACAAAGCAGTCAAGAACTTTTCAGATGTTAAGCAAGATTATCTCAATTCCAAACTTCCTCCTAAATCGTTTTTCTTTCCTCAGCATGAAAAACTCTTATCCTATGTCAAAAACGGTAAGGATGTCACTGTTAAAAACGAACTGCAGGCCGAGAAAACGATCCTCTTTGGAGTAAGGCCCTGTGACTCAAAAGGGCTGCTCCTGCTGGACAAGGTTTTCAAAAATGATCAATATCAAGATCCCTACTACTATGAGCGACGCAAGAACACCGTCGTAATCGGTATGGCATGTAAAACGATTGCTCCAACCTGTTTCTGTTCTTCAATGGGTCTTTCTCCTGCCAGCAGCGAAGGTGCAGACATTTTTCTCATAGATTTAGGAGATGCCTATGAGCTCGAAACCATTACGGAAAAGGGTAAGGCATTATTGGGAGATTTAGGCCTTTCCGAACTAACTGCTCAGGAACAAGCATTGGTGGACGCTGTTAAAAGTGCTCAAACTACAAGTCAAGTCGATGTTTCCACAATTACGGAAAAACTGGACAAAATGTTTGACAACCCATATTGGGAAAACTTGCAAGAGAAGTGCTTAGGCTGCAATACCTGTTCCTTCTCCTGCCCGACCTGCCACTGCTTCGATATTTCTGAAGAAGTGCGCCAAAATTCCGGAAGCCGCGTAAGAACATGGGATGCTTGCATGGCGCCGCTCTTTACTCTGCACGGATCTGGTCATAATCCTCGAAGTACTCAAAAAGCCCGCTGGCGCCAACGGATGATGCACAAATTCAACTATTTTGTGCATAACAACGGAGACATCGCCTGTGTTGGCTGCGGCCGCTGTATCCGCAGCTGCCCTGTAAACATGGATATGCGTCAGGTCATTGATGGCGTAAACAAAGCAGAATTGGTGGTGGAATAATGGAACAGAATCCTTATCTTCCGATAACTATGAGGCTCGCTAAAAATTTAGTTGAGACCGAAGACAGAAATATTAATACCTTTACCCTCGAATTTCTTAATAAACAAGATGAGGAAAACTTCAAATATATGCCCGGTCAATTTGCCGAACTCAGTGCCTTTGGCTATGGAGAAGCTCCCTTTGGCATAGCAACTTCTCCCACTGAACCTGGCATTCTGAAATTTTCCGTTGCTAAAGTTGGTTGTGTCTCCAATGCCCTTCACTTGATGGAAGAAGGGACCATGGTAGGCGTTCGAGGACCGATGGGCAACTATTATCCTGTTGAAGAGTTCAAAGGGAAAAATCTTGTGATTATCGGCGGTGGATTTGCCTTTACAACCCTTCGGGCTCTGGCTGTGTATATGTTGGATCCGGCCCATCGCGGTGACTACGGGGATATAACGGTCATTTACGGAGCAAGAAACCCTGGCTTATTGCTCTACAAGGAAGAATTAGCTGCCTGGGAAAATAATCCCAACATTAATCTTGTCACTACCATTGACCGACCAGCTGAGGGATGGACAAAGCATGTTGGCTTTATCCCGTCTATTACCGAGCAAATAGCTCCGTCGTCAGTTAATACCTATGCAGTAGTATGCGGACCACCGGCAATGATTAAATTCACCTTGCCTGTCCTGGAAAAATTGAATTTCCCGCCTGAACGTATTTATACCTCATTAGAAATGCGGATGAAATGCGGGCTGGGAATTTGCGGCCGCTGCAATATTGGCACTGAATATGTCTGTAAAGACGGACCTGTCTTTTCAATGGCTCAATTAAAAGATCTTCCTAGTGAATATTAATAATAGGCCGGAGGTGAATTAATCGTGGGAGAACCTATTAGAGTTAAAAGCTTAGATCCTACGTTACGTGATGAGATCGCCGGGATCTTGAAAAAATACGATTTCTCAAACTGCCTTACCTGTGGTATGTGTACAGCAGGCTGTATTTACAGTGATTTGCATGAGGATCAGGATCCACGCAAATTTATCCGCAAAGTAGCACTCGGTATGCGTGAAGAAGCTGAGAATGATCCATTTGTTTGGAATTGCACGATGTGTGAACGATGTACTGTTGAATGTCCCATGGGAGTCAACATCGCAGCGATTACGAGAGCGTTTCGCGGCAAGACACCGGTTCCGCCTGGACATTTACAAGTTATCGCTGACGACCATATTCGTACAGGAAATCAAATGGGTGTCGAACAAATTGATTACATTGAGACCTTAGAGTGGATTGAAGAATTGCTTCAAGCACAGCTTAAGGATCCGAGTTACAAAATTCCTCTTGATAAACCCAATGCAGACTTTATGTTCTGTTTTAATGCGCGTGAAATTAAACACTATCCTGCCGATTTACAAACCATTTTGCACGTTTTCCATGCAGCTAAGGCGAACTATACCATTAGCACCAAACGCTGGGATGCTACCAACATTTGTTTGTTTACCGGTAAAGATGATGAATTCTGTGAAATATCACGACCGCTCTTTGAAGAAGCACAAAGGTTAAACCCTAAAGAAATTATCGTAACGGAATGCGGCCATGCTTTCCGGTCAACAAGACAGTTTGCGCGCAACTACTGGGATGGGAAACCAATTCCGGTACGGCATATTGTTGAAATATATGCCGATTGGATCAAAGAAGGCAAACTAAAACTCGATAAAACGAAAAACACGGTTCCCGTAACCATGCATGATCCTTGTAATACGGTTCGTAAAGAAGGCGTCTATGAACCCCAACGTTATGTTATTAAGAATACTGTTATGGATTATCGCGAAATGAATCCTGAAGGCAAATACAACATTTGTTGCGGAGCCGGCGGAGGAGCCTTAGCTGTAGCAGCAACGAAGCAAATGCGGATGATTAAAGCCAAGCCCAAAGTTGATCAATTAGTAGCTACTGGAGCAAAGATTGGATGTATCCCTTGTCACAACTGTATTGACCAATTTAATGATATGAATAAATATTATAAACTAGGTATGAAAATGGAACACCTTAGTGCCCTGGTCGAAAACGCTTTAATCGAAGATATTCCGGAAGACGCACCTGAAGAAACTTCAAACTAACAGGACATTAACTCAACTGCTTCTTTAAAGTCTGCCTAAAAGATCCCGTCGGACAACACCAAGTCCGACGGGACTTTAATTCTATTGCATAATACATTATTTACATAATTGTCTGTCTTCCAACAAAAAATGAAACAGCATGCAGGAATTATTCGATTTAAGGAGAAATTATAGCAATTAGTATTTATATATTAAAGGCAGCAGGAAATACTAAAATGATTGAATAAAATGAAAGAAGGAGTCAGATCATGCGAAATAAGGACATGTTGCTCATTCCCGGGCCGACACCCGTTGTGGATGAAATTTATGATGCACTGTCAAGCGAAACCTACGCTCACACGGATCCACGCTTTGTCAAAGTTTTCAAGAATAGCTTAGAACAAACGAAAAAGCTCTTTAACACGAATGGGGAAGTATTTGTTGTTGCCGGTTCAGGAACCCTTGCGATGGAGATGGCCATTATCAATACCGTTGCTCCCGGCGAAAAATTGCTGGTAATCAGTCACGGCTATTTTGGCGACCGTTTCATTCCTTTAGCTAAGGCGTTTGGCATCCAAGTCGAGACGATTCAAGCTGAATGGGGGCAACATGTCCGTAAAGAGGTTGTTGAAGAGAAATTAGCCTCAGGAGACTTTAAAGCCGTAACCGTGACTCACGTTGATACCTCGACTGGTATAATGGCCAATCTGGATGAATTAGTTCCAGCAGTTAAGAAGTCCGGTGCACTTTTTATCCTCGATGGAGTCTGTGCTGCTGCTGCAATTGAAGAAGATATGCAAAAAGCCTACGGTGGTCCCTCATATACTATTGACGTTGTCTTAACCGGTTCACAAAAAGCAATCGGTGTTCCGCCCGGTCTTGCCATCGTTGCCTTTGGACCTAGAGCTCTAGCAGCACGTGAAGCAATAACTGAAGTTCATGGATACTATACTGACATCAAAAATTGGCTTCCTATTATGCAAGACCCCGGAAAATATTATGCTACTCCACCTGTCAACATGATTTATGCCTTTAACAAAGGGATGGAACTTGTTATGGCTGAAGGATTAAGCGAACGCTACCGGCGTCATGCTGCCTTAGGGAAAGCTGTAAGAGCGGGTTTAATAGTTTATGGAATGAAACCTTTGGCTTCAGAGGCTATAGCTGCTCCCACGCTGAGCTGTGTCCTTTATCCTGAAGGCGTTAACGATGTGGAATTTCGTAAACGCCTGGCTGAGAGAGGTATGGTCATTGCGGGTGCATTGGCCTCATTAGCAGGTAAGGCCTTTCGCATCGGCCATATGGGAAATGCCACAGAAGAAATGTTTGTAAAAGCCTTACAAATCGTGGGGGAAACTCTCAACGAAATGGGCCATGAAGCAAATATTGAAAAGGCAGTTGCTGAATTCACTAAAATTTATCATGCTCGCTAAAGAACAATAAGGATTTTTAATTGCATTTTAAAAAGTTTAAATATCACTTAAATTTTGCAATTATTATTTACTTTATTGATACTTCTTTTTTGTTTTTGCTAACAATATATTTGTAATTTTGATGATTGGGGTTGCACGACTGAAAAATCAGTATGGTGCAACCCCTTATTTTATTGAATACATAATACATCATTTAAAATTATTTACATTTGGCTAATTTTTTAATTTAATTATAATAATACTTTAATTCTACATAAAGAATGGATGGGATAATATGGCTGTTGAAATAAAACTTCCTCCTGTATTGGAAATTATACGTGGCAATATCGTTAAAAACGGTAATCCATTAGCACTAAAGGGGTCCGAAGTTGCGGCCTGGGCTAAAGATCTTGACCTGCCCAGCCAAGGAGATCTACTGTTTTATACTGGCGGAGAATATCAGCTGCTGCCTTTTATTGATTCTTTGGTGAGTACAATGACGGTGATGGACCAAGGAAGCAAAGTATTTTCGTTCATGATGGGAGCTCGTAATCTCATTAATAAAACAGGAATTAACGCTGAAAAAATCTATGCCTCTGTGCTGGCCAAAGACCGGGAACGTTTCAACTCAATTTCGTATAAAGCAGCGGTCATTCTGCAAAAGTTGGGTTACGACCTGTGTTATTCAGGTGACAAGGAATTATACAGCGGCGCTTTACTGACCGAATTGGGCTTTAACATTGATATGCAAACTTATGCTCTTAAAGTCTCTAAAGTCTTCAGAGAGAGTAAGGCTAAAACAATAGTCTGTTTATCACCTCATGCTGCCGAAGTGCTTAAATATATCTATCCTAAAATCGTTCAAGATTTTAAATATGACATCAAAACGTTTGTTGAACTAGTTTGGGAAAAAAGGAGCAATCTGCCGCAAATAACACTCAATAAAACGGTTGTCATCCACGATTCATGTCGTTTAGCTCGTGAAATGGAAATAACCGAAGAACTTCGGGATATTTTAAGCAGTATAGGAGTATCTGTCCAAGAAGCCTACAGCAATCGGGAATGGACTACATGCTGCGGCGGCCCCAACAAACTTCTTTATCCTGAACTTTCCCATACTATCGCAGCACGCCGAATTAATGAGCTTAAAGAAACCGGTGCTGATATTATCTTAACCTCCTGCCCCTATTGCCTTGCTGCTTTACTCGGTGGACAAACGAAAGACGACAGTACGATTGTTGAAGATCTCATTGAATATCTCTATAGGGGGTTTGAAGACTAATGACTGATTTACAAAAAGAATTTAACAGTTACAGCAAAGACATCACCATGGCAAGTAAGGATGAAAATATAGAAAAGGCCATCTCACGAGCAGTTAAGTCTTATCGTCAAACGACCGCCGAATCTCTAGAGCGCTTTCCGCATACAAAGGAATTAGCAGCTGAAGTTCGTGAAATTAAAAAAAATTCTATTGCCAATCAACAAGCGTTACTAAAACAGGCTATGGAATCTGTTGACCGCAACAAAGGCAAAGCTTTCTATGCCAAAGACCAGCAAGAAGCTTTAGAATTAGCCGCTAAAATTATTGGGACAGGAAAAACCATTGTCAAAGGAAAAAGTATGCTGGGGGAAGAACTCTCTCTGCGCGAATATCTTCAAGAACAGGGGAATGAAGTATGGGAAACAGATTTAGGGGAATTTATCTTACAGCTTAATAAAGAACGGCCCATGCACATTCTGTCACCTTCAATTCATGTGCCGAGGGAACGAGTAGCAGAGATCTTCTCCAAGTTTTTCGATAAAGAAGTTCCTCCTGATATTGCTCAAGAAGTTGCTGCGGTACGCGATTTCATGAGAGAAAAGTATTTTAATGCTGATGTAGGAATTAGCGGCGCCAATGTTGTAGCAGCAGATACTGGAGCAATGGTGATTATTGAAAATGAAGGCAACGTTCGTCTGGCAACAGGAGCTCCTCCAGTTCATATCGTCATGGTAGGCATTGAAAAAATTGTTCCGACCTTTCAAGAGGCTATGAAAGTAACGGAAGTTACCTGGAGATATGCTCAATATGGTGTTCCCGGTTATGTGAACATCATCAGCGGGCCAAGTAAAACAGGCGACATTGAAAAGGTTACCACTTATGGGGCTCATGGGCCAAAAGAATTCTATGTTATCTTTGTCGATAACGGACGGAGCACTATGGCCAAACAAGATGACTATAAAGCAGCTCTTCATTGTCTTCGCTGCGGGGGATGCATGTATGAATGTCCCGTTTTCCAAATTACTGCCGGCCATTTCGGACATATCTATATGAGTGGAATTGGATCTGTCTGGACAGCTTTTGTGGCCGGTGGTATGGAGAAAGCCGCTCCTCTTGTATTCACCTGTTTGCGCTGCGGACGCTGTGTCGAACGTTGTCCGATGCAAATTAATGTTCCTTCAATGGTTCAAAAATTAAGAGAGAAAATAGTCAATGGTTAGTATTTAGGTTTTTAGACGAAAATATCTGGTTCTATTATATTTTCACAGCAGACATAAACGATTAATATTATTATTCAATTAGTAGCAGCTCAGGTTTTTAAGCCTGAGTTGCTTTTTCTTATTCTATCTTTTGAAACAACTTTCGAAAGAAGTATGACTGGAATAATATACCATATAACCGTGAATAAAGGGGGTGAGGCATTGGCAAGCAGTAAACGTGTTGAAGATATGAATTACTTTGAACTTATCGCCTGGCTTGGTATTGGCAGTTCTCATCCAGGAGGATTTCCCGCTACGAGACAGAATCTAATTGCTCTGCGATTGAAGGCTGAAGACTATGTTCTGGATGCTGGATGTGGCAGCGGCCTCACAGCGTGTTATATTGCCAAAACTGTGGGCTGTAAAATAGTGGGGATCGATATAAATCCAATAATGATAGAAAAAGCTAAAAAACGAGCTGAAAAGGAAGGAGTTTCCCATTTAGTTCGCTTCGAGATTGCAGATGTTTACCACCTTCCTTATGAAGAGAACTCATTTAACGTAATTGTGGCTGAGTCAATAACAGTCTTTTTAGATAAAGTGAACGTTTATCAAGAATTCTATCGAGTTCTAAAACCTCACGGCAAAGTTGCAGATCTGGAAATGGTCTTATTAAAGGAATTACCTTTACCAATTCAAAAACAGATGGAGGACTGTTTCGGTTCCGGAACAAATCCATTGTTATATGAAGAATGGATTAATACTTTAGCAGACGCAGGATTTGAAGAGGTATCCATCGAAAATCCGCAGCCAATGAGAAACAACAGCAACACAATTATAAGTGAACTTAAAAAAGATTGGCTTTTACTCAAAGATCTTCCGCTCAAAATAAAAAATCAACCCGGTTTGTACAAAAGACTTCAACGCAATGCAAATTTTATGAAAAAAAACCTTTACTACTTTGGTTTTGGACTAATTACAGGTTGCAAACCAGAACCGAAACAAAAACCTGCCCTCAAAATAGGCATTCGAAAATGGTTCAGAAATTTATTTCATAAAGAGAAATAACAATACAAGGGTCCATTGCATTATGAATATCTATCTGTTTTTATAAGTGAACTCGCTTACGCTTAAGCTGAACATCAGGGCTTCATATACAATAATGTCCAGTGGACATTATTGGCGAGCCGCCTTTCCCAAAAGGATTCTTAGCGGCGAAGGAGGACTCTACCCCGCCTGAAGTTAACGAAGGACCCACCCCCACTTATAGAAGTGGGGGGCTTAAAAACTGGATAAAACCTTGCATATAAGTAGATTCGAACCGCTATTATGCAGGGTTTTGTTTAATGAGAAGCGTTTACACATTTTGAAACAGCCCCTATTCAATAGAAGGGAAGGGGTTGCGATAAAGATATAAAATATATTATTATAAAAATATTTATCTTCTGATTTTACAAAATATATTGACTCTTTTGATTAGTTCCCTTAAAATATGAGATATAGAAATAAATGTATTTTAGATTTATAGTACTTGAAGCAAAAAGCTCTCTATGGTATTATACAAGTAATATCAGATATAATGAAACGAAGTTTTATTATATGAAACATTTCTCTGACTTCAAACAGATAAGATAGATCTTAAGGAGGTGATCAGGATGACTCAGGTGAGAGAGGAAGGAAAAAGAGGTTCTGAATGGACACAATCTCAAGGAATAGCTGCAGAGTTTAACAGTTGGGAAGAGGGAGCACGAGGAATCTATTCAAATAGCAGCAATGAATTACATCCCAGAGAAGCACGTGCAATGGAAGCATACGACCTTTGTTACGATTGTGAAACTGGGTTTCACTATATGAAATAAACCCTAAAGAATTCCCTCATGGGGATTCTTTTCTTTCGAGCCATTCTTAGATAGCGAGAGAATGAATTAATATTCCATAATTGGTTACTTTAATATTATCCTCCTGATTTTGGGGTCCTGTCGAGTTTTGATGGGACCCTTTTCTGTTTAGGGAAAAGGATAGAGCATCGCTTCCAAATCTAGTCTTCGGTCATGTTATCTTAATACTTTAACGATTTTTTTCGATAATAGTATTGAAAGAAAAACTAGTATAAAAACTAGTACATATTTTTCTGAGCTTAATGGCCTATGGTTTATTGCTTTCGTTCTATAGTAAAATTAAATTATTCCTCTACCTAATAATTTAACCGAAGTAAACATACCAACATACATTGAATATCGGGATTGAGGTGAAGGTATGTCTCCGCAAATTCGTTTTTTACAATGCTCGGGGTGTCGCTTTGACAGTCCCAATTGGGAAGGTCCTGAAGAATGGATTTCACAACGTAATCAAGACTTATGGAAAACATTTGAGACGATGCTTTTAATCTGTCAATCTGAAAAGATTGATTTGCTTTTTATAACCGGGAATTTATTCGAGCAAGAATATACCCGCAAGTCAACGGTTGAACGGGTAGCAAAATCCTTAGGCGCTTTAAAAACAATGAGTGTTTTCATTGTTCCAGGCGAAAAGGACCCTTATGTTATGACATCTGCGTATCGACTTGCTGTATGGCCCAGCAATGTCCAGATATTTTCCGGTGAAATCAGTTGCTTTAACCTTAAAAGTCATAATATCAGCATATATGGGGCTGGCTGGACTGCTTATCAACAAGACAGGACTGTACTCAATCAGGAGTTTCGAGCGAAAGACGATGGAACTCTACCGATTATGCTGCTCCATTCTGAGGCAGCCGAATCAAATAGTCCCAAAAGTTTCTCTCTTAGGTCCGAGCATATTGCGGCCAGCGGGTTGGCATATCTAGGTTTGGGGCATCAAGCGATCTTTAGCGGAATTCAGAAAGCCGGAAAAACCATCTGGGCAGATAGCGGCTTTCTTGAAGCCAGAAGTTTTAACGAGCAAGGGCCCCATGGTGTGATCGTCGGCAAACTAGAACAAGGTCATGTTCAGATAGAATTTCGGGAATTAGGACAGCGGCAATATATTACGAAATATCTTGACTTTCATCATGACTATAAAACCATTATTGCAAAATTATTGTCAGAAACAAGTACTGAAGATCGTGAGCAACATTTATATAGAATAGCCTTAGTAAATCAAGTACCGAAGGAAGCAGACATAAATACCTTACAAAAGTTACTTAGTGAAAAATTTCGGTTTATCGAAGTAGTTACCTCTCAAACTGAAGCCGATTCTCAGTTCGGGTTGGACTTTATGACGCCGGATTTCTCAATATCGAATAAAACCTCACTGGAAGAGAGCAATTATCTTTCCCTAGCTCAAGTTTATTTTCAAAAGATCAAAGAGTATCAATCTACGGCGGGAACTCCGGCAGAACAAGAGCAATGGGAGTTGATTAAAAAAATCGGACTGGCAGCTCTCGAACAGGGAAGGATAAGTTATGAAAATTGAACATATCAAAGGCAGCCGGTTAAAGGGGCTTGGGAATGTCACTTGGACATTTCCTGCAAGCCCTGCTTATCTGCTTTTTAAAGACGAAACCCAACAAAAATCACTGATTGAGTTATTACTGAAATTGTTTAGTCCTCAAACGTCACCGGGTAGTATGAAATTCTTTAATAACACGAGTTTCTTAGAGCTAGTCTTCAGCGGTGATGAAAATAATCGTTGCAGTATACATCAGAATTATCTGAAAGAGAACAATGATTTTATTCCTACCTCAGCTTTAATTAAGGATGAAATAACGGGGCAGGATGTGTCGCTTTCCGACTCATCAGTATTAGGCGAATACATATTTGGCATAAAACTACAACTCTTTCAACTGGGGGTAATCGTCAATTGGTCAGACATCGATGATCTCGATCAACTCCGCCAGCGAATTAATAACCTTTGTTTGAGCGGCGATGAAGAACTATCACCCCTTAAAGTAAAAGCTTGTTTTGCCGGTGCGATGCAGAAATTAAATGAACAAAAGGGGAAAATAGCTCTGGTTAAAGCTAAATACGATACTCTCAGACAAGACTGGGAAGACTCTCACCGTCAGCAAGAGGAGGAACGGTTACTGATCATTGAGATCAATCAGTTCCAGGAAGGTGAAGCAATCCTGGCAAATAAAATTGACTCTATTAATAAAATACAAGAGCGATTGTCATTGTTAAACCAAAACCAAGACTATCGGGAATTACGCCGACTCCAAACGGAAATTATGAATTCAGAAGAGGAAATCCGCTGTGCTGAAATCAATCTAACAGCCTTGACAAGCAATTCAATTATTGAGTGGGAGTTCCTAGAGAGTTTACGGGAAGAATGTATTGAGTGGGCAGATCTTCAAGCTCAGGTAAAACGATACGACCATATCATTAAAAAATTAACCGACATGATAACACAACTTAAAATTTTTTTAGAAACCTGTGGCTATGAAGGATCAAATGAAGAAAAGGAACGAATGAGCAGCTTTTATAATGAAAGGAATTCTGCTCAGGAACAACTCAACAACTCAATTAACTATCAAGAAGCTTTGCAACGTACCCGATTACAATATTCCGAAGAGAAAACTCGCCTTCAGGAATTTGCAGAAATGACAGCTATAACAGAAGACGATAAATATCGAGTTGAACGCTGGGAAAAGCAATTGAAAAAATGGCAAACATCGAAAATCAGTCGCTCAATAGATCATACTTTAAAAAACCATTTAGGCAGAAATAGTATCGAGGAAAAGCTTAGATCGCGTATTAATCGATTATATGAAAGGTTTCATGTTCAAAATTTTGAGGAGTTCCAGAACCGTCTTATGAAGTTTCGTGAACAAAAAGAAAACATCGAAAAAATACAAGAGCAACTAGTTCAATTGCAAACTGAAATTGACAATGAAGAAGCTCTGCTTGAGATCGTCCATACACGTAATGAATTATTAAATCAAACATTTTTCATGACTAATGTCTCTGATTTTCCGGCATGGCTTGATGGATGGAAAAGCTGCAATCAAAAAAGACTTCAGTTATCCCATCTGCATAAAAAACGCCAATCGTTAATTGAAAGTTCAGAGAAAGAAACCAATAAGTTACACTCCTTCACAGAAAGCTTTCAAGAAAAACTCGTCGGCTGGAACATACCTGTAAGCGATCGGGAAGACGTCTTATCTGCAATCCTTAAAGCAGCTCATGAACTAAGAGCAAAAGACCGAGCAGAAAGAAGATTAAGCGAGTGTTCAGCCAAATTACAGTCTATGCTTGGTAATCGAAACTTGGAAGGTCTTTCTAAAAAACTGGAACCATTAGCAGAGCTGGAAAAAGAAGCCCTGATTTCGGACGAGAATCGTCTTGCAAGACTTACCTCTTGGCAAAATGAACAGGCTGAGATGCACAGTAAGCGGTTACAGGCGGAACAGCGTTTACAATTATTACAAAAACGTCCTTCCTTAGTCGTCTTAGAAGAAGAAATTGAGACTGTTAAGAAAGAATGGATGAGTTATGAAAGTTTGCTGCAAGCCTTTCATGACGCCCAAAAGTTATTTGAAAGCTCAATCAACACATGGGAAGTAAATAACGGTAATGCCTTAAAGTATGACGCCGCGAAGATTGTAAGAGAATTCTTCAGCCAACGAGAAATAGGGAAACCACAAAGTGCTCTGGACATGGCAAAACGTGACTATTTTGCTTATCGGATGGCGATTGCTCAGTTAGCTCTTAACTACAACACTAAACTTCCTTTGATCTTCTCCATTGGAAAAATGCCTGATGACCAGAACCTCTGGAATGACATTATTGAATATTTAACAGATCTATCACGTTCGAGGCAAATAATACTAACCACGACCAATTCTCAAGTTTCGGAAAAGCTTAAGGAAGTTGGTTGGACCCAAATTGTTGGATAGAAAGGTTTTTTAATTTTTTATTTTTAATTTGTTATTTCTTTATTTCGTCATCTTTCGCCGTACAAATAGACTATAGTTGTCTCTAAGGATAATGTATACTAGAGAATTTCTTAATTTACGGGGAGGGGTTTCCAATGAGTCGAACCATCAACGCCATTTATTTTAGTCCTACTGGCACTACCGAAAAGATCGTTACCGGAATAGCAGGGAGTATTTCTAAGAAAATTGATCGCCAAACATATTCCATTGATTTTACCTTGCCCGAAGTAAGATTAAAGCCTATCTCATTTTCTGCAGATGATACGGTGATTCTTGGGGTTCCTGTCTATGCCGGAAGAGTCCCGAATGTCCTCTTAAACTATTTGAATAGTATAATCGGCAATGGTGCCTTAGCTATTGCAGTTGTTGTCTATGGAAATAGAAACTATGATGATGCCTTAATCGAATTAAGAGATATCCTTACCAATAATGGTTTTAAAGTGATAGCCGGAGGAGCTTTTATTGGGGAACATTCATTTTCAAAAATCCTTGCCCAAAATCGACCTGATGAACAAGATATGAAGATTGTTGATGGCTTCGCTAATCAAATCGCCAAAAAAATAACATCACCTGAGGAGCTTACTATTGTCAGTGTCAAAGGAAATCAGCCTTATAGAAAATACTATATGCCAAAAAGTAAAGAAGGTAATCCAGTAGACATACGCAAGGTTACCCCTAAAACAAATGACGATTGTAATAAATGCAGACTTTGTGTCTCTGTTTGCCCTATGGGTTCAATTGATCCTGAAGATGTTTCGAATTTAACCGGCATTTGTATCAAATGCGGGGCCTGTATAAAAAAGTGCCCTTCTAATGCTAAGTATTATGACGATGAGAATTATTTAAGGCATAAAGTAGAATTAGAAATAGAGTTTTCTTCACGAAAAGAACCTGAAATCTTTTTTTAACGTTTAAGTTCAAATTTTCATTCTACTATTTTCCTATAAGATGACTAAAAGCAACAGAAAACCCCAAGGGTATGGCAGCAAGTTAAAAATAAGAATTTTCAAAAAGCATGGCTAACCTTCTTATGTGTCTGGTTAACCATGCTTTTAAAGTTTAATCAAATTTACCATTTCCGAACCATAAAATTTTCTTCGAGTAATAGCCAGTTCTGTGGAAACTCGTGACCCAATACCCAGTAATAAAAGCCTCGGATGCCCAACTGTTTGACTAAATCAAACTTACTTTGGATACTGCGGGCATCTTCAAACCAAACTTCATGCTGCCTGCCTTGGAGATCACGATATTTAAACCATGGGGCTTGGGAGGTTTTGCTATAGTGAATCTGAACTCCATATTGAATTGCCAATTTCAGGGCCTGTTGGGAACTAATAGAGCGGGCCCATTTTCCAGGTACATGAGGCAGAGTCCAGTCGTACCCGTAAAGGGGAATTCCCATCATAATTTTATGTCGTGGTATAACGTTCACGGCGTAGTTCATGACGTTGCGCACTAGATTGACTGGAGAAACAGCCATAGGCTCACCACCTGACCAACCCCATTCGTAGGTCATGATAAACATAAAATCTACAATCTGGCCAATTCCCGCATAATCATGCCCTTCATACAAAATTCCTCGTTGTTCACCACTTACCTTAGGCGCCACAGCAGCCGACAAAAAATAGCCATGAGGTTTTACTTTGGCAGCTGCTCTCTGTAAAAAATGAAGATATCCTAGCCTATTGTCTCCACCAAGATACTCAAAGTCAAAATCTAAACCTTGATAGCCTTTTTCTTCCATTAAAAAGAGAGCCTGATCTAAGATATAATCTTGTAAATTTACATCATTAAAAATAGCTGTTGCCAAATCCCTGCTGAATTGCCCGCCAATATAATTAGTTAGCACTAATAATGGAGCAACCCGGTTTCTTTTGGCTGCTGCAATGGGGGCTTGGTCATCGAGAGGACTAAGATTTCCGTTCTGATTTACTGCATGGCTAAAGAGTGCTAAATACGTCAGATCACGTCCAACCTGGTCAATCGTCTGGCCCGAGAGATCTCTTGTGATTCTGGGATCTAAATACGCGCTGACATCAATGGTAGGTTTGGCACTGGAAATTTGATAACTAGCAGTAGGAATAACTAAAGTTTGCCCGACAACCAAACGATCTTTATCAGGAACTTGATTGGCAGAAACGAGCGTATCCAATGGAACCTCATAGAGTTTAGCAATTTTACTTAAGGTTTCACCGGACTTAATTACGTGAATTCCCATTTTAATTCTCCTCTGTACAAAATACAATTATAGTTGATCTAATGTATGTGTCAGAAGCTTGGACGACCAGAGGGAATTTATGGTTTAAGAAGACAAGGCTTGAGAGGGTAGACATAAATATCTTCAGGAAACTTTCAGGAAGTATACAGGTTAGTTTCAACTTTAGAGAGTATCCTTAATTCCAGTAAAATAGCAGATTAAATCCCGCTCTTCAAGCAGCAATGAGTATTCGCAGACTCCAGAATAATTCAACAATGACTTTGACCACTGAGCAAAAGACAAAATTAAAAACAACCTTGCAGAAGAAATTTATCAACAACTTTTAAAATCTTTAAATTAGTTCATTAACCTACATAAAACGTCATTTCTAAGATCAAATATTTATAATCCGCCTGTTATCAGGCGGATTATTTAGTTTCCCTCATCAGAATGATGATTATTTGAGTGATCAGTTTTAACTTAAATCTTTATGATTTAAGTTCCGAAAGCTAGAAGAAATATGGTAATATAAATTGATTTGATTTAACTTAAATCAATCGTCCATTTATCGAGAATTACGAGGCGAATAACAATGGAAGTATCCACAACACCAACTAAGCAGGGCACAAAGCAAAGTTCTCCTAAAATACGAATAAAGGCTTATTCCGTTCTGATTATTTCTTCAGTCTTATATGCCGGAAATGTCATTGCTGGTAAGTTAATTGCCGGTCATGTTCCTTCCGCTGGTTTATCCGCGTTACGGGGAGTACTTGGACTTCTGATCATTGTGCCTCTAACGTGGTCACGGGTCAAAACATCAGCAAAACCTGGCAGAAAAGATTTATTCCAGCTTTTTGTTTTGGGCTTTTTCGGCATTACCCTTGCATATCTAACGTTTATTATCGGTATGCAATACTCTTCAGGTACTAATGCTTCAATCATATCTGCAACGTCCCCAGCCTTAACCAATACTCTTTTAGTCCTTGGATTTAAAGCAAAATTGAATAAGCTTCAATTTTTAGGTATCGTAACTTCATTTTTAGGCCTCTTAATTGTATTTACTGAAGGTTCCTTACATCATCTGCTCACCTTAAAATTAGGTCTCGGAGATATTATTCTTTTTATCAACGTCTCATCAATGGCAATATTCTATGTTCTTGGTCAAAAAATTATGGAAAAACTCTCCTCACTGGTCACATCCATCTACGCTCTTGCCTTTGGCACCATCTTGCTAGTTCCTCCGGGAGTTTGGCAGTTTACCAGTACGCCTTGGCATCTTACATTATTCGACTTTCTATTGATCATTTATATGGGATGTTTTGTAACAGGCTTTGCTTTTTTCCTTAATCTCGTGGGAATTAATCTTATTGGCAGCGGCCAGGCTACAATTTTAAGTAACCTGCAACCAGTACTGACCATTATTTTAAGTGTCTTTATTCTTGGCGAATCGTTATCCAGCTATCACTGGGTAGGTTTTATTCTCGTAATTTTTGGGATCGTATTGTCTCTTGCAAAACCGGAGCAATGTACTAAAAAACTTTGCTCAGGGGTAATCCCGATAGTACCAACGGCAAAAAGGTGACCATTTAACTTTGTCGAGCTTATAATTCCAATTTTATTGACCGCTATATATGGAACACATATACTCCATTTCCATATATTAGTAGTGAAATAACGTTGGAGGTGATACAAATGTTTTTTGGACCTTGGGGATGGGGTTTTGGATTTGGTTTTAGACCATTTTGGCGACCTTTCTGGGGCGGTTTTTGGTGGTAATCCTTGATTATACTTTATTTTGAAATTCTTATACCATCTGAAATAAACCGGGTCTGAAAACCTGGTTTATTTTTCTTTAACTTTATTCGGGAGCTTTTTTGGCTGATGAAGTCTTATGTTCTTTTTCGATGGTAAATATTAATTTCCCCCCCTTTGATTCCAGATTAACCAAACTGGCACCCCGGTGCAAGTTGGCGTTAATTGTTGCGATTTCTTCTCCGGAGATATTCGCTGGATCAACTTCAAGTATGCCCCTAGTAAGCTCGACCGTCTTGAGGTTCATTAATTATTTCCCCCTTAATTTAAGTAGTTCTACATTAAATTAAATAAATATATAATGATCATAGTCTTATTTTTAACGATTTCTTATTCATCATTCGTTCATTTATTTAGTATAAGTAATGTGACATCAGATATTTCCAAACTTAATTAACAGTGACAGGCAGCAGGTAATCGTTGTGTAATCCTTAGAAGAACTATAGAAATCTTTAAAGAAATAAGGATATACTAAACTGTAACTATAAATATGTTCGGGGAATTGGAGTAGAAAAATGTTTGAAGAAAAAGATTATTTAATGAAAATGGTTAAAGAGTTCACCGCAGCAATCAGTAGGATTGCAGGATTAAAGGATGAGAAGAATGTTGAAGAAAGTCAAGAAGTTCTTAATGAGACATTAAAGTCTTTCACTGACTTGGATATAAAAGTTATCGAGGCACTTCCTTATGATATCTTGATCCATAAGATAAGTGGAAATACTATTAATTCTGAGAAACATCTCATGCTCAGTGAATTATTAACATATCAAGCGGATATTTATGACCTTAAAGGAGAGACTTTGAGAGCAAAAAACTTATACAGAAAGAATTTAAATATGATGCTTAATGTTTTAGTGGAGCAAAACAATCCCATCGCAGAACAACATAATAACAAGATTGATGAACTCCTCGAGAAAATTGGATGGTTTAATTTACCTAAGGAAAGCAAAGTATTGCTGTTTCAATATTACGAACTCATACAAAACTACGGAAAGGCAGAGGATGTTCTTTTTAATCTGCTGAAAACGGATAAGCAAAATGATGCCGTTTTAAGGCAAGGAATAGCCTTTTACGAACGATTAACCAAAAAAGACCCAGCTGAGCTTCTTGAAGGAAATTTGCCGATGGATGAAGTGTTTGAAGGCTTAGAAACTCTAAAGAAGTATAAGAAATAGATCATGATAATTATTTTCTTTAAATATTTTCAGGTAATTGAGAGGAAATGAAGAGATAATGTTGAAATCATAAATACGAATCATGCCGTAGTAATTCTAACACTTCGTAATTTAGGAAAAGGACGTAGAAAATGAGGCGATAGAATAGTGAATCCGTATTTATGGTATTTAAGCATCGGTCATATGGTTGTTGATTTGAGCCAAGGGATTCTTCCTATCTTGTCCCCTTTACTGGCCCAAAGCTTTCATTTAAGCTATTTTCAAGTTGGTATCATTGCTCTGGCGTTTACCTTCAGCTCAGCAATTATCCAGCCAATTTTTGGCGTATTAAGCGATCGTCACAGCATGCCTTGGTTAATGCCCCTGGGGCTTTTCCTTTCCGGATTCGGTCTGGCTCTTACTGGAATCGTTAAATCGTACGGCTTACTTTTATTTGTGGTTTTATTGAGCGGCATAGGGGTAGCCGGTTACCATCCGGAAGGATCTAAAATTGCTCATTTTATCAGCGAAGACAGTAAAGCTGGCTCTTCCATGGCAATCTTTTCTGTGGGAGGAAATATCGGATATGGCCTAGGTCCTTTATTAGCTATGTTTGTTCTCAGCTTTTCTGGTCTGAATTCAATTGAAGGTGTAATCATTCCGGGACTTCTAGTATCATTGGGGTTTCTGCTTTTATTGCCTAAATTCAAGAAGATCCTGTCTGAGAACATGTCCAAACAGGGGGACAATAGGGGTCAAGCGCTTACCAGCAGTAATAGGGTAGGAAGCTTAATTTTTCTAATCTTGTATGTTACTATAAGATCATGGATCCAATCCGGCCTAGTCTATTTCATACCTTTTTATTTCCATAACTTAAGTGGTATTTTGAAGCCTGACTATCTTGTCAGTGCATTTTTAATTGCTGGAGCTCTGGGTACCATTATTGGAGGGCCTTTTGCCGATCGTTTCGGAGGAAGGAATGGTCTATTAATTTCCATGGTTCTTTGTCTAATCACTGTCTATCCGTTTTTGCATTTAAAGGGCTCTTGGATCCTAGTTTTTGCTTTTATTGTCGGTGCTTCGTTAATCTCAACATTTTCTACGACAGTAGTTTTTGGACAAAGACTTTTGCCTGGTAATATTGGGCTGGCTTCGGGACTTTTGCTTGGTTTTGGGGTTGGCATGGGTTCAATCGGTGTAACATTACTTGGCGCAATTGCCGATTATATGGGCTTGCCCTTTACCATGAACATTATTTGCCTGCTTCCGGCTCTAGGGATTATTCTTGCCTTAATCCTACCCGATGTGCGAGCCCAAGGATCTTCTCCAAAATTAGCTGAAAAATTACAGAAAGCGTAGTTTCCTTCTTATCGTCTTAAGGAGTAATTGAGAATTTCAGTACTTATTTTTGAATTGTTCATAATACCTACTATAACCTGATATTAATAATCATGGGAATAGAAGATCTGCTAAATGGGGAAAGTGAACTTAATGTTAAATCCTTTTAGTAACTGCTAAAAGGACATGTTTATCATTTCGAGCTTAAGGAGGAAATCGTTAGTTTGTGCCGAAGATGTTAAAGAAAAAAGAGTACAAGCGCGAACTCGAAAAAAGCAACGTTGAAATTATACCTCAACCAAAAAAATTAACTTCTTAGGAGGGAATTAAATGCCACTTGTAACGACAACAGAAATGTTTAAGAAAGTTTATGGTAAATGTGCTGTCGGAGCTTTTAATGTTAACAATATGGAAATTATTCAAGGAATCGTAGATGCAGCCAAGGAAGAAAACGCCCCGCTTATTCTCCAAGTTTCTGCGGGAGCACGTAAATATGCTAAGCATATTTACTTAATGAAATTAGTAGAAGCCGCTGTAGAGGACACCGGTTTGCCCATCGCCTTACATCTAGACCATGGGGAAGATTTTGAAATTTGCAAGGCTTGTGTTGACGGTGGCTTTACATCCGTCATGATCGATGGCTCGAAGCTGCCTTTTGCCGACAATATCGCTTTGACAAAAAAAGTTGTAGAATATGCCCATGCTAAAGGTGTTGTTGTAGAGGCAGAATTAGGAAGGCTTGCCGGGGTTGAAGATGCAATAAATGTTAGTGCCAAGGATAGTAGTTACACTGATCCCCAACAAGCCGCAGAATTTGTCCATCAAACGGGCTGTGATTCTCTGGCTGTCGCCATTGGAACCAGTCACGGAGCCTATAAATTCAAGGGAGAACCGAAACTCGATTTTCCACGCCTCCAAGAGATTACTGCTCTGCTTCCTGGTTTTCCATTGGTATTGCATGGAGCATCGACCGTATTACCCGAGTTCGTAGCTAAATGCAACGAGTACGGGGGAGAACTCAAAGGAGCTCAAGGCGTACCTGAAGAGTTACTCCACAAGGCAGGAACAATGGGGGTATGTAAAATAAACATTGATACTGATCTTCGCCTTGCCATGACTGCTTCTGTCCGTGAACATCTAGCGGTCAATCCAGCTGACTTTGACCCGCGTCAATATCTTAAACCCGCTAGAGAAGCCATTAAAAATATGGTTAAGCATAAAATTAAAGATGTATTAAATTGCAGCAATCAGCTCTAAGCATCGTATCATTAATTACAAAGACATTATTAAACATCGTTTACTATTTTCCCTCAGAATGAATCAATTTTATATGACATATAAATAGACCACTTGCCGTAGAAGAAAGACTTATTTCATTATTTTATAATCCATTGATTGCAAAAAGTCCGGTAAAACTGGACTTTTTGCTTTTGTTTGTTGTTCTTATACTTATTTAGTGCAGCAAACCTTCAGCTCAAATTCAGGAGGGATTAAGATTTAGTTCAGAAATGACGATTATAGTAGTGGATATAAATTATTAAGGGATGAAACACCATTGTCTAAACAAATTCTAGAAAGAGATTTTTACTTTGATAATGCAAAATTTATCTTAATTTTTTTTGTTGTTTTTGGGCATTTAATAGAACCCCTTATAAACCAAGACTCATTGCTAAAGGATATTTATTTAACGGTCTATAGTTTTCATATGCCGGCGTTTATAATTATTTCAGGTTATTTCTATAAAAGGACAGCCAAACTCTCATGTTATCAGCGATTACTAAAGGTTTTAAAACAATTTATTATTCCTTATCTCATATTTGACATATTGTATTGGGCTTTTTACGTTGTAACTTTAGGACAAGATTTAAATATCAACGTGTTAATTCCTATTTGGCTTATGTGGTTTCTCATGAGTTCAACGTTATGGCAAATGGTAACTCCCTATGTGATAAAGCTTAGGTATCCCATTCTCTTGACAACTGTTCTGGCATTGATCATTGGTTATACCTATCATGTTGGATACTTCATGAGTTTATCCAGAACAATTACCTTTTTTCCATTTTATCTAATTGGTTTTTATGCTAAACGGGAATGGTTTAAGAAACTTAAACATCCAGCGGTTCAATTAGTCAGCGTATTATTTTTATGCTTAACTCCCTTGTTAATTCATAAATTAAACCTGGATAATCCGGGTTGGTTTTACGGGAGCTACGCATATTCAAGCTTGGCAATTGTTAATCAATGGACATGGGCATATCGTTTAGCCGTTTATTTAATTTCATTTCTAAATTCTTTTGGAATATTGGCGCTAATTCCACAATTTAAAGTGCCTTTTACAAAAAAGGGATCACGTACAATGATAGTTTATTTGTTACATGGTTTTATTATTAAATATGTTGTTTTTAAATCAACGTTGTTGTATCAAGAAAAGGGGATAGAAGAGATTTTTATTCTCTCAGGATTTGCGGTGTTTATAACATTAGTATTCACATCGGAGATTCTTTATGAAATCGCAGCTCACGTTAACACTTTGTTAAAACCAGTCATTCAAAAATCTTATTCCAATAGTTTAAATAAGAATTTAAACAAGAATATGAAAATTTAAGTTATTGCAACATGTCTTTAAAAACATTTTTAGGAAAATATTCATCACATTAGTATATTTATGTTGGTGAATATAAACTTGGAATACTATTATTAGGGCTTTAATGCAAAAAAATAAGAAAATAATCATCCTCAAAGAAGGAATTTTGATCATAAACGCAGAATTATGTTCTGTGAAATCAACATAGATCGATGTGATTTGAGGAGGTTAAAAAGTGAGTTTCCGCGTAGCAATTACTGGTTTTGGTAGAATTGGCCGCCTAACACTGCGTGCTGCCCTTAGTCAAGCCCTTCCTTTTGAGATTGTAGCCATTAATGATATGGGCAGTCCCGATATGTTAGCCCATTTACTTAAGTATGACACATTTCATGGCACTCTTTCTCAAACAATTGAAGCAGATGGTAACTCGTTAATTATTGATGGAAAACGTATTCAAATTGTAGCCGATAGAAACCCTCTAAATTTACCATGGAGAGACCTTGGCATAGATATTGTTATAGAGTGTACAGGCAAATTCAAACAACGTGACAAAGCTGCCCAACACCTGACTGCTGGGGCTAAAAAGGTTGTTATTACTTCTCCCGCAAAAAACGAAGATATTACTATTGTTATGGGAGTTAACGAAAGCAACTATGATCCATTAAATCATCATATTATTTCTAATGCTTCTTGTACAACAAATTGCCTTGCACCTGTTGCGAAAGTTTTGCTCGACAATTTCGGTATTGAACAAGGAATGATGACTACAACCCACTCAGTTACTAACGATCAACGAACAGTTGATGTTAAACATAAAGATTGGCGGAGATCTCGCGCCGCTTATCAATCTATGATTCCCACAACAACAGGTGCAGCTAAAGCTGTAACTCTTGTTATACCTGAATTGGCTGGCAAGATGAGTGGAATAGCTGTGCGGGTACCTACACCGAATGTATCCTTAGTCGATTTTGTTGCTCTACTAACTAAACCTACAAGTAAAAACCAAGTAAATGCTTGTCTGCGGGAAGCTGCAGAGGGCTACATGAAAGGATATCTGGATTATACAGAATTACCCCTTGTTTCTCATGATTTTAACGGTAATTCTGCCAGTGCCATTGTTGACGGACTCTCAACAACGATGCTTGGTGATCATATGGTTAAAGTGTTGGCTTGGTATGATAATGAATGGGGATATTCGTGCCGAGTTGTTGACTTAGTTAAACATATTGTCGAGAAAGGGATTTAACGGGTGAACTCGTTCAACAGAAGTTGAATCGAAACTATGCTCTAGCTAACAAACTCATATAAAAAGCGTTGTCTTGACGAAAGGCAGCGTTTTTTTATTATCAATACCCTGCCATGCAATTAGATTTTGACGATATATTCTGGACATCTCCACGAGAAAGAATTTTTTATCCTTCGATAAAAAAATAATAAGAATGGTAAAATAAATGGTAATGCTTTACTTTACTAGGATAACCTTATTATTTTGATGCTTCTGTGTATTAGTATTTCAAATTAGAACAGATTGGAGAGATAATAATGGGAAATATCAATATCTTTGAAATGATGGCGAATAGATATGACACAACTGAAAGAATCCAAATTGCGAAGGTTACGTCAGATGCTATTCGTGAGCATTTAGCAGACACAAATCATAAAAAGGCTATTGATTTTGGCTGTGGAACTGGTTTAGTTGGTCTCAACTTATTAAAGGACTTCAATACTATGCTTTTTGTTGATCCATCACCAAATATGCTTAATCAAATAAAACAAAAAATTGCCGACTTTAATATTCAGAATGCAGATACCTTATGCTTTGATTTCGAAAAGGAAGGCCGAAAGGATCTACAGACTGACTATATTTTTATGGCTCAGGTTCTTCTCCATATAAATGATATCGAGTTAGTTTTAGCAAGGTTATACGATATATTAAATCCGGGAGGGCATTTAATAATCGTAGATTTTAATAAAAATGAAGAGGTATCTTCAGATTTAGTCCATAACGGATTTGATCAAGAAGAGCTTATCGATCTTATGACCAAACTGGGGTATCGAGCCTTTCAATCCAAAACATTCTATGCGGGAAGTAAACTATTCATGAACCATGATGCATCTTTGTTTATACTTGATTCTCAAAAGTAAACTTTAAATAAGTATTACCAAAATAATAAAAGATGAAAGCCAGAAAGCGGCCCATATTCGGGTCGCTCTTTAGTTTTAGATAGAAAAAAATAACGATCATCATCAACAAAGAAACAATATGCGCATATACAGACCGGGACTAGTTTGAACTCACTCAATCATTCGTTCACAAGGGTTCTATTTTAGAGTATTAAACCTCATCAAAACCGACAGAACATTTCCTGGCTGTTTTATATCTTTATTTAAATTTAATCATTTTTAACAATAAACATAAAATTTTTTTAAAAAAACTTACAGCACAGTTTTATAACACAGATCGTTAATTTTTAAAATAATCATATTACATATCTCTGAAATGAAAACAAAAGTCCTTTAAATAAACATAGAATAATATTATTATTTGAATTTAACTTAAAGGTATTGTATTATTTATCAAAATAATTATAATTAAGTTTACATTAACTTATTCCAAAGGGGGGTATAAAAATGGCAGCAAATGAAAAGAGCACAGGTAAGTTAACTTTGTTACCATTAGTTTTAATGATTTTTACTTCCGTCTTTGGCTTCACGAATATGCCGAGATCCTTTTACTTAATGGGATACGGTGCTATTCCCTGGTATTTACTGTCCGGAATTACTTTCTTTCTTCCGTATGCCTTTATGTTAGCGGAATATGGCGCTGCATTTAAAAACAAAAAGGGCGGAATCTATTCTTGGATGGAGGAATCTATTGGACCTAAGTACGCCTTTATAGGGACTTTTATGTGGTACGCATCTTATGTTGTATGGATGGTTAACGTAGCATCTGCGATCTGGATTCCCTTATCTAACTCTATCTTCGGTAAAGATACAACTTCAACGTGGACTTTATTTGGTTTGAGTTCAACTCAGACTTTAGGTTTATTAGGAATGGTCTGGATTATCCTTGTTACTTTTATTGCTTCCAAAGGCTTAGACAAAATTACTAAGGTAACATCAATCGGCGGTACAGCTGTAGCCTTGCTAAATATTGTTCTTTTAGTCGGTGCATTGTTTGTTCTTGCAGCTAATCATGGTCATCTTGCTCAACCTATTCTTTCAGCTCAATCCTTTATAAAATCACCCAACCACTCTTATGGAACTCCATTAGCAATGCTCTCCTTTATAGTATTTGCATTATTTGCCTATGGAGGTATTGAAGCTGTAGGGGGATTGGTTGACCGAACGGAAAAAGCCGAAGTAGTATTTCCCAAAGCAGTTACCATTTCTGCCGTAATTATTGCTGTTGCTTATTCATTAGGTATCTTCTTAGTGGGTATTTTTATCAACTGGAATCATGTCTTAGCTTCCAATAATGTTAATATGGCCAATGTTGCCTATATTGTAATGCAAAATTTAGGCTATCAGGTCGGTCATGGGTTGGGTCTAAATGAGGCTTCTGCCTTAACACTCGGTGCCTGGGTCGCACGTCTTGTAGGGTTATCCATGTTTCTGGCCTTGACTGGGGCATTTTTCACCTTGATTTATGCTCCCTTAAAGCAAATGATTGAAGGGACACCTTCTGAATTATGGCCAGGGAAGATGGGTGAAGTAAAAAAAGGTATGCCAATAAATGCTATGTGGATTCAATGCTTCGTTGTCATTGCCATGATCTTTATTGTATCGTTCGGTGGACAGGCAGCATCAGCCTTCTTTAATAAATTAGTGTTGATGACAAATGTAGCCATGACTATCCCCTGTATGTTCATTTCAGGAGCCTATGCAGCCTTTAAGAAAAAGACTGATATTACGAAACCCTTTGTAGTATTTAAGAGCTACAAATCTGCATTGTTCGTAACAATCATTGTGACTTTTACAGTTGGTTTTGCTAATTTCTTTACGATTATTCAGCCAGCCACTCAAGGAGATCTGCAATCAACGCTTTGGATGATTTCAGGGCCTGTATTCTTCACAGTCGTCGCGTTTTGGATGTATCACAAATATGAAAAGAAGAAAGAGGCTCATCAACCACTTCCGAAATATGCCGCGAAGTAATTCCATTCTACTAAGCTAACGTCAACGATAAAATAAAAAACTGCCGAAGCGTTTTGCAAACACTTAGGCAGTTTTTTATTTCATAGTCAGCCTATTTAGGATGACGCGAACATACACTTCCCTTCATATTCTATAGGGGAGGTGGGATAAATGGCTGTTGAACTACAACCAACAGGTCCAGTTACTAGTTGCTTTACGCGGATTACAAATGTTGAAGAGTATCTAAATGCCGTAGACAAAGCGTTTGATAAAATCTGTCCTATGACTGGGAGGTGTGAACTATGGTACCGTGGTCAAAATGAACTAAACCAACCGGCAAAACCCGTTCGGTGGGACCTAATCCCCAGCATCGCTCGAAGTCCGCTCAATCCTCTTATGGAGATTATCTATCTATCAAAGTTTAAATCCTATGCTATTCCATTTGTTCAAGAATTACCATCTTTCCCAATTCCCAATGGTCAGGCCGCATACTGGCACTGGCTATTTATGATGCAACATTATGGAGTTCCGACCCGAATTATGGATTGGAGTCGCGACGCCCTTACTGGTCTTTTCTTTGCTTTGGATGGGCGAAGAACAAATGATGGCCGACCGGATGCAGCAGTTTGGATTCTAAACCCGGTTCGCCTCAATGAAGCATTTTCCTTCCATAGTTTTGTTAAGCCTGGCTATATACCTAATGTTGACGAAGAAATTGTTGATCTTTACTTTGGTCCTAATGCTAAAATTCTTGACAACAAAAAACCAGCTGCAGTTATCGGCCCCTTAAATAACCCTCACATTGTGGCTCAAAAGGGGGTTTTTACTGTATTTCCTCATGAAAAGGAGATTACCCCATTGAATCTCTTTGCAGATGCATCAAATTATTTAGTTGAGATCTGTGTGGCTGCTGACAGAATTTCTGAAATTCTAGCCGAACTTGAACGTTATGGGGTAACAAGATTTACACTATACCCGGATATTACTCAAGTTAGAGATCAAATTAACTTGGAAGTTCGAGAGGAGGGACAGTTGCCCTCAGTTAATCCTAGTTCGATTGTGAATATTTCCAAGACTGGCGTGAATTTATCCAATTAACTGGCGTCAAGGCTGAAAGAGCAAGCCTATCTATAACTCTTGGTATAAGGGCAAAGAAGGGAAGGGGGGAAACAAACTATTAAACATAGCGATCAAATCAAGGCGTAAGTTAATTTATTGGCCCTGATAAAAAATCACATATAGAAAGTAGTTGTTGGAACGTAAAAAAATAATTTGAATATTAGAAAGAGATCGTCCTTATCGATTAAATATTTATCCTGTATGTTAATTAGTATTTGTCGTGATCGCAGCGAATTGGACAATTCCTAGCATCACTAGTTTCACACCAATCGCTATTATGCAAGCACCAGACTCTTAAACAATCACCCAATTCATATCGTTTTGCATGCTGTATATCTTTTGGGCTGACCCATTCTTTTTCAGCAAATAGACACATCGAATGTGTAGACCAATTAGTAATTATTTCTTCATGGGAATTTGATAAACTCTCCCGATACAATCCCATATATTCACCTCCAAAAGCAAATTTAAAATTTAATTATAAAGCGTTTGGTATTCCTATTATTTTCAATCGCCAAAGTATTCTTTTTAATTTATTAAATTCCTGCTCAGAAATGAAAATAAGTATATTTAGATAATTGGTAATATTGAAATCTAATACTTGACATAAGTTCATATAGCTATTTGATATCATGCCAACTTAGTCCGGAAATCAAATATACAGAATTCTTGATATAAGCGAATATTTATGATAATTTGACTGTAACGAAAGTACATGTAAACGCCATAAGATCTTCCATACAATTAAGATCGTGAAATACGTAGTTAAAAAAGAATAGGGGGGAAGATGATGGATTTAATTGGGAATCAGAATAGTAACACCATAACATCAGCATCAAGTTGTTGAGAACCTAATTTGAGTGCTGGTCAGCACGTTGAAACTAAGACTGAGAACTGTCAAATCTGCGGAGGCGAATTAGAATACTTCAATTCAGGACGGGAACTATGCTGCATTCAATGTGGCAAAAAAGAGATTGGCAATATCACTTGCCCGAATGGACACTATGTATGCGATGAATGCCATGGAAAAGGTCTCTTTGAAACTGTAAAGGAGTATGTTTTAACCAATAAATCAAATAATCCTTTCGAAATTGCCGAGTATCTAATAAACCAGGATAAAATTCCGATGCTCGGTTGTGAAAATGCCTGGATAGCATCAGGAGCTTTGATGACAGCACTCAGGAATGAAGGAACAGTTAAGGTTACGGATGACCAGATTGTTGAAGCAATGAATCGTACTAAAAGACAAGCTATCGGAGGATATTGCGGACTAACAGGGGTATGTGGAATTTTTCCCGCGATTGGTTCATGTTTTAGTGTCGTTTTAGGTGCGTCATGTCGTAAAGACCAAGAAACAGCATCAACCATGAAGGCAGTAGGCAAAATAGTTAACGCTATCGCTGCCCAAACTGGTCCGTGCTGTTGCAAAAACTTTGTAAGGATTGCACTAAGTGAGGCAGTTTTATTAGTTAAGGAATATTTAAATGTATCCTTATCAACACCAGATGAGCCAATTATTTGTATTCATAGTTCACGCCATCCCCATGGATGTAGGGAGTCCAAATGTTCCTATTTTAAATCTTATGTTGATTGAACAACCAAGATATATATTTGAAGTCAGAAGGGACGTTATGTAAAATAATATTTGGGTCCTATAATAGATATTATGTAAAGTAGAGTATATTTTACCGCAGGGGGGTAATACTAATAACAGCCTGAAAAGCTTAGATGCGGATTTATAAACCAACTTGTCCGCATTAGCGATTTTTCAGGCTATCAGTGTTTCAACGATTACGAGAATTCATATTAAATATTTTGGATAATTTAATTGACAACTCTAACTTATTAAAACCCTCGACTTTTGTCGCACAGTTTTGTCAACCTAACCCAAAAACCCTTTTGTAAGGATTACTATAAAAACGGCTCGAAAAACAGCCTCTAGAATGCTCTGTAAGGCTTTAGAAACTGGTGCCTAGTATGATTGGACAAATCCGAGTAAACTATGGACACAGGAGCTAATATAAAGCCTTGAATAGAACAATAAATACGAGCCGTTTTTTAAGGCACTAAATTTAGGATTCTATAAGTTCAATTGATGCTTTATTAAATGAATTGCATTATTAATAATTATTTGAGCCGTGAATTAGTTTATTAGAAATATTGCCCCGACAACACGCACTATCAACTATGCGTTAAATATCATTTTAATGAATAGTTGAATCTATTCTTTGTTAGCAGCATTAATAATTAAACTGTGAACTATTAAGTGCAACAAATTGATAGTAGTTAATGGAATTGATTAAATCAATTCCCCCTATCTAATTAAGATGTACTTATTTCTTTCTAGGTAACTAGGTAAAGCAATTACGCTTAAGTCTATCAAAGATATTTTTTTATCAGTTTCCCAGTATTTAATATTGGTCTCCCCTCTCCTTTATCCCTAGGTTTTATCCCTATAGACCTATTACTTTTGCATCTCAATTTTCACACCTATTCTCAGTTCTTGTTATGCTGGAATCTACCTATTAAAAGTATATTCTAAAATATAGTTCACATATTAAATTCCCCTCTAAGATAAGCAAGTATAACGATTTTTCATATAGCCAAGCGTTTCGTCTGCTTTCCCTTACTATCACTTATTATAAAAAACATCAACTACAAATGACTTGTAGATTGATACTGTATGTGTCCATTAAGTATGATGCTGTTCCGCTAAGTATACGAAGCATATCATCTGTTAATGCTGTAGAATTAATTCCAGGTTGGACAATGAATATTTCAATATTTGTTGGGAAAACACGCATCTTGTTTTTAATTTCCCGAAGCTTGCGCAAACTCCCAACTTCAAATCGTGTCCCACCTGATTGTGCACGTGAAGATTCACGCTTAATTAGGCGATCAATGATTGCAGGTGGTTCTTGACACCACTTTATTGATTTTTCTGCTTGTCCGCATACTTCATACAAATCAGCTACTCTTGAACCAGGATTATCTCCATGAGCGTATTTGCAATGATAGAAATGAATAGATACCCTATCTTTGCCATCGATAATACTTACAATGTCTGCGATTTCACCAGCGTCATCATCATCGAAGATCACACTGAATTGATTAGCGGACACAAGGTCCTGAATAACACGATATTGAATACTTTCTTCATCGCGATCGGTGCCTTGGGATTCCTTATGGATATCTATGCCATTCCAATCCCAAACCTGTATACGCTCTCTATTAAACGCTGGTGGAGTAGCGGTTATCTTAACAAGAAGGTTCCCTTCTAACATTGATTGGTCTATGAATTTTATGCGAGGAGGAAATTCATTAAAAAACTCTGTCATTCTATACTCGCGTTTGCTTCTCTTAATCGTTAATCCTGTTGACTTTACGACTTTAAATTCATATCTTCTGTTCGAAATATGTAATTCATACTCTTCGGATACTTTATTGTTCCCGACAGAAAAACGTATCGGCCCGGCTTCATTATGATCAGAAAGTTTAATATCTATTGAGTAAATAAAATAATCGTTAGGCCCGTGTGTTATAAGGATACTACTATCATTTATCAAATCCATATCGATGGGCCATTCAATTCCATAAGGAATGGACGAGGGGCGTTCATTAATAATTTCAGGGACTAATGCACCCTCAAATATTTTTGAGGTATTGATTTCCTCATTTTGTAAACATGCGGCTATATCATTGCACCAATTCATCCAATAATCAATGCTCTCAACCCACCTAGACCAAATGCGCCCTTTGTACGAACAACCGATACTTACTTTGCCGCTCCCACTATATCCGGCTCCAAACAAGTTGGATTTAAAAGAAGTCTCTTTTTGTGATTCAGTAATCCCGTTAGCGATATCAATTCCCGCAAACATTCGATACCGAATAGGGCCATCTATCGCGGATTTTAGGCCAACTGTACCGAGCATCAATCTTTTGATCCCATGTAAACAGCGGAATACATTTTCACCGCTTATTCTATATGAACGAGCAAATAGCGCATCTGCTAAGGTATCAGAAATACCTTTACTTGTGCTGTTAATGAAGAACATTTTTATTTTTGGATTCCAATAAACCAAATGCAGATTCCAGTTTGTGTCATTGATCCCCTTAAAAGAAGTCCAGTCGATATTTGAATCAAGTTTTTCGATAATTACTATTATTCCACTATCATTGTTGACGGTAAAAAAGCACTTATCCGGATCGAATACGTCATATATAGCATCAGGGTTCCAGTCTTTTTCATTGGTACTATATGCTATCATACTTATTTTTGGACGCAACTGCTGAATTGTCATTCCGCTCAAAGAAGAAGCATCAAAACCTTCGGCAAGATCTTGTAGCGACAACTCCTTATTAATCTCCCGATTAGCCATAACGTGAAGTAAAACATTCCAATCCGAATCTTGAGAATAAAGCTCTCGCAATGATTCATTAAGTTCATCATTGGCTATGTTGGTAATCACTGTCGCAGTCCCAAGTCCTACGCTTGATCTTGCAAAACGTCCAATGAACTGTAATGTTATCGGAAGTGATTTATATTTGTCATGCACAGCAGCTATTTTTAGGCTGGGAATATCAATTCCTTCCCCAAACATATCCACACAAACAACAATTCTTGAGCTTCCATTATTAAGTGCTGCCATTGCCACACCCCTGTCAGCTGCGGGGACATCACTGTGTACCAATACTGGATTATACTTTTCAAAATATGGACGATAAATTGTGTTGTACAAACGATCAGCAGAACGCTTGTCTTTGGCGCGTACAAGAATGATGTGATTATACCCGGCTTTCAGATCGATATCTAACTTTTTGGTAGCAGCGACAGCGATAGCAAGATCGCCCTTTTCTTCATCAAATTCCAGAATCGGAAGAAAATCAATTTGCTGAAAATATCCTTGTTTTTGAGCCATAGCTAAAGGAAAATTATAAATTATTTTCCCGTCAACCTTTTTTCCATCGTTTCTAAAGGGAGTTGCTGTAAACTGTAGACATTTCAATTTTCTTAATTTGTACTTTACAGTTGCCCACGTATTTGCGGCAATATGGTGAGCTTCATCCACAATTAATGTGTCGCAAGTTTCGCTGATTGCCGTCAAATAATCATCAGAAAACCTTTGCAACAATGACATTGTGGTAACTACAATATTGGATTTATCAAGAATTTCTTGTAGATCAGAAATTTCCTTGGGGGTTGTGCGCAGGGTTGTAACTGTTGGTTTAAGTGCGGTATCCTTTATAACACCAATACTTTGTAAAATACCAAATGTCAAAAATTTTTCTGCTGTTTGTTTCCTTAGCAAATTACTTGGAACAATAATAAATGTGCGCCCAATTATTTCGGATACAACGACAGCAATCATTGTTTCTGTTTTACCGGTACCAGTAGGCATAACAACAGTAGCCGGTTCGTTTGAAACGATCCAGTGCGATTTGATTGAAAACAACGCTCCAAGCTGTGCTGGCCGAAGTCCAATAGAATCGTTATATTGAGCGTCAAATGAAAACACGTTTTTCCATGAGGATAAAACAGCATCAACTTCCAAAAGTCCCACATCAGGAGATGATTGCATTTGCACAACTTTATTATTTCCAACCTCATATTTGATAATTGCCATACTATCAACTCCTATGATTAATGCATTGTTTATTAGCTGTTTCAGCCAAAAAAGCTATCTGAATTTCTCAATATATTTTCAAGCAGGCTGTTGAAAAGACAAAAGCATTAGAACAAGTATTGACTTCCTTATAGATAAAAGCGCACTTTTCATATTATTATACACTTAAAGCTTCATACCTGCTTTTTGTCTCTCCTGAGCTTCAAGAATCATACTTCTATCATCCATTGAGATGTTAATTCTTACTATTTCAAAGTCATAGTATTTGGCTGCAAACGCCTTCCATGAGTTACCAAGAAGATAACGCTCAGCTTCCTCACCGCATACTGCAATATACTTTTTGTGAGGAACATTCAGTATATTCTCAGCAAGCTTTAACTTGAGGATATCGTTTGCAAGTTTTTCATAGTGTGCTGGTGCTAATTTCCCTATCCCGGCAAATACCTCAACCATAACCTTATACTCATTACTGTAGCCATCTATTTCAACACTTACAACACTATCAAGCATTATTCGCTTGGTTGGAGTGAGCCACATGGGATGCCTAAGTATGCTTCTAACCCATCTAATATGTGCTTTTCTGCAGTCATTTGTGCCTTACTATCTGATAAATGAGCCATAATACCCCCATTATTTTACTTCTTGTTCGATGATATTGATTAAATGGTGGGCAAAGGACTCGTTAAGTCTGATTTTATCGGCTCCAAAATTTAAAGCTCCGAGAGATTTACCCCCAACATATGTTAGTTCCTTGTCGTAACCATAAGATAATTGAGCACTTGAAAGCGTGTTATTGAATGATGACCAGCTTGAACTGTATTTAGGACTAAGGTTTTCGGAATCAACTGCCCATGGCCATCTAGTATTCTCATCAGGTAAAAGGAAAGGTTCATTCAAGACCCTGAAATATCCTAAAAGCTTAGTAGTACCTACACCATAACAAATAAGAATGTCTCCTGGGCGTACAGCATTAGGCTTACGCTTGGAAAAGTGCATTTCCTGAATTGTTTCACTCAATTTTCTCGATTCATCAAATGGATGGTCTGAGGAACCGACAGGTTTAAGGAAGTACCTAGTATCATCTGGGAAGTCAATTTGCTCTGTGCTTGATGCCTTTGGTATCTCTACCTTCAACTTGTCTTTTATGTGCCTTGTTACATCTAATTTAAGCTTTGGTTCTTGAATCGTTGGATTCTCTTTTGAGTAAACATCAATTGCCTTGACGATGGCTTCAACCTCCATGTAGGTGAGGGGAGTGGTACTCACTTTCATTAGGTCAATAATCAGATTCTGAAGCAAATCTGTCTCGTCAATTTCAATCCCCCATTCATGGCTATATTTCAAACCATTATCAGTGAAGTTGGCTGACGTAATTATGCCTTTTATTGGGCTACTATCCTTTAGAGCAATGTAAATCTTACCGTGAAGTTTGTTGTCAACTCTAACCTCAAAGTTGATGCTGTTTTGGACGCAGGAAGTACAAAACGAATATAGTGAATTAGCTTTTTTAAATAGGTCTGTAGAGTTGTCTATGATCGTCGTTATGAGTAAAATGCTTTTCACCCCTAACTTTGCTGCATCATGTACAAACTCATCGAAATCTTCAGTTAAGAAGGGGCTTGCTAGAATCATCTGGTCAGCTGTAGTGAGCATTGATTGGATGCTTTGATTGTGGTTGTTTTTTATGTTATCAATAATTCTCATTGTATACCTCCGGATATGCCTTGATACTAACAATTCAGAAAGAACCTTATATCTTAACTAGGTACAATGAGTTCAAGAACGACATTCTATCTGTGAACTGTTATTACGTCAGGTATGACCATTTGCTTTGATCTTTCTTTCAACTACTGAGAGTAATGCGCCCATTATTAAAGTTTGGCAATCGAAGTATCACTCGCATTATTAGCCTAAGCGTATATAAATAACTGAAATCTTGAATTGAAAAATTCCTTAAACCAACTTGCGTAATCCGCGCCAGGACGGCGCGGTCTTTGCGTCCTATTCCATTTAACGTATCGTGAGTTCCCGACGAATCCAACCTACAAGCATGATCCTGAAAGTGTCGGGGATTCGCTCTCATAAGCCGTTGAATGCTTCTTGAACAACTTAAAATTATGATATTCTTCTAGCAATTTCCCTTAACCAACCCTCAATTTCATTGATTGTATCGATTTGAGTTAACCTTTCATATGTCATTCTCGATGCAACTTCATCATTAAGTCGTTTCTTTACTTTACCTTCTTTTTTCTTTTGTTTTTCTGGATCAAGATCGTCCCAAGGCGTTCCTGTACTTGCAATTTGGTGTACCGTCTTAGCCAATATGCATGGAACATCATCAGTGTCCGTTAATGTAATAGGAAATCCATATACTTCTTGAATAGCATCAGGATGTAAATAATTTTCTAATTCACGTTTCATTGTTAAAAAACCTATGGAACCATCGCCTCTTGCATTTACTTCATCACATGCATGTTGATATTTTGGTGGAGTTTCTGTATCCCTATCGTAGATGTGGACTTCTGGTTTTTCCAATCCTTTAAGATAGTGGTTTTGAACCCAGTCTTTTAAGGTACTACCACCCAATGGAAGAATTGCAATTCTTGGATCAGATGCTATATCAGGAAGACTTTCGTCTACTTTATTAAGCATAGAACTTATATGCCTAAGAAATCGTACATCATGTGGTCCTTCCACGCATAAGAACATTTTGACTCTCTCATCTGGTAAAACGCCTAAATCATTTGCAATTTTTGCAAATAGTTCTTCATTTCCATAGCTAACAAAGGTTTGGTCTGAAGAATCTTTATCAAGATACCGTAAACTTTCAAGAGGAAGTAAACCCGCTAATCCCGGAACATGCGTAGTTAGAATAACTTGACAATTGTCATGTTCCGACAAGTCTCTTAAAGCTTCAACAAGCATCTTTTGATTTCTTGGATGTTGTGCGGTTTCCGGTTCTTCTATTGCATAAATTATACCTGGAGAATTGCTACTACTCTGTTTCCGTTCTACTTCTGCACGGAAAAAATTGAGTAGAATCAACCTTCTAACCCCACTGCCCCTTTTATTTACTGGAATCTGATCATCTCCTTCCAATGACAACTTAAACAAACTATCCCATTTAGGATCAGCCTTAAAATTAGGTGATAGTTCATTAGCCAAATCTGGATCCATCTCTCTAAGTTTGTCTAGAGTTCTTGTAGCAACCAATAAAGTTCTTTCTTTAACGACATCTTTAATATGCTTGAGTTCTGTTTCTACTGACTTAATTGCTTCAGAAATAGCTAACTTCATAGGATCTTGTATCTCCGCATCATCATCTTTACTTGGCCGATCTGCTTGAAAGAGAGCAAATGTGGGTAAATATTTGTTAAGACTTTCCCAAATAATCTTTGCATCTTCCTTGTTTAATGGTATCGAAATAATCTTTTCATCCAAATCAGCAGTATTTTTCCAAATTGCTTTACGAATATCAGTGTTACATCTTAAGTCAATATCTTTCGTGTCAATACCCATGTTTTTTATTTTTGTTTTAAGATCCGAATTTTTAGTAAGTAGAAGGTCGTTTACCCCTGCGGCAGTAGGGTGTTTTGCGATTGCAAATATACTCTCTTTAGGATTCTTATTCGAACAATCATAAATCTTATGTATTTCAAGAAATCCAGCTTCATTTAATAAATATTCAGCAGCTAATGTGGTTGTAGCGTTTGTATCGATCACCAAAGAATCTGGTAAGTCATCAAAAATGCAGCCTATTACTACTTTATACTCCCCACTATAGACACACGCATCTTGGCTATCAATTTTTACTATTGACGAATTATAAAAAATCTCTAGAGCTTCCAATATAGTAGATTTTCCAATGTCATTTCTGCCAATAAACGCAGTTAAGTTATTTATTGGAATTCTAACCTCATTCTTATACGACCGAAAGTTCTTTAAAATTACTTCCCTCAATCTCATAATATTCCATCCTCTCTATTCAATTTTCAGAATGACATATGTGTTTTCGTGTTCCCGAGCACTTTACTGCTTTCATATTGGCAGAGTCACGGGAACACATTGTTATGTACTGTCACGAAGCAGTATAATTCATGCCCATAACCCATCAATATTATCTATATCGCGAATATTAAATAATAAACGAATTATTATATCCCTTTCTTGATCGAATCTATAAATAGTAATGTTAGACATGAATTGTTCCTTTACGTTTAATGCTCGCTCCACTGTTAATGATTCATTATCAAAAATCCAATCACCAATTGACTTAGGAAGTCCAAAGCTAAGCGAATATGTTTCAGGATTAGTTAATGGCTTTATATTCCATTGGCGTTCAAGACCATCCTGTCTTGTCCAAGTAATTGAAACTTTATGTACTGGATTTTCATCACAATACCTCAAAAAGCTTTTGGGGTTGTGAGATCTAAGAAGTAATAAAAAAGGTCCATTTGACATACCGACAAAAAACTCTCCGAACCTCTCCATTTGATTAGTAATTAAATCATTAAACTCAGCTAGATTTGGTATTCTACTGTAGAGATAATCATTCTCTCGCTCAACTAAAGCTTGTCCTAACGGCCAAGTTCCAAGAACTGTTCGAATATGCATTCTTAATAATCTAATTAGGTTATGACTTTCTCTCCCACGAATATTTTCCTCTGGTTCATTCGAATCCGAATCCTCGTCTGATTCACTATTGTTACTTAAACTTGTTACCCTCAATTGTGTTAATATCCAATTAGCCAAATTATCTAATAAATCTCTCAAATCTAGAAAATCAGTCCCGCTTAAATCAACTAAAGAAATTTGATGGGCTAGTGCCATGTCAGCAGCTGTACTAGTAAAACCGGAAGTTGAAAATAGAGCATATCTGTAGGTGTAACGGGGGAGTATACCTTTTCCTTCTCTTACTGGAGAATAATTCTGATTAATATCATCTAGTACTCCAACAGCGTTACGAATCTCTCCAATTCCAGTTCTTACTGATCTACATTTTGCTTCAACAAAGAGTCTTAGTGGAAATGTGAAAGCAGGCACCCATTTCAATTGCCCTAGTACATCAACTTGGTGATCGGCACCTCTTCCCTTAACAACTAAGCCATTACCTCTTTTATCGAGTTCACGTTGGTCTTGGGATGGATCAACAAGCAAATTGTACCCTGTATTACGAATTAAATAAGCTAGTATTTCTTCCAGTAAGTATCCTTTAAGACTCTCACGACCAATCATTCTAATCCCTCCGATTATTAAAATATTTATTAGTTTTCGCAATTGCGCCTAACTGCTGAATTTGCAAATGTACTTTCGGGTAACTAGATACATTATGAGGATACTCGAAATTAATTCTCTCCAAGCATTCAACACTTTCTTGGATTATCCTCCTATTTTTGCAATAAAAGTTATAAAGTTACAAGAAAATGCAATCAAGCCTACCAACTATTAACTGATAGGCTTGATTGCATTATTAAACATACAAAAGAGCTTAATATTGATAATGACCGAGGAACCAGGATGGGCTACTTCTTCACTTAAAAGACCTTGCAATTATATTTAATTTTAAGCAATGTCAATAATCTTCTCTAAATAACTTTCCAGGAAATTATCCCTTAATGAAGGATGGTCTAATCTAATAGAAGCAAACACCCCAAATCGGGCATAATAAATAGCTACTTTATTAACGTTCATTCCTAATTTTTTAGCCATAGCAGCGTAACCAAAAACTTGAGCGAAATCGTCTCCTTTATAGCTCAATTTATTTCTGGATTTAAAATCAATTAGAATATCATCAACAATTAAATCTGCATCAGCCCCACCGACTTTTTTGCTGTACTCGGCGAACACTGGGCCAAGAATTGCCTTTTTCCATCGTGTAGTGTGCAAAAACGATTCAAATATTAGGCATAGGCTATAAACTTGTTCTATCATATCTGCATTGCTTAAAGTTTTATACTGACTAAAGTATGTTTTGCCAGTCTTTTCAAGGAAATACTCATCGGCAATTTGAATAGCTCGATTTCTGTAGACTTCATCTAGTCGGGCTAAGAAAATTGATCCTTCAATCATTGTTTTAAGATCGCTATTCCCATCAATGAACATTTCCCTTGTATTCTTGACCTTTTCAAACCTATCACTTAAATATTGTTTGATAAGTTCGTTTTCATGAGGATTCCTTATTATGTTCAATCCCGAAATTCTTTCCTTATCTATATCATCATTACCCATTGGAGAAAACTCCATAGACTCTGCGGCTCGCTGGAAACCACGCAATCCATATTCTGCAGCTAAAACCTTTTCTCTAATAACGTTGTCCCTGCCGAAGTATTTCAAAATAATACCCCTCGCTGCATAGTCAAAGGCGGTTCCGATTAAGCTGCATTCAAACGATTTTCCCAAGCTAGGCACTTTGATTGGGAAGTTTCGCTCGGATAATTTAATCACCATGTCATTCTGGTCAGTTAAAAAACCTTTTAAATTAGGGAACTCTCTTTTAAGCTCAGGATGTTTTTTAATTAACCTAGTTAAGGACATAATGATCTCTTCCCTTCGAACTCTCAATCTTTGTCACGTTAAACTAAACTCACACCAAAAACTCAGACGGAGTACCATAGCTTGTGATATACGCTGACTCTTGAGCACGTGTCAACGCAACATACAGTAGACACCTCTCAGCAGTTATCGCCTCATCCTCTGCAATCTGATCGGCGTAACTCGTTGTTACAGCCAACGGCACCACGCGCTTATTAACGGCTACGACAAAGACATGTTGGAATTCGAGCCCCTTAACACGATGCATTGTCGCCATGCGCACACCATCGATATTTCTATCATCAAGCTTGTTCCTATTAATTTCGTATGTTTTGATACCAGAGCGATTAAGCTGGACAATATAGTCTTCCAGTAAACGGTGCGTTCGCGCAACGATACAAATATTTTTAAGATCCACACCGCTCTCTCTCAATTGCTTTAACTGGGCAACTAGGAAGTCAAATTCTTCTGTTGCCGTCCTAAAGACCTCAACTTTCGGAATATCGCCATGAGTTAATGATTGACAGACCTTCCCATCATCATACTCTTCATCTAAATCATCAAAAGGAATTCCCTTGAGTAATCCAAAGGCGAACTTGCGAATTTCTTCCGTCGTACGGTAATTAATCTTAAGATAGCTGCTGCGGCCGCGAATATTAATTCCGCACTTGGACAGATTGGCTTTATTCTTATAGATGCGCTGGTGGGCATCGCCGACAATAAACAAATCATTGGGATGCTCAGCTCCCGCCAAGGCTCTCAAAAGACGAAAAGCATTCATGCTCAAGTCCTGTCCTTCATCAACGATAACTGAAACATAACGTGGAATTCCGGCCGATTTTTCAAGAATCTTCCGGCACTCATACATAGCCGTTTCCACATCACGGAGTTGTCTTTCTTTCATAATGTTTTGATATTCTTCGAAGACATGCCAAACCTGAAGGCGCTTTTTGCGATCCAGACGAGTGCCTCGGCCCAAGCGGGAAGCTTTCATATAAAGTTCTAAGGAAAAAGCTTCTTGGGCATTGACTACTTTGGACCATTCTTCAGGAAAAAAGCCTACAGGTAAATCCGTTTCTTCGCCAGATGAGATGACGGCCTCTTCCCAAACTTCGCTCAATAATCCATCGTAGGCAATGGAAAACGAGTAGCCTTGTTCGCGAAGGAATTGCGCTACCCAGGCGTCAACGTGGATTACTTCAATATGCTTTTGTTCCTCGACGGTACAAATCTTCCGTAAATTTTCTTTGATATCGCCTGCCAGATTTGCCGTAAATGTCGTAAAGAGCAGCTTGTCCTTGCCCCTTAACTGTCCGGCAAGCATTTTAGCCCGGTGCATAGCCACGACGGTCTTACCGGTTCCTGCCCCGCCAAGCACACGCGCTGCACCGGAATACCTCTTCTCGACAATTTTGCGCTGAGTCGGATGCAAAAAGATGCGCCACTTTTCCAAGGGCTCGGCCATCATTCGGCGCAGTTCCTCTTCCCCTTCGACAACGACGAAGGTCTTTTGGCTGCGAACATTTTGTAAAGCTGCCGCAAAATCATTGTTCTGCGGAACGTTTTGTTCTTCGCTTGCCAGCAACTCGATTACTTCTTGAACAGCGAATCCATTAGCAACCCATTCCAAACCTTCATAAGCATCTTCGGGGATGCTGCCCTTGGCTTCAAATAATTCTTCAGCAGAATTAATTGCCCATATGATACCTAGCTGATCTTGAGGAACACCTAACGCCAGTAGTTCACTGTCGGTAACATGGGCAAACATGCCAGGGCTTGCGGTTTTAGGTAGTTCAACAGTTTCAACTTGTTGAATATCAAACACTTGTACATTACCGGTCTGCGGATTGATTTCACATTTCTTCCGCTTAGCCCAAGCATAGGCGTCATCATGATGATCAACCCAAAGCAGCAGATATACGCCGCTTTCCTCTTGACGAACGATAATCCCACGATAGGTATCATCTATCCGAACCGAGCACATTTTTTTGTCAGCAGCATCGTGAATCTTCTCATAATGGATACTGGGCAACTTGGGGTTATTGCGGAACTTATTGATGAATTCTGTAACTTTTCCTTGTGTTTGACGCGGCAAAGCAGCAAACGCAGTAAAGAAATCAGACGATATAGCAACTACATTTTGGTTCATCGTTCAGTCCCTCCTTGAAACATTTCCACCGATAAGGAATCATTGGTTGTAAATACAGTCCAGCCGTTTTCTTCAAAGGTTTCTTTATGATCCACTTGATCCGCTAGCAGAAAAGCAATTTTCTCATTTTCCCAGGCTAGTTCGCACTCAGCGATGATGGCCCCTTTCGAATTTGTCAGCTCGTAGCCAACCATCGATGGGGCGGAAACCCCCAGTACTATCAGCTTGCTGGCACATTCTTTGGCTTCATCTTCAAATATTTGTGTCATTACCTCTGCCCAGGCCTCATTTGCTACATTGTCCTGATTTACCTCTGCTGATTCACTCTGAACGGTCGCAGGTATTTGGTTATAAATCATCTGATTCATTCCGCTTACAGAAACAGCAGCAAAACTCTCTAAGAACTGCATCATATTGAAAAACTGCCAGAAACCGTTCCATTCTGCTTCATATTTATCGGTTCTATTCTCTTGGATATCATGTAACAGTGCACAAACGGTTACTGCCGCCTTCGATTTATACTTTTGCAACTCAGACATAGATATTCCCGCCAAAATGTTCAGATGGGAATTGGTTGTTCTCGGGCTCCATTTCCCAAACATAGTATCCGTCAATTCAAAACTGGAACTCCTCATGTCGAGGATTTCGATAATCGGTTCAATAAGATATTTCCAATCGGCAAAGACGATACTGTTATTTACATTTCGGCGATCAAGGAGTGACAATGCATAAGCCTTGGCATGGACTGCAAATATTCGTTCCGCATCTGGATTTTCTAAATACTGTACCAAGAGCTCAAAGGCGCTCTCTTTATCCGGATGTAAGTTCTGTGCATTCCCTTTCTCAACTGTTTGTCTATAAACTTGCAGACCAGATGGCATCTTTTCTGGAATAAGTGTTTCGGTAGCGTAATCACCCTGTATACGAAAAACGCTTTGAACATCTTTCCAGCTCAAAGACCAAACCCGGAATTTGCTACTGCGGCGAATTGCTTCACGCTTAAGGGTATCATCCGCAACTTTATCCTTGTGATAGATAAATCCATCAGTATAGATGGCAACCGGTCTTTGGCCACCGGACGATCTGACCGGCCACAAAACAAAGTCTGCTCGGGACTGAACACTTACACCGTATTGAGCATCAAGCAGCACTTGTGGCTCAATTTCCCACAAACAATCTCCAATCTTTAAGCGGTATCCTTCTTTGTTGTTATTGACGAGCTCCTTTGTAATTTTGAGCTCCCTATTATTGTTGCGCATCTGCTCTAGGGCTTCAATAAACCTGCGTTCCAGCTCGCTTTCAAATAGGGAATTTACAGGAATATTAGCAAGCTTAGGTATTTCCTCAATATTGCCTTTTCCACTCAAGATAAGTTTCAACAAGCGAATAGCGGTTACACGAGATATTTGACCGATATTTTGACTTTGCCGGTATGCATATAAACAGTGATAGCATCCATCCTTTTGGTCATCATCTTTGCAACTACAATTTTCCAAGACGGACAAGGCTTTTTCAAAAATCTCGATTAACGCGTTATCTCTCTGCAATAACTGCTTCAAATAACCGGTGCCACCCGGCACAGAATCATAAATCACCAGATACTGCTTGCGATAATCAGCATCCGCAACCGGAACCTCGCTCAAGCAGGCCCGTAGGTGATCGACATTACCAAAATACTGCTTCATACCTAGCATAAAAGCTGCTGTAAAGGATTCTAGCCGCACTCTGGAGGAGTCCATTGTCGTAGCCGGGACAAGAATTCGCAGGGCTTCGGTAACAAATTCACGATATAGGAAAAGATACTCTTCACAAGGGTCAGCATTAGCCGGTTGTTCCTTTTTAGCCCGACAGGTAAACGTGTGCTCCGGCTTACCCTTATCGGGCTGAATTTTCCCGCAGTACTTGCAAATCTTAAATCCTCTTCTTATATCCTCAACACCGGATACCATGAGTTTTTCGCCGACGATATCACTCTCACCAAAGTTGATTTCACGCAAGGTTGCTTTCTTGACAAACTCGTAACCGAAAGCGAACTCTTCGTTGTCCATGCGATAGGCCTTGGTGATATCCTCGTTTTCGTTGACGTCAACCAACATTTGCTTACAATAAAACATCGAATTTCTGTCTTCACTTTCATCACTGATCAGACTTTTCGTGTAATCCATGTTGGAATAGACCATCTGAACCTTGAGCATGGTACGAACCTGACCGGAGTCAGCCCAGGCGGGAGTACCACACTGCGGACATGATGCCACATTTTTACCGGCTTCTTCGATTTGGGCATGGGAACAATTGGGGCACAATCGCCACTTAGCAGCTTGCGCCGTCGTAAGATCCACCTGGTTAATCGTCAATTTGCGGCCATCGACATAGAAATTGTTTGAGGGTGCAAATTCACTGATCGCTGAGGAGGCGGAACGACTATATTCATAAACCATTTTCTGATATTTGCGTTTCTTGCCTTCAGCAGGCACTTCAGTATCGCTGTCATTTTTTCTATATAATATCGCCTTCAGGATAATTCCCGCTTCAGGAAAAGCATAGTTAGGCAACAACCCTTCATCAGAAAGGAAGTTAAAGACATCTCTGTTGTTTAAGTTGCGAACAACATTTAATAAGGCCATTCGCTCATTCTTGAGCTCCTTGATTTCTTCGTCAAAGGATTTGTCTCTCGGCTTGCTTTCAATCTCTTTGATCATGTCTTTGAGTTGCTTGATGCTAAGCGAAAGAGCATCTCTTTGCTTTTTTAAGTTTTCAAATGCCTCATAAATTTTCATATGCATAGGACTATCTGTCAGTCGATTACCTTGGGCAAATCTCTGCAGTTCAGCAATGGAGCTTTCGTCTAGGTTATGAGCAAACATCTGGATAAAGGTACGGAGTAAACCCGACAGATTATTTTGGACAAACATCAAGAAGTTAAAGGGAAAAATATCTATAGGCCGGCTGCTTAGTTTAGACAAACAAATACCCACGTGTTTTGGAATAGACCTCTCCTGCACTCCGCGCTTGATCCAACAATCCATACAATATGCTACAAACTGCCTTTCCAAAACTGCCGAGGCCTGCAAAAATATCTTGGGCGGTTCAACTGCTCCAGACAACATCTCTAAGGGGTCGGCATAGAAATAGAGATCATGGGGACGAGCATTAGCTACGGCCATAGTTAAGGCATTGCCATCTTTCCGGCCGGCTCGACCGGCTCTTTGTAGAAATTGGGCTTGAGCCGGAGGGATACTACAAAGCACTACGGTTGAAAGATCGCCGATATCGATCCCCATTTCTAAAGTAGGTGTACAGGATAACAAGTTGGTATCCCAAGGCAGTTTCTCGGTGATACTGCGTTTGAAGACACGCTCCAGTTCTTCCCGGTCATCCCGTTCCAACAGTCCGGTATGTTCCTTGGCCATGACACGTTCCATATCTCCGCTGCTGTACAGCTTACCATAATAGCCAAGGGAAGCTTGTTCATTGAGGTGAACGTGACCGCAGCACTTACTTATTAGACAGGGTGCTCCTTCCCAGATAGTAGAATTTTCTTCTGTGGTTGAGAGCATACTGCCACACTCATCACAAACAAATTGTTTGACTTGTGTAGAGATCATTGCTTTTTGCTTGTCAAGTGCCCAAACTGTGTATCCCTGGGGTGAGGGCATAGGGACTACGATTCCTATTTTAATTAACTCTTCCAAGATGATTTTTGCCATTGCATCGAATACTTCTTCACCGACGAAAAATTCATCGCTGCAGGCTTGAATCCAGTCGGTGTATCTGGTATTGGAAACTAAGTCAAAGGTAAACAGGCGCTTTCCTTTAGCAGTTGGCTCATAAATAAAGCGCGGTGTATTACGCCCAGATTGACCAGGCAGCCATTTTTCTTTATCGTTGGATATGAGATAGCTCTTGCCATCATAATTGGTAAAAGCATTAAAGATGGAATCATTGAAGGCACCTTTCGAACGCATAATATGCAAGAAGCCGATAACCATACGTTCAAAAGCGATATCCTCTGTTTTATGGAGTGCACCCAGTTCGTTAATTACCCGTTCTTGGACCGCAGCTGCAACCAGAGTAACTGTTTCGCTGTCAAATCCGATTACGGAACAACCCGATTTCTCCAGAGTTCTGCCGGTACGGCTGCTCAGGCCATATTCCAACATAATTTCATATTTCAAGCGATTCCCGATATCTGTAAGTAACTTTTTATCCTCTCTGTCTGAACCAAACTTCTGGTCATCTTTCATTTTTTCATAAGCCCGCATCCAGGTCATATTGGGGGCGATAAATAAACTTACAAATTGTTCATCGGTTAATCGGCGGCTCCAGTACTCAACGAACTTCGCAGAGAATTCTGCTAAGGACAAGCCATCCCCCTCTTCCAGGGCGAAGCACTGAATAGCATTACGCAAGCCGAATTTCCAGGTGCGTGAATTAAAGAATCCTGCTCGGTGGGCGGCATCCTGAACATTATCCGAGAAGGCCAAGGTCTTCTTGTCGTCATTAAACTTAGAAGCAAACATTTGAGAGACGCTGGCACTGATTAAGGTGGCACTGCGCAAACCGATGATGGATAAGCCATGAGTGCTGCCACAGAAGGGACAGACATAATTTTTGTTATTCTTAAATCCAGATGTACCCATATTCGTCGGAAAGACGATAGGAATCGTGTCAGTTCCACAGGAAGAACACTTTTCTTTGGCCCCATCACCGGGATCAAAATACAAGCAATTAGGGCAAAGTCGTGCCGGGGTCATTTGAAAAGGAATGTTATCATGGCGAAGAGGAAATAACATTCTTATTTTTGAGTCCTGTTTAAAGTACAAGTTATAGAAGGTATTTAGATCAGTCATCTTTAGATTGCCGCGCTCATTGGCTATCGATACCCAGCCGGTTTCACCGCAGTCACGGCAGTTTACGACAGGCAGGTATTGTTTAATCTGCTGGTCGTTGAGATCTGAGGCCAGGGCATAGGTGATATCATCCGCCGAAACCTTGGCTAGTAAACGTCGGAGTTCGCGCGTCCAGATCTGAACCTGGACAGTCAGAAAGGGGCGAAGCTTACCCACTGAGCCGGTTCTGGCATGGGATATCAGGGCAAAGAGAGCATCTAAGGCTCCCTGTGGATTTTTTAGTTCAGATAACTGAGGAAACCTCGTTTTTAGGACCTCACAAATTTGGTAGGACTGAATATAGCTGTCCCTAAGATACTCAAGCAGGCTATGGGTAAAGCTATGAACCATCAGTTGTTCCCCTAAAGCCAGTCGAGCTTTATCAGATTTGATATCATCGGCGACAAAAGTATCGTCAAACCAACTTTGCGCTGCAGCCGTAAGATAATCTGTTTGTTCACCTGCCTCGATGCAGGTACTTAGCAAGAAGACTTGTTCCTCAGTCGGTACGGTAAAATCAAGCATTTCATGTCCGGCAAAGAACTCACTGGGCGAGAGCCTGTCCTCCGTAATGACAGCATCGTCCTCAAATGGTTCACCAAACACGTCGCCGGCGTAGGTTCGAATACTTTCAGCACTATCTTTAGCACCCATTGTAGCAGATGTGCCTATGCAGCACAGATAGCCGGAAGGTGTAAATAAGCGGGCCTTAAGTCGGCGGAGCAGGCAGGCTAGATCAGTACCCTGCGCTCCGTCAAAGGTATGCAGCTCATCCACCGCGATATACTTTAAGGTTTCCGGATTGTTTTCCTGCCAAAGGGCGGCATCCTTAGGGCGTACCAGCAGATAGTCCAGCATTTTATAGTTGGTTAGCAAGATATCCGGCGGCTTAGAAAGCATGGTTTCATGATCAGTAATAATCTGATCCTCACTCATCACCCTGCTGGGGACTTTTTCATGACCACCGACATACATTCCGGCGGTCACATTGCCCCTCAACTCAGGGCTGTTGTAGATCAGTTCGGCGATACGCTTAGCCTGGTCGGAGGCCAGGGCATTCATGGGGTAGATAATCATCGCTTTAATACCGTTCTCTCCGCGATGGCGATAACAATATTCAAGGATAGGATAAAGAAAACATTCAGTCTTACCTGAACCGGTTCCCGTGGCTATAAGAGTGGAGAGACCATCCTCACCCGTTAACCGCTCAAAGGCTCTTTGCTGGTGCACATAAGGTTTGTACTGCGGATGAATTGACTCAAACAGATCGGGCATTTCATCTGCAACGCGAAACGGCAAGCGCACAGAAACATAGGGCTCGTGAAAGACAGAGTCCTTCGCGACCAGCATTTTCTCAAGTGACCCCTGAAAAAATGGATTGGTCATCGGAAATGTGGCTTTAATATAGTCTGCAAGCCCTTGCTGCAATTGTCCGGCAAGTATTGATGGTAACATCGTATCCACTCCTGTTATTTATCCTTAAATCTCTCCTCGAAAAACGCCCAGGCTGTTTCGTAGTCTTGTTCACGATCGCAGCGGTCGAACGGTGCAACGTACTCTATGGTGCGTTCGATTGGCCCACCCGGCATGGTGTCATCGGTGATGGTGCGAGTAAATGTGCCGCTCTTGGCATCCTTTATTTCGTTCCATTCGGGACGTGAGAAACCGACATTGGTCAAGCTGCGGTTGTTGGTAAAAACAATACGCCCGTTACGGTCATACCAGGTGTCGGCTTCGTAGGACTGAAGTACTGGGAACTGGATGCGATAGATAGTTTTTAATTGATCAAGGGTCATGCCTAGCGCTATTGCCGTAAGTACATCGATTTCCACAAGTGCTTGGCGGCGTTCGTATTCGGTTCGTAAAGGGGTGTGCCATGTCCATTTAGAGGTAAGAGCTGTGAAACGCTCATTACGGAGACGGGTGTCAGTTTTTGACCATGTTTTAAATACAAATTTGTCATCCCAACAGCTATGCCACAAATCGCTATAGTTAGTTGTTAAACAGTTTAACATCAACGCTAATAATATAATACGAGAACTAAACGGATCATTTATCATAGGAAAATTCGAAACAGTTTCAAAATACAAATCAGACCTGCCTGTCGTTTTAATGAAGCTATCAAATAGCAATGACGACATCATACCCTCAATTAACGTTAATAAATTTTTGTCCTTACAAGCCATTCCAAAAATAGTATGTATGTGACCTGTGTTTTGAGGAACAAGAGTACTGATAAGTGTTCGTTCACCACTCTGATTGAGCATACGACGAGCCAATATCTTATATTCGCTATGATACTTTGTACCCCAAGGCGTAGAAGGGATACGTTTAACATACTCCGTTACTTCATTTAATGGTGAATAGTTGCATCTTTGCAAGTAATCTTCCGTAACAGTAGATATATCAATGCTATCGTAATCGCTGTTTAACCTACAAATGCTACGTGATATTTTGAAGAGCGGATTAGCTACTCCAATATGAGGTCCAGAATATATTGTGTCTAGCCTAGATTCGGGAAAATGAACATTGCGCAATATTGTGCGATCATTTTGAGCACTTGTCTCATTCCACATTTGTGAAGTATATATCTCATTGTCAATTTCCCCGATAGTTTTCTTTTGTTTAGCTAAACATGATAGAACTTCCAATAACTGCTTAGCATGTAGAACTGGCAATCTTGCTTGTTTCCAATTATCACTTCCATCAAATAATTTTGCAAAAAGCAACAACTCATTTTTGCCAATTTTTAGAACCCGATCCGGATGACCTTTTACGTTCCAGTTGTTATCTTTGTCCTTGATACCCGGAACAGCACCTTGAATTGACTCATCATAGCACTGCTCGATTGTGATTACATCAAACAGATTTGCTATAGTATCAAATGTAGAACATAGTTCATTACAATACACATTTAAGCTAAAACCCATGTGGTGATCAACTTCTGAAAAGAGTTTAAGTTCATTCGTAAATTGGAAATGCTTACGTAAGCGGGGGTACAATTCCTCTCTTAATATACCGCCTCTAGGATCATCATACACTCCATCAGGGTGTACAAACGCAGAAAGGCCAGATCTTCTTAAGAACTGCCACGCTTGAGGAAGAAAACACTTAAACAGATTTGTCTGTTGCCCCTTTAAACTCTGATAGTTCTGTACGGCGTTCAAGAAGTTTTGCGTACCAGATATTGATTCATATTCAATAAAATACAAAGCACGAGTACCCCAGACAGATAATGCTGTGCTACGATTCTGAGTTGTTTGATTCGCGGTAAAATTTTTTACAGCAAACATAGGATGCCTATCAGATAGCACAGCCTGTTCATTCCATTCCATCTTAATCCAAGGCGGATTTCCAATCACTAAATCAAACCCTCCGCGTTCCTCAAACAGGTCAGCAAATTCCAGTTCCCAATGCATAAACTTATTTACAGCCGCAATTTTACTTACCAACTGTAGGCGTGGATTGCGATCGCACAGTGCAGCAAGATCCACTTTTGGCAGGTCATCATACAAAGCCAGCACTTTTTGGGCCATATAATCTATCTCAGTGGTGGGAAAAAAGGATAATTGCATATCTCGCTTATTTGTTACCGATACAACGCCACCCTCTAGAATGAGCGACATATCGAAAAGGAACTCACTTCGGGACGGTAGCATGTATGCCTCATCAATCGGCCAGAACCAGAGAGCGCACCAATAGTCCATAGCAAACTTGAGCCGCGCATATGGCCCCGCATTATTCATTTCTTCAGACTTATACAAGCGCTTATAGATCAAGTCTTTCTCACGAATTGTTGTGTGAGAGGAAGGTATTTCCTCAACATACCCATAGACTGATAAGGCATCTGCAGTCTGCGCGCTCACAGTTTTGCGCAGCTCAACCTGCTTTGCCCATAGGTTATCAATAACCGCAGAAAGGCGTAAAAGTGTCTGAATATCCTCATCACTATAAGCGCTTACAAAACGACGATTCCAGTCTTTTATTGCCTCGATTTGATCTTGGGCAAGGCTTTTGATTACCTTATCAGTATAATTTGCCATGCCAGGATCACCCATCAAGAAATGATAAACCTGCTTTTTAGGCATACGCTTTTTACCCGGCAAAATGCGTTCAGGAGCATTGCTGTGCCAAACGCCAGGCGCGCGAGTAGCGCTGAGTTGTTCAATTCGATAACACTGCTTCCTAGCACCGATAAGGGAATTACCATTCACCAATTGAGTGCCAAACCAGGGTACATAAGCTCCTTTATAAATCGTATTGAGCCAGAGAGATACTTCGGCCAGTTCCACAGCAATTGGATTCAAGTCAATGCCATAGACATTGCGGTCGGCGATATACATTTTGACACGTTGAAGTTCTTCAAAGCGATTTTCCGAAGGAATTGTTTCTCCCAGCTCTTTTTGCTTTTTATCTAAATAGGCTTCGGCCAATTGGTTAATTGCTTCATTCAAGAAGGCAGCACTGCCCATAGCAGGCTCACAAATAGTGAGTTTTAAAATCTCATCAGCTGTTTTTCCTTCCAACAGTTCCTTCAGAGCATACTTAACTAAGCACTTCGTAAGCACCTCAGGTGTATAATAAGAAGCTGATTTCTCACGCTCACGTCCGGCAAGGCGATAGATAAAAGTGCCTTTTTCATATTTTCTCAGTTTGCCTTTATTTTCACCCGAGTCGTAGTAGACGCGTTCTTCTTCGGTATAGTTATCCAACTCCCGCTCCGGTACGAAATAGCCAACATCCAGCTCGTCGAAATGATCACGCTCACGCTTGACTTCGTATAACATTTCTTCCGCAATAAATCCTCGATAAGAAAGCAGTGCTTCGTACACAGCGCCCATTTGATTGATGCCAAGGGCGGCATACGAAATGCGCCCACGACGATCATTCCTGCGCCCACTCGGCCTTGTGATACTCATAAGGTCTATAATTTTCAGCATTATTCGATTGCGTAGCTTGGCTGAAGTAATCAGGGGCGTATATTCCGGATCAAATATATGAGCCTTCAAAGGATCTATGACAAATACATCATGAAGGGATTCCCGGCCGGCTAATTCCTTAAAGGTTGCTTCATTTCCTGGATAACCTTCATAAATAAGTTCATATAACTTGGCTAAGGTCATGTGGAGGTAATAGCCTTCCCCCACCTCACTAATCTCTTCCCGGATGTTATCAGCGATGTCCCGCAAACTCTCAAAGGAATAGCCCTGCACATACGCCTGGGCCTTCATTGGCGCATAACCCAGCTCGGGCCGGGCTTCGATGAACAGCACAAAGAGCATGCGATACATGTAGCGCAGACACTCGACGGTCAGTTGGGCAGGATTGACTGGCTCTGCATCCAAGTTTCTGCCTAGTCGATGGGCCAGGTCGTAGAGCACCTCGTTACCCAGCAGCTCTATTGACTCTCTTAAGGCATACTTCAAATCTTGCGATACGCCGGAGGAGTGTCGGTTCGAGTTTTCCTCCAGCTTGTCCAGCAGCGAGGTGCCGACTTGCGGGCATAGGCTCTCTTTATGCAGTAGAACTGTCATGGCTTGAAAGGTTGTCTCTTCGCGGCGACTGAAAATTTCTTCAAGATCAAATTGAAGGTAACGCTTGGTGTTCCACTTATTACGGTCAATCAAAGCAATTTGATTCAAACCGATAAATATAATCCACCGTGGTGGCTCTGCTACCGCAAACAGGATTTTCGAAGCGAGTTCTTCGTTATCAATGGTTGTGATGGTGACATCATCACTATTGTCATCGATCAGATCGGTCGCATGGAAACAATATCCTTGCATGATATTCGCGTCCCGCTCCGAGGTATGGGCCAGCATCACCCAGAGAAGCGGGGCACCGTTGGGCTTTTTGATCTCCCGATATACGGGCGCATAAACACCCTCAGCCACTTCGACAGATAATGGAGCTAAAGTCGGGAAACCTAATGATTCGAGATATTGATCAGCCATATCACGAATCATCGGAAATACTTGGTTATCTCCACGTGTACGGAGGTATTTTTCATGGATGCTGTAATACTGCCTACTATTTTCACGCAGTAGTGACCAAGGGGTACGGATTTCTTCCGACTCCTTCGCCCGGCTTCGCCAGGCACTAATCGTTTCCTGGGCGTTCTCTTCGAATATGGAGGCAAAATAGTGGTTTGTATAGTATTCGTTGTAGTTATTGATTCCGGTTAAATCCATGCTCATACTTACACCCCCATCAATACGGCAACAATCCGCAGATAGGGATTGTTTTCGATTTCAAGTGTATCCTTCACCCAGTCGGTAAAATTGATGAAAATTTGCTCCACTTTGCGCTCCTGTTCGCTCTTTTTCCGCTCGCTTTCAAAAAGAGAAAGCTGATAATCTTTATGCCTGGCCTCAAGCTCAATCAGTTTATCAATTTCTTCATTGATCTGTGGTCCAATCACTTGACGATAGTTTGCGCAATATCCTTCCAGTACTTTTTTAGCCTCTTGCACGGCAGACGGTAACAAAGCTTCCGCATCATTTATGCTCTGGGTCGGAACATCATTACGGTTAGGGACGTCCTTGCGACCAAAGCCGGTTTTAGATATGACTTGCTCCATGCTGAGTTCCTCAGCAAATTTTCCGTAAAGGAAACGCAGACCAAACCACTCGTCCACAACAGGTGTGGATTTGCGGTTAGGAATCGTCCCGGCAACAATGAAAATATACTCCGATGTCGCCATTGTTTGAGGAATACCGATAAGCGGAGTTTCACTGCGCCCAAATAGCAATCCTGCCTTGTCATTGACCCAATCAAAAATCGGGTGAAGCGGCCAGAGGTATTGTGTTGCCGGCCAGGCAGTTTCCGACATATTGTTCTGCATGCTGCGTTTCATTTCGTCCATACAGAAGGATTTATCCGGGCTAAGGCGCAAATAGTCCGTACTTGGCATTGCTTCTTCAGGGAGCAGCGCTGCTAAGCGCCTCTTTAAATCCGGGGTGATTTCTATTTCCACACCTTCTACAGTTTGGAGATTCTGAACCGGGTGGCGCTCTGTCTGGGTAAAATAGGTCATGGCGCTGCGCAGATAATCGATATCCCTATACAGAGTATCGTCGTTATGGACTTCGGCCGGAGCCTCACTCTCTGCTGCACCCATCATTAAGAGTTCAAAGGGATCAAAATCCTCAAAAGAATCATCGATTTGCTCGCCGAATTCTTCTGGGCTTAGCTCCTTTTCTATAGCTTCAGCGGTAACAAGTTCTTCTTCTTCGACATTGAATTTTCCAAAGAGCAAGGTCGGGTCGCCGATGTTTTTGTAGGCCTCCTCTTCTTTGCGGACAAGGATCTCCATGATCCGCATATCACCCCTGATTTTTTCATTGGTGCTGCTAATCATAAAATAACGAATGTCCGGTTGCTCGTGTTGGCCATAGCGGTCAATGCGTCCGTTTCTTTGCTGAAATACCATCAGAGACCAGGGAATATCAAAATGAATTAAGCGGTGACTCAGGTAGTGCAGATTAATCCCTTCTGCCGCAACATCAGAGGCTACTAAGATGCGGATAGGTGATTCCTCACGGCCAAAATCTTCAACAATTTTTTGCTGCTCGCTGTCACTCATTCCACCGTAAATTTCTCGGACCGTATGCTCGTTTAAGTTAAGATCCTTGCGTAATTGCGCTGTTAGGAAACGCATGGTTTCAATGCGTTCGGTAAAGATTACGAGCCGGTCATTGCTTTTTTTAACGCTCCAACCGTATTGTTCGCTGTTCAGCAGTTTTAGCAACTGATGATAGCGCGAAAAAGATGCTGGTTCGATTTTTTCCAGAGCTGCCTTTAACTCTTCAAGTTTCGCGATATCACCAATATCGTCGGTGCTATATTTCTTCTTCAGTTTTCTCAACCGTTCCTCGATGCTTTTAATGCAGGCTGCCGGACTGGAAAACATCGCTTTTTCCAGGCTAGTTTTAAAGAGCTGCCCGGCAACATGATGTTTACTTGCATCCATTTCCAGTTTCATATTGGTGAACAAATCAAAGGCGTATTCTTCTGCTGCAGAAGCAGGACATTTTTCTATGCTAACTCGTCTTTCTTTAAACGCACCTTGGACCTGATCTTTGATATCCTTTTTGAAGCGGCGAATGCACAGACCTTTAATATCTTCTTTATGATAGTCATGGGGATTGGCAATCGCCGTGGGATCTAACATGTTCATCAGGGAGGCAAAGCTCTCCGATCGACCATCGTGAGGCGTTGCTGAAAGCATAATTAACGTATCGGAACGCCCAGATAGTAATTGGGCAAGCCTTGAGCGTTGTGCCTGACGACTACCTCGTTCGGCGACATTGTGCGCCTCGTCAATAACAATAATATCCCACCAGGAATTTTCTAGATGAGTTCTGTATTCAATATCTCGTTTCAGCGTATCAATTGAAACGATGGTTTTGTCATAATAAAAGAAGGGGTTATAATTTGACGGCAGTTGAGCACGTATCTTCTGAATCTTATTGGAATCAAGACGCACTAAGGGAATGGTGAAACGGTTCCACATTTCTTTTTGGAACTGAGTCATCATGCTTTTAACCGTAATAACCAGAATTCGCTTGCCCTTACCCCTGGCAATCAACTCAGACATCAAAATGCCCGCTTCCAGGGTTTTACCTAAGCCAACTGTGTCAGCAATCAAAATGCGCTGCCTTGGCCTACGCAAAGAGATCTGAGCCGGTTCCAGTTGGAAATTCATTAAATCCATCGCTGCACGGTTGCCGATATGGAGCGCCGAATCCGTGGGGATTTTCTGCCTCCATTGACTTTCTATGTACAGACGTGATTTTCTAAAAAACGGAGAATCGTCGATAACCAGCTTCACTTTTGAGGGATCGACAGGCTCAATATCTTCAAGATCCGTCAAAAACATTGCCTGATGATCTTTTACTAATTTCGATATACCAATGCAGTGGATTGTCTTTTTGTCCAGGCTGTTAGTCTCGACTTTCTTGACCATCCACTCTTCATCACGGATGATTACTCTCATTCCGGGAGAAAACTCTATCATGAACAATACCTCTTTTTATAAAAATTATGACCTTAGAAGGTAATAAAGTAATAATGGAAATTAATATACTATTTCCCCAGACCATTTCGCTGATAGACTAATTTCATTCTCTATTTCAGGATCAATTTAACTACATTATATCATTATTCACGGACAAGTTTCTGAACGTTTTAGCCCTCTTATATCGCCCTTCCAAACCAAATGAATTACCCATGCCACTAACTCTCGTTTGACATCAACTATTTTTACGTAGTTGATGTCAAACAAAGTTAAATAACGTTAAGCGACGAGTAGGGTTCACTGATAGATATACCACACCTAATAAAAAACCACTTTCTATTACTAGTGTCATAACTTTTTATAAGGTACAACTACTGCGCAAGTAATTATTATTTTAGCAGTATTGTTAAACGTATTAGGTAATTAGCCATTATCTTTGATTATCACTCAATAAAGCTGTTATTCTTTTGATAAGCTTTTCTGAAAGTTCTTCTTCTTCAAAGTAATCTAAGATGTAGGTTCCACCTAAAACATTTAGATATTTTGTGGATTCAATAAACACCTCACGACTAATAACAAATCCTTCATGTTCAAGTTTTATTAGTGAAGATAATAGAGATCTAACGATTTTTGGATTATTAGAAAAATTGCTAGAAAATAAAATCCTAATCTTGGTCGCAAAATCATGTTTTAAATATTCAGTTAATTCAAAAGGATTTTTTCTTTTTATATCATATGTTAATTTACCGATCCACCATAATTTTGCGAGAGTGTTTGTTATTAAGGATCTTTTCTTGTACTGGGAGAAAAAATAATGATTTAATATATCTTTGTCTGAAGGCTGTTTTTTACTAGTTGACCATCTATATCTTAAATAATCCCAAAAAATACTATGTTCCAATCCTGACCATAATCTTTCGTCAGTTGCATCCGTTTCAGAGATATTTGACATTGCGGGATAGATAATTTTTATATTTTCAATATCACTTTCTTCTGGCTTTTCATAAGTCATGCTAAGTTTAAAATCATTGACTTCTTTTTTGTATTCAATAAAAGGATTCTCACCGTTAAAAAAGTTGATTATCCAGTCATTAGTGATGTTAGAGTAATTACGAAGATTAGTTTTTATATTTCCCTTTAAAGTTTCTAATGCTTCTTCTTTTAAGAAATAAAGTTTCAATCCTCCTCTTCCTCCGTTCCAAAATTTAATATAGATTTTAAGCCCCTGCTAATTGGCAGTGCTAGCAACTTCTGTGCTAATTCATATGAGGGTTTGTTTTCCAGAGTTTCTTGATTTAATTTAATATTGGATTTACTTAATGCTTTTTCTATTGCTTTAAACCAATGATACATTTCATACTCGTCTGTACCGGAACGTCTTAATGTTTCAAATGTATATATTAGGGCAGGCAAAATTAGTGCTGCATGTAACAAGGCTTGAAAAGTTGGAACCGCCGCTACATTCTTGTAATTATAGAATTCTTCATTACACAAAAATAGTTTAATTTTATCACCATCTATTTCTATTTGCATTCCTAAATCATCATTCGAATCTCGTCTAAGAATGGAGAATACAGAGTTTGTTTTAGCAAGATCATTTATCTCTTTTGTAATATCAATGTTAACCTGATTGGCAATTGCTAAAATACCACCACGTTTTATATGAAAAGTCATTTTTCCATAATCTTCATTAAAAGAGTCACTTCTAAAACTACCGAGATCATCTTTTGCGACAATAAAAGTACATATGCTAACTCTACCATTTAATTTACTTTCAGGTATTCGTTTTTCGACTTCTGTTTCTGAGGTTTTTACAATAGTTCGATAAGAGGTTTGCGGACATTCAATATGAAACACGTAATCAGCTTTATTATGCGTTATTAAGTGAAGTAACTCGGAATCATCCAATAAAACACTCAAATTAAGAACAAGATCGCTAATATCTTTTATTACGTTTATCTCAGATATAAATCTAGAATTTAAATAATCGTCGGAAAATGGACTTAATACAGGATAGGGAAAGTATTTATAGCGTATGTCCATATAGCCTCACCTCCAACGAGCAATTCTCTAGATAATTTAAAATAAACATGAAATGGCATTTTTGTTTTGCAAGCATGTTATTTATAAATATCTTACCTTTAGAGCATTTTAACGGTACTGAATTTGGGCTCAGATTAGCAGATTTAATTTCAGCTTCAATATTATTTTGCTCTCCTGAAAGGCTAATTTTTATAAATCCATTCTTTATACTTTTTTCTGGCATTATAACTAACTTATATTCATTTGAAATTTCGTTAGTTAAGAACAGGCGAACAGATGCTATTCCAATTTCCATATATTTTTTTATTTCAGTTTCGCTTTCATCATTTTTATTAGCGGAAACAGTTGTTCCGATTCCACCACTAGATGAATTCGGGGCCCCCGTGGGTTTTCTACCAACTTCATCAGCGCTGTCATCCTCAGAGAAGTCGCCGGCGGCAGCTACTTCCTCATCTTCCGTGATATCAAAAATTTTCGCATTTGCTTTTGAAGAAACACTATCAACCATTTTAACCGTAATATCTTTTACCCTATCGGTAATTGTTTCATCAAAATTACTATCATTCTGACTTTCTATAGAAGCATCATTATCTGGTAAAAATTCTCCAACTCCTTCTGCATCCATCATATCAGTTGAATCACCTTTACCTAAATCGTGAATTTTTTCTTTAATAAGCCTAAATAATTCAGTACGAATCCTTTTAGCTGCTTTTCTATCAGGATGTCTATCTGGTTCCCAAGCATCATGTTGCGGCGATTCCATATCCCTAAAAAACTGGTTAACTTTTTCACCCTTCAATGTGAGTACTGCTGCAAACTGAATGGTGCTGGATATATTCTGCTTATCAAATATTTTCATCCCAGTACTTCTGGAAATTAAAACTTTTCTGTGCAAATTTGGTGCAATTAATATTTTCAATTCTATTTCACCAAGGTTAAAGAAATTTTCATTTACAATATGGCTTTCTTGAGAAGTTAATACTTGATAATAGTTATACGCATATTTGGCACTATCTTTATATTGATTAATAATTAAAGGTAATGTATTTTTGGAAATTTCAATATCATCTATTCTAACTATTAAACTTTCATCGTAAATAGATAATAAAAAGCCTTCTAAAACAGATGCTATCATTTCCTTTTTCCAATTGTTATCTTCCATAAAACCTAGGATGTAAATATCAGTTCCTGTCTCTTGTTTTCGATTATAAGTATCGTCAATACTTAATACTGTGTTTAACGCTGTGTTTCGTTCCACTTCTCCATAATATCCAATACCTTGTGTTATTTCTCCCATTGCATCTTTAAATGACACAAGCCTTGAAACCCCTTGAGTGGCAATTATACCTTCAATATCGTAGGTACTATAGAATAATGTTCTAATTTCTGAACATGCAAATGGCGCAGATTTTCCAATACCATAGCTTCCGCCCGCCGAACCGTTCTTATCGGATACACCCGATGATTTAACTAGACTTTGCCAAGGAGTAATCTCATACTCTTTATCTGAACCGGCTAGTCCTATCGTATTAAAATCGCTAATTCTCAGTGAACATATCTTCTCTTGATTTATAATGCTACAGCTATTTCGAAAAAAATCCATAGCCTTTTTATTATTACGTTCTTTCCAAAAAGCAAGGCATCTCTCCAAAGCATCCAGTAATTGTTCATATCCTGGTACATTATAATTATCAACGTAGATTTTTTTGAATTCAACCGTAACTGGCTCGCTTTGATTTAATTTAGCATCAAGAGAGTTCTGGCAAATTTCACGCGCCAAAAAACTATAGCGTGCCCCTCTAAATGTTTCTATTCCAGACTCGCTTACTCCCATTAATTGTCCAAAATTGTTAGACGGGAAATTCCAACCAATAGTCAATGCTTTCACCCTCAATTTAATATGATGTTACCAGAACGCAACTGAAGTTAAATTGGCCATTGCTACATATAAAAACACTTTAATGTATAATTCTCTATTATTTACCACGTTCCTCCATGTAAAATATTAATTTCAACTTGTTTACAGTTGTTAATCATCCCATATTGGAGCAAATTAATGACTCTAAATAATAGTTAGTAACTTTTCTTTCTAAGGTTTCCATCTAACTCTGGCATGGCAAAAACTGTTCTTTTCACATTCTGTGGAGATAATATAACAGGCCACCAAAATTCGCTTTCATTCCACCCATCTGCTGTACCGTCTTGATGAAGTAACATTATTGCAGGACTTTCTATTGCTACTCTTCTTGCAACTGACAGCTCGTCTTGTGGGGTATCGGGTGCATCCTGGTAAGTTGTCATATGGTTTTTGTATTTACTCACTTTACGGTTTCTACGGACGATTAGAAATATTTTGTTTTGGTCACGAACAAGGTAGCGTAAAGTTGTCAAAAATCTTTCTACTGATACAAATCTTGCTGATTCTTCATCTTGTTTAATTGCAGTATATAAATTAATTATAATAGGTTCTAAATCGTTTAATGAAACCGGAACTGCATCCTTTTGATTAGCATTAATTAACTTAGAAACTGCCTTATTAACCTCGTTTGATATTTTGATTGCGTTTGTTTTTGAAACTGGCGTAAAACCGATAGGTAAAAGCCTACTATTAGGCTTCAAAAGTACAATATTTGATAGCCGAACTTTATCAGGTGCGCAAGGAACAATTTCGTCCTTTATCTTTTGACCATGTTCATTTATTTTGTAGGATACATATTTTTGAATAAAATAAATACCCTCACTAAATTTTCCGCTTTCGATATCTTCACGTAAAGCCATATCAATTTCGGTAATTCTAGTCATATTCTCATAAATCCGCTGAGTTGTGTAAAAACGGGTAACTGAAAGCAAATCAGTCTTACGATAGCCGAACATCCGAGAGTGCTGCATCACAGTGTCCTGCTGCATTGTTTTTGGATTGCGACCGTAATAGAAACCAATCATTTTAGGTATTGTTACCCCACGATCTAAAACTTGACCGCCAACAAAAATCGAGAAAGGGGAGCGAAGTCTTAACTCTCCATTATCTTCATCAAGAATTGCATCCATGTCCTTATCACTATTCACAATGGTTATACTTATATAATCCTTATCAACTGCGTTATAAAAGGCCTTCTCTGTTTCTTCAAACGTAGGCATGGTAAAGTCGTACGCAATAACTGATTTTTTGATATCTTGATAAGCTTCTTTAAGCATTTCATTAATAATTGGCGAAGTGTTATTGTTACGTTCCTTAATTTGCTTGAAGAACTCATGCGCTATACTTTCAAGTTTGATATGAGATGATTTTTGAGTAGCAGTATGAATTACGTAGGAGTAGTGAGAATTTTTATTACTTTTTCTGAGCACACATCCACCAATTATAAAATTCATTAAGCCCTTTTTAAAAGTCACCAACTTATCTCTAGATGTGATAATTTCTTCTTCTTTAAAGCTTCTCCGGTCATCAATTTTTGATTTCTTTCCTTTTCTTTTTTGATCTGAAACTAGCTCATTCTCTTTTTCAGATACAGGCTCGAATATATATTGGGCAGGATGACCATCTTCTTTAGCATTAAGGAAATAATATTCTCCTCCAATGTATCCTGATCCAGATGGTACCAACACAGTTCTTTTTGGTTTAATAGGAGCTATAGTATTTTCATTAAAATTGGGTTGTAAATATAAGGCGTAAGGAGTTGCTGTTACTTGAACAAACACGCAGCCATCAAGACTTCCACGAATCTCATTAACTTTTGAAGCCACTGTTCTCAAATCAAATTCGTCATCACTGTCTTTAACTTTTGAAAATCCAATACCAGTTGTGTCCGCTTCATCATCAATAATCAAACAATTCTTACGTTGATAGATTGTATAATTGCTAATAAAATCACTTATACGATCTAAATTTCTTTTTTCTTTTTTGGCTACAATGACAATTTTCTTATCCAGTTCGTAATCCGTGAGACCTTCCAAAACCTTCATAATATCGAAAACTTCAATTTGATTTTCTCTAATAAAATCTTTAAATTCTCGTCTCATGCGCTTATATGTTTGTTGCACCAGTGCCTTACTATTTTTAGTGAGTATAAAAACCATGTCAAATCGATTGTCAAAAGCTAGTGCCATAAGACCAGTGAATGCTCTTGTTTTTCCGCTTTGAATTTTTCCTAACATCATAATTGGATGATTTTCTTTATCTGCAATACCTTCTGCACTCTGAGTAAAAGTCATGTCTATGCAGTATTGACAGGCTTCTTCGATGCATTTTTGTAATTCAGGTTGGTATTCATTCTCGATTAATTTTGTTCGATAATATATCCCTTTCTCCATAGTTCCAGCTCCTTAATCTTACTTTGTCAGCTCCGCTTGTCTTAAGACAACTGATGAATTATAAATGTCATTTAAACAGCTACTGGAATATTAAAGGCTAACTTCGATGGATTAATTGAATTATGATTTTCTGCTATCGCCTCTTCAATTTTCCATCCATCCGAGATCATTTTTTTCATAACTAAAGCGGCATTGATGGCATCATCCATTGCTGAATGTTGGATACCGGACATTTCTATTTCACTGGATTCTATCGCTCTTTTTAAAGAGGCGTGGTTTTTTAAATTTTGATGGTTACGGTAGGATAAGGCTAAGTCTACATAGTTCTCGTATGTAAAGGGATAACTTAGCCCATATTTTTCGCATACCCTTGACAAAACTTTACGATCTTCATTGCCCCATGCAACTAATGTAATATTCTCCGATTTGGCCATATTCTGAAGTTTATATAAGGCGTTCTCTAGCGGTATACCATCTTCGATATCCTTCTGCCGAATACCGGTAATACCGAAGCACTCATCGGTAATACGGGGCCACAATCGCGGTTTTGTAAAGGCACTATATGGCAACCCCATCGGATTTCCTTTATGATCCACAACAATTGCTCCAACTTCTATAATCTCTGGAAACCAAACCCTAGGATTTCCATATGCCCACATCGTGAATTCAAAATCAACGACTAAATAATTCATTGGTAAATCTCCTTTCATTTTCATTTATAGAATAAGTATAAATGATTGAACAGACAAAACTTTGGATTAATAAAACATTTGATAACATTAATTCCATGGTTGATTCAGATAGGAGACCATGTTTTCTTCCTGAACTTCTTTTTGAAACTCGTATACGAATGCCTCTAAGGTTGAACCATCAATCATCTTAACTTTTTCATATCTTCGTAGATATAATTCACCGTTATCTTCAAGAAAGTCAATTCGCCTTAAGGTATTATCATCAATTCTGTAGACTTCCCCCCGAACTTTATCGTCGCTTTTCCCACTTTTAATGGCACCTGGAAACCAGCCTATGTTATATAAATTATAGCCTTCTAAAATGGCACTCCCCAGAAATTGTTGATCCTTAAGAAATCGGGGATGATTAACTCGGCCAGACAAAAGAGTACCGTATACAAAAATATTGTTCATATTTTCAGCCACTCCTTTATTATCTTTTAGCGATTAAAAGCTGACAACCATCTTAACTATTTAATAGTTCCTTTTTAGATTGAAATTCATGGTTCAACTTTTTTAATAATTCCCGTGGAATCAGGTGCCCAAGGTCTAATTCATTCCTAAAGGCCATCTCGGTGAGTTTTACCATGATGCGAAACATCTCAGGACTTATCTGCATGTTCTCCGCTAGTTGGTTGTCATTTCCGAGAAACAAGGTCATGTCTCTTGTTAATGAATAAAACTCTGGATTGGACTGGATAAATGCCGTGTTCTCATCACTGTAATGATATAGTTGGCCTCTGTAACAATCCTTTAAATATGAACGGAAGTTTGTTCGATATGGTTCCGGCAGTTGTTCGCTGCCTCTGAGCAATTCATGGAAATAGGATGAAGATACCGGTAACTGTACCTGGCAAACGCGGTTTGACTTAGCGACATAAACAAGTACATTTGTGTACTCTTTGCCATCAAGATAAACTGTTACAGATTTCTTCGTGTAGTGGCTTGGATAACCTTCACGTCGATCCAAATAGATTTCAGCCCTGTTGCTGATTTCAAACAAATAACCATATACCACGCTGCTGCTCTTCTTCCGAATGTTGGCGTAAGCATGCATTTGATCGGAGGCGATTTTGTTAAGTCGAAATTCATAGTCATTCAGTTGGGCTATCCCTTGAAAAGAAAAATCATCAGCATATCCGTCCGTTGTCACTCTCCCCTCGTAATCCATACAAGAACCATAAGCGAAATACAATTTCTTCGAGCTTTTACGCTTTGCCATAATAAAAATCCCCCTTTAATTTTTAGAATGTTTTCCGGATGTCTCCGTCGTTAATACAATTCTAAAAGATTGTTCAGGAGGATTCATTGTAGCTCAGCTACAATTTTTTCGTATTTATTCTAATAGAAGTGTTCGGGAGGATCACATCTCAGAACCTTACTAATTTCAATGAGTTGACTTTCACCATCACACAGCACTGTAACAGTGTCATTATCATGGTTTAACCCTTTAATTTTACATTTTGTCAGTTTTTTTGTGTTTCCTTCTGAATCAACATATTCGATACAACACTCCTTCGAGTTCTTAAGAAAATCGAGAACATTTCCACCTCTTTCTGGATAGGAACACTCCATTTCTGAATAAAACAGATCTTTAGAGGAAGCTTCCTCTAGTTGCTCAAACCAATCCTTATTAAGTGAAAGACTATCCGATACCTCAATGATCCTTCTTCTACCATAGTCGGACAATTGCCTCCAAATGTTGGCCGCTAGCCGAACGGCATATTGATGATAGACATCGCTCTTGGCCATTTCTTCAAGTCCCCGGAGGATAACAACAACCTGGGTTAAATTAGGTGTTAAAAATAACGGATGAACTGATGAACTTAATTCTATAACCTTTTTCTTTCGGGTAATTCCATTGATTTTTACCCGTTGACCTAAAATGCTTATTCCTCCTCTAAGCTTTTTGAGGTCTTTTTCGATGGTTGTATTGTTGTAACATAGTGTCTCGAAGTCTCGAAGAAATACTCTACTCCCCTTCCCCGTTCATGCAATTCTTTCACGATGTGCATCTGCCGGTCAAAATCGGATGGGAAGTCTAGTTGAAATTTAATGTCGGCCTTGAACCCGTATTTTTTTTCAAGGAAGCCTAGAAAACTCTTAAAGACTTTTATTGCGAACGTTTTGTCCTTTGGGTAAGCCTTAATACTAGCGTTTATAGCAGCATCCATTTTATCAGGGTCATCTTTTGATAAATCGAACTGACCATATTCAACGTCTTTTTGTTCGAGTAAGGCATATGAACGAGCCTCTTTTTTAGTAGGGCTCGTTTTTTTGTCCTCTTCTGATTTCTTTTTATCCTTATCTAAAATAAATAAGTTTTTAACCGCTGTTTCTTTGCCCAATATTTTTGATTCTTTACTTCTTAGAAAAGATTTTACTGCCTCTGATAAAATTGCCAAAGGTCAAGCACCCTCTCGACTGATAAAATTTTTAAGTAAAACCAAATTATTCAATGCTGTAAATTGCTCCGATATCGGAAGATTTAAAGGCCTCTTCGGTATGAGGGAGAAATACATCTGCTAAACACCGTTTAATTTTGTGATGCAATTTTCACTTTTACCTCAGATAAGCCAAGTTCTTTGGCGACAACAAATCTTAGGTACTTATCAACCAAGACATATTTATCCCCTTCAGGACAAACAACAACTACTTTATCTAATTCCCCATGGTTATAAAAATACTCCTTCACACTTTCAATTTTTACTCTTTTTGGTGGTGTCTGCAGGAATTCCTCTCTTATTATTATAGAGTCAATAGGAATTACATCGAAAAGGTCTTCGGTTTTTTCAAAAGCAGTAGTCGCGATTATTTTAGGGTTTATTATTTGCCCGTAAACTTTTATATAGTCTGCTATTTGCGATAAAACATTATATTTGTCTTTAAATTTATAAAAATATTTTTGTGAGCCAATGATAATTAATTCGTTTTTTGCTCTGGATAATGCAACATTAATCCTCCTGTAATCAGAAAAGTATTTAGTAGGTTTAACCGATCTTGTTGTGCAATAAATTACAATTTCGGCCTCGTCACCTTGAAATGCATCTACGGTATTAACATCCACATTAGTACTCGATAAGTCTATTCCATTATTAAGCATTGCTCTGATTATGATACGCTTTTGCCCTTTATATGGAGTTATAACAGCGATTCTTGCCCTATCGGCACTAACACGTTTTCTGATGTCCGATATAAGTACACAAACAAATTCAGCCTCCCTTGCATTAATTACTGAAACCGAATTCTTAATATCTTCCTTATATTCTTTATCATTTGACATATCAATTAAGTTTAAGTTAGATTCAAAGTAGAACGACTTTTTACTTTCTGTTATACTTCCATTGATGATTTCACTTTTATAAAACAGTTTACTAACCAAACTTCCAATAACCGCAGGCATTCTATACTGGGTAGAAAGCATACATTTGTTTGTCTCAGGAGCATTTTCAAACATTCTATAAAAAAAGCTTTCATTAAAAAGTTGATCCTCATAGACATCACGATCATCTATTTCTATTTTACTCTCATCAAAAAGTGCCGTATTTACAGTAGGTGGTAATTGTTTATGGTCTCCTATTAAAACTACTTTTTTTGCTTTTACATATGGGATAAGTATTTCAGCCGGTAATGCTTTTCCCGCTTCATCAATAATTACTAAATCAAAGTTCATCCTGTCAAGCCCAATTCTTTTTTTCGCCAAGCCAACACAGGTTGTCCCAACAATCCTATGACCTTTCATTATAAGTTCACCTATATCCGGGTTATAACCATTTTCGGAATCAACAATTTTCAACCATCGATTCAACATAGTTTTATCGCAATTTTCTTGCTTCTTACGCATTATTTTATTTATATAGCTCTGATATTTACTTTCAAAACTTATATGTTTAATATCCTCGTCAATTTTATCTGCTAGTCCGCAACGAACAAGTTTTTCGGGAATTTTACCTACGAATCCTTTTAAAACATTATCTACAGCTACATTTGCTTGTGATACAACCAATATGTTGCAGAATTCATTTTGGGCTATATATTGCATTATTATTTCTCTTATTACAGTAGTTTTCCCCGTCCCCGGTGGTCCCTGAATCATGAAAATATTTTTTTCCGAAAGCACCTTTTCTACAGCAGCCTTTTGAGATACGTCTTCAGGCAGCTTTTCATTAAAGAAATTTTCAATTTCAAAAGGTTGAATTTCTTCTACTATGTTTTTGCTATCTAGGGCACAGATTTGCAAGTACTGATTTGCCAACTTTCCAACTCTAAATGAATGTAGAGCTGCACTTTGCTGATATTCAGCATAGCAAAAATTTTTATTGAATATACGTATACTTGATTGAGGGTTTTGGAAAAACTCATCTACGCCTTTTCCGTACACGCGCATTGATTCACAATCAGGATTAATTTCTACAAATGCATACTCCCCGAGGCTAATTTCAATAAAAAACTGAACACTGCTCGGCTTAAAAGCTTGCGTATATACCTTATCAATATAATCTGATATTAACTCTGGATCACTAAAATAAACCCTGTAAGCAATATCATCAATTTTTCGATCGTAATAATCTTCTCTTTCAACACTTTCTATATCAACTTCTATACTTCTTCCTTTATACAGGTATGTAATTAGTTTGTCAGTTATTTCTGACCATTTATTAAAATATTGCATGCCACTTTGACTTATTTTTGTTTGATGCTGTAATTTGAATTCACTGAAAACCATTATTGATAGATTACTCATATTTTCATATGTTTTACTATCTAGTTCATGCATGTCTGTATCAAGTACAACATTTAATGTGCAATCGATTGCAATAAAAATATCATCCGGCTTCACCGAGTAGCTTAAATCTAGGATGCTTTCATAAGTAAAAAATGCTCTATTAATTTCTGTTTCTACATTTGCTAAAAAGACAAGCTCAGTTCCCAACTGAAACTTAACCTTTCTTATATTTGGAATTTCTGTTTCATCAAAAGGTGCGATTTTCCACTCACTTTCGTTTTCAAGCAAACCATTTTTATTTAAATACTCTTCAAATTCGCTCCACTTGCTCTCTACAAATACTACGGGAATATCCTCAAAGTTATAATTCATAAGACTATCAGCAGGCCGTTCGCTAACTTCAACTAATTTACCAGTCAATGAAAAGTCCCATTTTGTAGGGAACACACGCAGATAGGCACCAATTGGGGGAGTACGTTTAGGGTTTTCTAGATTTCTTTTTGGCAACATCAAAGGTAAAGCATTACTATAATCTAGCTCTATTTCTCCTCTGTCAGAGTATTTAATAACTTCTGCTTTAATACCAATCCTCGGGTTATTTATTACCGTATTCTTAAATTCACCTTTTTTTGCTGATACTTCAATCTCATAAGTAGTAGGATTAAAATTACCACCCATCAGCGGGATTAGTGCGTTATCATTGCACTCTTTTATAAAATCAAATTCTGTAAAGTTATACTTTATATCACCGATACTGTCGATTGAAACTTTACCATTTGCTTGTATATCTGATTTTTTCCAAAAAACAAGCTTCCCTCTATATATAAACTCTGCTGGTAATATAAATTCAAAAGGCTTCGGAGGATCTACTTCTGGAGAAACGAAAAACTTAAGATTCTTCTCATATTTTTTCAAGTAAATAATATACGCTCTTAGTTTTTCCTTTGCTTCTTGCAACTCACGAATCAACTGTTCTAAAGCATTTATCCTAAGCATGGTGCTTTGTGCAGTTTTCGATTTAAAAACTAGTTTCAATGTACTATTAATCTCTTCTAATAACTTGCTTTTTTCTTCTATCCTCTCGTTTACACTGACCCTGAAATAATCTAAAAGTTCCTGCCGCTTATGAATTAGCACCTGATAGTGCGCATTATATAACCTTTCAGCCTCATCATCATAGTGGTTGTTCAGTTGTTCAATCCTGCGGGCTTTATACTCGTTTGTTTTATCAATATCTTCATATCTTGACCTTTCATATCGTTCATATTCATAATTCATTTCTCTTTGTTTTTCTCGTTCTGATTCTGACAATTCGTCACAAATGAATCCAATAATCCCCGCACCAATAGTAACTCCAGCTGCAATGGCAAAAATTGCTCCTAACATAACTTTACTCCTCTTCGTATGTAGTCAATAATCCTCCTATATTTGCTTGCGCAATAGTTGCCGTTAATCCTTGTATTGTACCATTCATAGTGTTTAATAGGTCAATGTTAACCACATATGAATTATTTCCACCAAAAATGATTACATCATTTTTATAAAATCGGTATTGTTCCAGGGCAACATCTACAATCTTCTCAATAATTGATAAACCCTTCATTCGAAATTCGTGTTGTTGTTTGCTTTGTTCCATTTCAAGTTCTATCCTCTTAATATTTTCACTTGATTCTGTTTCTATTTTCTTAATTGCTTTTTCTATTTCCTTTAAATCCACTTCATATTGTTTAAGAATCCTTGCCGTCTCATTTTCTCTTTGACTTATTTTATCATTGATTTCCGCCTTGATCTTAACACCTTCTAATTTTAGTTCTTCCGTTTTTCTTCTTTCATCTCCGATAGTTTTAATTATGTTCGTTACACTATTTACAGCATCTATACCTGCCCCTACAATTCCTAATACATCTACATCTTTTTCTGGGGTCTTGCCCTTCGGTGTTCTTTTCTTTGAAGAGGTTGTAGGTTTTCTTATTGATTTAGCCATGTCGTTCTCTCCTTTAGCAACATAATTTAATCATTTTAGAGTACTGAGCTGTAGATAATCGTATTTGTTCTTCTAAACTTGCAATATGAAACTTATTTCTATTATGATCCTTATTCAAGATTTCAAGAGTATCTGCAGATATAGTTAATGTATCTTTGATCATTAGTCTAACATTGTCAACAATTTGATTTCGTTTCCGCTCAAACTCTATACTTTGGATTAATTGATTCTTCTGGCTTTCTATATTTAAACAAATAGCCTCATATTCTTTCGACAATTCTAATTTTAACTTTTGAAGCCCACTTAGCAGTAGTTGATTTTTATTCTGAATCTCAAGTTCTGCAGCCCTTCGGTGCTGTTCTACCGTCAGATCTAACAGAGCTTTACTTTCATAAATTTGATGTCGTAGAATACTTGTTCTTTTACATTCGCTTGAATATGAAATAATGCTTGATGTCATATCAATTAATGCTATTCCAGCATCTATACAAGCACAAACAACATTTCCAGAGTTTATATTCATCGTACATCGCATAACATCAGTTGATAACTTGCCAATGAACTTAAAAGCAGCTGCACTCTTCATCTGCATTCTCCTTCTTTTCGATAAACAAGTTAAACGGAGCCAACTGGAAAACAGTTGTTGTTTCTATCGTTGGTTCAGAAATAATATAGTGATTATTATCAACTTCCAATTGTTCACGAACAATTTCCTCACTAATGTCGTATTGATATTCGGGAAGCTGAATTATTGTCTTTCGTTGTTTAATATAATTATTTGTTACCGAAGTAACTATTTCACCCTTGAACGCGTCAACAAATATTACTGTATTACCCTTGTTTATTTTCTTTTCCTCATCCTCCATAAGAATCAAATTGTGTGATTTATAAGACAAAAGCTCTTCATCAAATTTTTCTAGCATAGCTAATGTTGACAGAACATTTCTGTAGTTTTCTAACCTTTCATCTTTCATACTGTAACTGAATTTTTTTATTGGTCTTTTAAATAATAAAGTGGGTCCAATTATAGTTTCATTACTATAATCGAAGTCTGCGCTTGGCACCTGGTTTAATTCATAAATAATGTATTTTGTCTCTTTGTCACTTTCAATTTCTATATAAATTGACTCTTTATGTGTCTCGCTTAAATCTTGAAAAAGTTCACTGTAATTCTCAAATAAGAATTCTCTTGAATTTGCATAGTTTTTATTGAAAAAGAATTTTCTCGATACTATCTCTGGCAATTTTTGTATCTCCTCGTTGAGCGAATTTTTATCATAATTATGTTCATTGAATTTCTGAACTTCACCCGTAAAGCAATTAATATGAACCAATATATCTAGAGAATTTACATTTTCTAAAGTATCAATTAACCTTAAATAAGTAACTCCATTTTCACTTAACGAATATGTATTGTTGTTTTCTATAACAAATCCAATTTTGCATAGATAAATAACCTCTTCAAGAACAACATATTCTCCCAGTTCAATAACCCGGTCTATTTCACTCAAATTATAACCATTTCCAATTGCCCACAAAATAAATTTTGTAAACTGCCCGACATCATCAAGCGTTGCACAATTTATATTTATTTTTGCCTTTAAAACAGGACAAAACAATTTAAGTTCTTCCATTTCGTTGGTACCTCACTTCGATTACTGTAACCTATAAAAGTGCTGATACGTATAAATCTCACTAAAATCAATATCATTAAATTTTACAATTTATTTTACGTGTTGTAATTGGTAAACATTTTTCGGCAGCATCTCCTTCCAACATCTAAATTATACCATATCATATGGACATATTTGGGTTATTCACTATCTGCTCAGGAAAAAGATAACAAAAAGCAGACTGCCAATTAGAGGAGTTTTTCTCCTCCATTGGCAGCTTTAATATACTATAGTTGTATAGCCAATTTCACACCCAACACATATCGTATATTCAATGGTGTGTTTATTAAAATAAGTGTTTCGGATTATCCCTTTTTTGACCAGCAATTTAGCTTCTGTCATGATTCTCAGCCCTTTGTTCTTAACCCCGAGTCTAAAGGAGCACCCATTTTCCTTGTTATTTTATTGAATATATAAAAATGATGCTCAAAACCTGAGCCATTACCAAACTTACCACGGACTGGTTCACCTTTCCAAAGAGTCCGTAAGGCGTTTATACTGATGTAGACACGCCCTTATGGACGAAACCCTAAAAGCCAGTTAAACGCCTGATTCTGATTACGCTCACGGGCTTTTTATATATTTTATTCGTGAATCTGTACGTCTACGGCGTTATCCTCGCTGCGGACTTCATACCGCTTTTCTGGCTTTCCGTACACATTCACTAGCTGATGACTTGTGGAGAACGAATTGTCCTCAAGGTAGGTTTTGCTTCCGAACATTATTTCTTCGATAAATGGCGATAGTTGTTCGCTCCACATCGGCTGTTCTTTACACAGCCTCTCGACTTTTTTGATAAGCGTAAGGTTATCGACATTTTCAGTTTCATCGTCAGGCATAAGAATAATCAGATAATCCCTCGCTCGACTTATTGATACATTGACGATGTTCAGCTTATTTAGGAACATATCTTTGTGCGTGGAAATTTTCGGTGGTGGATTGAAAAGAGCAATAATGATGTCGCATTCGTCGCCTTGGAAGCCGTGGATTGTGCCGACTTGAACATCGATATTTTGGGGCAGAACAGACGAAGTCATCAGCTTGTCAATCAAGTCAGCCTGAGCGCGGTACGGTGCAATTAGCCCGATACGGAATTCCTCATCGCCTTTGACCAGTTCAATGATCGAAGATAGATAGTTTACAAACTCAAAGGCAAACAGAGCAGAATACACCTGATACGGAGTCTTGCCCTGTAACCGTTTCGGTCGGTAAATGCTCTCGAACTTACTAACAGGGAACTTGATAAGGTTCACGGGTTTGAGGTCGATAAAGTCCTCAATTGGAAGCGGTCGCTGGCTTCCGGCGGCTCGGTAGTGTTTCAAAACGCCACCGTAAGCAAACCGACTGAACACTTCACCAATTTCGGAAATGCTCCTATATTGGGTAGTCAGAAGTTCGACATGGTAATCGTGCGGCACAGTCGTAGGCTTGGTAAACGACTTTAGTTCTACCATCGTGTAAATATTTTCGTTTTTCCAAGTGTCAACTGTCGTAATCGGCTCAATTTGGAACGGGTCACCAGCGATAATGAACTTCTCAGGTGTTTTTTTATAGAGCGGATAGACTATGTTGGCGAGCGGTATCATGGAGGCTTCGTCGATGATAATGTAATCCCACTTCAAGGCATTCAAATGAAGTCGTGTACCGTCGTCCGGCAGAAAATAATCATAGGGGAAACGGGCAATAGTTGTGACTGTCACATTTCTTGGAAAAGTGCGAATGTCAAATGTCTTATCGCGGAAAACGCCGCTCTGCTCTATGGTGTTATCGTTCGTTGCTCCAAAGCGCACAAGCCAATTCAGATAACTTTGGTTTGAACCCATGCTCTCCATAAGTCTGCGCACAAGAACATCCGCTGACTTGTTGGTGGGTGTTAAAACAAGAACCTTTAAGTCCTGGGCCGAACGCATCATCGGCAGAAGAATATCCCTGGAGACGTGGGTCGTTTTGCCCGTGCCGGGGGGACCAAAAACAAACTCAATGTTCTCGCAGAGATTTCTTTTCATATCGAAATCGTCATCGAATCCGTTCTCTTCGCCAAGTCTGATAAACGCTTGACGCAATTCCTCAATTAGGAACACAGGATTACGGGCTTCGATTCGGGCCTCGGTGACTTGCGTAAGGTCAATGCCGTCAATCTGAACATTAGTGCGGAGTTTCGCTCGAAGCGTATAAGACTTCACATTTACGACTTCCACAGCCACTTTGACCATTGGTTGCCCCGCAAAGTGCAACTCAAGCGGAATATCGGCAAGGTCTTCCATCGACTGCGGAATGTAGCGGCTTGGGTGCTTCAAAATCAGGGTTCTGGATGTGCCTACCTCACGCTCAACCTTAGCAAACGATATTGATATTTGACGGCTGTTTGCGTTATTCTCTCCACTGTTCATGGATTCAAGCTCAAGCAATGCTTTGAACCAGCCGAAGAAATAAGTGCCCGCCTCTTGCGCCTGCTGCTTCAAGTCCTCAAGCCGTGCAATTTCCTGTATCTCGCGTTCTGCCTGTTCTTTTACTTTCTCAATTTTCTTGCTGATGTCTACGGTCGGCTTCGAATAATCGTCCTCGTCAGAGGGTGCATCGTCAGTAGCATCGTCTTTTTCTAATGGGCGTTCTTTCGGTGCAGATGTTGCCCGTTTGGTGAGTTCTTTACCGACGCGTTTGATTGATGGACGACTTATAACAGGGGTTTCTTCATCCCCGCTATCTTCGTAATCAGGCGAGTCATCATCGTCGGGTTCCATATCCTCGGTGTCCTCTTCAGCTTTTTTCCGCTTGGCGTACTCTAACAAGGCCTTCCGTTGCTCTTCCTCTGACAGTCCTAACTGTTCGCCGAAAGAGGTAATGTCTACATCCTCGTCAGGTGATTCATCGACTTCTTCTTTGATGCCTAAAATCCGGAATAGTTCGAGAGACTCATCGCCCGACACATCATATTGCGGGCTTAAGGTTTGTACGGTCAGTTCGCTTGCTGATACGAATTCTTCGTTGCTATTGAGGAGCCACGGCTGGGTGCGGAGGCGTTTAGCTTCGTTTGACTCAAATGATTCAGTTTGTTGTGAGCGGTAGAAATACTCGTACTTCCCGAACAAAACACTATCCCGTGACCACGAATAGCGGTCTTTGAAAACGCCGTATTCGACAAATCTAAGTAGCTGGCTCCATATTGTCACAGATAATTTGGCGTCTTGCTCTGCGACAATCCACTCGATATTTTCTTGACACCCATCGATATACCGCTCAGACCATTTCCGAGTATTCATATTGTAATATGCGGGTTGAGACCAATCGCATCGTGGCTTAATAGCACAAGCCTCTTCTTCCGAAAGAGTACGCTGTAATATCCTCGGCGTATCTTTAACACCGAGGTCGGTGAAAAACCTGACGAGTTCCTCTTTTTTATCATTTCCAAGCAATTCAAGATATTCATCAAAGCAAACAAATAGTGTCGCTGGCTTTACGGCGAACCACAAAGGCAAAGGTTCTAACGGCAAGTATAGACTGCTCGGTGCCGCCCGATACTTCTTTTCGTCATCCTTGGATTGGCATAAGACAAATTTCTGACCGCGCAGCAAATCGAGGAATGACTTAACTGTGGTCTGGGGACAAGATAGGTAGTATTGGAAAAATTTTTTAAAGTGCGGTTTAGTAGAGACAGAAGCATCATCTTTGTATTGCGGGAGAATGATATTATAAATCTCGTCTCGCAGGGATGGCTCGCTGACCCCTATTCGCTTAATAAATTCAAGGGTGTTCTCATTTTTCAGCAGGGATTCATTAACGGTGGTGTAGCCACTTCCACCATCTAAGGGCAAAAACAGAATTGCTTGTTCTTTGACATCATAAGCGGCGACGGCTTTTCCAGCCGAATTGAGAAAAATGGGCTTTGTTTTTATACGCTTAGTACGTTCTGCGTTTGCCGAAATGTACTTATACAGTGAGTGTAGCCATTCAATTTTCTGTGATTCAATGAAGACCTTGCTTATCAAATCGATGATGGCGTTATCAGTGACAATATTCTCGACAACCGCCCGTATGTAGTCGAACTTCACGCTTCTACCAGCACTTCGCGGAGTGCTAAGAGAAGCAAATGCCCACCTTGCATTTTCATTTTCGGTTAAGAAAGCTAATTGGTCATTCGAGAACACTTCAGCCAACTGACTATTATCAACGCCGCCCCAATAAGCGTTTGGGGAAGACATGTAGCCATATTCCAAAGTAGGTATGATGGCTTCGGTTTCAAAAGACTCTTTTACTGCTGTGTAGAACGGTTTGAACGATATTGTTTTCTTACTATTAACATCACTGAAACCGCTCTCATCATACGGCACAATATCAAAGATATTGTCATCAATTAGCGGTACGGGTTTCGATTGTCCTATGTCCCTAAGATAAACAAGACTGTCAGCCGCCAACTCCGACAGCAATGAAATCATATCAAGGTTGTGCTGAACACCAGCACGGATTCCCTCCCGGCTATCTGTGAGGAGGAACGGAGCATGAATAATGAAGTTCAACCCCGTAACTTCCTTCGTTGGGAAGAAGCAAAAGGCACTATGCGTTTTGGGGATTAAATGCCCCTCGCCATCAACGAAAAAACCGACACAATATGTATGATCCTTCCCGTCATCACGAGAAAACAACCATAGCAAATTGTCATAGAGTTCTTCTCGGCTTGCCCCGTCGTTTTGAGTAAGTCTGATAAACTCGGCGGTTGTGCCATTGAAATTATGTCGTTCCTCGACGGTCTTCCCATATAATCCAAGTATACCAGAAACCTTGAATTCAATATCCTTTAGATTTGACAGGAACAAGAGCGGGTAATCTAAAGAGCGTAATTTTTCGGAAATGTCAGCATACGCTTCTTCCGCGCTACGCTTATCGTGGTCAAATGGGAAGACAAACAAAGTTTCACCGTCCCGTCTGCCCGGATAGTCCTCTTCGAGACGGATGGGAACAATGAACCGCTCAATTTTAAAAAACACGTTCGGGTCATAAATGTGAGGGGTAGCGGTGTACTGGAACACCGCTTTAAATCCTACGCCGAATTTGCCTATAGTGGCTTCGTCAGTTTTGTTAGAACCACCGACCGCTGTAATCGCGTTTATGTCACCGAGCGTTCCACGTTCAAGGTCTTCTGCCTCCGTAGCAGGGTTAGAAACCGAAAAGCGGCGTATACCATTATGAGCAAACACAAGCCTGTCCCTTAACAACTCAAAGCGGGCCGACGTTGCCTTCGCATCGTTAGCATTTTGGAGCAGTTCATATATGAAGTGTGCCTGGTCGGAGTATTTCTCGACCACGCTATTTTTAACACCTCTCAAGCGAAAGGATTCAAGTGCCTTTGCGGATTCCATCGCATCAGCGGTTAGTGCTTCGAAGTAAATTGCCTGTTGTTTATCCATCATGGTACGACCTCGTTCTGTGTTTAGATTATTACCGCAAATATTTCTCAATAAGAGCCTTTATCGCCACAGAGTCAATGCTACCGTTCATGTCATCGTAAGACACAATCAGGTTTTCGCCTTCTATGATGTCGTGTTTGGCGTATACTGCTTTCTTTTCTTCCCACCGCTGGAGGTAGTGCCTGTCCGACATCATGCCGCAGTGTTCCCAGTAATAGAGCATACCGCTTTCAGCATCGTCGATTGTGAAATCAGGGATTCGTGTGCCGTCCTCGCCGAGGGATAGTTCCTTTTCGTATTCGTAAGGAATTCGGGCTTCGTGGAGCATATTGGCTATAATCACCTCCGACTTGGAGCGAACCAGTTCACCTTTGAGTGTTTTGTGAATCAGTGATGCCTCATAGTAACGCTGCTTGAACTCGATGATTTCAGGCTTCTCAAACAAGCAAGTAAAGCGACGAGCTATGTCCAAGAACGCTTTCGATGTTTGCCCCTGCATTTTCCCGACACTGATAACCGCATATTTCGGTTGAACCTTCGCTAAAACGCAGGTGACGTTGATGTGTCTGATCCATGGTGCCCGACCTTTAGTACATTAGCTTTAAGTAAATAGCCGGCATTGATGATCTCCGAATCAGATTACGCCTGAGCATCTCCCATAAAGAGAAAGGTATTATTCCCGTATGTTAGGTGAATTACTGCAGAATAGTCATTAGCATCTTCATAGCTTGCAGAGTTAGGAGCTAAGAGTTGCGCTGATATTCACTTCCAAAATCAAGTTTCAATCCCGCCTTCGCTTGGACGGGACTGAGGCCCTTGCTTCCCATCACGGAAACTAGATCTTTAAAGACTTGTGTGTTCGCCGATTCTTTCGGCATAACGACTTGCCCGATCATGAAATTCTTAAGAATTTCAGGCGAGGATCCTATATGATCTTCGTGCATATGCGTGAGAACAAGGGTATCAATTTTATTTACACCCTGCTTATTCAGGTAACTAGAAATTGTTCCATAATCTTCTTTGTTCCCAGTATTAACCAGTATTAATAAGAAGGTTTTTACCATTGGGAATTTGAACGAGAATTGAATCAGCCTGTCCAACATCAATATACGAAACTTTTAGTTTATCTCCGACATTGACTTGAGTTGGCTGTATCATATCGGATTTATTGTTCGTGCTGGTTGCAACTGCTTTGAAAGATCTGAGCTTTTCGTCTCTGTCACTTTAGTGTTACTTGCGGTACTTATCACGGGGACAGATGTCTTACTAGTATCTGTTGGTGAAGTTGTTGTTGCGAGCACAGTAGTCGCAAAAAGGAATATGTAGGCGATTGAAGCAATTGCCATTCTCCCTTTATGTTTTGTTCGAAATCCACAAGGTCGTTTCTGATAGGCCGTGGTCAGCATTTTCTTTGGTCGCTTCCAAAGATAGATAAGTGCTCCGACAAATGTAATAAACAGGTTGAATAAAACCCTTTTGTATTCCTTGGTCACACCCCGCTTTTGCGGATCGGTATAGATATAATAGTTTAATAGCATGGATACGACAAATAAGATGATTACAGTCATTATATCCCCCCTCCTGCATTAATTATAGCAAATTTTTTGCCGCACAAATTAGTATTAAACAAATCAAGCCGATTCCGGCTAATTTGAGATGCTGGAGAGCATCATGGTTGATAAAGTAATTTGCTATCGGATTTCCTTCCCATGCTCCTTTGCCGATTGCGAGTATGGTTGTTATCTAATCAGCTAAATTTAGAATGCAGAAAAGTAGTAACAGTTTATATACTTTTTTCAGAGGGGTTACCTCCTTTGAATTTATCCTCATTCCAACTAAAGTCAGTAAATAGTCTGCATAATATGCAAAGCTTGGCCCGTTTGAGGATAACAAGAATCCGCCAATTCGATAAGATCCTCTGCCACATCTTTATAGCAATGCTAGTTGAGTTAAGCATACAAGGATAGAGCATAATTTAAAAACATCTTTTTGATCTCTAATTTCAAAAGACATATAATGCCTTATGTTTTTATCCAAATGCTTCGAGCGTGCTTGGTGTAATACCCGTAGACAATTTTTTGCATCAATTTACATGCAACGGCTTGATTGTTCAAATACTGTGAAAGAATATCCAAATACAACTCTTCATGCCTTTTAACCCAACATTAGCATAGGAACACACAGCCGTAACTTGTGTTAATCCTGAAAAAGTCATTAAGGCCGAAAACAACTTAAGAATCCAATAATCTTTGTAGCGATGAAATTTTAATATACAGAGAATCATCTACACCATTTATTAGCTTTACTATTTCAAGTGAACAACTAATGATTGTTTTTGCATTCTGTTTATCTTCTTTTTCTATAAGGCATTCCGCTAAATAATAACCGTAATCAGCGTACCATAAATATTGCTCAAAATGGTTCTTAATTTTTTTAGAAAATTCCATTATTCTCATTTTTGGTAGAATTTCCGGAATTAATCTTATCATCAATTCTGATAATCTATTATTTAACATAACAACCTTATCAATTTGCCCAATATTTTTGTAATTTTTTATTTGAAGATATAATATTTTAACTATAAATTGCTCATCTTTCTCTTTTTCTCCTTCATCTAAAAGCTTGTTTAGAAGAGATTCAATTGTATAATATTTTCTTCTATCACAGTAAAATCTTAAAATATTATTTGTTATTTTTATAATTAAATTATCTGAAATATCAAGGTTAGACTCTGACTCTAACCACTTTAATATAATATTGTACTGTTTTTCAGCCAGATCGAAATCTTCCAGACCTTCATAATTAAAAGCTAAATTATATCTAGCAATTATATCTTCCTTTTTGTCATGACCTTTTTTTGATATTCCCAGACACAATTCGTAAAAATTTAATGAATTTTTATAATCTCCCCTATTATAATATAAATTAGCTAACCTGTTGTATTGCTCTAACAATAAACAATAATCGATCGGCTCTTCTTCTTTAATTATATTTATGAGTTTATTACAAATAAGAATTGTCTTTTCATTATTTGTTACTGCGAATTCTTTAGATAAAAAATTTAGAAGTATTTTAATTTTATGAATTTCAAGTTTGCTTAAATTTGTTAGTATTTTATCAAGTGAAATTACGGCTTCATTATTTGATATATTATTTAGTTTTTCATAAGCAATGTCTACCCAACGCTGGACAGCCTCATTATATAGAGTTATATAATTGAAAGATTGCTCAAATTTTTCTTGAGCTAAATTGAATTTTGAATTTCTTTCCTTACTTCTCTCAAGCTGGTTACCTTCTTGATATAATTGAAGACCCAGCTCCATATAAGATAGCGCTAATATATTCGATAATTTTTCATTTGATTTTGCTTGCTGGGCTGATATAAGTGTAATTACAGTCTCATAATCCGCTTTAAGAAAATGATAATTTGCATTATCTATCTCTAGTTTGTTTTCAAACTTTTTTGCTGCAGTTTGAATTATTCTTCTAGGTGTTTCTAATACATCAATCTCACCTTCTAATTCGGGTAAAAAATACTTATTTATTCTACTAAGAGAATCATCTAGATAAGAAAAAGGCTTGTTAACAAAGTCGGGGGGAAAACATCCAATCTTTTGAGCTAATTTTATTAAAAAACTATCCGCATCAAAGCCGTTAATATAAAAAGCGTATCGATTTACATTTAGCAATTTTTCAAATACCATATTAGTTGGTTTTTTGTCGTTGTGAAGAACCCAAAACAATTTTGTGTTTAAAGTAGCTACTTTTGATAATTGATCAAGAATCAAATCGTTTTCTCCACTATAACCAATAATAATCCATACTCTCCCCCTTCCGGCCTCTTCGAATACAGGCCTTAATCTCCCGGCGTAGCTATTACACTCCTCTTCTGTATTCAATAATGTAAACCCATCAAATTGACCATGCAAATAATAAATAGCTTTTTCAGGCACAAATGATTCATTGAAAATCTTAGAAACTGCCAAGTCATAAACAGCTGGAAATTCATTAAGTAACGCTAAAGCTCTTATCAATAAACGATCAAAGTTTGTCGTGAGAATTCTATCAACATGGTTCTTCTTTAACAAATTAGCTAAGCAAATATGTGCCCAATTTATATTTGTATCCTTAACTTGTTCAATAATAAGTTGCCTTCTTTCCGCATGTGACAATTTTTCCATGCATTTTGAATAGGTTTTTTCATCTACTACATTTTCGTAATGTGTCCGATATTTATCTTTTATCAGCTTTACAAATCCACTTGCCAAGGGGATACCAGCTGTTACTGAACACCCCGCCCCTACAAGGAATGAACACTTTCCTTTTGCATTAATAATACATTCAGCTATCTCATCGATACTCGAGGATTTATTCATACTATCACCTTACTTGTATTATTTTCCTTTATATTAAAATCTTTTATTTAAGATCATCAGAATAAGTTTTTACCCATAGTGTTAAGACCACAACTATTACGATCCCCGATAACAGCAATAGGGCATTTACTCACGAATCCCGGCATATATGGCTGACAGTTTTGTTTGGATGAAAAATAACTTGCTAGGAAGCGTCGTGCTACCGACATATATGGCATTCAGAGCCTTAAAGTGATACCATTAATCAAAGACATACTTACCGTGTTCTTTTATTCCATCATATAAACTCGGCAGAGCAACATAGATACTTCTATATTTCTATATGGTCCTCCATATTCCTCCATTTCTAGATGCGGTTAGAAAAAAAGACACCCATTGGGCGTCAATTAATAAATTCACATAGAGTCGGGTATCAAGGGGCGACACGCTATAAACGTGCCATCCCTTATTGCCAGATTAGGCTTAAACATTTTTAAGCTTTCACTAAATTAACTCAGCAAGAAGTTACAATTGAAGTAAAATTTTATTTCTTGAAGTTTACAAAGGGATGACAGAGCAAGCTTATTCATATCATAAACCACCCTGTAATAAAATTTACGGGGTGATATTAGTGAGATTTGAAACACATAGATCAATCGGCATTACTTCTTATTCAATTATTATACTACTGATTTTGCCTGTAACAACAATTAATCAACTATTCCAACTGTTAATCGTAATTCCGATAACTTTCGTATCTTCAGTATTACCGGATTATGATAATGACTTTAATATTGAGCACCGGGGCCCAACTCATAGTATTTTCATTTGGGCATTTTTATCCGTTCTCTTTGCTGGTTTGGTTAAATTACTTTACTGGTATTTAAATAGTCTCAAGTTGCCTCCCATACTTGCACCCATCTTAGCGTTTTCGGCCCCTTATTTTATGCACCTAATTGCTGATAGTTTTACAGATAACGGAGTACGACTATTTTGGCCATATAATATGGATAAACCTAGAAAGCCGATATTTCGGTTATGGTATTACTCAGACGGTAAAATGTATGAACAACTTGTCTCATTAGGGGTGAATACACTAAGTTTAGTGCTTTGGATTGGTTTATTCTACCACACGTTAAAATGAATAATAGGACATTCTGTCAATTTAATAGGAATGTACAAAAGGAGGGGATTGTAGTGTCCTACCGTTTGTACAAACCGTTAAATAATGCGAATAATATTCCAAGTGCAATATTAGAAAATCTTGCTACTATACTTCAAGATGCTATGGGTAAAATTAGACCGGGGAAACATGAATTCATTCCAGTAGGCCCAATTATGATTGTTAATTGTTCCGATATTAAAGAGCCAATTGAACAGGTGAAAGTCTCATCTAGTGATAATATACCGAAGAAAATCAACTATGAAGATTTACCTGATAAAATTCAGCAAACCCTCAAGCAGTTACAAACTGACTATGACCTGACCTTAAGACAAATTAACAAATTGAAAAAAGAGTTAAAAAAAGAAGAAGTCACTTTGTTGAATATTAATCAACAGATTGAGCACCTCAAAAGAGAGGCCGGCATCTTAAAAAAACAACGTCAACAGAAGAAACTCAGAAACAAATTTGAAAAAAGATATGACGATTTTACTGCAATACTGAACAGCGACTTACTGCTTCTAGAGCCCGATGACAGAAAAGAAGTAATAATATTACTTGAAAACGTATCAGCTGTGATTAGAGACACTATTTTAAAATTATACTGAATTAACTGCACAAACGCGCAGTCGCACGGTTGTTAGACCCGTTTATTCTCGAATTTTTTATGCCCAGTCTTCAAGTTTCCCTATAACCTTTCCTTCATAAGGAGTTCCTAAAGCATGGTCAGCAACAGCGATGAAAGTGTCCGGAGAAACACCTTCATTAACACAATATTGAGCAAAGATGCGTATTTGCTTGAAACCTTTATCAAACGGATCTAATGCCGGGCTACCTTCAAGTGTATATTTATTATCACCTGCATATTTAACAAATCTTAGAGTATAGTCATCGTCATAATATCTCTGCCCCAGTGGAGACAAAGCGTAGCTATGATGGAAGTCGAATTTTTGGGCTGTTTCAAAATCATATGATTCTACATAGCCGTTATTAGCTACTATTCCAAGGAAAGGTTTTTGAGCAGAATTTTTTCCGGAGTATTTATTTATTTCAGTCATAATAGGCCCCTTTTGAATTTATAATACTTATTTATATAAAGGAAAAAGCAACTCGACTTAAGCACTGTTTATCCTAAGTTTAGAACAAAATCCTGGATAAATATACTATTATTATTGAGGAGAAGTAAAACTACTAGATCACAAAAATATCTTTACTTTATATTAGACCCTCATGCCGCTTAGCGGCACCATCAAAGAATGAAGTAAAGAATGTTCTCATGTGGCCATGGAGAGCACCGGTGTCTATTAGAAACCTATTTGCAATCTTTTAGAGTTGAATGAAATTGAAACTCTCGTTGCTAATGCGCAGCACATTAAGGCGGTTCCAGGTCGAAAGACGGATGTTAAAGATGCTGAGTGGATTGCTGATCTTTTACGTCATGGATTGCTCAAAGGAAGCTTCATTCCCGATCGAGATCAAAGAGAACTTCGAGAATTAGTCCGTTATCGCCGCAGTTTAATTGAAGAGCGTGCTCGTGAGGTCAATCGATTACAGAAATTCTTAGAAGGAGCGAATATTAAACTCGCCTCTTTTGCTAGCAACGTTATGGGAGTATCCGGACGAGCAATGATTGATGCGATTATTCAAGATGTGAATGACCCCATATTGTTAGCATTTTTAGCCAAAGGAAGACTTAAGAACAGGAAGGAAGCTCTTGAAAAAGCATTAAATAGTCTAATCGGACCTCATCAGAAAATGATTCTTAAAAGTCAACTCGAACACATTGACTTTTAAGACCAAAAGATTAGTAGTCTAGATCGGGAAGTGGTGAACCGTACACTCCCTTTTGAAGAAGACCTGTAGTTTCTGGATACTGTTCCGGGCATTGGTCGACGTATTGCCGAAGAAATTGTAGCTGAAATTGGTACCGATATGAGTCGCTTTCCAAGCGATGCCCATCTCTCATCATGGGCGGGAATGTCTCCAGTTCAGAATGAAAGTGCAAGGAAACGCAAGTCCAGTCGAACTCGTAAAGGGAACAATGCACTAAGAAGAACTCTGACAGAAGCCGCACGGGCGGCAGCCCGAAATCAGGGATTAGATAAACTCAAAAAGATAAATTCCGTGAGTTTGGAGGGTAGAATTATAGTTAGTCTCTCGCACAAAATCGCCGAAGTTTAACTCTTGTATTACAATCTTACCGGAGATCGCCTCATACTCTTCCACACGATACTTTACACTTTTTGTCTAATCTATTTCTTCAGTTTCTACAGGACTGCTTAACAATCGTCTTTCCAGAATCCTTTACAGTTTCAAAAAATCAATTGCGGCATTTAATTTAAATTAAACCGTTTCATATGTAAACCATAAAGGGACGTGAATTAATTTCTCTAACCCGCTCTAAAATGCAACTCAACTTTTCGTACTACGTCAAGATCAGTGTCAAAATATACTGCATCGGAATCTGTATTTAAATCCATACATATTCAGTTTTGTCTTATACTAAATGGTTCAAATTATATTCCGATATAAATAGGACTGCCAGTAAGGCAGTCTTTCGCTTGTTACCAGGTGATGACCTAATCACATTCACAAGGATAAATTATTTAGCAGTTAAAAAGCGACTCCCCAGGATCTTGAACACGTAAATAATATTCCCATCCGCTTGCAAGGATTTCATCATTTTAATAAAATTAATATGTCTTGTATTATTGACTCAAATATATTTCTTAATTTCGTTATAATTTACCTTCTTGATTATTAGTAGGCAAGTTTACTTCAGGCGCAAAGGAGTAATAAAATGAATCTGTTATATTCTAATCTTCTGCCCCTTGGCACATTTGAGGGTCAAGAAACAATTATTGACTGTTTTAATGAGCAAATTGCAAAATCAGACCGTGTTGAAATTGCAGTTGGATATATATCACGTGCTGCATTAGAAGAACTTGACCTTCTGATTAAGGAGCACAACATATCCAGTATATGCCTTACTATTGGAATGTACTTCATCGAAGGAATGCCTGAGGGGTCTTACAATGTTGCGCTTGAACTGAACAAGAAATGGAAAGAGGCCGGCATTGGAGAGATTAGGATTGTAAAAGCCTTTAAGTATCACGGAAAATTATACTGTTTTCACCGAGAAGGACAACCTTTTTCCGCTATCATTGGTTCTGCTAACTTAGGGGTAATCAAATTAGATGCCAATAACCGCCGACAGTATGAAATCTCATCAATTACTTATGATGCTGCCGAATGCGGAGAAATCGCAGAATTTATCGAGAGGCTTAAATCACAGAATTGTTCCTCTAATATTGCAAGTATAACCGGAATGCAGCTAATCAGAGAAGTTAATACATCACTCAGCGGCATCGACACAGTAACGCAAATTCCTCAAACCGGTGTAAAGCTTTATGTACAACATAAAACAGGAGTTTCATTTGTGTTGCCGATAAAAGTTCCTGCTTATGATGAGCGACATATGGATGATGGAAAGCATTTCACAAAATCAAATATTAATGTTAGTTATGCAGCACCGCGAAGCAAGAGAAAATCCCGTGATTGGTATGAGACCCAGCTGACCGTGAGCAAAGAGATAACTCGCTCCGAGGGATATCCCGAAAAGAACAAGACCTTTTTTGTAGTTACCGATGATGGCTATTGGTTTAAAGCTCATACCACAAGTGACGGTAATAAGCAGTTCAGTGCTGTTGGCGATGAACTTATTCTTGGTCGTTGGATTAAAGGAAGACTTGCGGCAGCAGGACTTGTAACACCTGTGAATGATACCCAAGCTGATACAGACCGTAAAGGAATGATTACGAAAGAAATGTTACAAGCATATGGCTGCGATAGCCTTGTACTTTCAAAGACCGACCAAAAAGCGTTGGACGAAGACAGCTCTGAGCTTGATGTGTGGGTTTTATCGTTTGAAACAACTACTAACGAATGAGAGGTGCAACTATGCAATACTTGAAAACATATCTTCAAAAGATTATAGACCGAGGCAATGAAAAATTGGCAGAGTCCATTGCTAAAACTGCTGAAGATATTGGCCGTCAACATATTCGCAATTTCTCATTCACAAGCCATGAAATTGGTTTGTTGTTTGGTAATGTACAATCTGGAAAAACCGGCCAAATGTTTGGCATTATGTGCAAAGCTGCCGACTTAGGTTTCCCGGCATTTATCTTACTCACAACAGACAATGTTGTGTTACAACAACAAACGTTGGATCGTGTCAGAGACGATATAGACGGTTTCTGTATTTGCGGTGAAAACGACTCAGGGTTGTTTATTGAGAATAGCCTTGTTAAGCCGGCGATTGTTGTTCTAAAGAAAAATTCAAGAATACTGAGACTGTGGGCGAATGTATTTAATTCCACGGGCTTTATGAAGGGTAATCCTCTTTTCATCATTGACGACGAGGCAGATGCCGCTTCATTAAATACACTTGTAAATCGCAATGATCAGTCATCGATTAATAAGTATTTGGATTCTATAAAGAATGGCGCATCAAGCAGTTTGTATCTACAGGTCACCGGAACTCCTCAGGCGATCTTGCTGCAGACACTTGCTTCCGGCTGGCATCCGTACTTTTCATACTACTTTCGTCCAGGCGATGGCTATTTAGGTGGAGATTTTTTCTTCCCGACAAGCGGTAAGCCTGAATACATTGATTATCTTGAAAACATTGAACGACCAACACGAAATGTTCTTATACGCCACCTTGCTGTTTCTGCGCAGATATTAGCTACCGGCGGGAAAGTATCAAACTGCCTTATACATCCGAGTGTGCGCCAAGCGGTCCACCAGCGTTATGCCGACGAGGTTATAAAAGAGCTAAATTGGTGTTTTGAACATATCAATGATGATTATATTTTGGAATTGCAGTCTCAGTATTCTTCTTTAGAACCCAAGAAAAGCGAGAAACTGTCATTGAATGATATCTACAAAATTACTAAAGAATTGATAGAAAACGAAGATATAAAAATCCTCGTTATGAACGGCAAGACAGATGTTGAAAGTTCCGAATATGAAAGAGGCTGCAATTTTATCATTGGCGGAAACACCCTTGGTCGAGGTGTTACTTTCCCTGGGCTACAGACAATTTACTATACAAGAACAAGTAAAAAACCGCAGGCTGACACAATGTGGCAGCATAGTCGAATGTTTGGTTATGACAGAGATCCCGGCATGATGAAGATCTTTATAGACGAACAGCTTTATAAATTGTTTTCGGATATAAACTCTACCAATAACTCCATCATCGCTCAGATAGAGCAAGGCATTGATAATATAAAAATTTATTATCCGATTGGTATAAGTCCAACAAGAAAGAATGTGCTTGATAATAAGCACGTAGAAATTCTCTCAGGGGGAACAAACTATTATCCTTTTTACCCAGATAATGACACCATTGAGGATATATCAAAGCTATTAAAACCTTTCTCTGATGATGAGCCTTACTACCAAGTAAATTTAAGATTTATTAAGGAGATATTGTCTCACATTATTACCAGTCCGGATTTTAAGCTGAATGCGTTCGTTTCTGTCATAGAAACTATACTTTCAGAGCAACCTGCGGGACAAGGTATTTTAATAGTTCGTAGAGAAAGGAATGTTGCCCAAGGAACCGGCGCATTGTTGTCTCCGAATGACTGGAAACTTGGCGGTACTTTCCTCAACAAAATCGTCCTTACCATGTACCAAGTCACAGGAACTAAGGGATGGGGAGGAAAAGCTCTTTGGGTGCCAAATATTAAACTTCCACACGATACCGTTTATTATGATGTGTGTGAAGATGATACAGAAGCATAGGAGGGCAAGCAGGTATGTTCACTAATAATATAGCACAAAGAATCTTATTTGCTCCTTCGCTTCAAGGAGCAGACACTTTACTAATATTAAGTGGATATGCTACTCCCAGTATGGCATCGTGGTTAATAAAGAGTTATCAGGAACAGAATATATCCTCTGTTAATATTTCATTGCTGATAGGCATGGTTCCTTTCGACGGGCTGAGTATTCCTATACATGAAGGTTTTAAGGAGCTCCATGGCAAGGCATATCCAAATACTGCGGGAAGATTCACATGCAGTTATGTTTGCGAAAACCCTCCAGTCCATGCAAATTTATACATTTGGCTGAAGGGCGAGACGCCAATGCTTGCATATACAGGTTCTGCTGATTTCATACAAAACGCATTTGTTTCATCTCGAAAAGAAATCATGGAATGCATCGACCCAGAAGAAGCATTTAAATTTTATGAGGAAGTTGAAACAAATTCCATCTATTGCAATCATGCAGAGGTCGAAGATAATATTGTCCTCCGTCCAACGCATCAAATATTAGATGCGGAAAATAAACCGATAACCACCTTAGCCGGGGAAGGTATTATTTCCGCAACTCTATCTCTTCTGACAAAGAGGGGGGAAGTTGGAGCAAAGTCGGGTCTTAATTGGGGCCAACGCAAGGACCGAAACAGAAACCAAGCTTATATACATCTTCCTGCAAAAATTGCAAGAACCGGCTTCTTTCCGCTTAACAAACAGCATTTTACAGTAGTTACGGATGACGGCCATACACTCCTTTTAAGGGTTGAGCAACAAAACAATAAGGCGATTACAACACCTCTTAGTAATGCTCAACTAGGAGAGTACTTCCGAAACCGGTTAGGTCTTGGGAATGGTGCGTTCGTATCGAAACTAGATTTGCTAAACTACGGAAGAACGGATGTTACCTTTTATCGAATTGACAATGAGCAATATTTTATGGATTTTCATGTGTGAAATAAGCGGCTACTTTGCAGCAAAACAAAGTAACCGCTTATTATTTATTCATTGATACTTGGGCCAATACTCTCATAGTCAATCCCCGCAAAGGATTTCAAAATGGCCTCAAAAATTATTTTTGCACCTTTACAAGGTACTGCCATACCTATTTGCTTGCGAACGCTCTCTTTGCTTCCTATGAATCTATAGGAATCAGGGAAAGTTTGTAATCTTGCACGCTCTCTGTTGGTCAATGCTCGCGGTTCTTCCCAGTGATATATATGTGTTCCGCCGCCGCCGCTTCCTGTAACCGTATAAGAAGGCTTTGCTGGGTCGAGCCGCTTATAGATTTGACTAATTTTTGCACCGGTAATGTTAAGCTGCAAATCTTCTGGAAGATCCGCCGTGAATGCATTCTGTCCGGGAAGAATATGCTGCAGTCTTCTAACAACGGTTGCAGATTGTTTTGTTAATTCGTTGTTATATGCATCAGCCCGAATTGGAGGATTTTCGATTGCGGTTCTGCAAGTATTATCAATTCCGACATAAGGTGCTGTTGATGGAACCTTGTATTCGACGTTGATATCGTTCCGTATACCTACAATAATCAAACGATGTCTTGCCTGAGGTATTCCGTACTCCTCAAACTTATATAGATGCGGAGTAATTGTATAGCCAGATTCTCGTAACTCTTTAAGAATCTTTGTGAATGCCTTCCCGTCATTTGCATTTCTTAGACCTCCAACATTCTCTGCTAAAAACCATTGAGGTTTGAATATTCTCAGCGCTTTGACACCGAAGGAATACAATGGTCCATAAACACCATCCATACCTTTCTGTTCTCCAACCACGCTATAGTCGTTGCACGGAAAGCCAAAAGCTAAAGCATCGATAGGTGCGAGTTTTGTCATATCAAATTTCCGAATATCTTCATGATATACGGTATTTGGAGCATCTGGGCAAATATTGAAACGATATGTTTCACAGGTATCCGCATCGTAATCGTTCGCCCATTGATGGATAATCGTATAATGCGGATCGCCGACAGCGGCGTTCATTGCTCCCCACGCAATCCCGCCCGGCCCGCAAAATAATTCACCTAAACGAAATGGCATTAATGTTCCTCCTTTGAAATGTTATTCTTACCACTTCGCATTGCCAGAAAGTCAATAAATAATTGAACCATCTTTACATCATCTGCACAGAGTTTTTCTAACCCATGAATCTGCGAATTTGGATGAATATCGTTTTCTGTTATGTATCCTGCTGCTAATAAAAGTTCGAAAGGATGAAAGTCTAATGTTTGAGAGATTTCACACAAGGTATTCCAGTTTGGACTTTTGCGGCTTCCATTCTCAATCTTCATTATTTCACTATCGCTTACGCCGCAAGCAGTTCCTAATCGTTTCAGAGAGAGCCCTGCGGCTTCACGCTTGTTTTTAATAAGATCTCCTAAGCAGGACATAATCTCACCTCTTCAAATAGATTAACACAATTGCTGCCAAATATCAATAATTTTATCGATTACGCTGCTAAATAGCAGCGTAATCGATGAGCATATAATAGACATTTCATATTCTCTCGCGAGTCACCCGGTTAGAGACTTTAAAACTTCCATATATAAAAAAACTCCGTTGAGCACTGTCCTTTTGAATACTTAAAAGGAAACAGCGTTACCCAGAGTTTCTTTCGACAAAATTACCAGCCGCGGCAACCTTTGAAATCAAACTCAAATAAATAAAACTTCTTCTGGTCTTCGAATTCTAACCAGACGTTCATAGTCACTATCTATGTCTTCTAGTATATTTTTTACATCAGTTATACCCCGTTGAAACATAACTTCGGATAATTCCACTGCTATATTTAAACCATTGACAAGCATCAAAGGATATTGGTCTTCGATTATTTCCTGTTGGACTGATTCTGAAAAATACGAAGTTGTAACATAAACCCCTATCCATCCACGTTTCAGACGTGCTACTGTTCTAGCCACGTCCCTGCCATTTGTAGGAGAAGACAATTTCTCACATTTTGCTTGCCCCAAAACGACCGTTCTAAGTTTCGAAAAACCAGATCCGATTTCAAGCCTTCCAATAAAATCTGCTCCTCCATCGCCCGTCGGTGAGGTTATCCACCCTCTTACAAATTCTGTTCCGGATTTCTTAAAAATACGTTGAGTAATAAATAATGCCATCGCTTCAAATCTATGCTTTCGGCCTTCATAAAATTTGTATACAGCCGTTAGAATTCGATTTTCTTTAGTTCCAGGTTTAGTCTTTTGCTCGGCGGTCGGTATTATCTGTATAGTTGATACTCGTCTACGGCATTTCTCAATTCCCTCGATTCCGTACTTAATCCAAATTTTCCAACTATCCGGAGCATTACTAAGTGCTTCTTCATTGCTAAAATTTTTATTTCTTCGATCACTTATCCATTGCCAGGAAAAATCCTCAAACTCCCTAACTAAGCTGAATATTGTAAAGTCAAAAGCATAATTAGAAAAATACCGATTATTCTTAGGATCAAATTGGGTAATTAGTTCTATAGATTTAACAATCCCATAGCCTTGAAATAAAACATTTCCTTTTATCCGACCCGAATATGCGACTCTTCGAAAAAAGATAACAGGTACCCCAAAGTTTTTTCTTTGTTCCTTATCCGGAGAAGAATGGATTTTATAGGCCTCAATTAAAATCTTATTACCCGGAGATAACGCAGGATCATTATCTGGAGCTTTATTATCTCCGTAATATCTTATATGACCATTATCCGGATCAAATGTATCTTCCCACGGAGTCTCGATATATCCAGCCTTATGGGGGCTGCTTGAAATCAATATAGCAGGCCGTCGTTCTAGCCCCTCTGGAGTTCTTATTTTCTTAATGGGGTTAATCCCCGATTCAAGAATCGGTAAGTTTTCGCCGGGCGTGTAAACATGGTAGAAATAGTTCTCTAAGCCATCTTTTATTTTCTCTGTATGATCATACGGTCGTCCATATCTAAATACTTCGCCTATCCGCATTCCATCTCCGCCTTTGTATTTTCTAATTAGATGCGACTGGTAATTGCATCTTTAATTTGTTGAATACAATCCGGCAATTTTTTTTGTATTTCCTTTCCCCAAAATCTAATCACAAGCCAGCCATCGCTTTTAAGTATTTCATTAACCTTCTTATCCCTTTGTATATTACGTTCGATTTTTGGAATCCAATAGTCACGATTTGATTTAATTTCTTGCTTTCTAATTGCCCAGTTATAACCGTGCCAAAATTCACTGTCACAAAAAATTACAATTTTGTATTTTGCAATTACTATATCCGGTTTCCCCGTCAGTTTACTGCAATTTTTCCTATACCTTATTCCTTCTTGCCACAGAGCCTTACGCAGTATTAATTCGATGCTTGTATCTTTGTTTTTTATTGCCTGCATATTTTTATGACGCTGTTCTTTAGTAAGGTTGTCCATTTCCATTCACCAAAAATTGTTATTTTAGAAAAATATACCGCGGAAAGTTCAACTGAATAAACTTCTCTTATCTAACAAACAGATCAATATTTTTTTATGAGAAGGTTCCCGAGTTACTCTCCATTAAAGAAACCAATTGCGGGATCAATTATTAAAGTTCGGTCGAGAAATAGATTCCCCAATTCGCATGAAGTTTCAGGCAGATAAGCACAACTGTGGCATGCGGCGCCATTTAAATTATTAACCCCTTGTCCAGAAGTCCTTCCAATCTCCGAACAGACGGGATCGGAACTGCACCATTTCGCTTTTTCAACCGCTTTATTAACGACTGGGAAAAAGTATTCTTTTCTTCCCACTCTTACAAGACCTCCAAATGTACCCTCAATATCTCCTGATGAGGTGTAAATTAATGCACCGCTTTGGTCCTCGCCCAAATATAACCGCTCGCGGAGAGAAGCAGAATTATAACCGCAGGTCAAAGCAAGTTCGTCAATTATAATATGAACTAAAGTATGCAAAAGAACATTTCTGGGTCTGACGATTAGATCATACATGTTTCCGGCCTTTTTCTCAACACGCTGTTGCAGTCTGCTAAAATAATGCAGCACTTCCGGCCGTTGTTCCCATATGTCCAACTTTTCGCGGTTCAACGTAAAAAATAATCCCTCGCCGTAAACTTTATAAGCCGGCAGCCAATTGTTATCAGATGAACTCACATCTTTAAACAAGAGGGTTTTACCTTTAATAAGTTGATTCTGTTCCGAATCCTCTCCTGGGGATAGCCGGTTAAATCCGGTTAAAACTATCGTCTCTTTGAGCTTTGTCACTCGATTAATAAGATTGAAATAAGAGTTTTTATCTGCTTCATCAAAAGCCCATTCTTTCCTTACCTTAAGATTCTTCGAATCTATTTCTTGTAAAAGCACTTCAAACTCTTTCTTCCTCAGCTCAATTTCTGCATTTCTGGGGTTGGTTTGATCCAGAAACTGATGTTCTTCCGTCAATGACCCTTCTATATACAGGATCGCAAGTTCAATGTCCGATTGGTTATAATCTTGGATTTCTGGAGGACATAGTTTTTCAACTAACTTTATCTTATCCTCAAGTTTCGGAGCTACATTAAGCCATGATGAAGTAATGCCGTTTCTTTCAAACATATCAATTAGTTTTTCGACGGCTTGGTTTTCTCCCGGCAAATATATTGCACTAATTGTATTCGGATAATAGACATTTATAGAATTTTTGAGTACAGCAACCGGAAAGGCAGAGCAATCTTCTTTTTCTTTCTCTGTACCATACCAAGGCATAGAGCCGGGGCAACGATACAAGACATTGCTGGTTTCATTTAATCTTTTGCTTAATTCACTGACGGCTGTGTCATCATTATCTGAATAACTTTTGCGGGACATAATTCCTCGTAATGATCTTTCCTTATTACAGCTGCACTTAATTTTTAGAGAATCTAGAGTCGCTCCTCCGGTGGAAACAAGTTTCATTTGTCCGCCGCAGTTTGTATTCTCATCACCATGAACCCATTCTCTCCAGGGAAAATCGGAAATATGCCCGTGTTTACAGACGATGACAAATGGTACTTGAATCATCTTTTTGAGTTTCTTACATTCTTTACAATCATGCCAGCTGGACCGAGAAGACATCGGAATTTGATGCAGCGTTTTACACGCAGGACAGTAATGCCATGTCGGGAAACGAAGCAATGGTATATAAATTTCGGTATTCGTTTGAGTGTTGATATCACTTTCTCCGTTGTATTTGAAACCCGATCTGTAATCCGGAGGCATCAACAATTTATTGACCTTTAGTAATGATCTTAATCTTGGTTCATGTATTTCAAACTCATCAAGTGATTCAATACGTCGTTCATTTATATCGTAAAACCACCTGTCAAGAGCGCCTATCATTGCAGATTCTCCTTCAGGACTAATTACAAGAGCACCTGGACCAAAAGTAGTCACAAGCTGGCCTCTTCTCAAAGGTAAATCTTTCACGTGAATAATCCCTCCCAACTTACAGGTTCATTCCCTCGCTCGGCTGAGTTATAAACAGAAACAATGAGTCCTCTGCACTCTGAGTCTACATTCCGCATGGAATTAATCATGGACTCGGCTTTGCTTTTTAATGCCGGCGGAACGGAGGAACCTGCTGTATACATATACCCGTTTACATTCGATTCAACCTTCCAGGCGGTATAATCTCCTTTCTCAAGCCTCTTCAGTACATCAAGAAACCTGCTTTTAAGTTCATTAACTTGCTCATGGTCAACAAGATTAGCTCTCTCGATCAGTCTGTTATAAAACGGTACAATTCGATTATTCAAATACTTGCTGATTTCCTTCCAATCCGGAGTTCTTGCAATGGTATCATCTAACGCTTGGCGTAAAAAACCAATAATAATTGCGTGCAGTCCTCGATCCAAACACGAATCCGAAAAGGGAGTTACACTAGTCGGTTCAACTTGAGCATATAATTTCTGATGATACTCTTTGAAATGTTCAAAATGGGATTTATCTCTTGATTTTGTATTGGAGTACAGCGTAAAAATTAGTCCTGGGCTCTCCCACCAGCGGCGTCCCACCCGTCCGCTTACTTGAATATACTGGGCGGTCATTTTCGGCTGTCCAACAATGGCCATAACAGATAATCGATCAATATCTACCCCGACTTCAATAATGTTTGATGCTAAACACATGTCTATGACCGCATCTTTGTAATTTTCTTGGAAGTTATAACTCGATTTTAAGTCATCAATTGTTTTAGCAATTTCATGACTGTTTTTCCTTGACGTTAATTCAAGGACATTGTTGATATATCGAACGTTCTTTTGCATTCCTTTTCGCATGGCCATTGATTTAGAATACTGAGGTATGTCGGTTTGTATTAATGTCAGACCGCCGCCTAACTCCCGCAAAGTATTATAAAAAGTTAACAAGGTCCAATACGGATCTCTTTCTTTTTCGTCAATGTCAACAGCTGCCTGAAGAATTGAAGAAAAAGACATAACTTGAGACATCATAATCCGAACCGTTTGGGTATATACGCCTACATATTTTCGGCCGGGCATCGGTTTACCGCTTGCTTTATCGATTGCAGGAGTCGCAAAGAAAGAATCTTCATTTTCTAATCCGGGACTTGGAAACAGCCTGGCTTCTTTTCGCCCGAATAGAGCAAGGGCTTGTTCTTCAAATTGTTTAATTGTGGCTGTTGCTGCAATAATTTTGGGTTTAATTAATTGCCCATCTATTTTCTTTAAACACAGCTCCTCAATTAAGGCCTCAAACAAACCGGTTAATGTACCTAATGGCCCGGAGATTAAGTGAAGTTCATCTTGCACAATTAATGACGGCGGATTCACCGCGTTATTCCCGTTCCAGTCTATTCCGAATAAAGACCTTGCTTTAGGCTGCCAAACTAACTGTACAAATTTATCGACGGTTCCAATGAGGAATGTCGGCCTTTTTTCATAAATAGTTTGATCCACGATATAAACGGGTAATTCTTCATGAAATTCACAGTTATGATCCGGGCAGTGCAGCACTAACTTATCGTTTTCAAACTTATAACCAAGATAGATTTTTTTCTTCTTACTTGCTTTTTGCTCGTAATATCCTAAGGGAGCTCCGCACCAAGGACAACTGTTAACGATAAACTGTTTAGCCGTTTTATCATTACGCTGCAACTTACTTAGATATTTCTTTGCGGTTAGATTGTTATTTGGTGTTGCATTCGACCCTACCCATATCCCGATTGAAAACGGGGTACTGCCCAGTTTTTCTTCATTTTTCCTTCTTAGATATTCCAAAACGCAGATAAGCCTTGAAGATCTTTGAAATTGATCGGCAGTTAATAGTCTTAACGTATATCTCATCATGACATCAACACCGGCATCCGAAGGATTTCTAAGCCGTCTTAAAATCATTTGAAATGCTGCTACCCCTAAATAAGCCTCTGTTTTGCCACCGCCGGTCGGGAACCAGATCAAATCAACAATTTCCCTTGAATCACATTTCTCGTCTACGAGAGATTCCATAGACATTAAAAAAAATGCAATCTGAAAGGCTCTCCAAGTATTTTTAGCACTTTTTAATTTTGATTCATTTTTAACATTTTCTAGATAGTCTAAATCAAACTTAAGTTTCTTATCATCAATATAACCCGAACGTTTATTTTTTCCATTTTCCTGTTGCAGAAGAATGGCAATATTCGCCAGTTGAAAAGCCTCCAGTACTTGCGGAATCTTTAATAGTTCAAGACCTTTAACCATGCGTTCTAAGCTTTCATGACACAACTCAATATGCTTCTTGGCGATTGGTTTAAGCAAATCCGGAACTTCAGTCACTATTTCTTTTTCTTTTTGCTTAATCCATTCACTGTAACCTTCTACTAGTGGTTTTAAGATTTCCTCCGGATGTTTATTTGTCGAGAGGCCTGCTAAATCGCTCATCCTTATTTCGAGTTCTACTTCCTTGTCCCCTTGCTTTATAAAAACGTTGGGAGTCATGCTTAGTGCTTCGTATTCCGGCATAAAAGTAGTTGATATTTCTTTCACGTTTGAGCAATTTTGTTCACAATGTGCAGCACATCCGTGTCCGAATGCATACACTCCCTCGTTACGATAAAGCAGTTCAGTTGAGGCTTCGTCTTTGTCTTCATTGAGTAAACCTTTTAATTGATACATTTTAGGATAAAAGGAAAATGAATTATTTTCAGGAGTGCAAATACACATTTTAGCCTGGAATAAAATTAACTGCATCCTGTTAAAATCAGGAACTTCCGAGCGGTTAGTAACACTAATGGTAATAATTAATTTATCCTTTAGTTCACGAAGGCGGGTATGAAGCTGAATTTGATATTGACTAATTTTCTCGCCTTTTTTATTGGTCATAGATATATTGTTCTCGATCTGTCTGCGGCTGATTAATTCTTTTAAATTCAAATTCCAAGACCCTTCCACAGTCTCCCGCAACCACCATTTAATATTTCCGGTTTCGCCTTTTACTCTCACACTATGCGGTATATATGTTCCTCCTTCGAGTTTAACAGTCAGATACGGAACATTTCTATCAACGCAAAACGTTAAACCAATTGTTGACGGTAAAAAATCGCTTCTTTGCGGAAAGAGTTCTAATTCACCATCCTCTTCCGTGGACTCGACCCCCTCTTGATGTTCGAATAATTCATCGATCCTCTGACTCTCTTCTTCATCCGAATTTTTCTCGATAGGAGTTTCAAGGGATATTTCTTCATTTTGATCGATTCCTAAGGGAAACAAGATTCCGCTGACATATCTTTCGGTCGGCGTTTCCCTTTGCAGAATTTCTTCTTTTACGCCGCCAACTTCCCAGTAATACGGTTTGAAAAGCTCATCTTTTGATTCGAAAACTACAGAACCTATCGGGTTAAACTTCGTATAGTTATCCCTTATTTGACAGGGTCCTATCATTTCTTGACGTACATTTTCTAAAACCTTTTGACGGTTTATGAGTGATTTTTCTAAAGATACTGCCATTCTATATTACTCCTTTCTTTCTAATCCAAGTCAAAAGGCTTCATTAAATTGTGCGGGGCAATTTGATGTGCCGTGTTATCGATGGAAACGATTCTTTCAATATTAAAAGATGCACCGTTAAATTCTTGGGATTGAAAGGTATAAAAGCCCTTTTCTTTTAACTCTTGAAGGATATTGTCGGACAGTTCATTCATCAGCTTTTCAGATATCAACCGTCCTGCTTTTTGATGGGCGCTTCGTATTTCCTTCATCACGCTGTGAATATTCTTGATTTCATCTTCCTCATATTTAAACGCCCTTAAAAGTTTGGGGAGTTCGGTCGGACAAATAGAATCTTCAGCGCACCAAGACCTCACGGATTGTGCCGATGCTGTTTCTAAATGATACTTTTTCATTAATATATCGCTTACATTTTTGGCACCTTTCTTTTGGACATTTAAACGCAATTTATTTTTCCAGTTATTTTGCAAGTTTCTATAATCTTTGGCATTCATTTTTAATACGTCTTGATCGGCAACTTCTGCAATTAACTTGGTATCTCGTTCATTTCTAATAATGATATAATCGTCCTCTTCAACATCCTTAAAATTTACCTGCCTTACAGAATTAATTTTGTCATTTGGTATGTAAACACGAATTTTAGAATCGTTGGGAGCAAATAAAAAGCGGTCATTTTCCAAGTACACAATGGATGCTTCCACCGTATCCTGAGAATAATCCCCGCTTTTATTTTCTTTTCCGATAAACTGACTAACAGCTTGATTTATCAATTCTTTTTCGTTAAAGTCGATCACGCTTTTCCTAGCTGCCGACTCACCAAATGAAATGTGATTAAAAATCGTACTGTATGTTCCCTCTTCATCTATATCCTCAAATATCTTTTTAGGGATTATCTCATTAGAAAAAATATCATATGAAATAAACGTCGTATTTCCCTTGAACGTATTTTTCGCATAATCGCCGTAATAATTTATATTGCCTATATAAATTACTTCATCAAAAAAAGCAATTTCTTTTTTGAAACTATTTTCCGTAAAAAAATTAACATCAAAATAAGTTCTTAATCTTTGACTTAATATCTGTCTTTCTTCAGATGAAACAGCTCTTTTAGTAACAAGAGCTACTCTGTAACCAGGTCTCATCCTTTGGTTGATATGATCACAAAGGTATGAAGTTAAATAATTCATTGGCGAATTACTCAGTTCTTTAACCAATTCCGCAATGTGCCTTACATGAGTTGAAAAAAGTTCAGGATAACCGCTTTTAATCTGATAAAATTTGCACAGCATTTGTTTTTCTAACTCTATATTGATAACGTTGCTATAAGGGAGAAAGCTCAAAAGAAATTTATAGAATACTTTTTTGAATAAATTCAAAGACTCTACCAGGTATTCATCGTCTTCATACCATTTATTCACTTTTATTTTAAACTTATCCAGTAAATTTGCTAAGGTTAACAATTCATGACTATCGAACGATTTAAAGGAGACTTGTATATTTGTATAATCATATAAACGTAATAAGTTATTTAAATTCATCAGCGCTACCTCCATGAAAAATACTCAATTCCGTTTGGGATTTGAGCATCATGATTTTTTACATAGTCATTAATTTCAGAGGTAATAATTTTATAATCTCGCTGCAAAAGTTCAATTTTTATTTTTTCTTTTACTTCAACCAATCGATTCTCATTGTCGCATCTGCTTGTAATAATAATACTTGGGTTTTTTATAAAGTTTTTAAACTGCTTTAAGTAGCTGTTAATATCCGAATAAATAACTGGGAGCTCATTGCTTATGTCAGCTTGTATTTTTTTCATTTGTGAAGAAAACAATCGTCCGTTTTTATAACTGCAGTTATTATCAATGTACAAGAAATCTTTAACGGAGCCTTTACAGTGATCGCAAATAAATATTTCCTTGTCTATTAATTCATAAATTTGTTTTACGTTTCCAACTATATAAAAGGCATCACCTGGATAGAATGAAACTTTATTCAATTGACTAGAGGAGTATAATACACGTAATAATGGACTAGCTTCCAAGCCTACTTGCTTTTTCTTATTAACCTTTATTGTTCTTTTGATTTGATCGTATTCTTCATCTAATAGAATGACTCGTTCAATCCACTGTCTTTCAGGAATTCCTCTTTCGATCTTTCCGTCTTTGATTTTCAAAATCATTTCATCTTGAAATACAGGACTTGGTTCTATTGAAATCACAGATACTTTTCGTCTGGATTTATCATCTTGATAAATGATACGACTTCCCTTTTCTAAATTTAATACCGCTTTCCTTATGGATCTCATCTGTTTGTTAACAGAGAATCCTTTGTCAGCGATCCCCATAGCAATAAACAGTGAAAAAAAATGTTCGCTTGGCAGAGAAATAATTACGTTCGCCGGCTTCTTATACTTGATTCCATGTTCACTAATAAATGCTCCTAGGATGAACGCAAAATTTATCCAGGTTGGTAAGTTAATAGGTGTGCAATTATTCAGAACTTTCAAATCTCTAATGCCCATTGTTTTCCACAACCTTTAACAACAATTTGCACCTTTATATCTACAATACCTTTGGAAACTTTAAATTTTTCTAGACGATCTCAGTCATTTCATCCTCTTTCTACATTTAATTATAGCAAAATTTCGCATTATGAAATGGCAAGAAAGAACAAGTATTTATTGGAATTACATTATCCATATTGTTCTAGTTGTCTTAAATCAAACCGCATGTAAATGGTAATTATACTTAAGAAGATTTATTGAGCACTAAGAGGAGGGACCTTTTTAACATTCCTGTTCTATTTCTCATTAATGGCATAGTTTTAGGACTTTTAAGACCAACAATAGTAAAGTTTCCTAATCGCAAACGGGTAGCAAATGATTTTGTTACCTATCACTTTTTTCATCTAGACAAGCCCCATAGACCAAAACACAAAATGAGAGAAGTAATCTCGTCTATTCTTTGAACATTGGTAAACTTGTCGATCTACTCTTTTCGGTAGTGAGAATCGAGGACATTTTGAATCGTGCCTTAAACCTTTTTACCTATCCACAGAGGCGAGGTTCAGCACTCCCTGCTGTCCATTCTATGCGTACTTTTCGTAATCAAAAGGGCAGCCGAGAGATTGTATTATTTAATAAGGACTTGCTTATTTTGTGTATGTCTTACCCGAAAATTGCTAGTTATTTTCAAGTCGTATAATTATGGTGTCGTCTAGATTGATTTCCTCAATACTACATGGCACATGTCCTCTCAGAAATATTGCTAATCCTAAAGATTTAAGGGCTTCGTCTATATAACCAATTAAATTTGCCGACCTTCTTTTGTAACCAAATCTTGCAATCAGAGTTCTTAACTTAATTTTCCTATAGGCCTTATTAGGGGTATAGGTCAGTTCCAGCTTAATTATTTTAAAGAAACTTTCAATGATTCCCTGCTCATTAAGCTCTTCATTATTACTGGAATAATCTATGTCCTGCATCAAAATATTTAGTTCATCCAACTCATGAAGTGTGCAATCGTACTCCGACAGATCCTTATAAATCGAATCTCGGAAAAACTTCTTGTTAGTCCTATATTTTGGCAGAAGGACAGAATTCCGTTGTTCCCATAAACTTTGAAGAATTCGTTTCTCTTCAGAAACTGGAAAATCCGAGATCAAGAAATATACTGCCAAATCGATTGATGTATATAAATACTTCACGATTTGTCACTCTTTTTGAGATTACAAGTTCTGCAGAGTAATTGTAAATTCTCCGATTTCGTCAGTCCGCCTTTTGACATCGGAACGATATGATCAACCTGAAACAACGCTTTATGTGGAGATGTCTTACCGCAATCAGAACATTTATATTGACCAGAGTCTGTTTTTGCCTTTTGATAAACAGTTGCTTTTAGCTCGTTTCCATAAGCAGGAAACTGACTGCATATTTCCTGCAATGATAGAGCGGTAATATCTCTTTCTTCACCGATGACATTTTCTTCTTCAGTAGCAAATTCAAATTCTCCCAAGGCTTTGTCAATTTCTATTTCTAATTGGCGTTTAAAGAAGTACTTATTTCCGAAATATACCCTTACTAAATTACTCTCATCTTCCCATAGCGAGTTAATATAATTATTTTGTTCAGAACGCCTCATATCTTTGGCAACAATTTCACTTGCAATAATGCTTAGATCGACTTTTTTTCTATCAATTTCTTCAAACGGTATAAACAAGGGAGCTGATTCCTTCTGGGCAAAATATTTAAACAAATACTCTATATCACGCTTATTGTAAGGAGGAATCATATCTTCGTCAAAATACGTCGTCTCACATAATGCTGTTAGCTCTGACAGCATTTTTGCCTCAATGACCTCATCTTCAATTCCGTATTCCTTAAAGAGAGACGGCAAAGCAGCAATCAATTCTTCATACTGATCTTTAGTACTGTCATAAACAAGAATCTGATGATTATGTTCAATATTGTTTTCATCAATAAATGTAAAAACGTACATACCTAATGGCACTCTCTTAATAAAATCCAAACTTTCTAGACGAGTAGTGTCGACGGTCTCATTGACAATTCGGGTAAATTCCTCGATCTTATCAATGGAAATAAGGCGTACTATGCGTTTCTTATGTTCATAATCTTTGCTGACAAATCCATTCCCTTCATTAGATAATACACTTTCAGGATTTACCCACGCTATTTTACTGTTCCAATTATCTACGAAACTGACAATATAAGCGTCTTTTGTGCCGCCTGCTTTTTCTCCCCTTAAAGCCCTGCCAATCATCTGGGTCATTAAAACCGTAGAGATAGTGGGTCTTGTCAGAAAAACGGTCTGCGTTTTGGGTAAGTCGACTCCTTCTGTTAGAATATTGACTGTTATTAGTACCTGAATCTCTCCCTGGCGGAAAGACTCGATCTGCCTTTGATTCTCCTCATTAGAAATATCGACCCCTATAAATTCCTTACTGGTGCCGGAAACAATAACTCCTGCTTTAATTCCATAATTTTTTCCATACTGTTCAAAGAGTGCTTTCAAGGTAAAGGCATGGGTTCTATTAAGGGCAAAAACAAGAGTCTGACCATATTTTCTATAATTATCGTGTTCAAAAAACGTCTTTACAATAAAGCGGTTTCTTTCTTTATTATCGGCGATCGCTTCGGCAATATCTTCAGGAATAACATCAAGTTGTTCAATGCTTTTAATGGCATTGAGGCCCAAATTATCACCTAAAATTACATCTGTATCGCAGCTTTCACAAATAGGCGTTGAAAGAATACCCTTTTTGATTAGAGTATCTAAATCAATCTTATACAAAATATCATCGGTAAATATCTTGCCAAGAAGACCTTTCTCCTGTTCTGAGGTCCGAAACGGTGTTGCTGTGAGACCCAATATCTTAAGTTTTAAGTTCTTGCTTTTAACATGGTCAATGATTTTACGGTAAGACTTAGCAGTTGCGTGGTGTGCCTCGTCAATAATAAGATATAGCTCTTTTTCATTGTTTAACCATTGATCAAGAGAATTAAGGTTTCTGATAATGCTATCCTTACTTACTATTAAAACGTTTTCATCTGTTTTAATATGAATCGGTCTATCATGCTGTCCGGAAATGATTCTATATTTAAAGCTTGTCGAATTTACCATTGTTTCGGTATAAGCATTTCTGAAAAAGGCTTCCGCAGCTTGTTCTAATAATAAATGCCTATGAGCGATCCACAATACCTTTTTAGTTTTATCAACGGCACTGCTTAATAACCAGGTAGCAGCAGTCATTGTCTTGCCACCGCCGGTCGGAAGAACAACAAGTGTACTAAAAGAGTCTTGGGCATCAATTTTATTTAGGGCAGTAATGGCATTGACCTGATGCTCATATAATTGTCGCGGATTTTTGCCAGGTTTAACATTAACTGTACCTGCGTTTTTGTTCATAGCGATGATTTCGTTCATATTATTGCCTCCGAATATTTTCACAATTGTTAGCTCTTAATTCAAATTTCTACTTTCTTTCGGTATTTCCTTCTAATATTTTAGCTATTAACTTAGGCAAAAAGATTATTAATAAATGATCGATCAAAAAGTAGCAAACTATATATATTACATTGCAACACTTAACTGGTTCTGTTCGTTAACCCAGCCTTGCTTGATTAGCTTCTGCATTATTAATGCGGTATTAACTGCATCATCGTAAGCGGCATGGAGAATCCCATTCTTTTTAACACCAGTTTCCCAGATAGCTTCTTTAAGTGAAATTAAGTTATTGTTATTCTTAAACAACTTATATTCTGTGGCTAAATCGATATAATTTTCGTATACAAATGGATATTCGAAACCATATTTTTCACAACAATTCTTAAGTACTTGACGATCTTGATAACCCCATCCCCCCAGCCACGAGCCCTTGTAAGGGCTCATTTGCCAGAGAGATTCTAGCATTTGCTTAAAGGAAATTCCTTGTTCTATATCCTTTTGCCGTATACCGGTTATCCCATAACACTCTTCACTAATTCTTGGCCAGAATTTTGGTTTTACAAAAGTGTTAAAAGTCTTTCCTTGTAAATCTCCCTTTTCGTCAACAACCACTGCTCCAACTTCAATGATTTCAGGAAACCAGACTCTTGGCCTGCCATATCTTCTGTGAATGGTAAATTCAAAGTCCACAATCAGAAAATTCATAGTCCATTCCCCTTTCACATGCAAATCATCGCCCAAAGTTCATTACTAACAAACCAAGATAATAAACCTCCAACTTAACTGACTTTATAATATTAACTATATCAACAGCCCTGGACAAAAAATTGTGTCTCAGATATATCGAATAAGTACTACAAAAATGTCTTTGCGAGTGTTGATTATTTTATAGTCCGCAGGTCAAGAAAGCAGGATGATGCCAATTAGAATCTCGACGTGCAACTCTTACCACTTCTTCCCCGAGTGAGTCTAAAACGGCCTATTTAAAAAGTTACTTGCATAGTTTTAACAATATCCTGCAGTAATCATTGCCTAATAGTCATGTAATTTGTATATCATAGTGACTTTATTTTATTTATCATCGGCATTAACTCCTTCTCCTTTGTAAATTACAATTACAATAAGGGCATATCCAGATTCTAACCTTACTTACGCTATATGAATTTTTTCCGCATGCCTTACATTTTTTCTAACCAAGATCCCCTCAACTCTTTTCTTATTTATAAAACAACAGCATGGCAAAAGGCATGGACGCTCTTTGTCCATGCCATAGACTTGCATTAATTATGTTTTTTGATTGGGAGGCACTTATATCACATTGAACAAGCTCAGGGAACATGCATCATGGGAGAACCTGTCAAATCCAAATAAATGGCTCGTTACTTAAATTAGCGTTTAATCTGTCTGGTTATGTTTGGCGAATAACTATATCCGATTATTTATCTGCTAAGGAATGTTACCTTTTCTTTTTTTTGATTTTTTTATTTAGGAGTGATGAAACCCATGGTACAGGCTGATCTCAAAATGTAAGTGTTTTCAAACTTGTAACAGTCTCAACGTGCATCGTCACGATAAAAGGGCCATATTTTTTATAGACATTTTGCCGTGACAATCGAGGATTGGCTGCACTTTTTCGCATGGTCTAACTCTAGTCATACAAACATCTAACCCATAAATATGGTCAAACTCTTCCCTTCCTACAAAGCATCTAAAGCATCGGTGCATAGTAATAAAGCAGTATAATGAATTTAGCAAATTCATCATACTGCTTTATTACTATGGTCCTTTAACCCAGTAAATCTTTAATTGCTTCATCAGATATTCCTTGTTCAGCTAAAATATTAGCAATTTTGGCACGATAACTTTCATTATTTGGGACAAGGTAGTTACGAAACAATTCTAGATATACCTTATTATTGATCGCCTTATTTTTTCCTTTACTAAGATCATGAATAATTCTGTCAGGAGTGACCTTTTTTCCTCATGCTATTTGCTGCGCTAAGTTCTGCGATAATCCAATCTAAGCTTTCAATAATTTGACACTGTCAGTAGCTAATTTCGCACCAGCGACTAACACCTCTTTGTTTTTAGTAACGATGTAAATCTCAGAACCCGCTAGTAATACTGCAACAGAACACGAAAGAATAAGTGCGCCTTAAACTTTGGCCATTATTTTCCCAAAAGGCCCCGCAAACTCAAATTCTTCACTGCTCAAACTGGTCACCCTATATCTTAGGTTATTACTTCCACTTCGTTCACCCTCATAAATGGTTAACTTTTCCCTTATCGTAAATGCAAATTAATTATTTCAATACTAGAAGCTGGTTGCATAATCACTACCTATTTCAGTTATTCTTGATGGGGCTAATCAAATAACGACTTTTTCGTAGTATGCCGGATTCAATTCATTAACAAGTGTATGTCTATCACCGTATGTAAAAATATTAAGCAATTTCTTTGCTCGGGACATCGCTACATATAGCAGCCTGCGTTCAAGATCCCAATCAAAGTCTTCACTTAGCCTTTCTTCCGAATCTGGATCAACCAAATCCGATATCAATACGTACTTGAATTCCAGACCTTTAGCAGTGTGGAATGTAGTAAGCTTGATTCCGGGATCGTGGTGAGAGCCTAATTTTTGAGGGAATCTGATTTGCGATGAAGATTGAATGATATGATACGAAATGCCTGCTCGGTACAACATGTTCTCCATCTTTTTCATTTGCTCGATCTTACGGGATAAAATGCCAATCGTAGCTTCGGGTTCCTGCTCCCGAATCAACTGTAACATCTCGATTATAGCCTCTTTTTGTCCCTCAATACCGCCGGAGAAGATCACCTTCGGTTTTGGCCCCTCTTCCTTAGGAAGTTCCGGCCTCGTGAATTCCTCATCCGTGGAGATTTCATCTTTCTCTTGAATACTGTATGCAAGCTGCATGATCTGCTTAGTAGAACGGTATGAATCTCTTAAAATTTTCGTCCGTCCCCCCTTAATATTCAAGCCCACACTCTCCCAAGTAAAAGATGTCGTGAAGATCTTCTGTCCCTTATCCGCTCCAACTATACAAGATTTGCGAGCAATGTAGCAGAGCACCAACAAATTTACTTTGGTTAAATCCTGCGCTTCGTCAATGAATACATGATCAAACTTCGAATCGTCCGGGATTTTGTTCAAATTTCTCGCCATCTGTAAACCGAAATCATCGAAATCCACTTTGCCCTTCAACTGCTTCGCGTAGGCCTCATAAATATGGAACATAACTTTTCGATCTTCGGTCGACATTCTGACTTTCCCTCCCCGCCCTTTTCGCTGCGCTTTATCGTATTTATCGAATTCACATAGATCGGATCCCTTAATCCAGCTAATTTCCTTATCAATAAAGTCATGTAAATTCTTATTCGTCATAAAACGGTGCTGGGGGTATTTTTTTCTTGCTTCTTCAATCGCATCTCCTATCTTCTGTTTAATATCTTTTTCTAAGTTGAAACGCTTCCCAAATATCTGGAAATAGCTTTTCATCGCCCACCAATGAAAGGTCATGATGCTCATATTCTCTGGGATCATCCCCAACTGTTTTTTTGCCGATTCCGACAAAGGATTACCAAAAGAAAATATAGCAACCGTTTCTTTCGGATATTTTAATGCTACGTCTTTTGCTTTTTTCAGCAATACTAACGTTTTCCCGCTACCGGCAATTCCTCGTATGAGCAATTGATCACCGGAGTAATTAATAATCTCTTTTTGTTGGACTGAATAAGTCACCGGCTCCTTCAACTCATAAACCTCCCCAAAAATCATCGTCATTGTTAATCTCTAATTCGATTTCTGTCTCATCCTCATCATCACGAACGGACCTCAAATCCAGGAGCAAAAGGTTGGTGAAATGCGTCAAGTCCACGGCTGATTGAATCGCGTCCTGCTGCACGGACTGCCAGCTTGTACTCACTTGCTGCCAGAAACTCAACGTCATGGTTAATCATCCTCCTTTTGCATATCCACCGCATGAATCGCATCGTCACAATACTCGATATGAGGACAAAACCGGCAATGGTAATCTGGCCTTGCCGTCAAAGTTTGCTTCTCTATGGACTTCAGTTCATCCAGTGAGATTGTCAACGTGTTTCTGGACTCCTCCAACAAACGATCTCTATTCGCCTTAGTGAATCCAGGGAATTGGAAATTTTTTCGTGTTTCCGTATAGGCTGCCGTTTCCTCTACTTGTGTCATCCTCCCCAGTTGCTTTGGTGCATACTGGAATGCAGTTCTCGCTAACACACGTTTTTTAAAATCAAGCCATTGCGGAAACAGCGGGCTTACTTCACGATACACGTTGTCGAAGTCAGCTCTCGTACTGGTTTTCACTGTTTTGATAATTTCCGAGAATAAAAATTGGTGCATAAAATCGCTAGAGAATACCGGATACTCGTCCGTAATGCAGCTATAATAGAAACGTCTCGGGCATAGTTTGTACTCTGCCAGAAAATCTTCGAACGCCAGCATCGCCCAAGCCGCTTCGATATCATTGCGACTAAAGGAATCCACATTAAACTTATACGGGACATAAGGCTCTTCATCATCAGGATCGGAGTCTTGCTCGCTGAACGTAAAATCAACAACCTTTAATCCCAATTGCTTGACATATAAAGCACGCTGCAATTCATGCTGGTCCAGCATGTTCTTAATCCACGATAAGTTCATTCGTTCCGGAGAAAGATTCAATGCTATAAAGAACAAATACCGTGAAATAGCTTTACCAGCCCGGTTACGGATCGCATGCAGTTGTAAGACGCTATGTCGTTCGCACAATTGCTCAAAAGCGTCGTTCTGGAGCGGCCATGGAACGGTCTGTTCACTAAGCGGCAATGAATGTTCATCCAGTCCAGTCAGATAAATAGGAAGCTCATGCTTCTTAAACATTTCGCCATCGATTTCGATAAAGCCGGTAATAAAGTTTTCATCATTATCATCGAGCTTCCCGCTTAGGTAATAATGCAAAGCGTCCTTGAGATCTTCGAGCAGAACCTCGGAGTCATCTTGTAAACGACTTAGACGTTCTTCCAGCTCGTAAATAATCGTTTTCTCGTCGTTAACCGCATGCAGCTCCGCCATCGAACGATTCTCGACCAAGAATTCCTTCAACCGTCTAAAGTGATAATCTATGGTCGCAGGAGTACCCGACTGTCCGAAAATCATTTCTGTTATCTGCCGAATGCTCTCAACGAACAGTTTGACTTGTTTAATACGGTGAAGAGGAACCGTGAAGTGCCCTATTTTGGCAAATGGACTACGCATGCTTCGGACGATTCGATTTTCCTGGCTCATTGGAAAGGCTTGCTCGATCATCAATCCCTGCTGAATGAGTTGGTCCAGCTGTTTAATCCATTCATTGATCTCTTTGCATCCCTTCAAGTAAGGAGATAACATCTGCAGGTCATACATATAGTCCTGAGCATTGATCTGTTGTGCCTTATCAAAGATCCATCCGGAAGAAAACAAGTCGGTTAATATTTTTTCAGTCAACTGCTGCTTGCCATTATTATAGATTTCGTGGATGCTGACAAAGAAACGACCGATCGGATAAGATAGGAAGTTGCGCTTCTTAGCGTTCAAATCTGGATAATAGGCAACGAGTAACCCGTTCAAGTCGTCCGCATTCGGTGAAATGACTTTGACCCGTCTCTCCGGCGGCACGTTACCGCTTATCTGGAAGTTAGGCAGAATCACGTCATGTAAAAAGTCAAAGAATGATCCATAAGCCGTAATCGACTCGCTTGAGGGTTGCACTTTCTCGTTCGCCTGCTCATATGCAGCCAAAAAAGCATGTGCGCTTGGGGTTACAGGCGAATAAGGTGTCGCATCATATACCCACTCTTCCGATGACGGCCAGCCGAAGCGATCAGTGTAGAACGCTTTAACAAAATCGAAAGTTTCGGCATATCGTCCGTCGTAATAATGGAAAAACGTAATGCGTATTTGCTGTTGGCGCATCAACTTTAATACAATCTGCTGTTCCGGCGTGATGAAATAGAATCCGTGAAACACGAGATGAAGCTTCTGCGGTGCTTCCTTTGAATTCTTGCTTAACGAGCGGATTGAGACCTGTAAGCGTTTCTCTAACAGCGGCCTTTGAAGGCCCTGAACATGTTCGCGTACATCTTTGTCTTCCTGGGTGAACTGCCCCCAGACCCTCTTAAATAACCGTTCTTTGTCGGTGGCAAGCCAGTCGTCCGCGAGCGAATGTGGCTGAACGCCCGCTTGGGTTAAGAAACGAATGCTTTCTAGAATCTGCATTGCATTCTTGCGAAAAGCTTGCTTCAGATCCGGTTTCACGCCAGTTAATCCATCAATCATTTTCTTCAGACGCAGAAGTTGCTGAACCTGCGTTTCCGCGCTATACCATCGTGGGTAAAGTGTCTTGATAAATTCTCTAAACGAATAAATATGTTCAAGGTCATTTGCGTAGCAAGCCCTTATGCCGTCTCGCTGATTACGGGTCGCACAAATATGTACGGCATCGGGGAACGAGTCGAATAAAGGATGCTCTCTCCATTCAGTCGGCTTTGAGTAGGTGTGTACGGCTACCGTCATTAATACGCCTCCAATCCTTCGATCAAACCGCCGCGCTCCAAAATATACGCCCAACTGTTTTCTTTGACTTTGTTGTGTTTAGGCATTTCAATGTATACCCGTTGCTTCGCGCGAGTTAAAGCGACATAAAGCAGCCTTGTTTCCTCTTTGAGTTGTTCCTCGTCTTCATATCGTTTCAAGTTAATGAAGTGAGAGTTGGAGTATTCACTTGAACGTTCCTGCTCATTAACGACAATACTCCACCCTACTTTCCGACGTCCTGCACGCTTAGACTCTTCCGAATTCTCTTCCAAGAAAAAAGGTTGCTGAACTGTATTAAAGGGATACTTGGTAATCGGAAGAAATACCGTGTGGTATTCCAGTCCTTTGGACCGGTGCACAGTCGTGATCTCTACCTTTGCTTTATTGCCTTCAAGCACAGGCTCGTTCTCCGATCGGTTTGTGCTGATCTGTAACTGCAGCCAATCGCGCAGTACAGAAAGAGTGACCTGTTGGGAAGCGAAATTCCGTTCAATCAGGATCATAAGGTGCTGTAAATTCTTCTCATATCTCTGAACTCCCAGCCTGATCGCTTCACCCGTCGGTTCCTGTTGCGGATTCTCTTCTTTGAGCTGCTGTTTAATCGAATCAGGCAAGCGCCTGAAGAATTGGTTTTTACGAATAATCAATTGAACCAACGTCATAGGCGCAAGCGTACGTAAGCTCCGAGCATGGTTCTTCAGTTGGTCGTTTGTACTTTTGTGAATGAATCGGACCAATTGTTCCTTATGTCCTCCGAATGGAATTAGAGATTGGTACGGGATAACGCAACCGAAATATGGTGTCTGAAGCGCGTTTAAGAGATACTTCGGCTCTTCCGGATATAACAGCCCTTCTAAGAGAGCTTTAAAATGAAGCACCGATTGGCAGGTATAGAATGTCCCATCCAGATTCTCTGTCGTTGAGATCCCCAAGGATACGCAATACTCTTTGACCTTTTTTGCGTGACGATTCGTGCGGACAATAAAAGCAATTTTATCGTCTGCTCCGGGAAGCGTACGGAGCGCCTGCTGAAGATATGGTTGATAGTCCGATGTAACCTTCCAGTCGCTTCCTGAAGGGAATTGCGATTTTTGATTGCTTAACAGACGATCTTTCTTTTCATATTGAAGCCAGCCCATCTTTTGCCAACGTTCGAACAATGGATGCATAGCATTTAACAACGAACACGAACTTCGGTAGTTGAGCTGGAGCCCCGTCTCTTGATACGCAATGTCCGCCGTTTCTTGCTTCAGCTCTTGGAACGATTTATAGTCAGCGCCACGGAACCGGTATATCGCCTGTTTGATGTCGCCTACAACGAATAACCGGTACTGTAAATATTTCTGCAGACTGGCAAGCAGCTCGATCTGAACGGCATCACTGTCTTGAAATTCGTCGACGAACAGATAACGATCCCTGGGCAATTGCCGCATTTTCTCGTCGCTGCTCGTGAATAGTTTTAGTTTGCGTATCAAATCGCCCGTCGTTATGGCATTTTCTGCTCTTTTCAATTCATCGAGTCGCATTTCGCATTGGCTGAAGATAGACTTAAGTATCTCTTGGATCACAACGGAATTCGCGTCTTTGGGAGTTCCCCAATCAAGACGCAGCACTTCCTCATTGGTCAGCCCTTTTTTCTCCATCTCCTCCCACATCTTAAAGACAAGGTCGATGAACTCGTAATCTTTAACCCGAATTTTTAAAAAGGAGTCAACAGAATGCCCCTTGTGATACTCATCCAACAGCTCTTCAATGATTCTTTTTTTCTCATAAACATAGCTACGGAGCTGCACATTCAGACCATACCCTATTTCATGAGCAAGCTCCGTTAAAATTGAGCGTGCGAACGAGTGAATCGTGCTGATCTGCATATCTTTTACTTGTTCAGCGTAATGCAGAAAATTCGCTTGTCGTGTCAACTCGAATAGCGTGAGGAACTTCTCCTCTAACCTTTTTTTCATTTCATTGGTAGAGGCATTGGTGAACGTAATCATCGTAATCTTGCTCAGCGGTACGCTGGAACTTACAAGCAGGTACAATATTCTGTCAATCATTACATGGGTTTTTCCCGTACCTGCCCCTGCGGTAATGATCTGATGAGCATCAATCGGCTGATGAATTGCTTTGTACTGCCCCTTATTGAACGCTGTAAAGTGGGATGACACTAGATCAAGAGGTCCCTCGATTAAATACTCGCCATCTACAAAGCAGCGAGTAGTCACTTTGTCTGCGATTGCCTTTTCCGCCTTGTACACATTAAACTGATATTCCCCCTTGTACTTCTCGAACTCTACTAATAATTGTTTATCGAGTTCTTCATACGATAAGACGTAAACCTTCGTTCCCTTCTGCAATGCATTCTTAATCTCTTGCTTCTCCTGCACAAATTCTTCCTTAGTACCAATCACGTATAATCGTGAAAACGGCTGTCGCGGTTGCAACACCGCTTCCGAGGATTCTGGCTGCTGAATGCCAAGTTCATAACCGACCTTCTTCATTTCCAGCTTCGTTAATTTAACATCCGTTCTCCACACTGCATACTGCTGTAACTTGGACAACAGGCGCTGTAAATCGGCAAAATCGTCCTTAAACAGCACCGGTGGCACATGCAGCAGCTCATTAAAACCGCGTTCACGCCACTCCTGTTCCGTGATATAAGGAAGTGCAACAAACGCCCGTTTGCTCAACCGACGATATAGCAGCGGTTCCTTCTCCAAATGCCTGCAGAGCATATCCAATTGATGCTCGGCCTGCTGATACGGGCTACCCCAGTCTTCATAGAAATCGTTGTACAACCATACATGTCCTTGAATGTTTGCAATCTGACGTATATTCAGTCCCTTTACTTCGATTACGCAGACTCCTAGAAGTTCATTTACAATTAGAATATCAATCTCTCGTCGCCCTGTTCCACTTGAAAAAAACATAGGAAAATGGTGAATGGCCAACGTATTGCTCTCATCGAATACCCGCTCAACTGCATTCCATACCAACAATTCCGCAGCCAGTCCTGGCGCTGTCACAAGTGATGTTCGTATAAACATATTGGTCCTCTTTCGTACTAATCTATTATTATCCTTCGGCTTCTCACTAATTATTTAAGAATGATGTGAAAATATAGTTATAGGGTCCCTCGCTCCTTATTGAGCAAATAGGTATATATACCCTTTTCGACATAATTCTAAAGTTATCCTGCATATTCTGCATCCTGATAACCATTTACACAAAAACAAAACTCTCTACATTCTCAAATATTGTGGTAAATAAAAAAGAGCAAAAACTCTTGTAAAATGAGTTTTTGCTCTTGTGTCAGGCTTCTTGAACTTTTGGCCTCCACAAATAATCTTGTAAGTACTGACGTAATTATACCATTATAAAAAAACAGACCAACAAGTGTACTTGCGGCCTGTAAAAAACGAAATAAATTTCAAGACGATAAAAGATGTCAATTTACCAATCCTCACTTTATTTGACTTGCTTCCACTCTATGTTATCTCAATCTTGCAGGCATTAAAATATAAGGCCAAAATGTTTATCTTGATATCCTGGAAACAATCAACTACTTGTATCCCATCACAAATAATTTGATTACTATCTTGCGGATAGTTTTACAGAACATTCTATCCTTTTTCTGACTTGTTTTAAGGATTCCCTTGCATATTTTTGATGTGCCTCAGACATGCCTGATTGCAGTTTTAAAATCTGACGAGTAAAACCCGGAACTACAAAGCCCTTTTCGATCCTGTTAATTACAAAATCTTCAAGAAACCCATGTGGCTGAAACTGAATCTGAAATGGCCATTCAAATTGACTATAATAGAAGTCGATCGTGCCGCGAAAGCCTTTAGCTGCTAACCATAACGGATTGGGATGCTTCTTGATATTTCCTGAATACTGAAGCGTTCCACCATGGAGCGTAGAAACAAGCCCATCGTCACACAGAAACAGGCGGTTCCATAACCATGGGTTTTTACGAAGATAGCTAAACAATTCTTCTAAAGTAGCTAACTTTCCTTCATCTTCGAAAGCATGGCTTAGGACAATGTCTTGCTTTATTCTATAAGCAATTGTGACCGTCATTATCGAAGTCCCCCTTATGCTTATAGAATTGACACATAAAATAATTTTAGACTTTAAAAATTAAATATATAGATCTTAGGCCAACGTCTGATGGGTATTAAGAATGAAACGACTTTTTCATTTATAAACTTCAGAACGGCTTCAGTCACTTAACTATATCCATGACGAAAAGAGGTTTCAATTTAAGGGTTTAATTTTAATTGGGACCTCTTTTCCATATTAATATGATTTATTTTAGTCCTAAAATTATCTGATTTAACTTATTTTAGCACTTACGATGCAAAAACCTAATTTGCGAATCAATAAGTTAAAGACGTCTGATTGGCAGCTTCAGGCAAAGGAAGTTCATATTTGTTTTATTCTTTTTTTAACCCTGCCACCTGAAGCAGTCTGCGATATTCATGTCGGAAGCTATTAATACCAAGCGGTATCAGAAGATGAGCATTTTGGGATACAAATGCCTTTACATAACATTCATCGAACATATTGTTGGCTAAACCAACTTCAACTCGCGTTATTTCTTTACCTAGAATAAACTTCTTATAATACGTTTCCATCAACCAACAGCGATCGTCTAGTTCTTTACCAGCTTGATCTTCCTGTTCATCTGACCAACGAAAATGAGTTTCTAAAACTGTGTTATCACATAAACGCACATTCGCGTAGACATAGTAATCTACGATTGTCCCTAAAAACTCAATCACAAACTTACCTAAAAGCAGTTTTTCGTACTGAACCTTTATTTTTTGACCGTCAACTTCTATAAATTTATTTACCTCTTCCATTCTTGCAAATCCACTCATAATTTTCTCCCCTTTACTAAACTACTTAAGATAGACATCATTAAGTTTCAATTTCATGTTCAGAACATGTTAAAAATATACAGTGCTTAAGATATTCAAATCCGTTTTTGGCAAAAAGCAAAGCCAGCAACCCCCTTATACTTATCATTAGGAGTGTTACTGGCTGGTTTATCTACCTCACCGGAATTTTACTTGTTAATACTATTATAAAGTTTATTAAGTGGGTAATCAATCAGATTTTAGGTTCAGGAAATTAATTAATTCCAAATACTTCTCTAAGGGGAATATTAAAAAGCTTCGGCTTCCGTATTTTAAAACTAATTAGTTTAAGTCTAGCCTCACTCGCGTTTCTGATAATTAATCGTTCTAATATGAGAAACGTAATCACAAAATCATATTTTAACTACATTTTTCATATTCGTCTGCATTGCTCAATATTTTCCCAGTGTTTTTTTATAATACGGTTCACTTTTTTCCGGCGTTAGGGCTCAAATTTCTTCTGGCGAATGGCTCACTTTTTTATTGACGTTCGCAGTTACTTTCTAAGCGACATTTGGAGTGTGGCGATTATAATGTCAATGTAAGAAAATGGCATTAATATTTCTAAATATAATTACAATAAAACAATAAAAGCGGAATCTGTGTTTATCAGCAGAAACCGCTTTTACTTTGGGAATGAATTTATAAATTTTTGTTATTGTGAATTTGAACATCTTGTGCTATTTCCTCATTCTCTAGCTTTGCAATATAATTATAAAATAATTTAGTCTCATTATCGATAGCAATTATTTTTAGTTCAATTACTTGAATCTTATGGTTTTCGTTTTCTAAAAAGGAGACCTTTTTCCCATCTTGTAAAGTTGAATAAATTAAGCCCTGGTTGATAACGCTCGAATCAATTTGCCAGCAAACAATGTATTTAATGTTATCGAGATTTTCTGTAATATCTTTCGATAAAGTATGTTCCATTAATACAAAAAAGCAGTTTTCTAACAAATTAGGTGAATTTTTATGCTTTGCTAAACATGTATTTTCCGAATCGTAATCGAGAATTTCAAAATTAAATAGATATGGCAAGTAAGTATATAATACGTAAAATTTAGAATATATAAGTGATGGGGATGAAGGTTTACTTTTAATGTTTTTAAATCTTCTTTTTAGTTCGTCATATGATGTTTTAAAGCTATCTACATTCAGTTTAACGAGTTTCAGATTTTTTTTTTATTGAAAGAAAAAGATTTATTATCTTCTTGATTTTCAATAATAGTAGGAGTTTCAATTGGACTTAATTTATAATGATTAATTGCTTTTTCGATTAAAGAAGGTGCACTAGAAGATTTCTCCCCAAAATAGGGTTTTAAAAGTTTGATTATTTTCTCATTAATTAAATTGACAATAATATCATGAACTAAATATCTACTTTTATTTACTTGAACAGCGAAGAACTTGTCGAATACTGGAGAAAAGGTGATTTCGGCACGAAAGTGAGTAAATTTTTGGTGAGAGCCAATAATAAATTTTTCCGCTCTTCCAATTAACCGTTTGTTTCTTTTTATATAAAATCCCGAGTTAATAATTGACGGTTTCAAATCTACTGGCAGCTTCGCTTTGTTACCATGATATAAGCAAACAAGTCGTACAGTGATTGCATGTTTAGATATGTCATTTAAATATACTTCTTTTATTTCGTCAATAAATTGCTTATCTTTTAGATGGTCCTCAATTTCACCAAAATAAATATTAAATTTGCAAAATTCTTTTGATTTCCCATACTCCTGTACATATCTTGCTTTTTCGTTAAGTAAAAGGGGATCAATTGCCTCGGCAGTTTCGCCATTGATATAGATCTCTATACCTTGTACTAAATCATCTCCGTAAGTTTCCCCTAACTTATTCCGCAATTCCCTTAATAAGCCGTCAAAATTATAAGTTCCCGGCATATTTATTTCGTTAATATCTCTAATGTGTATTATTGTTCCAGAATCTTCTTGCTCGTTTCTTAGAGTGAAATCGAAATCCTGCGTTAATAATGGAGGGGCACATTTATAAACTTGTGGGGTTAGTCCTTTAGAACTCTCTGTGAAATCCAGATAAGTGTAATACCAATCGTCTCCAATTGTTTTAGAATATATGTCTGTCCTTTTTGCGAGAGCTAAAACTGCCCCGGTGAGTCCCCAATGATATTTTCCATTTTTCAGGATGTCAGGTTCTAGATTTTTTGAGAACTTGAATACGTCTCGTAACGTTGAACTTCTAATTCCACTGCCAGTATCTTCGTATAGCCAACACCAGGAATTTTTAAGAACATCACCTTGATAAATTGTAAGTGAAATTTTTTTGGCACCTGAGTCAATTCCATCATCAATAAGTTCGCGAGCTGAGTCATAAGTACTAAATCCAAGATTTCGGTGGCCTTCGTTTAGCATAACTCTTTTCCCCCTTTAATTCAAAAATTAGGCGTTTAAATATTTTCCATTTATTTACATAGTTATAGTTCTTCGTTAGTATGCAGAAATCCTCTATTTATAAAAGATATTTTACCAATTATTACTATAAATTGTTTTTATGTTGTTTATTGTATATATATCGCATATATGTTATTAAGAAGCAAGGAACTATTTATAGTAATGAGCACATATTTCAGCTCTCAATACGGCCGTCAACTGCCTTGAACTCGCTATGGCATTTACAAATCTTCATAAGATCATCCAACTATCTTCTATTTAGAAACCTTATAATCATCTCTATCTTAACCCCATTTCCATAATCCGAGAATTCTATTATTACTAAGGCATCATAAAAAGAGCACCATCATTTAACGATTGACGGGGCTCTTTCACGTTTCCAAAATCCTCAATATTCAGCTGTGCCATTGATGAACTGGTAACATAAGTGTGAGTATTGGATGGATGGATAGCAAGTTAATTGTTATCAAGCGCGATTTTACTCTTGTACCAATTACGATGATGAACCCAATAAGGATGACCATATTTTATCAAAGGGTAATAATAATAACTCCAGAAAACGATATATGACCCCATCATGACCATAGTCAGCCCCATGCTCCAGTAACCTAGGCGTCCACATTAACCTATTTACGTAATGATCCATGACTAATACACTCTAATATTTATAATACCATTATGGTAATGGTGATTCTCCGGTGTATTGTCAATGTAGATATTAAATTATATCTCCACAAAAAACCACATACGTATTCAGCTCATTTTTGAGCTCAAATCGACTCATCTAACCAATTTCTGACTAATAGAATTTAATACGGTTTCCTGCGATATTCTCTCAGATATCCTTTTAATTTAATCATCTCAACCTTTAACACACTTTATCATGCCGGAAGAAGATGGGGCGAGGTATTTCAGGGATATCGAAACAGTCGATCATTTCAATAGGTGTCATGACCTTTTTCTTCTCAACTACTCTATCACCTACGATGCATTCGTACATCCTCTAATATTTATGTTCTGACATACTGGAACATTGATTAATTATGTTTAATCGGCGTAGCAGTGCTCCGAACTTTATATGTCTTTCTTAAAAGAAAACGAAGTCATAAGTAAATATGATTTGGTTTTCTTTATACATAATTCGCCTAAAAGTCTTAAATACGGATTAAATAGAATAACCGGCAAGTACACCCCTTACCAAAATAGGTATAAGTAGTGTACTTGCCGATTTAAAAATAGTTATCAGTACAGCTTCTTAATCATTTTAAAACACAACTATGAGCTTTAACAGGTTGATTATATTGTACTAGTATAAAAAAACATAAACAATATATCATACCCACAAGTCAAAAATCCTATTCATGACCAGTTTAAAATAGTAAAATTATGGAAATTATATATTTAAATTAATTTTCAATACTTATTTACTGGTTATTTTATTAAAGAAAGGAAAATAATTATTATGAGTGTTCAAAAAACGGGATGTATCACGTCATCTTGTACATACTATATTGTATGGTGTACGAAATACCGACGTAAAGTTCTTAATAGTAAAGAAGTGGATGAAAAGCTTAGAGAATTAATAATTGAATATGCTAATGCGGAAGTTATTGATATTAAAATTATGCCGGACCATGTTATTCTTCTGGTTACTAATGTAGATCCTCGATTCGGAATTCACCGGCTAATTCACGATATTAAGGGAGGGACCTCTCATGCTCTCCGTAACGATAAAGAACTTCCTTGGCTTAAAACATGTTTGTCAACACTTTGGACGAGGAACTATTTCGTCTCTTCGATTGGAGATATTCAATTCGATATAATACAAAAATATATCGAAGAACAGAAATATTATTAGTGGATTTATAAACCGCTGCACGGAAAGCAATTTCTACACTTAAGCAATAGATGTTTAGTTTGGAAATTGTAATGAATTAAAGGCTCAAGTATATTAATTAATAACTCGAATATCCTTTTGGATGATTAGATAGAAAGAGTATGCTTCTTAAGCCTCACATAAAATGAAAAAACTCCCGTATAAGTCAAAATACAAGGATGACATTTACAGTCAATCCTTGTATTTTATTTTTTACATGAATATAGCCTTTTGCACCAAGTCTGGAAGTTACCGTCATATCAAAACCTATTAAGCTTTAGCGTATGTCTATTGTGCCGAAAAATTAATGTTCGCCCTATCTCACTTTACATATGAGTAAGAATTTGTTTCAAAACTTTCATTAACACAAAGAAGAACGAAGTTTATCAAATATGTAATATATCAAACTAGTCAACCTTATGTTTAATCGTTAAATATTAATTTTATTCTTAAAAATTATTCAATTATATTACTACTAGTATATATAAACAATCTACTATCTAATTATAGCGAACATGTTTTAGATTGAGTTCAAATCGGACACTGTTATATTTAGATAAGATAATTATTTATCGGAAAAGGCATTAGAAAGCTGGTGGAAATATCAATTAAAAGCTACGACATGAACCAAACGAGTTTAATATCAAGTAAAAATTCCCCAAACCATCGGCCAAATTATTTTAGCATGTATCTTATTGCTGCTCTTGCTTGAGATTGGAATTAGGCCAGATGAATTAAAACGAATTGCTTAAATTTAATCTCAAAATAATTGAATTGAGCAACTCACTTTTTCAAACTTTATGTAATTATCTCCAGTCGAATGATAAGAATGTTTTAATGATTAAATTACCCTATGTGAACATTGTATTCTGATTAAACGATTAACGATTATTTTAATTCTTTATTCCATAAAATCCTGAATTACCTAGATACAAAGAAAATGAGGACACTCCATTTCATGAATCTAATGACTTCCTAAATATCATTTAATCAAGTTATAAAGGAGTTAATGAAAATGATAGACTTCGATTCTAATTACTTCGAAGAGTTCCTAAATGATTTTCTGATAAATGCAGAGATCTTTCAGAACTTATTAGTCAACTCTGTACCATTAGGGGTAATACTAAATCTTCGTACGACGCAAATTCAATGTATAAATGGTGTTTATCGGATTGTCAATAACGATGATATTTATGAGCTTAATTACCTTGACTTTGATGTTCGCGAATTATTGATGTACATACTTAATAGCTACAGTGATCGTCCGCTATTTGACAATCGCTTTATAATACGTCTTATGAGCCTCGCCTATCCTAGTTCAAATTCCTTGGTGACTAAATCCATTAATACCTCATTATAAGGGATTTTCCTTTAACTATATATATTTCTCTCAATAAATTGGAGGCTACGTATGAGCAATATAAATCATATTACAAATAATGAACTTGTATCAAGTTATATTAGAGAAAATCCATTAAACTTAAAGGGTTCGGATTTGTCTTATGCCTTTACAATATTAATTGTTTTTTTGGAGCATTATTGTCCTGACGGATTAAAGAAAGTTCAACATAACCATGTTAAAGAATGGAGTAGCGATATATTAAAAATTGGCGCAAATACTTTTTCCCAACGCAAAAACATTAAAATACTTTTTGATTTTTTTAGCTTTAGCTCGTGGTATGGAGAGTCTGTTGTCTACTATAAATCAGAGCGGTAACCACTGAACATTTTCTCATCTATATGGGCATTAGCAACCTAGTATTCCCTGAAACATCTTCCAGGGTGGTTAATCCCAAAATATATAATCGTTAAGTTATTTTAGCAGTCTATCTATAAGCGATTCAAATTTAAATTTAAAGTCTTATCTTACCTTTCTTCGCCTATTTGAAGGTAACTGTTTAAGATTTTTTTATTAAAGGAGAAATTACTAATGAGTAAAACAGTCAAAATTGCAAAAGAACGGATCACTACTTTTCTAAGTAACTTTCAGAATGATGATGAGTTAAATATTCATCAACAAAGGCTTATTAAATTCATGTTGTTAAATGGTATCCATCCATCCGAGCTAGACAAATTAAACTTTTCCAAGTCCGAGGATCATCCTTAGAAAAGTCTATCACTGTTTCAGATTTACAGTCACTAATAATCTTATCAAGTATTCTAATCATTTGGGAATAAGAAAGTCCTTCAATCTGTGAATTGTGACGAAACTTAAATTTATCTTTAGAAAGGATGTTTAACTTGAACAAAATTCCGGAAAGAGTTGACCTTGACGCCGTTCTAGAAACGGCTAAATCCAATGCGGTTTACTACTTAATCATCTTTCTTGTATTACAGGGCCTAAGGGTTAGTGAAATTTCTAGCTTAAAACGTAAAAATTTTGACTTCAGAAACAAAGTCCTTGTGTATGAAAGTGCTACTCTAACCCAAAAAAGGGTCCCCCTTCCCGAAAATATTATAAATACCTTACAGAATTATTTTAGTTCCCGGAGAGATAAATACCCCAATGCTTTTATAAATTCCAAAGGACCACTTACTCCCGATCATGTTTCAGTTATTATTCACAACGTCTCATTTAAAGCAAATCCCTCAAAACGTCTGAGTGCAAAGAATATCCGTGAACGAATTGCCCTAGATAAAATCCACAATGGGATTACTTATTCCCAAGTTGCACACGACTTAGGGCTTCGACCTCGAATCGATTGGCTTATAAAAATGTACAACGAATATGCACCAGATAATATTTCTTTTCAGAAATCTTTAGGTTTGAAAACACCTTATAAGAAAGGAGCACATTAATGAACTCTGCAGAGACCGTTCTGTTATGTAATAAGGAGTCATTTATTCACGACGAACTTATTAAGAATCTTCTGCTTCTCTATCCGTTAGCAGTGTCTGAAGTCTGTCGAATTCGAATGGATGACATCGACGTTTCCACTGGTGCCCTGAGAATTCGTAAGCGCTTAAAGCCTGATAGTTATATCGATATCAACGAAGAAACTAGGCAATTGTTATCTGATAAAGTGAAATTTTCCCCGTCCGATCAAGTTTACCTTTTTTCAAAAGATAATGTGTCCAGGTATTCGATGAAAGACTTGCTTCTGGTGGCTTACACTTTTCCATGGGAGGATATGGTTCAAGACCCCAAATATGACAAACGCATTAAATATCCTGGCTCCCGTGAAACTATAGTACGCAAATTTATCGCAATAAAATGTTTTAGAATCTCTGGTTTAATCTCCAATAGCTTCAGGCACTATTTACTGGAATTGCTCCTCAATTTTCTTCCTAAGGACAATAATTTTACGTTAATAAATAATAGTTACGTGTCGGAATGGTTAACTACTATTAATACAAATAATAGGTGGACAGTGCTAATGATTAAAAAGTTTTTTAACTTTTTACAGGAAACTAAACTTATAAAACTTGAAATCAACCATTGCTTTAACTATCCAACACCAACCCGTCAGAGATATAAGTTTTATTTGAAAGGAAAACATTAAAATGTACGTTGACAATTTAACAGAGAATAATCAAATGAACCTTGCTCCATTGACCGATAACATCATTAAATCTTTTATTAATCAAATGGCAATCGATGGAAACTCAAATCATACAATTCAAGCTTATAATTATTATTTACGGCGTTTTTTTCTTGATACTGGGAAATCCGTAGATGGTGTCACACATAGCGATCTAACCAAATGGATTAGTAAGTTTAGATGGGTAGATTCATCAAGATATGCAATACTTTCGATTTTGTCCTCATTTTCTGATTGGTGCATAGGTCGAAAACTGATGACAAAGAATCTTGTAAAAAAAGATGATCGACCTAAAAAAATTAAAAGAACTCCGCGTTATCTCAAGGAAGCTGAGCTATCCGCAGTTGAAATAGAGATAGAAAAACAGAACCTGCGCAATAGATGTATATGTGAGTTTTTCCTCTCAACTGGAGTACGCTGTAATGAACTCAGAGAGTTGATGATTAAGGATCTAAACCCCCGCGAACGAAAAGCATTAATAACAGGGAAAGGTAAAACCGAACGTAAAGTAGAATATAGCGAAACTTGCGCACTTTTGTTAGACCGTTATATTGGCAACAGAACCAATCCCTACGAACCACTTTTCCTTGATAGGTTAGGCAAACAGATATCCAATGACGCCATCAGAGCTATGGTTAAGCGGCTGGGCATCAAGGCTGGTCTTAGCAGACGGTTAACCCCGCATATGTTTAGGCATACGTTTGCCACTTTAAAGGTAATCCAAGGTTATACTTTGCAACAAATTGGCGACATGCTTGGACATGAGGAGTTAGAAAACACAAAAATCTATGCACAGATTCTTATCCCGGAATTAATGACCTTGTATGATCGTTATATGAGGTGACACACGTGAATAAACAAGCAACTTTAATTTTCTATCTAGCTAGAAAGTCGAGTAGATTTTCGATTAATACATTAAGTACGTACGAAAAACGTATCAGTGATTTTTTAGAGAGCACCGACCATGAACTCTCAGAAATCGTTATTGATGATTATCTAGAGTTTGAGGCAAATAAGCTTATGCACGGAACAGATCGTAGCACGTTAAGTACCACCCGGGCGGCTTGTAAATCACTGATAAATTTTGCTCTTGAGGAAGATGTGCTAGCGTTTAACCCATTAAAAGGTCTTAGAAGAACCAAGTTAAAAAAAGCTATCCCTCGTTATCTAGATGATGCTACAGTTGATGGTATCAAGGATGCAGCTAAGTATAACCTACGCGATAGTGCAATTATTCATACCCTATTAGTAACTGGGGTTAGGGTGAGCGAATTAATTGAGATCACTAAATCAGATTGTGACATGGAGCACCGTCAAATCCACATAAGGAAAAGTAAAGATTTGGAGGAAAGAATGGTTCCCATCACACCAACTTGCCGTGAGCGCATTGAAAGATATATAAATACCCGAAACGATAACGCTCCTTATCTGTTTGTTAACTCCAAAGGTGGTAAAATTAGCCGTCAAGGTGTTTTATACATCGTCAAACAATATGCCGAGATGAGTGGAGCAAAGGTCAATGTCACAGTGCATTCGTTTAGACATACATTTGCCCATAAACTTTCCAAAGCAGGTGCCCCATTGGAGTTTATCGCAAAATTGTTAGGTCATACAAGGCTGGACATGGCTAGGAGATACACTGGCCCTACGAAATGAGTACTGTCAAAAAGGTTTAGATGATTAAATCTATACACATTGAAATGAGTTATGTTCTTGCGTAAAAGGTGCTTGTAAATATTTTTAATGAACGGCGCAAATACATAAACTTTTCCGTAAATAGTATAGGAGTTTTGCAAAAGTGATTAGAATGCCATCAAGAGTGGATAATCACTTAGCGAGACTCCTTTTTATTAAATACACTTTAGGATACCCGAACTTTTAAATAAACTTTGCAATGAATATGATTCTATTAATTTAACAGTATAGGACAAATGTTATATAACGTATATTGCATAATAATGAGGCTTACTCCGTTAATGTTTCATCCTCTTATTAATGTAACAAATAGAAATTTATTACTAATTAGCTAAAAGGAATTTTAGCTAATTTTCCTTTTAGATGTTCCTCCTGAGCGTTTAGAAACTATTTAAATGGAAATAATAATTATATGGTTTTAGTTCAAAATAGTTTATTTTTAAAAATGCAAGAAGGCGACGTACATCGCCTTTTATTCTTAATGAAGGAAGTCCGATAATACTACTATTGTTATAAATTTTCAATAATCCAAAACCCCTAATCCCTTATAAATTGGGGATTTCCACCCTTTCCGTTGATTTTCCAACATCGTATTTTAGATATTATGTAAAGTAGAGTATAATTTATGGCGGGAGTAGACCAAAATAGCCTGAAAAAATTATAGTACGGATTTTACAAACTGACTCGTCCGTATCAGCTATTTTTTAAGCTTTCCGTGTTTAATCAATTATCAGCATTATCATGTCGGTTAGGCAAATTCAAATTCAATTGATAACTGCTACTATATTTGGCTTTCTGGTTTGATATCTTCTAGATTAAGCCCCAGTTTGGACATTACTATTCAATAGAGCTCTTTTATAAGGTTTACGATAACTGTCACGAAAAAACTAGCCTCTAGGAGCCTCTGTAAGGCTTTAGAATTTAATGCTTAATATGATTAGGCTAATCCAAGTAAACAATGGCTACAGGAGCATTTAAAGCCTTGAAAATGTATTGATATATACGAGTAAGCTTTCAGGTACTAAATTCAGTATTCTAAAAGATTTAATTGAAGCTTTACTAATCGAATTACGTTATTAAAAGTAATTTGAGCATGTAATTGACTCATTAGAGATATTGACCTAACCACATGCTAAAATAGCCTCCATCAACTATGCGTTAAATATCTTTTTAATGAATAGATATTTTCTTTCGAATTCAACTAGTTAAACTATTCACAAAATAATTTAGCCTTTATTTCATTATCATTTTCGCAGATCATTATTGGAAGTTCAATTATTTTGTATTATATCATCATTCACTTAATCTAAATAAGATATAACCTCCCCTTACCACCAAAAATTAGTCTTCTAAATTCAATCGCCAAATCTCTAGGCGACCACAAACAATGGTTCCTGTTAAAGCATATCTCTTTGTGTATCTCTCGATCACTCCATTTCTTCCCTTTTCACTTGGCCCTCTATACCATCAACTACTGAACATCTCAGTGTCTTCTAAGTCTTTTGTCAATGTTATTTGGCACTTTTCTAATAACTTTTCAGCAAGTATCTTTCAAAATTTCCCACTAATTTGCTTAATTTGAAAAGCCAACCTTTTATGTTATTTACTAAAGCTACCTCTCCTTCCATACAGGATACTACTATATAGTAGTTATTGCGTCAATTATTCGCCGTGCAAATGGAAGCAATTCTGGTTCCATTTGCACGGGAACTATTATTCTCGTAGTTACAACTTTTAGATGGTGCAAAAGCTACTACAGTATTGCAATATAACCCTCTTACCAGAGATCCTCAACAATATCTACAACATCCCTTATAACATTAAAGCAGATCTTCTCTGCTATATTCTGTTCCTTAAATAACTTAGATCCTTCTGGAGTAAACTCAATTCCAGTTAGGCCCTTGCACGTGGAACAGCCATGTTTGACCTTAATTTTTTCTATTAGTTCCTGGGCTAAGGGAAAGGTCCTATTCCCCATATCGAAGACGGTGTTTTCGTCGTTGCCGTACTTTAAGCCCATAGCCATGATTCCCCCGCTTAACGCGCCGCAAATTTCACCTGTACCAGAAATCCCAGCCCCAAATCCGGTGGCCAATTTAATGGCCTGGCTGCGGTCCATTCCAAGCTGTTCCCCTAGTGTGGAAAAAACTGCCTGACTACATAAAAAGCCGTTCTTCATCATAGCTACCGCTTTATCGGAAACCTTCACACTACATTCCTCCCACAATCTTAAAAATATTAGTTTATTACTGAGATATATTTATGAATCCATGCATATATGAACTCGTTCACTTTATTTTAGCCTGCAATACACAGATTGTCAATAAAAACGAACGTATTCATAATTGAATACGTTCGTTTTTAAACTCCTTTATTACTTCCAGTTAATCATAATGGTTATTGTTTTACTCCAAGACCTTCCAGGAATAAATAAAGCTTTTGTTTCAGGTTATCCATAAATGGCATATCAAGGTTGCTGTGCATGGTGGATTGTAGCAGGCCCATGAACATTTCGATAATTATTCCCACGGCGATATCCTTACGGAATACGCCTTTTTCCTGCCCCTCACACACAATGTCAGCCAGTATCTCTTTAAAAACAGGGCCGTGGGGGGACTCCCGTCGGGTACGCAAGGCCTGGCGACGAAACTGCATAAACAGATTTATTAGCTGACTGTTCTCTTCAAAATTTTTACCAGCGATTAAAAGGATTTCTGACAATTTTTGAGGCGGCTCTAGGGGAGATTTTTGTATCTCTTCAACAATATGCCGGACTTCATTTATTTTTTCTCCGAGACAGTATTTAAGTACATCTTCCTTTGAATCAAAGTAGTTATAAAAGGTACCGGTCCCTAGGTCAGCCTCTTCCATTATTTCCGCAACCGTGGTATCCATAAAGCCTTTTGCCAGAAAGAGTCTCAAGGCGTTTTCTGATATTGATTTTTTTGCCTGCATTTTTTTTCGCTCACGTCGAGTATTCATATTAACAACGGTTTACCTCCACATTCATTTATGAACACATTCAGTTTACTGCTATTATTATAAATTTTCAATAATTCAAAACCTCTAATCCCTTATTAATTGGGGATTTCCGCCCTTTCTGTTAATTTTTCAACATCGTATTTTTAGCTTTTGGCGAAGATCCGTGCGATATGAGTTTTATAAAATGTTATGACAATAGTTTAGTATCGTATTAATAGTTGAGCCAATCCTCTGTACACCTGTACCTATTGAAGCCCACTGTTTCGAACTCATCCTTTGCGCCTTCGGTTATCTCCTCCTTGCAGCCTATAACCAATATTTTGACAAGTTCATAGAAACCTAATTCACCGTTTTATGGTAAATTACTTCCTGACCCGTAATTAAGTTGTTCTTCAATCCATCTCATTTGTGCATCCTAAGTATGTTTTTCTACAGAAGGGTAAAGTCTGGTTTTCTCTTTCCTACATTTAAAAAATGTAAAACAAAGCCCAGAGAATTATGCGCTTAAGGTAGGTTATCGAGAAACCAGAAATTGCCGCCAAAAAGCCCCCCATGACCGTATCCAAACATAGGCGCAAATCCTGTGAACTCGTTCAGCTAAATCTGAACATCGGGGCTTCAGATGGGGCTCTGCCGCTCCGGGAAAAGGCCCTTTAAGTAATGTTCTAAAATTATTAAGCCAGGACTGGTCGAGGGGGCATATTTGTGGGTAATTTTATAATGGACGATCGGCGGGGGTGGGTCGGAAATTTCTTGGATTATACAATGGCCGGATCTGACGAACATGCCGGCAATACTTCTGGGGGCAATAGCCCATTGGCTGGAATTCTGTAACAGGGCAAAGATCAGCCCCATGCCGTCGATTTGAATGCGGGCTGAATAAGGCGGTCCCCACCAACGGTCATGCCAAGTCTGATAAGCTAAGCCCCACCCCCTGTTGTGGATATAAAGTTCGTCTCCCCCTTTTAGATTGCCGGGAGTAACACGCTTTACCGCGATGTTTTCAGGGGTGGGCGGCCTGACCAGAACCATATCGTCCTCAAAAAAGGGTTCCACTGCAATATTCGGTACAGTCAGTTCCCTGCGGACAAAAGCGGCATCTATCTCCCGGCGCTCCAGCGCTGTATAAAGATCCTCGGAATGCTGCGTACGGATTCGAAGCCGGATCTGCGGCATGTGCCGGCTTAAAGCCTGGTACAAGGGAGGCAGCAGATAGGTGTTGAGGCTGTTAGACCCGCCAAGGGCCAGGCTGATTTGGGGACCGTTGGCCCGGAGCATCTCCGTTTCCCGGATCAGGGCTCGCCAGCGTTCGGCTATCGGGATAAAATTTTCGCCGAAAGGCGTGAGAGTAATGGTCGGAATGCCTTTGCTCCGTTGCACCAAAGGCGCTCCCAGCTCCCGCTCCAGGGTTTTCAGCCTATAACTGACGGTGGATTGGGTTAAATGCAGCAATTCAGCCGCTCTATTTAAGCTGTGGGTTTGTACGATCGCCAAAAAGGCTTCGATTCCTAAAAGGTACATGGCTTATTTCTCCATCATAATATAGAAGTTTTAGATATTATATGGCAAGATTATTTGTTTTACAAGCTGTCCTTCGATATTTAGAATAAAGTCGTACAGTAAAAATTCGTCGTGAGAATGGGGGCGGAAATTTGCAACTTACCAAAAACGTTAACCGGGAGCTTTACGCGAAAGGCATAACTCGGCGGGCAATATTAATCGGGAACCTGGCCCATTTTCTCCATGACGGTTATACCGACATGCTTTATGTTTTCTTTCCCGTTTGGCAGGCCCAATGGTCCCTGTCCTTTGCCCAAATCGGCTTGTTTAAAACCCTTGTTTCAGGTTCCATGGCCGTTTGGCAAATTCCTTCCATGCTCATAGCCGAGCGTTTTGGCCGCATTAAACTTTTGCTGGCGGGAACCGCCGTTACCGGCTTTGCCGTTCTGCTTTACGGGTGGGTTACCCGACCCTGGCTTTTGGGGTTGCTCCTTATCCTGGCTGGCATGGGTTCCAGCGTGCAGCATCCCTTGTCCTCTTCCTTGATATCCGATACCTATTCCGAAGTCAAAGCACGGCGGAGGGCTTTGAGCACCTTAAACTTTGTAGGGGATATTGGCAAACTGATTTTTCCCGCAGCAGCAGCGTTTTTGATTTCCCGTTTGCAATGGCAAACCGCAAGCCGTTTGCTGGCAGCCTGGGGCTTTTTTATTCTATTGATCCTTGTATTTGTGGCGTCGGGGATCGGCTGGACTAAGGCCGCCTTGCCGTCCAAGGAAAATAAGCCCAGTGGTACCAAACTCATCTTAGGCTGGAAAGGCTATCAGGCGTTTTGGTCGCTTGCGGCCATTGGCGTTATCGACAGCGCAACCCGGATCGCTTTCCTAACTTTTTTCCCTTTTCTTTTGCGGGGAAAAGGGGCGGACGTGACAACGGTCGGTTTTGCCCTTTCCCTTATTTTTGCCGGAGGCGCGACAGGCAAGTTGGCCTGCGGGATCCTGGCCACTCGAATAGGCATCCTGCGGTCGGTCATTATCACAGAAAGTCTGACAGCGCTCTGTATTGGCGGAATGATGACGCTTTCTCTGGGAGGCGCTCTTCTCCTTGCCCCACTTCTTGGGATTGCCTTAAACGGAACATCCTCCGTACTTTATGGGAGCGTGCCCGAACTTGTCCCCGAAAAGCAGTGCGCCCAGGCTTTCTCCGTTTTTTACACGGCAGTCCTGGGCTCTGGGGCACTAGTCCCCTCAGTTTATGGCTTAATCAGCGACCTTGCAGGTGTCAAATGGACCATGATCATCATTACGCTGGTTGTACTGGCTGCCCTGCCGCTGACACTGCCGCTGCGTGGGAGATTTGTGCACAAATTCTGATAACCTTACTAGTGCTTTTAATTTTGTCTCTATTACCTGAGCCTATAGATATAAAAAAGGGACACTGCATATAGAGCACCTTAATGGCATTGTGACACTAGAAAAATGATGTAGATAATAACTTTCCGGTTCGATTATCCCTGACGACACAGGTACGCCTGCCAACGCACCTATCCACAGCAAGGTAATCAATTTTCAGCCATCCACCGCCGTTAACCACGGACCCCATTCGCCGAGATCAGCTATTATATTTATTCGGTGTTCATCATCAAGCGAGACAGCTTTTTGTCTAAATGATTTGGGACCATTACCTACAGTTGACATAACAGCGCCCCTATGAAAGGAATGGGTCTTATCGCCTTTAGTATTTTTCAAACATTCCGGACAACTTTTCTTATTGCTCCAAAAAAACTTTGTCCCATCAATGGCAGCTACAATGTTCATACTATTCCCGATGAAAACGTTGAACATCACTTGGATATTTTTAAAGAGTAATTTAATTATACTTCCTATGCCAAAACCATTTCTATTTGTTTCTCTTAATCGTATAACCCGTTCAAGTTTCTCTATTAAAGCATTCCTAATATAATCCTTGTTCTTACGTTGGAAATTCGGCACTTTAATATTTAATATCATATTGTCCTGAATACACTTAGCGTGAATACTAGTTTTACCCGTTGACCTTTGCTCTGAAATTATATTACGAATTTTAAAGGTTAGCTCGTTATTGTTCGTTGCTTATCATCCTTTCTTAATTCTCTATGTACAAATAAGACCTTACCAAAGACGCAACACACATTACCCTTCCCGAATCTGGGATGGGCGGACTAACATTAACCCTATGAACACTAAAGGGACATGCTGAATATTATACATCAAGAAGCTTCTCATTCTTATGGGGACTCTAAATGAGGAGGTGAACGGGAATGCCTATTTTTTGGATTTATGGGCTATTAGGATTCTTAGGATTCTTAGGATTTTTGGTTGCATTATTACGATTGATCGTAGCCAGTGCGGCAGCTTAATAGTTTTTGCCTAGGTAAATGCCTAGGCTTTTTACATTGGATCCGATATTCCTTTGTTCTTTGCATAATCATATAGCTGAAAACCATAGACGATCCGTAAAAAATTTTTATAAATAGTCGTATCCGGCTTGTCTCCGCATTATCAGTCACAGTTATTGTGCCCTGCTGAGTAGCAGTTGCCAGACTATCTGGTCATTTGTAACTATGTATACCAATGGCAGTTCTCCTACCAATATTTTCAAGCATCAAAGCCGACTTTGACTTTTTATTTCACATAGTTGACTAGATGATCGAACTGAACTTTAATATTACGCAATGGCCTTAAATTATTTTTCAGCATCGAACATACGATTCCAGTCAAAACCAGCATAAATCCAATACAATCATACCAAGCCGATCGTTCTCCTAGAATTACTCCACTAAGCAATATACCAAATACCAGCGACATATTGCTAAAAATTGCCGCTTTACCACTACCAATTAAACTAATACCGTACAAGAATAATAAATTGGCACAGCCTGTAATGATTCCACCCATATAAAGTATAAGTAACCATCCAGACCAACTGATATGCCAGTTAACAGATGATAGATTCCACAATCCAACGGGAGTTAAAAACAATGCCCCCCAAAAAGAAGCAAAAAAGGTAACAACTATCGGAGAGAAACGTTTCATGGCACTCGCCAAACGACACCGGCCTTTTTATTACCAGTTAAACTAGCTGCTTCAAGAGTTTTATTTACGGCTTTATTGACATTGGCGAGATTTGAACGGAATGCCAAATGCAAATGACTATGAAGTGGCTCTTGCTATAATGACTGAAAAACTAAATCCGTTATCTTCGATATTGTTCAAGAAGGTTAGGGCTATAAGTGAACAGTCCGGTTGGATAACTTTGTTCTTTCTAGCGGTTGTTTGTAAGAAGTCTTTATGCTTTTGGGCAAAAAGACCATTTACCACAGTTTGGGCATTTTAATAGTTTGGGACCTCCCATGATATGTAGCCCTAGAATATATTGGAGAAAATTAATCTTAAAAGTTTCGCCACACCCACTACAAAGATATTGCAAACAAGAAACCTCCTAACGATTGCTATCAACCAATTTACAGCCTAAGTTCAAAGCACTCCCCTGTGTGTTAACTCTCATCCAACGCATCCCTCCAGCTTTCCTCGGACTTTTTGAATTGAACAAGGTTATTTGGGAAACTTAATAGAAATTAGAGTTAGTTCCCACAGAATTCAGACAACCAAGGAGTGAAAGTAATGGCTGTACAAGCATATGTTAACTTCAACGGAAACTGTCGTCAGGCAATAGAGTTTTATGCTGAAACATTTGGTACAGAAAAGCCTCAAATAATGTTATTTGGAGATACACCTCCAGATCCAGGGTTTCCTCTATCTGAAGAAACTAGAAATCTAGTAATGCATGCTTCTCTTACAATAGAAGGAACACCTGTTATGTTTTCAGATGTCCCTCCTGGAATGCCTTTAGTTACCGGAAATAATATAAGCCTTATAATAGGAAGTAAGGATATAGATAAGATTAAGTTAATGTTTAATAAATTAAAAGAAAACGGGACAGTTGGAATGGAGCTTCAAGAAACATTTTGGAGCAAACTGTACGGTTTTGTAACTGATAAATATGGAATTGGGTGGCAATTCAACTATGAAAGCGAATAGAAATACGATTTAAAGATATCACTTAATAACACTCTCACCCCAACAACCACTGCTCATCCTTCGAAAGCAGACTCCGTTTGTAAACTCCCATCCATCCCCCCACCCTCCAACCTCCCAGTTCAGCTATCCGCTAGGCAAGTACATCCATCCTGCGGGATTGAAGGAGTTCGGTAGCTTGACGGGTGGCTGGGGCTTATAGGTATTTGGGGTTGGGGATTGCGAGGTACATGAGTGAATTGGGTATCGGAGATGTTTCAAATATTTTCGAATAATTGATTGTGGGTTAGCCTCTATTCTGCTATAATATGAGGTGCTCGTTAGAAAATGTGGATATTCAAAACCTTCTTAATTGCCTAAAGCTATGGGAAGATTACATCCCACTCCTGCGGGCAGAAAATTTAGGAGGTTTTTTTTATGTTTAACGACAAAACCCTTGTTTGCAGAGATTGTGGTCAAGAATTCGTTTTTTCAGCCAATGAACAAGAATTCTATGCTGAAAAAGGATTCACTAATGAACCTGGTCGTTGCCCATCCTGTCGTGCAGCGCGAAAGCAACAAACTCGTGGAAATGGTGGCGGATACGGTCGCCAGCAACGAGAAATGTTCCCAGCAGTTTGCGCTGAGTGTGGAAAAGAGACTATGGTTCCTTTTCAACCATCCGGTGACAAACCAGTCTATTGCCGTGACTGCTTCCAATCACAGCGACGCAACAATTGGTAAATTGTTCAAAAAGTCTTCCCTTGCTTAAAGCTCGGGAAGTTTTTTTATTTGTTGGCAAACGTTGGCAACCTCAGGACCTATAGAGGATTCGTTGTTCCCGTTTGATAGAGTGAAGATCAAGACGCATTGCTTCAAAAACTGGTGTGGCCCTAGACTGTTACTAAATCGGTTGCCCGTCTTTATTAAAATATTTTTTACCCCATTTTAATGCTACATTAACGAGTCCAATCATTACAGGGACCTCAATCAACGGACCAATTACGGCAGCAAAGGCCTGGCCGGATTTTATCGTAAAAACGGCAACAGCGACGGCGATGGCCAACTCAAAGTTGTTACTTGCAGCAGTAAATGAAAGACTGGTCGTTTGGGCATAATTTACTCCTAGCTTCTTGCTAATGAAGAAGGATAACGTAAACATGATTATAAAGTAAATGACGAGCGGAATTGCAATACGCACAACATCCATGGGCAATTTCACGATGTAGCTTCCCTTATAGGAAAACATTATGATAATGGTGTATAGTAAAGCAATCAGGGCCAGGGGGCTAATTTTGGGAACAAAGGTTTTTTCGTACCATTCTTTGCCCTTAGCTGGTTCTAATAATAAACGAGTAAGCATACCTGCAAAAAAAGGAATTCCCAGGTAAATAGCCACGCTGGCCGCGACATCCTTAATTGACACATGAATCGCCATACCCTGCAGCCCGAATATTCCTGGCAAAACGGTAATAAAAACATAAGCAAAAATTGAGTAAAAAATCATTTGAAACACTGAATTAAAGGCTACCAAGGCTGCGGCATAGTCTGAGTCACCTTTCGCAAGGCTGTTCCAAACGATAACCATAGCGATACAGCGTGCTAACCCGATTAAAATTAGGCCGACCATATATTCTGGTTTATCACGCAAAAAGGTAATAGCTAAAAGAAACATTAAAATTGGGCCGATAATCCAATTTTGTAAGAGCGATAATCCTAACACTTTAGTGTTTTTAAACACCTCACCAAGTTTACGGTAATTAACTTTAGCCAGCGGTGGATACATCATAATAATAAGACCTATAGCAATTGGAATGGAAGTTGTGCCAATCGACAGTTTATCGAGCAAGTCAGCAATACTGGGGAACAAATACCCCGCTCCTACTCCTACTATCATGGCTAAAAAAATCCAAAGGGTTAAAAATCGGTCTAAGAAAGATAGCCTGACAGACTTTTCATTGTTCATTATGACACCTCCCTAATCACATGCAATATTTTTTCTTTGAAGCCATTCATAAAGATTTTTCAAGTCATCCTTAAATAGATCTTTATTTCTTAAGTTATTAAATACTAAAGTGTCCAAAAACTGATTTTCATCATCATGTACAATCGAATAATAGACCCATTGAGCATGTTTTCTGTCCGAAACTAGTCCGGCATTCTTTAAGTAAGAAAGGTGTCTAGACACTTTTGTTTGAGTAACCTGCAGTGTTTCCATAAGATCACATACACAAAGCTCCTTTTCATATAATAAATTGATTATTCGTAGTCGAGTTTCGTCAGATAACGACTTTAATGTATTGAGTAGTTTATGCATTCAATCACCTACGCAAAATTTATATTTGTATATGCGCATATGCGAATATAAATATATTATACCATGTGCTTTTAATAAAAAGTACCGTTTAACCTGCTTTATTTATAGATATAGATATGGTCTCCTATGAGAAAGCACTTCAAATATTGCCCTAGAATGCGAATTGATAATATTAGTATTTTATAATATAATTAATTACATACAACAATCACCAATAAAGGATGAACATCATGAACCAAATTGAATTAAGTGCAAAAGTTTTAAAGGCGCTAGGCCATCCTATTCGTTATAAGATTGTTAAATTTTTGCTCGATGAACCGAAATGTGTCTGCAAACTTACTGAAGATGTAGAATTCAGCCAATCCAACTTATCACAGCACTTAAAGATCCTCAAAGAGGCCGGTGTACTCGTAAGCGAGAGAGTTGGTCTCAATGTTCATTACCGTATTAGCAACGAGAAAGTAAAAGCAATTATCGAACTTACCGATGAATTTGCTATTGCCCATATTAAGAGCATACAGGAATCTATTACTTAAGGAGGAACTGGAAATGGAGATCAAAATTCTGGGCAGCGGTTGTGCCAACTGTAAGAAATTAGAGGCTAATGCCAGAGCGGCTATTGCAGAGATGGGAATCGATGCCTCAATAACAAAAGTTGAGGATATTAAAGAGGTCATGAAGTATGGCGTCATGAGAACCCCTGGATTTGTGATTAACGAAAAGGTAAAGTCCTATGGAAAAGTATTGTCTACCACAGAAATTAAGAAGTTAATTCAAGCACAAGATTAAGCAAAGGTTCCTTGCCCATCATTAACCATATACTTATCTTTATAACCGCCATCTGAGGATGACGGTTTTTTTTGTTCTTTTGCCTAGCCTCTCTTGAAAAAGAAAAACTCCTCAATTATAATAATATTAGAATTTACTTAATTACTTATTAAGGAGGTGAACTTCTAGCAGACTAGTCTCTTCTGATCCGGTTATAGCCATTAACATCCTCTCTTTCTAAGCACAAACCAGATTAAATAGGAATACAGGAAGTGATTATATGTTTACTTGGACTCAAAACTTAGCTGATTGGCTGATTTACTCCGTCTTTAATCTTGCCAAAGATTCAAAACTTGGAAGTGCGCTCAACTTTTTTATCTACGACACTATCAAAATCTTTATTCTGCTCTTCCTAATCATTTACGCAATTACCTTTATTCGCAGTTTCTTCCCACCAGAAAAAACCCGGAAAATTCTTGCCAATAAAAAAGGACATACCTTTCTAGCTCACATCCTCGCAGCGCTGCTGGGAATCGTCACTCCATTTTGTTCTTGTTCAGCGGTACCCTTGTTTATAGGCTTTGTTGAAGCCGGTATTCCCTTAGGGGTAACATTCTCGTATTTAGTAGCTGCCCCAATGGTTAATGAAGTAGCCCTTGGACTCTTATACAGTCTTTTCGGTCTAAAAATCGCCCTCATTTATATTGCTTCTGGAGAAATCATCGCCATTATCAGTGGTCTGATCTTAGGCAAGCTTGGGTTAGAAAAGTACGTCGAGGGCTATGTCTATGAAATTGAGCTTAATGATGAGGGGCTCGAAATACCTATTCCAACGTTAAATGAAAGACTTCGTGATGCCTGGGTTTTCACCTTAGATCTCATTAAGAAAATATGGATCTATGTCGTGATAGGTATTGCGATTGGGGGATTTATGCACGGTTGGATTCCTAAAGATGCACTCGCCAAATACGCTGGGAAAAGCAATCCATTTGCTGTGTTGGTCGCAGTTCTCTTCGGCATCCCGTTATATTCGAATGCTGCGGGAGTTATTCCTCTGGTCAGTGAGTTGACTAGAGCAGGTGTTGCTATGGGCACAGCGCTCTCTTTCATGATGGCGGTCACTGCCTTGAGCATTCCAGAAATGATCTTACTGCGTAAGGTTTTAAAGCCAAAGCTACTTGTGATTTTTGTAACAATCGTTGGCTGCGGAATTATTTTTACGGGTTATATGTTTAACTTCATCATTTCATAAGCCATTTACTCCTAAACTCATCCGTTGTTTTGAGACTAAGTTTATTCTCTCCCCCCTAAGCTTAGTGAAACGAGGTGTATGGACGTGAAAAAAAATCTTATTGCGTTGCTCGGTCTGGCAGGATTCATTGTTATGGCTGACAACTGGGTTGTCTCTCCTATATTGCCTGCCATATCCCAAAACCTGAACATTGATATAGCAAAGGCTGGCTTATTAATCAGTGCTTACATGATACCTTTTGGCATCTTTCAGGTTATTTTTGGACCTTTAGCCGATCGATATGGTAAGAAACAAATAATTACCTTTTCTATGATTGCTTTCACTGTTGTGACGGGGCTTTGTGCCTTCGGCAGCGCCTTGACTAGTCTAGCTGTTTTTAGGGCCTTAACAGGAATTTTTGCTGCATCCGTAATGCCAATTTCTCTAGCGCTCATTGGCGATGTTTTTCCTCTTCAAGAACGCCAGGGGGCCATTGGCAGTTTTATGGGCATTTCGTTTCTAGGTCAAGGCTTGAGTATGGTTATTGGCGGAACCATCGCATTTTTCCTAAATTGGCGAGGGGTTTTCGCCGCCTATTCTGTTTTTTCTTTGATTCCAACGATCTTACTTCTAGCGAACTATAAAAGTCTGCCCTCGGAAAAACATCCTGACAGTAAAATACTGGCACCCTACAAAAAACTCCTAGCGACTTCCAAGAGTCTTCTGACCTATATTTTAGTTTTGCTGGAAGGCATTTTCATTGTGGGCAGCTTTTCCTATATCGGCTCATTTATTGCGCAAACTTACCACTATAATTTCTTTTATATCGGTCTTATCATGACCGGTTTTGGGATCATGACGGTTATAGGTGGACGTTTGAGCGGCAAGCTCTCAGCAAAAGTGGGAGCTAGAACAGTATTAACTTTAGGCCTGTTATGTGCTTCTCTGGCTGACATGATCATCTATTATCTGGGGGCGAACTTAATCCTATTGATTTTAGGAATTGCCATGTTGGGACTTGGTTTTATTTTTACACATTCAACGCTTCTTACTAGAGCTACAGAGTTTGCCCAAAAAGCCCGAGGAGCAGCTATGTCCCTAGTTGCCTTCTGTTTTATGGGTGGTGGTGGTGTGGGCACTGCGATTGGAAGCAGACTCATTGCAACCTATGGATTACTACAATTGTTCATCATTTACGGAGCTGCTTTAGTCGCTACGCTTTTCTTAAGTTATATCCTGATTCGTGGACGTGTCGTTGGAATTAATGAAGTTTAAAGACAACTCAAACTAGTAACACGTATGGGCATAATTTGCCAACAAAGTCTCTTCATCCCCTGGAAATACTATAATAAAGACGTCCGTGTTGAGAGAATAATAGATCCATTTCCCTTCCTTTGTGTCGCGTAAAATTCCAGCGTGTTTAAGAATCTTTAAATGATGCGATCTCATCTCTTTTTATTCAGTTTGTCAACTGCCTTCCTCATGTTCTCAGCAACTCTAAATTCAACTATTTTACTTATTAAGCTATAAGGTATCGGCTTTTTTATTGGAAATTGGACTGCTCCTTTAGAACTTTTATATTCCATTAATTCCCGTTTAAATGCCTCAATCCCGCTTGAAGTTGGATAAAAGCCTATGTGATTTTTGCAAACAGCAAAATACACTAAAATCCCGTGCAAATCAAAGGCTGGCATTTGGTAGCTTATCTTTTCTTTTGCATTTGGTGCTGTCTCTTTTATAACTTTTCTCAACAGCTCAAGTGTTTTCTGAATATCAGGAGGAAATTGCAAAATATATTCATCAATTGACTTAGGTCTCATATTTTCCTTCCTTCTTTCTTTCATTCTCCTGCTTGGCAGTGCTTAACTTTGGTATTAAAAACATTAGCTGCTTTTCTGCCTCATCATCTACACTATATAAGAACTTATTCACTGTTTCCAACTGAGCGTGGCATAACCAATATTTTTAGGCAGACATAATACTTCAATTGCAGGGAATAGACCAAGAAAGGCAAAACCTAATTCATATGCGGTAGTAATGGAGAGAGAGATTACTTAACTAATAAATAATCCCCTGCACGTTATTAGATGTCCTTTTCTGTTCATCAACGTACAGGGGGATTATTATTCTCGATCTCTTATATCAATATTTATTCAATTTTTACTTCCAAACTACTCAAAATGCAGAGCATCAATGGGGTGTAGTTTCGCAGCCTTTTGAGCTGGGAATACTCCAAAAATTATCCCAATGGCAAATGAAAAGGCAAATGCCATGATGATCGGTGAAGTTGAGATTTGAGTGGTCATTCCCGCAAATTTATTGAGCAAGGATGAGCCTCCGGCTCCAAACCCAATTCCCAGAACGCCTCCGAGCATACTTATAATCACCGCTTCTATCAAGAACTGAAGCATAATCGTTTTTCGTTTGGCACCTATTGCTTTACGAATTCCTATTTCACGTGTTCGCTCTGTTACTGAAACCAACATAATGTTCATGATTCCAATTCCGCCAACTAAGAGGGAAATGGCCGCAACCCCACTGAGTAAGAGAGTCAAGGATTGAGATACACCTTCTGCAGTGGACAAAATATCCGTTTGACTCGTTACCGTAAAGTCATTGGTTGCGTTGAAACTCAAACCATGCTGCTGACGTAAAATTTGAGTAATCTCAGCGCTTGCTATATTCATCAAATCAGAGTTTTTTGCTTCGACATAGATTGTCCGAATACTATTTGATCCTATGAGCCGGGTTTCAGCCGAGGAAATCGGCACTACGATTTGGTCATCGTTGTTGCTTGCACCGCTAGAGCCCTTGCTTTGTAAGATTCCGATGACTTCAAATGGTACTTGATTAATATTAATTGTTTCTCCAACCATATTGGTATTGGGATTACCCGTTAAATCTTGTACGACGGTTGTACCGATCACGGCTACTTGAGCATTTTCTTGGTTTTCTTGATCGGTGAAAAATCGTCCTATACTTGCTTGCTGATTGCGGACATCTGCATAGGAAGGGCTTGCTCCCACGACTGTTGTGCTCGTGTTCTCGCTCCCGTAAACGACCTGTTCCTGTTTACTGGTCGTGGGGGCAACATTTGCGACGGCATCAGCACCGCTTTTAATGGCATCAACATCATCTATGGTCATATTATTTAAACTTCCCATACCACCTTTGACGCCACCTGTATTGGATTGACCTGGAGTTACAATGAGTAAATTCGACCCCAATCCCTGGATCTGATCGGCAACCGATGCCTTGGCACCTTGACCGATGGAAACCATAATGATCACCGCACCCACTCCGATAATGATTCCCAACATCGTTAGAATAGAACGAAGTTTATTTGATCTTAGGCCGCGCAGAGCAACTCGGATATTTTCCAGGAAATTCATTAGCTGGCCACCTCCGTTCGCCAATTCAAGTCAAGTTTTAGAGGCTCACCTTCAGCGAAACTTCTATTTTTAACGGTTTCATCCTGGGCAATGATTCCATCTTTAAAGTGGATAATACGTTTACTGTATTGAGCAATATCCGGTTCATGAGTTACAAGGACTATGGTAATTCCCATGGCGTTCAATTGCTGAAAGATATTCATAACCTCTATGCTTGATTTACTGTCGAGGTTTCCAGTCGGTTCATCCGCCATGATTATGACTGGATTATTAACTAGAGAACGGGCAATAGCAACCCTCTGCTGTTGCCCTCCGGATAATTCATTGGGTTTATGATGAAGCCGAGCGGAGAGTCCAACTGCATTCAGAGCATTTGTCGCTCGAATCTGCCTTTCCCGGGCACCTATTCCGTGATAAAGCATGGGCAATTCAACATTTTCTAACGCCGTCGTTCGGGATAAAAGGTTAAAGCTCTGAAAGACAAAGCCTATCTTGCGATTGCGGATGTCAGCTAGCTCATCCTCACGGGCATGGTTGATATTCAAATCATCTAACCAAAACTCTCCTGATGTGGCGGTATCTAAACAACCGAGAATGTTCATCATCGTCGATTTACCGGAACCGGAAGGCCCCATGATGGCTACAAATTCTCCGTCTTCCACTGTCAAATTAATTCCAGAAAGTGCTCTAAGTTCAATATCTCCCGTCTTATAAGTTTTGGTAATTTCTCTGAGTATTATCATCCAATCACCTTCTTCCTAACCTTGAGTTCTGCTAAAGGAACCGCTAGTTCCACCTGCATTGCCGCCTCGGCCGCCTCCGAAATTACCCGTACTTCCGCTTAATGCTTTATTTAAAGAATTGCTTGACTTTGAAGTTGAAGAATTTGTTTGCGAGCTGCGGATTCCTACGACAACTTTATCTCCGGTTTGGAGCCCTTTTACGATTTCAACATTTTTACCATCGTCCAACCCTGTTTCAATTGTTTGAGTCACCGGTGTCGTGGAACCAGAGTTCAGCACAGATACAGTTTCTGTTGATCCATTTGTATGGACAGCTGAGCTTGGGATTGTGAGGACGTTTTGTTTTTGAGCAATAATTATGGTTACATTAGCAGTCATTCCAGATTTCATTTCGCTGTTTTTATTAGTAACATTAAGGGTTACATCGAAGGTTGTTACTCCGCTTTGCGATGTACCCGTCGGACTCACTTTAGTTACTTTTCCGGAAAACGTCTGACCTTGATAAGCATCCAAGGCTATATTTGCTGACTGTCCTACACTGACTTTAGCAATATCCACTTGGTTGACAGGGACAACCACTTGCATTGTATCAGAGCTACCCATCATCGTGATCAAAGAACTACTCCCTTGGCTCCCTGTATTACTTGAGGAAGACTGGTTACTTGAGGAAGTTCCACTTGATGAGGCTGAGTTAACCTGTCCATTGATAGCGGTAATAATTCCAGCGGCTGGTGCTTTGATGGTTGTATCGGCAAGAGCAGTCTCCGCAGTATTATAAGCGATTTGCGCTGCAGAAAGTTGAAGCTGAGCAGACTCAAGATTGGAGCTGTTAGATCCAGCTTGATCCACTTTTGCTTGGGCTTGGATAAGATTTGCCTGCGCTGTATCGAGCTGAGCTTGAGCCTGACTGGGATCAAGTTTGGCTAATTGTTGGCCGGCCTTCACCGAGTCACCGACTTTGACGTCAATTTCGGTAGTTTTTCCTCCGCTGCTTGAAGACAAATCGTATTCATTGAGCGGTTGAATTGCTCCAGAAGCAGTCACTGATTTTTCAACAGTACCCATTCGCACTGTCCCGGTAATATAACTTGGTGTGGCTGCTTTAGCATTCTTGGTGTTGTAGAGTATATTTCCACCAACCAATGCTACAGCTACAATTAGGACACCGGAGATAACCCATTTAATTCGTCCTTTTTTCATACCTTGCAACCTTCCTTTTTCGCTCTGTATATTTTTCACAAAATTACCTCCAAAAGTAAGTTATTTATTACTTTGTCATTATGGAGGATAAATCTTAAAATAAAATGAGTACAACCTGAAAGTTTGCTGAATATCTGCAGTAAATTAATTAAAATACTAATTTATATTAATTTTGTTGCTTTAAACCATAGATATTATAAGCCAATTTTTAAATGTGGAAAATATATGCAAGTTATTGCTTTATTAAATAAGAGTTTAAAAATTAAATGTAAAATTCCATATATTTATTTTAAAAAAGCAAGTTTAATGTTTATTATTTTTATAGGCAATTATAAGTTATCCTCTTGAACCCTATTGGAATCTGTTGAATTAGCAGCAAAAAGTATTGTAGGGATAGCACAAAAAAACGCCCACGAAAATCGCAGGCGTTCACAGTGTAATTCTATTTCTTTCTCATCTTCTCTGGAATATACACGCAAAATGGCTCTGATGCCATATAGTTTCCAGTTGCGCCGTAGGCCCGTGCTCTTGATCCACCACAAACTTTGTTGAACTCACAAATACCACATTTACCTTCGTACTTATCTGGCGAACGCAAGTCTTTTAAAATAGGACTTTCGCGGTAGATGTCGCGCAGTCTATTTTCCTTAATGTTACCAACTACTAATGGCAAAAATCCACTTGGTGTAACATCACCAGTGTGTGATACGAAGATGAAACCATTTCCATCGTTAACTGCTTTTGGTGCTCTTGCTAGACCGTCAATGAACTGAGCCATGTCACGCGTCTTAGTACCTTCGAACGTGATTTCCTCACCTGTAGTACCGTTTTCCTTAGCACGTTGTTGGAATACAACACGACGATAGTGCTGACCAGCAGTTGTTTTAATATCATAAGGCGCAACTTTACTTAACTGGTATAGCCACTTGAAGACTTCTTCGTGCTCAGCAGCTGATATGCAATCATCTATTGAAGCACGTCCAGTTGGAATCATCATTAAAATGTACCAAACCGAAGTCTTCAACTCTTTCATCAATTCAGCCATTTGCTCAAGTTGGTGTAAGTTTGCTTTGTTAATGCAAGTATTGATTTGGTGAGAAATACCAATTTCATTTAAATACTTAACTTTCTCGATTGTTAAATCAAAAGTTCCATCGATTCCGCGGAAAGCATCGTGCGTCTTAGCATCTGCACCGTCAATTGAGAAACTCCAACGAGAAATCCCAACTTTTTTTGCCATGTCCATGCGCTCTTTTGTTACTTCAACAGTAGCACTTGGGCTCATCGAAACACGCATTCCTTTTTTAATAGCGTAGTCTGCTAATTCAAAAAGGTCTTTTCGAAGCATGCAGTCCCCACCAGTAAAAACCAGCATCGGGTTGTCCATTTCGTAGATTTCATCGATTAGAGCGATACCTTGCTCGTGCGTTAACTCATCTGGATGCGGATCAGGTTGCGCATCTGCACGACAATGTTGGCACTTAAGCCCACAGGCACGAGTAGTTTCCCAGATTACGATGAACGGGTTCTTATCGTAGTCAACGTTCATTCCTGGGTGCCCACCTGGATGACCACCTTTACCGTGAGGATATCCGTTCATTTTCATTTTATTTTCCATCTCAAATCACTCAATCCATTTTAGTTTTCCAATTAAAGATTTTACACAAAAATCCGGCGAAAGTCCATTAATGGACTTACCGCTATTGTCCAATAGAATTTACAGTTGTATCCTGACTTGATGAAGTCTCGGACCGGGACCAGGGATAGCTCAATTATTTTTCATCTATGATTTAAAACTGCATACTCGCTGTATTTGACCAAGCGTGTCTTAAGGTCATCACCGTCTGCATAAAGCTCCGGCGTTGCATCCAGCCACGAATATCTGGTATAGGTACAATAACCCTGCCACATGCCTGGGAGATATCGCAGAAGATAATCTTCTTCGCCTTGTTCACAGAGGAAAAGTGACGTCCAGCCCGCATGAGAAGTGCCGGCCTGCTCGCTCCAGATATCGTTGCCACTGCTGTCATCAATGTGAAGCGTGACGAATCCATTGTCTCGTTGTGATTGATCAAGATAAAAAGATTCCTTCAAGCCGTCCCTATTAACATCAGCATGGCCTAAAAATTTCCTCAGTGGCTCCAGTGAAGAAGTTACCCCTGAGAGTCTGTCGTTATAAATTTTATAAATTCCTGCATTTGTTTCCTTGTCGCTCATGTACTTGTATATCCCAATATAAGGCTCCTCAACGTAATACTCGTTCCCATGAGTATACAGACAGAGTGTCTTCTCCTCCTTTTCCAGAACCAACCTGACAACAAGGTAATTCTCCAGTCCAGGATAATCGTTTACAGATTGCGTCGGAGTTTTTTGGGCCCCAGAGAGGGCGGATAGAACGGTTTTGATGTCCTCGCTGTCCGTTACCGTCGTGCGACCAGCGCTCGTACCCTCCCTGATCTGTTCCATCTTCATGGAAAGCACAGAGGTTGCATCGGGGAGCTCTAGTTTCGGCGCAGACTCAGGATACACCTCAGGATTCGTCAGCAGGCATACAGACAAGAGAATTACTGCCAAAGCTGAAATGAATAGTACCCACGCACCGGGCCTTTGAAAATCCAGAGGATTCCCGCCAACGATTCGCTTTTCTCGTTTTTTCATGATTTCCCCTCATTTCACCGATAACCATAATCTTGCCTGCAAGCCACGATATAGTCAACATACCGTCTGATCTTTTAAGGCTTCACTACAAAATTGATATAGAATTGAGTAAATACTCGCAGCTGCAGAAGGAAATTCTACAGATTAATCACTTCAGAGCTGATTTCCTTAAGTATCTCACTTCGCCTTTCGGATACCTCTCGATAGATCTCCAGCAAAGCTTTGTTAATAACTGCTCCAAAATAGGCATTGTTAACGAACACGGGAAGTTCGTTAAGGATCTTACGAATATGCTTAGGGTAAAAGTGGATTAACGACTTGTCCGAGAATCTTACGCGCATACGATTCTCGGACAAGTAAGGAGCAAGGGACTAACCAGCGTGACTCAAGCCCATAGTGTTCTTATCACTAATTATCTTGCTGCAGGCGATTTTTCTGGGTTCTGAGCCAGGATTACTTCTACTGGTGTATAGGGCAGATTTTGATCATCAGCTACAGCCTTAAAAGTTACCTGTCCATTATAAACATTAAGCCCACGCGCTAAGCCAGTATCATCCTTAAGAGCTTGTTGCCAGCCTTTATTGGCGATTTTCAAAGCATATGGGAGTGTGGCATTCGTTAAAGCAAAGGTGGAAGTACGCGACACTGCGCCAGGCATATTGGCAACTGAATAATGCACTACGCCATACTTCATATATGTAGGATCGCTATGAGTTGTGACCCGGTCAATGGTCGCAATAGAACCGCCTTGATCAATGGCTACATCAACAATCACCGAACCCGCTTCCATGGATTTAACCATCTCTTCGCTCACAATCTTGGGAGCTTTAGCACCAGGAATCAGCACTGCCCCAACCAAAAGATCAGCTTTTGCTACCCACTTTCCGATATTATAACTGTTGGACATGACCGTCGTGACTCTACCGCCAAAAATATCATCCAAATAAGCAAGACGGTCGCCTGAGTTATCAATAATCGTAACCCGGGCACCCATCCCAATAGCCATTTTCGCTGCATTGGTACCTACAATACCACCACCAATAATGACAACTTGGGCTGATTCTACGCCAGGGACGCCGCCTAAGAGGATACCCTTACCACTCCTTGGTTTTTCGAGCATTTGTGCGCCAATTTGCACTGCCATACGGCCCGCAACTTCGCTCATAGGAGATAAGAGGGGCAAGGTATTATTTCGTCCTACAATAGTTTCATAAGCAATACCAGTGACTTTTTTCTCCAGCATTGCCTTAGTGAGCTCAACCTCAGGTGCTAAATGCAAGTACGTAAATAAGATTTGCCCTTCGTGAAATAAATCATATTCCGCAGCTAAGGGTTCTTTCACTTTAATAATCATTTCCGAACGGTCAAATAAATTTTTCTTGTCGGCGATGATGGTTGCACCAGTTTTAATATAACTTTCATCTGAAAAACCACTACCCAAACCGGCACTTTGCTCAACTAATACTGTATGCCCTGCTCTGCACAAATCTTCTGCACCTGCTGGTGTCAGCCCGACACGGTTTTCGCTGTCTTTAATTTCCTTTACAACACCAATAATCATGATGAATCCCCCTTATTATTTCTTGCATCATATACTGTGTACGGTTCTCTAAATCCATCGTTATCTCCTGTTGATTCATTAATGCAAGAAGCGTACCAATTCACCAACGCCTATTCTGTCTGAATTAACCGTAATTGTCTGTTTGTTCTGTAAACTTCTGTTTCCAAAGATACTTCCACTGTTACGAAAAGTTTCCAAAATCAATACAAGCAGAACCCCCAATCAGAGATACTGCTTGTATTGATCCAGCTTAGCTAACGATTTACTATTTAAAAGACAACTCATACTTGCGCATTTTTTTAGAACTGCAGTATGAGACAGTCCAAGTACCGCCCCCATACGCCTCGATGATGGGAAACGCAGCGCGGTTTCCTGTAGAATAATGCGCTCTATTTCCCCTAAGCGTTCTTCTAATGTTTGATATGTTTCAAACTGCACTAGATTTGGCAGTGTCGATAAACCAGATAACCGACGACCTAAAAATATATGCTCTGACTGTACTTCGGCGCCGTCCACCAGATTCACTGCCCGCTCAATAATGTTTTTTAATTCCCGCACATTACCTGGCCAATTATAACCCTCTAAGCGTTGTAACGCCGAGGGAGAAAATCCTTTTACCGAACGCTGCAATTTATTGGCAAAATGTTTCAAAAAAAGTTCACTGAGCAATTGGATATCTTCAAATCGTTCTCTTAGAGGCGGTATTACCAATGAGATCACATTCAGTCGATAATATAAATCTTCCCGAAACGTCTTATCTGCCACCATATCCTCCAGATTACGGTTAGTAGCAGCAATAATCCGCACATCAACGGCTACTTCCTTGTTGCTCCCCACCCGCCGTACGCGCTGTTCCTGCAGTACACGCAGCAACTTCACTTGTAAATGAGCAGATACGTCTCCCACTTCATCAAGAAATAAAGTTCCGCCATTGGCTAGTTCAAATAGCCCCGGCTTACCTCCTTTGACCGCCCCAGTAAAAGCGCCTTCTTCATACCCAAACAGTTCACTTTCCTGCAACGTATCTGGAATGGCCGCACAGTTAATAGGTACAAAGGCAGCATTAGCCCTTCTTGAAGCACTATGCAAGGCCCTGGCGAATAATTCCTTACCCGTTCCGGTTTCACCGTTAATGAGTATCGTTGAGTCACTTGCAGCACAGCGGCGAGCTTGTCCCAGCACCTTTTCCATGACCGGACTGGCAAAAGGAATGTCGTCAAAGGTCATAGGTAACGAAGTTGTCATACTACGCATTAAGTTCCTTACATCTTGAGAATCCCTAATTACTGCAACCACACCAACCACATCACCGCTTTTATTCCTTAGAGGTATGGTATTGACAACACAATAAGCATGATCTAAGGCAATGAATACTTCCCGATTGTTATGCTGACAACCAGTTTGCAGAGTTTCTTGTATCAGCAAGTTTTTAAAGAGCGTAGATCCTAAAGGTTGTCCCTGAACCTGCTGAGCCGACAACCTAAGCATACGAACAGCCGCGGGATTACATTGTGTAATAATACCATCCTGATTAACAGCTAAAATACCATCATGTACAGAAGTTAAAATGGCATCCAGTTGTTCAGCTCGTCCTTTTGATGGCATAAAGGAAATCTCCTCTATTTTTTGCACCCCACTTATGCTGCTCAGTTCTTGAATAAATCCGATACGTTGGTCTTGGAGAACAGTCTGGCACTCCAAAAATACGACGCCCTCTTCCACTTCCATTGATATAATATTAGTCTCACGCTTCGTCAAAATCGACGTAATATCATAAACAATGCCGACACGATCGATAAATGATATGCGCAAATACACGGTTCCTACGCTCCTCTCTCCAGAATTGTTATCATAATACGAATAATACCATAATACGTCCCCGATAAATATTCCAAATATTTAAGCGTTTCCGCAAATTAAACGCCACAATAATTTTACGAATCCCCAGTTTGACTCGCCTGTAACCATAGTCATGATCATTCCATCGAAGAATATCATACAGGAGATTAAATCAGATACCCCAGAGAAGTCATATGATTTCCCTGGGGTACCTGTAAGACAAAAGGAGCATGATTCAAATTCACAGAAGGAGCCATTTTATTAGTTTGATTACAACAACCGGATCATAGGAGAAATGCCCTAAAATCGGCAGAAAGTTCATCTCTTGTTCAAGCGCAGCAAATTGCCCTTCTATCACACGGGAAATTGGCTTCACCAACCCCTCGAGTCTGGATAGAGTTATATAAGAATCTATCGCAAGAGTATCAGAGGTAACAAGTCATTTCTGCTCAAAAGCTGGGAAATCGATGTGAAAGGTTGTCCCCTTCCCCAACTGGCTGACCACATCAATGTTGCCGCCTTGTAACTGTACCATTTTTTTCACAATCACCAGACCCAAGCCACTCCCATTTTCCTGAATGCGGTTATCACGTTGGTTTTTGGTCCGGTAAAAGCGTTCCCAGATATGCGGTAGATCCTCGGGTGCTATGCCAATCCCATTATCCTCAATACTAAGCAGAACGTTACCCCGCCGGTTTTCCACACCAATCCTGATTGCACCGTTCTCCGTAGCCCTGATTGCATTCTTCAGCAGATTTCTGATCACCTGTTCCATCCGGTCAGCATCTCCAAGTACCATGGCTTTTTCGCTTTTCCTGCGTACTAAAATTGAGGTGTTTGTGCGATTGGCAACTGGCTCCATGGACGTAGCCACTCCCTGTGTCAGAGCATTCAAGTCAATGGGTAGTCTTTCTACCGTGACATTGCCGCTTTCCAGACGGCTTAATTCCAAAAGATCATCCACCAGCCTGCAGATATGAACCGTTTGCGTGTGAATCGTGTCTAAATACCTCCCCTGGACAGCCTCATCTTGGACAATGCCGTCGCGAATGGCCTCAACAAAGCCCTGAACAGCCGTCAGAGGGGTCCGTAACTCATGAGATATCTCAGCAAATAAGCGGGTTCGTTCCTCTTCCATCCTGCTGCTCTCGGTCTGAATCTTCTGCAGTCGTTCCGCCAATTTATTAAGCTGGCCGCCGAGAACATTGATCTCATCCAAGGGCTGGTCCCTATCGCTCAAAACATAACTCCCTCTGCTAATCTCAGCAACATTAGCCGTTAAACGGGAAATTGGCCTGGAAATGTACATAGCCAGATAAACAGAAATGATAATAATAAACAGCAGAATGACCATACCCCCGAGAAGCATGTAAAAACGCATTTTGCTTAAAGCAAGATCGAGATTGGATGATTTCGTTTCCAGCAAAATACCGTTCGTTATACTACCCTTGTTGTTCCCCATGGGCACAGCGGCAGCAAAGATTGGCTGTCCGGTATCCGGATCCACAGATCGGGTCGTCGATATTAAACCTTTTTGAAGTATCTGAATGTATTTGTTATCGATTTGGCTGCCAGGCACCATTTCCTGCTCAGCAGATGTGGCTGTAATCTTTCCTGTCATATCAAAAATTGTAATTTTAGCGTCAAAGATACCGGCCAGATATTTCAAGAAGTCCTGCTGAGCCTGAGCCTGAACCTGACTGTTTGATCGCTGATCAAACGGGACGCTCCATGGGCTGTCCGTTTGTTGGAGTAAAGCAAAGTTTACTCGTTTAGCTTCCCGTAACAATTCTTGTTGAATCTGATCGTAGGTTACCTGCTTAACCACAAAGCTGGAAAAGAGCATCACGACAAGAAAAGCAATGACAAAAGCTGTGACATTCGTAAACAAGATCCTGGTGTAAAGATTTTTGTTAAATTGTTCCTGCAGTAAACGTTTAATACGAAGCCCAAATCGATGCAGGGCTCGGATTACCCATTGAAGTTTTTGCCTGCCCTTCTCCAGATATATATTCACGGCGTGGTCGCTCCTCCTTTGGCAGGAGGTGTAAACTGGTATCCCACACCCCAGACGGTTGTCAAGTATTCAACCGGCAAAGATGCCAGTTTGGTCCTTAACCTGCGGATGTGGACATCAATTGTCCGCTGATCACCGAAGAAATCATATCCCCAGACAGCTGCAAGCAGTTCCTCCCGGCTGAAAATCCGGCGCGGATTCAGGGCAAGGTAATACATCAAATCGAATTCTTTGGGAGTAACTTCCGCTTTTTCACCATCAATCAAAACGGTCCTGGTATCCGCCAGGATTTCCAGCCCCGGATATTTTAATTTCCAATACGTTGCTTTTTCTATCGGTTGGGTACGGCGCAAGACCGCTTTTATTCTGGCCACCAATTCCCTGGGACTGAACGGTTTGGAAACATAATCATCTGCTCCCATTTCCAGTCCCAAAACGCGGTCTGCTTCCTCCCCCTTAGCTGTGAGCATGATAATCGGAACCATCCGAACCGCCCTTAATTTACGACAGAGGGTTAACCCGTCCTGACCAGGAAGCATGATATCAAGGATTACCACATCAGGATTTTCCCGGTCGAATACGGCGAGAACCAAGTCGCCGTCACTCACACCAATAACTTTAAAACCTTCCCTTTCCCCATATAATTTGACCAGTTCCAAAACGTTTTGGTCATCGTCAACCAGCAGTACCTTACCACAATAGGCCATTTTTTTCCTCCCTCGGCGGCGGATTTCCAACAAAGCATTGAGCCCATTTTTACAATCCAGAAGTTACAGTCAAAGGGACATTTTGGTATGGATCTCCGACGATCTCGCCAATTCCAACATCAATAATGTTTCTCTTAAAAGAGCTTCCTGCTTCCAAGAGTTCGAAACCGCCAATGGATTTATTCCAAATCACCTGGTACATAACCGAGGAAATGCTAATAACATCACCTTCATAAACATTACTACCCTTGGCATCAGACAAACCTGTCCACTGCAGCAAGTCAAACTTTTCAGCCGGTTCCCACGAACGACCGGGCACACTGACTGCGAAGGGAGCTAACGTCTGCGTATCAAAGGAAATGGCTTGAGGCTTAAACATTTTTTGCCTGACCTTATCCCAAACTCGGAATTTAAGTTCTTTCAATTTACTTCCTCCTTGAAACCTCCATAGTGTCTCACTTAGTAATACATAAGAATATTACTTTTTATGGGGGTACCAATAATAATAAACTCATTTTTTTATTTCATCCAACGATTTATATCCCGGAAGGAACCGGCAAGTTGGCAGTCCTCCTTTCAAAATGCATAAAAGAGTCCTGCGTTAACATACTGAACGCAGGACCCTATTTCAGAAGTTTTCTCTTGAAAGCGCTTACGAAGTTAGCTGATGGATTCGGGCTAAGAGATAGCCCTACCGGCTTAAGCCGGATTCACCCCGAAAATATGGGTCCCCCGTTTCCACTAAGTGCGGAACTCAGCGCGTCTTTAGCTATTTAGTTGGAATGACTGACAACTAGTTTTTAGTATTATAAGTTGGCGGCCAAAACGTGTCAACCTTATTCGTCCAGGAAGATGTTTCCTGGACCGGAAGGCGTTAAAATGATAGGAGTTCTTCGCCTCCTTTCGTAATTATACCGGAGGTATATTAAATGGTATTTACCAAACTATGAACGTGTTTTACGAAAGTGTGAACAAATGTTACAAACCAGAGATTACACAATTATGCTGATTAGTTATCCGTACATACAAGTGCCATACAACTGTCGACCAACTACTTCACTCGTATAGAGGATAATGGTACAATATGACCTAGGAATCGGGAATTTATTACGGATTTAATTATAATTTCTCGGGGAGGTATCACGTTTTGCAGCCTTACTTTCATACTAACTCATATGACACCCCTCCAAATAAACGTTTTTTAGGGGACCGTCTTGTTCTGGATACCCGGTTGGTTTTTGTAGCCGGAGTAGTCAATGTTATAAACCAGGCACGTATTTTGGCGAATCAAGGACGCTATGATGATGCTGTTTGGGTTAAATCGAGCATCGATATCTTAAAAATTATTGAAGGATGCGGCGGTAAATTTCATTTAAGAGGGTTAGATAATATCTCTTCTTGTCATGAGCCGGTTGTATTTATTAGTAATCATATGAGCACCTTGGAAACTTTTGTTTTTCCTTGCTTAATCGAACCCTTCATGAATGTGACGTTTGTTGTTAAAGACAGCTTAATTAAACATCCGTTTTTTGGCTCAATCATGCGTTCAAGAGATCCCATCGTCGTAGGCAGAGATAACCCTCGGGAAGACTTTAAAATAGTCATGGAAAAAGGAAAAGAGCTTTTAAATAAAGGAACATCTGTAATCATATTCCCTCAGAGTACGAGAACCTTAACCTTTGAACCTGAAAAATTTAATTCCTTAGGGATCAAATTAGCCAAGGCTGCTGGGGTTAAAGTAATTCCGGCAGCAATTAAAACTGATTTCTGGGGAAATGGCAAAATCCTTAAAGACTTGGGGCCAATAAGCAGGAATAAGCCTATATACATGAATTTTGGAGAGCCATTCTCAATAAAAGGCAGTGGTAAGGATGAACATCAAGCCATCGTTGATTTTATACAGAGAAATTTGAACGATTGGGAAACCACCTGAATCTGCGAGACATGCTAACCCCCTATGATACGCGCACATATCATAGGGGATCTGTTTCAAGCAAGCTATTATTTTGATCAATCGAGCATCCGTCAAACCAAACGAGAGATAAAGGGGAACGATCATTGAAGTATCCATCTATCAAAGTTGCTGAATTTATAAGTCGACCTAATAGGTTTATCGCTCATGTCCTATTAGACAATCATGAAGAAATTGTTCATGTTAAAAACACAGGGCGGTGCAAAGAGATCCTCCAGGAAGGCGCAACGGTGATTTTGGAAGAAGCAAAAAATAAGGAACGAAAAACTAAGTACTCCTTGATTGCCGTATATAAGGGAGATGCTCTGATCAATCTTGATTCACAGATCCCTAATATGGTTGTATATCAGGGTATTAAGGAAGGGAAAATTAAGGAGATTCCCGATGTTTCAAAACTCTCCAGAGAGAAAGTTTATAATAATTCCAGATTTGATTTGTACTTTGAAACTAAAGAACTAAGAGGGTTTGTAGAAGTTAAAGGTGTAACACTTGAAACCGAGGGAATTGCCATGTTCCCGGATGCTCCTACTCAAAGGGGCTGCAAACATATCTACGAAATGATCAGGGCAGTGGAAGAAGGGTATGCCGGTTTCATTTTCTTTCTCATCCAGATGACGGGTGTAAAGTATTTTACCCCCTTTGAATTAAGGGATCCGGAATTTGCCAAGGCACTACGGTTGGCAAGTGAAAAAGGAGTGAAGGTCCTGGCTTATGATTCGATAGTTTCTGAAGACGAGATAAGCATAGGAGCTCCAGTAGAGGTCTGCTTTTGATAATCGGCCGACTATTTTACTACGAGTACTGGGCATTGAATATGTGCAAGAACTCGTTGAGTTACGCTTCCCAATACAGCGCCGGTAATCGGTCCATGACCGTGACTGCCCATTACTACGAGGTCAAAGTCTCTCTCAGCTTCTTCGATAATTGCGGCCGCTGGATGCCCGGTAATATACTTCTTCTGTATATGAATATCGGTTACGTCAATTCCCTTTAAAGCTGCTTCCAAGGCCGCTTCCCCGATTTGATCTATTTCCTCTTGAGATACGACAAGAGACACTGTATAGCCCCAATACGCCTCAGGATTGTATGTAACATGGAAAAGTTCAACTTCAGAATTAAACTGCCTCGCAAGTTGCAAGGCAGTAATCAAAGCCCTGCGTGAAGCCTCCGAAACATCCGTGGTAACAAGAATTCTTTTAAACATTTCTATCAACCCTTCCTCTTTATAGATTTAAGCATTACGGAAATGGTTTTACGGCGAGAAGATTAGACCTGCTCTCTAAGTATGGGCAAAAAATGTTAATTAATTAAATATAAACCTAACTTATAATTATTATATCATAGTAATAATTACTTTCAATATCAAGCTCATGATTTAATAATAATTTCGATTCCAGTTCTCATCACCACAAAGGAAATAGAATAAGGGAAACCGCCAAATAACTCGATGGATTAGAAAAAGAGCAAAAGCTATGTAAACTGAAACTTCTGGACTCCAAGGTAAGTAAACTTCAAGGAATTCTGGATGTTGGCCACAAATGGCATCAACCTCTCGTTTTCTACCTCTAATCGGGTAGGAGGCTGATCATTAATTGATCAGCCTCCTACCCGATTTTTACAATTTCCCATTATTTAAGTTCGAAGAGTAAATTCCTAAATTCAATTATCTTTTTCAGGCTATTTTATTAAGTACAACACTCGAGAGTGACAGACGCGTTATGCAAGCTCGTTCCTTGCTTCCTCTAAATGCCTCCGCATAAGGCTCTGCGCTTCTCCTGAATCATGACGCGAAATCGCCTCATAAATTGCAACATGCTCCCGAACGGTATGAAGTCCACCTATATCATGACTAAAACGAAGGGGCCCGGCCCTTTTAATTAATTCAAAAATATGTACAACCAATGTTTGAAGAAGCCGATTCATGAGAGTGTTCTGGGAAGCTTGGGCAACCATATAATGAAATCGCATATCCGCCTTTGCATAGGCATCTAAGTCATGATGTTCTCTTTGCATATCCTTAAGTGCATGCGCAATCCAACGCAAGCTTTCCTCACTCGCCCGCTCTGCAGCTAAGCGAGCACATTCTGCCTCGAGGGTAATACGTATTTCCCACAGTTCATCAAGGCGAGTCGGTTCGACAGATAAGGCTAAGGCTAAGGGGTTAATCACATAGTCCAGCTGAACATCCCGAATAAACGTTCCGCCCCCCGGTTTAATTTCTACCAAGCCTAAAAGTTCCATAGTTCGCAAAGCCTCGCGCAGTGTTGTGCGGCTTACGCCCAATTCTGCAGCCATCTCCCGTTCTCCCATCAAACGATCGCCGGGACTCAACTTTCCTTCGATAATTAGATTATTAATTTGTTTTAATACTTCTTGATACGTCCGGCGCGGCTTAACTTTTTCAAATTGCATGAAGACCCTCCATGACACCAGTGTATCAAAAAAGAAATCGAAATTCCATGGCAACATATTAAGCTGCCTTGTTTTCTTTATGTTGGGATGTAATTACTAATGGCTGATCCGGACGAACAAGGAACCAGGCGCACACTCCAATAACTCCAATGAATGCCGTTGCTGAAATTGCCCATTGCCACCCATAACGAAGCGCAATAATTGCGGTGAGAGTAGGTGCTACCACACCTCCGATATTACCACAGAGATTCATCCAGCCTGATATTGAACCCGTAAATTTCTGTCCCAATTCATTACAGCTTGCCCAGGAGGAACTAAACGTAAATCCTAATGACCCAAGGGATATGGTAAGCCAAACCACTGTAATAATCGGATTTGTTGATCCTGCAGCCAAATATAAGGCTATGCTAGACACGACTAAACCAATTGCTCCAAAAGCTGTCCGTACTCGATTAACCGAAACTCCCTTGGCAATCAGTCGATCGCTAAAGAATCCACTTGATAAGGTCGTAATAGCTAAAGCCAGCCACGGAAAAGCTGCTGCGATTCCCATTTGCTTCAGAGAAAATTTCTGGGCTTCCATTAAATAGATAGGCAGCCAGGACAAATACACATACATAATATAGTCTGCGACAAAGTATTCAATCCCAATCGCCCAAAACTGGACAGAACCAATAAAGTTTCGCCAAGGAGCCATTTCCTTTTTCGTCGTTTCAAGATTATTTTTACCTTCCATAATAATAGCCAGCTCAGATTGATTAACAAGCGGATGATCCTTAGGATAGTCACGGGCTACAAGCCACCAGCCCAACGCAACTAAAACTCCGATTCCTCCAAAGATATAAAAGATAGCTTTCCAGCCAAACGTCGTAATTACTGCTACGGTAATCGCAGGTGCCAGGACAGGCCCAACAAAAGAACCTGCTAAAATAAAAGAATTAGCTGTTCCCCTTTCCTTAGGATTAAACCAATTCCTGACCAAAACACTGCCCCCGGGGTAAAGTGGTCCTTCACCAATGCCAAACAGAGCACGCACAATACCAAACGTCAAAAAATTACTTGAAGCTGCAGTAAAAAATGTAAATGCCGACCACCAAGAAATTGCCAAGGTCATGGCTTTTCGTGCTCCAAAATATTCTGCGACCATTCCACCAGGAATTTGCATGACAGCATAGCCGATAAAAAATAAGGTTTGCATCATTCCGAACTGAACTTTGTCAAAGTGAAACTCTTGCATAATCATAGGACCAGCGACGGACAAATTAACGCGATCCATATAAGCCACAAATCCTAGTACAAAAAGAAATACTCCCAGAACCCAGCGAATCTTTGTTGGTTTTATTTCCATCTCACTTTCATCCTCCCCGTACATTTAGGTAAATTATTTTTTATGTCTAAACCTGAATACCGACCGGACATAGTTCGTTACATTTCCGGCAATCTCCACAATCTGTAGTTTCTGTTATAGGCACCCCCTCTAAAAAAGCTGTCAGGACTCTCATCCTTTTACCCGTATAACGATAACCCCTTTCCAGTCCTTCCGTCAGATAGTTGGGACAATTAACCAAACAACTTCCACAGCTTAAACATTTCAGCAAATCCCCCTTTTCGCTTTCTGCTGCTGCCAAACGACCGTTATCAATTAAAATGACATAGACTTCTTTGGGGCCATGCATACCTTGGACCATTTTGAATTCGATGTCAGCTGTCCGGCTGGGACCATTGATAAAGGAGATATAACTAAGCATATCTTTTCCTAACCCATAAATACTCATTGTCCTACAAACCGTTAAAGCATCCTCAAGGGTTGGAACGATCTTATCCATACCGACAACCACTATATGGTTATAGGGAAGATTTGAAGTGAATCTGACGTTCCCTTCGCTTTCCAAGAGGGTAATCGTTCCATTTTGTTCCACGATTGCCTCAGCACCTGTGATTCCATAGTCCAGGTTTGATACTGTGCGTTTGATTTCATCTTTTACTTGAGCAACCAATGCTTGGTCAGTTATCTCTTTATTAAGCGTAGCAATCCAGGGATGGACATCAATTGCCGTACCGGCTAATCTTTCTCCGAGATCAGTATTCTTGACCTCCACACCGTTTGCCATTAGGAAATCCCTCAGACCGATCTCCGAAAAAATTGGATTCTTACTTATGGCCACCTGCTTATTTCCGGCAAGAATTTTTAACACCTGCTGTTGAGCACTCGCCGAGTCAGCCGCAACAATAACATGGCATCCTTTGTTTTCCAAAGATGAAATTGCCTTCTCGACATGTTCTTTAAAATTCTTGACAACCTCGGATTTAATTTCGTTAACTTGAGAGGCAAGCCTGGGATATTTTTGGATAAGATTATTTCGATTGGAGTCAATGTTCTTTAAAATCCTTTGAGCCTTTACTGTTGTTTTTGCCTCACTCATCTTTACAGCCTCCTTCCATAAGCCTGACTTAATAACTGTACCGTATGGAGCACTTTTAGCTTCATGTCGTTCTGGGATATACCATCCCGAAAATGCACCATACATCCCGGACAACTCGTAGCCAATATCGTTGCCTGAGTATCAGCAATAGTCCGTAGTTTTCCTTCATTGATGCGATGTGAAAGTTCGTAGAAACTTAAACTAAATGACCCGCCAAAACCACAACAAGTATCAGCATCTTTCATTTCTGCATAGTCCAAACCCGGAATTTGCTGCAATAAATTGCGTGGTTCTTCTTTCACGCCCATACTCCGTGCCAGATGACAGGGATCATGATAGGTTACTTTTTCACTTACTTTTTTATCTGGAGCCTTTAATTGAATATCGTGAAAGAGAAATTCGTTAATATCTCGGACACTCTCAGCAAGTTTTTTCACTTTCTGCTGAATCTCCGGCGCATCCTCAGCAAAAAGCTTAGGGTACTCTTCTTTAAAGGCCACCGCACAACTTGGACAAACGAAAACCAAAGCATCCATCTCAAATTTGCTGTACATTTCAATGTTTTTAAGGGCCATCGCTTTGGCATGAGCCATATCTCCACTGACAATACTGGGAATTCCACAGCACACATCTTCTTGAGCGAGCTTAACCGCTACATTGTTTTCTGCCAAAACGTGTAAAAGCGCCTCTCCCAAATCCGTCTCGGAATAGTTAACCACACACCCGGGAAAAAAGCCTACCGTTTTAAGGGGATGAGTAATCGTTTTAGGATTAGCCTTCGTCAAAAAGGACTTTCCTGTCAATTTGGGAATAACTCGTTCTTTAGGCATCCCTAAGGGACTCAAGGGTAAACGAGAACTCATTCCCTGACCCGAATCCTTTAAAACAAGTTTGCCGAAGGTCGCGGCAAGCTTAGTAACCGTAGGAAGGGATTTCGGTTTAGTTAACATGGAGAAAATAGCTTCCTTTCTCCAACCCACCCCTTCTTTCTCAACTGCAGTTTTACGAAGCTTCCACAACATCTCCGGCGTAGGCATTTGCACAGGACAAGCCGTCTTGCACTTTTGACAGCCAATACAAAGGGATAGACCGTTTTTCTCTGATTTTTCTAAGTCTCCGTGAAAAGCTGCGAAAACTAAGCCGCGTCCTCCAAGGTATTTATATCCATACCGGCTGCCCACCTCTGCATAGACAGGACAAAAGTTCAGACAACTACCACAGTTAATACAGTAAAGTGACTCTTTATAACCCGCTCGAATCGCTTCCTGACGTCCGTTTTTTAATAGTACAACATGAACTTCTTTAGGTCCCTGTCCGTGTGCTTGCTGATCTAAATCAGGATCAAGGGATTCACTTACCCCGGAAATTACCGAAACGTAGGTTCCGATATCTTGTCCGACACCGTAAACTGCAGCAGCTCGGACAACTTGGAGAGCATCCTCCAAGGTTGGAACAATTTTCTCAACGCCGGCAATCACAATATGAGTTTTAGGCATCATCGTTACAGCGCGAATATTCCCTTCATTTTCCGTCAGAAAAATACTGCCTGTATCGGCGGCAATCGCATTAGCTCCGGAAATTCCTATATCCGCATTAATCAAATAATTGCGAAGACGTTGGCGAGCTGCTACAACCAAAGCTTCTGGAGTACACTCCAGCTTAGTTCCTGCTTCTTCAGAAAAAACTTCAGTAACTCGCTCAATAGGAATATGAATTGCAGGTGCTAAGGAATGACTTGCCTCACTCTTGGCGAGCTGGTTAATCCGATCCCCAAGATCTGTCTCTACGACAGTAGCTCCTTGGTCTTCAAGGTGGTGTGAAATATTAATTTCCTTACCGGCATTAGATTTTGATTTGACGATCAGTCCTTTAGGGGGAATCAAACCGGCGATATAATTCTGGGCTTCCTCAGTTGTCTCAGCAATAAAGACGTTACATCCTTTTTCCTCTAAAGACTTTTGAGCCTGAACAATGACTTCCTCTAAATGATCAATACTGTATTTTTTGATTTCCCGCAAACGATTAGAAAGTTCCGGATAATCCGGCACCATCTTTAACATGGCCGGCCGAATCGCTTCAAAAGCCCGAAACCGGCCTTTGCGCGACTCTAAATCCTGAAGACCTTCTGTAACCTTATTTTTTATAATTTTGTAAGTATCTTGTCCCACAAAATCTCCTCCTCAGTGGTTTAGTGGTTGGACCAATTGAGTAAAACAAAAAACCTTCAAAAGGTCTTTTATGATACACATCATCTATTAGTCTATTGTTCTATATAATTATACACTAATTTTTAAATGATTAAAGTAAATTATTGGAATATTCCATTCGCAAAAGCCCAATTTATGGATCCACCATACATAAAAAGCCACACATCCTTTCGTTAGAACGTGTGGCTCGTAGTAAAAAAGGACAGCCTAAACTGTCACTGTCCATACTTCCATAGATTCTCCGGCTTAGAGGAACTATTAATTAATTATCATAATTATTATCTTCCATCTTTTTAGATACTTCTCTATACACCTTGGCAATGGGAATATTTTTTTCAATGGCTATTCTTCGGCAGTCTTCATACTCTGGCTTATATTTAACCCTTTCCCCTTGATAATAAGCATTTTTTATAGTTACATTTCCATACTGCGTGCAGACCTTTTCGAAATCCCTTGGCAGCATAATTTTTTTGACCTTATATTTTCTTACACCAATGGAAGTGGTTTCTCGAAAAATTATGTCGAGAACACTTTTCTCATTTTCTTCATTAACCAATATACTGAGCTTTGTGGCGGCCCTGCCCTTTTTCATACTAATTGCAGTCTTATATACATCTAAAGCCCCTTCTGCAAAAAGTTTTTCTTCAATGTAGCTATAGAGTTCCGGGTTCATATCATCAATATTAGTTTCCAATATATATTGATCTTCTTTCGTGACGTCTTTATCTTCGTAGCCAAGATATATCCTTAAAACGTTGGGGATCTCAAGCTCTCTATGTCCTATCCCGTAGCCGATCTTTTCTATTGAAAAGTCCATATGATCTGTAAACACTGCCACATTTGCCGCCAGTATAGCTGCTCCGGTCGGCGTCGTTGTTTCAAAAGGCACTATACCGGATTTCACAGGAATATTCTTTAAAATCTCAACAGTTGCCGGAGCAGGAACTGGAATAATCCCATGAGCGCATTCCACAAAACCTCCACCCACTTGAACTGACGAGGCCATAATTTTATCAACGTTCAAGTAATCTAAACACACTGCAGCTCCAACAATATCAATAATAGAGTCAACCGCCCCAACCTCATGGAAATGTACTTCCTGTAAAGACTTTCCGTGAACCTTTGCCTCAACTTCTGCAACCTTTATAAAAATAGCCATGCTTAATGTTTTCACCCTATTATTCAAACTGCTGTTTATGATTATAGTTTCAATATCCTTCAAATTTCTATGTTCATGGTGTGTATGGTAATTGTCAGGCTCATGGCAGGCAGGTGCTTCTTGATGGTGATGGTCATAATGATGGTGCTCATGTTTATCAAAATGTGCTGCTTTGTTTAATAAAACATCCACTCTAGTTCCAGATATTCCTTTTTTATTGGCCTTTTTTACCTGCAACTCATATTCAGCATCCAAATTAAGTTTAGATAGCTCGTGTCTTAAGTAATCTTCCTCTACTCCTAAATCCAGTAAAGCACCCAAATTCATATCACCACTTATCCCACAAAAGCAATCATAATATAAAACTTTTTTCATCTGGTTTCTCCTATTCTAGTTTTCACCCATCACATGTTCCTAAATAAACTCAACTTGTGATTTACACATATTCTTATTTCTCCACTATTTCAACTTATTATATTCTTTATCCGTTACGGGTTCTAGCCATTCATTACTTGAACCTTCTGTCGGAACAGACAAGGATAAATGCGCAAATGCTTCATTCTTCACAGCTCCATGCCAATGTTTGATCTCCGGCGCGATATACACTACATCACCGCTTTTCAAATGCCGGGCATCTTTCCCATATTCCTGATACCAGCCATGTCCGCCCACACAGATCAGTATCTGTCCGCCACCATGATGAATATGCCAATTATTACGACATCCCGGTTCAAAGGTAACATTAGCAATACCTACTTCCTTATCATTCAAGAGGCTTAAGTAGCTCTTTCCGATAAAATAAGGGGCATATGCTACATTTTCCTCTCCCAACGGATAATAAGATACATTTTCTAATTCTTTTCTATCCATTTTATTACCACCCTTTCCAATTCATTTCGGAGATTATTCAGCATATACTTCCTTCGCCAAGGCAAACGATGCCCATGCATTAGGCCATCCTGCATAGAACGCAAGTTGAGTGATAATTTCTGCCATTTCTTCAGCACTGACACCTTGAGTCTTGGCATTGGTGATATGATATTTGAGAGAATTGTCAAATATCCCTTTTGTCATAAGAGCAGTTACTGTAATGATACTGCGATCTCTTAATGATAATTTATCTTCACGGGACCAAACCTCTCCGAAAAGCACATCATCGTTTAATTCCGCAAATTTTGATGCAAAGAATCCAAGGGCATCTCTGCCTGCTGTTTGTTTTTTCATCGTCTTATTCCTTTCTGCAAATCGTAAATTGCTTTCCTCCATTGATTCAAAATAGTACTTATGTTACACTCTGACTATTAAGTTCGATACAATACTACTACTTAAAGTTAACTTTAAGTCAATACTTCTTGAATACTTCTTGAATACTTCTTGAATACTTCTTGAATACTTCTTGAATAACGTTTTGCATAATGACAAGTTATTTTGGAGGATATGTAAATGATTTATACGGTTGGTGAAATAGCAAAGAAGCTTAATGTGACTGCTTCAACATTAAGGTACTATGATAAAGAAGGCTTGCTTCCATTTGTGGAACGCTCCAGTGGCGGAATACGTATGTTTAAGGATGAAGACATGGCCGGGTTAAGAATTATTGAATGCCTCAAAAAAACAGGAATGCCAATCAAAAACATCAAACATTTTATGGATTGCTGCATCGAGGGCGATTCCACTATTGAAGAGCGTCTCTCCATTATAAAATCACAGCGTGATTCAGTTATTCTGCAGATGAAAGAATTACAGGAAATGCTCGACATGCTCAATTATAAGTGCTGGTATTATGAAACTGCTAAAGATGCGGGTACCTGTACTGTTCACGATGATATAAGAATTAAAAGTATTCCCAAGGAATATCATAAGTTTATAAACCAAAAATAAAGATATTAAATTTAAAAACCGTCTGTATAACATATCTGTGGATATGTTATACAGACGGTTTTATGTAATAGGCAATAAAATGCACCGATGGCAAGCGAAGCAACAATTGGCCCAGTTGCGAGCCCTGAATAATCCTGATTAACATAAGCATATGTAAATTATCACCAACCACTGCACCAACAAGTAAGCTATACATAACGTTTAAGGAAGAATTCGCTTTACTCGCCCCACTATTCCACTCTCAAGGCGAACTTTTATTCCATGAGGATGCGTAGGCGAATTAGTTAGAATGTCTTTAACAACACCTTCAGTTAATTTTTCCGTTCTTTGATCTCGTTTTTGAACTATTAAAACGTGTGTACCCCGCGTGACATTTGCACGATTATTTCCATCCATTACTTTGACCACCTATACTTTAATCTATGAATTACCCTATAAAACCGGTAAAAATCCCACAAGAAAAACTCTCCTAAGTAATACCTTCTATAATGCCATGTGATTTGAGTCCCTTTACCAAATGTTGTTTCCCGGGAAACATGAGAAAATCAATAACTTTCATTTCACCGTATGGTGCAACAGGGGACTATATAGCTTGGCTTCAAGTCAAATCCTGAGAAATTCCCAGACAACCTCTGGTGGCCTTCGTTACTTCCTTTATCCAGTTTAATAACTCTAAAATATATCCTCTATTGCTATCAGCATATATATTGGAATTTTCTTGACCTAGCTTCAGATAGATATCTTCTACAACAGCCTCCGTTTCGCCGAATAAATCGTACGCAATCGTCATATTAGGCTCTGTAATCAGTGATAATAAGTAGAAACTCTTCGTCAGAAGATTGGTTAAATCTTGCTCAAGTTCCGGACTAAGAGGATGGATTAATTTCTCACGTAAGGAAAATATTTGCTCGATAGCGACACTCATACTTTCCAACCTACCTAATGGCGATATATATTTCAAACGAAAGTCATCTTGCAGTTTGCTCAAAGCGTGGTCTTTGCGTTTTTTCGCAACTAATGCTCTGGCTTCTTTAAGGGTCTCTCGCAGTTCTCGAACATCATTTCCTGTGATACAAGTGTTTTGATCCAGCAAAGAACGAAACGTACATTGATATAAATTAATGACTTTAATTCTAGTCTCCTGAAAACACCGTTCTACCTCAATCTGATAATGTGGCGGATAAATAAACCGATTAACCAGATAGGCTACAGCTATCCCAAGTGCCGTATCGATGATCCGATTCAGTGAGTAGTTGAGTGGATGTCCGGCATTGTTAACCATTATGGCAATAAACACAATACTGGCAATATTCATAGCTTCGTTCCAATGCATCCTTTTTAAGATAGCCAGTGTACTAATAAGTCCAATACCTATCAAAACCGGATTATTGAATGGAATTAGAGCAAAAAGATACCCTGTTATTGCACCAATTATTGTCCCTTTCATGCGATTAATTCCCTGATTAAGAGAATCTGCCATGGTCGCTTGCATTGCAATAACCGCCGCAATTGCACTATAAAAGGGGTATTCAAAGTGAAGTAAATCAGCAATCCAAATGCAAATCATTACTGCTATCCCAGTTTTGATGATCCGCCAACCAAAATTTAAATTAATTTTTACCATTGATCCACCTCTCTATAGTTATAATGGTTAAACCAAACGGAATTACAGGAAAGAGTATCATAAACTACAACATCAATCAAGTTCTTATGACTTTCACGATGTTTTTATCCAGATGAATCTCAGTTAAATTTAGTCCTTCCATATTTATACTGTTTGATATCGCCGATGAGCGTCGCGATTTCGCTTTCGTATTCCTCTATGTTTGCCTCCTTAAACTTATAACTGTTACAAAAGCTTTTGGCAGCTAAACAGAAGTCTTCCTCACAATAGAAAAAAGAAAAATACGAAATATTTTCAGTCCACTTTTCAACCTCTTTATCTATTTTGATTTTGTATTGTCGATAAAAGTTCAAAATAAAGTCTTTACTCTTTGGGTATCTATTTTGGATTTCTTCACCAAGCTTGTTCGTAGTATGTTTTTGCTTAATTACTTCAGCATCGTATGTCTCCATAGTTAGATATTCGTTAAAGTAGGACATTACGTAGTTCATGACAGCAGCCATGTTTTCCGACTGCTTTAAGAAATCGAATTCATCCAGTTTGTCGGCTTTTTTTAATCTGGCAATATACTCATCAATCGTTAGCATGGTCTCACTTCCTTAGAATTAGTGAACTCGTCCAGCTAAAGCTGAACATCGGGGCTTCAGATACAATAATGTCCAGTGAACATTATTGCCGAGCCGCCTTTTCCAAAAGGAATGCTTAGCGGCGAAGGAGGACTCTACCCCATCCGAAGTATTCGAAGGACACACCCCCACTTATAGAAGTGGGGGGCTTCAGACATATGCAATTACCGGGGAAAGCAAAAGCCGATTTTCTAGCGGAAAATCGACTTTGCTTAGAGTTGGTGCAAGTGGCTGTTAACTAGCCGACTTTTAGCAGTACTTAGTATTCGTAGACCTCAATTGGCGCATCAATAGCCGAAGTATCGCCATCTATGACTATTTCCGCTACAGCCCAAACGTTGGGAACGACATTACGCAGGTAGTATCTGGCACTAGCGACTTTACCGGAGTAGAAGTTATAATCAAAGTGACTGGGTCCGATTTCCTGAGCTTTTTTATCTGCCAAAACAGCCTGATCAAGAAGCAGACGACCGCTATATAATTGGGCGGTAGCAGTTAGGATGCGGCGGGAATAAAGAGGAACCATGCTCATATTGCTTTGGCTGACTTCATTGAGAGATTTAAGCATCTCTTGATAAGCCTTTAGAGCCTTGCCCAAATTAGCAAATTCTTTGCTTAAGTTTTCATGACCCTTATTAGCTTCATAGAAATCAACCATTTCCTGAACCCAAGCGTTGAAGACGGAGCCGCCTTTCATTTTCATCTTACGGCCAAGTAAGTCTAAGGATTGGATATAGTTTGTGCCTTCCCAAATGGAGTAAATCTTCATGTCGCGGGCAATTTGAGATACAGGATACTCTTCGCAGAAGCCATAACCGCCATAAGATTGAATTGCTTCGCCAATAAGCCACCATCCTTCATCAGAAGGATATGCTTTACAAAGCGGGGTGGTAATTTCAATCAGATCGCTGGCTGCTTTCCTTACTGCAGGATCGGGGTCACGGTGCCGTTGGTCAAAGGCCAGATAAACCCGATACATCATAGCCCGCATGGCGTCGATGTAAGCTTTGCCCATCATCAGTGTGCGTTTGATGTCTTCGTGATTGATAATAGCTACACGGCCCGCTTTAGGATTGGTCAGCAAACGGCCCTGAACTCTTTCTTTAGCATTATCCCTGGCGTTGGCAAAGGCATTAGTGATGCAGGATAGAGCCATATGCCCTGTTTCCATGCGGGCCAAGTTCATCATTTGGAACATTTGAGCCATGCCTTCGCCCTTACCGTTATTTTCCCGCGGGTCAATACCCAGCAGCCAGCCGCGGCACTTACCGTTCTCCCCGGCGGATAAAGCGGCAGTGACTGAACCATGGAGCCCCATTTTGTGCTCTACGCCTGTGGTGATGAAATCGTTGTCCTCCAAGCTGCCGTCTTCATTAACCCACAGTTTAGGAACTACGAACAAAGAGATGCCGCCGGTGCCCGGTTTGGCACCTTCGATACGAGCCAGGAAGAGATGGATAATATTTTCCGAAAAGTCATTATCCCCACCGGTTATGAAAAGTTTATTGCCAACAATGTTAAAAACTCGAGGGTCATCAGTTGGATAAGCTTTGGATGTGATATCCCCGACATCTGAACCGGCACCGGGTTCGGTGAGACACATGGTTCCAGCCCAAGTTCCGTTCATCATTTTAGGAAGAAACATATGTTTTAATTTTTCATCGCCATAGGATTGAATCAGATTGGCCGATCCGGTTGTCAGCATAACATAGGGCATAAAAGCAGGATTAGCTGCACAAATCATTTCCCAAACAGCCGCATTGATCATTTCCGGCATAACCATGGCATCGGGGGATTCATCAATATTGCTGGTGCCCCAGCCCTCTTCCTGCAGTTTGCGGAAAAGAGTCCCATAACTCGGCGGAGTGGTCACCTTGCCGTCAGCATAGGTTACTGGGTGAGTCTCGTTTTCATCATTTGTCGGTTCAATCACTATTTTGCACATCTTTAAAATGGGTTCGAGGACTGATTTTACATCATCTCTGGAATAATAATCAGCAAATTGCGGGTAGTTAAAAACCCCCTCCGTCGGAAGCCACTCTTGTATTATAAATTCGAAATCCCGAATATTATTTATGGCAAAATTAGAAGCCATGTTTACGTTCCTCCACTTCAATTTATTATCGCCAATTCATTTATCTTACATATGATTGATAAAGCTTGACGATGAGGCTACGATAAAGCAAAAGCCATCACCTACGCTTAATTCGGATAGAACGCTAAACTTTAGCTACACATCTCTTGTCCACAAGGAGGCCAAAGATGCACCGCCGCCAACGCAAAGGGAAGCGCCGCCAACTGTCTTTCCAAGCCGTTCCAGTTCATAATACAGGCTGACGATGATGCGCAGTCCGGTACAACCTACCGGGTGTCCCAAGGCAATTCCTGAACCATTGTTGTTAACATTGCCATCTTGCTCGATAGTGCCTATATTCATGTCAATGCCTGAATCTTCTTTCAGTTTCCGGCCAACGCCAAGTACTTGGGCTGCAAAGGCTTCGTTGATTTCCCAGTAGTCGACATCTCCATAATTCATACCTGCCTCGCGTAAACATCTGGGAATGGCAACCGCCGGTCCTAAACCCATAACGCGGGCTTCCACACCTTCATCACAGATATTAATCAGTTTCATCAGCGGTTTGAGTCCCAATTCTTTTGCTTTTTGCTTTGTCATTAAAACTGCGGCAGCAGCAGCATCGTTAAGACCGGAAGCATTGGCAGCGGTTACCACTCCGTCTTTTTTAAAGGCTGGTTTTAACTTAGCCATACTTTCGAGACTGGCATCCCGAATGGGATGTTCATCTTGAGAGAAGAGGTACTCTTTCTTTCTTTCTTTAACCGGTACAGGAACAATCTCTCTATTGAAGCGGCCTTCATCAATAGCCCTAACTGCTCTGCGATGGCTTATAAGGGCCAGCTGGTCACATTCTTCCCGCGTAATGCCATACATTTCTGCAATATTTTCAGCTGTAACCCCCATGTGGGAACCGGCTAATTGGCATACCAGCCCATCGGCAAGCATGGCATCCATGAGTTTGACATCGCCCATTCTGGCTCCCCATCTAGCTGTCGGGTCAATATAAGGGATGTTGCTCATACTTTCCGTACCGGTTACCAAGGCAATGTCATATTTACCCAGTTGGAGTTTCATAGCTGCAATCTCCAAAGCTCTCATAGCTGAGGCGCAATTTTGATTAACCATGCAAGCACTTGATTTAGGATCCATACCAATTTGCATGGCCACGATACGCGGCGGGCAGGAACCATTGCCATGACCTAAGCACATTCCGGCCACGATTTCGTCCACTTGTTTCGGCTCAATTCCCGCCCGCTTAATCGCTTCGGTAGCAACTACTTTGGTCAATTCATTGGCCGGTACAGGTTTAAGAGAACCGCCATAATCTCCGATCGGTGTTCTGCAGGCACTAACCAGTACTACTTCATTAGCTTCGATTGCCATTTAAACCATCTCCCTTTTTGCTTTTCTTAAATTTAAGCGGAAGGCTAACTTATCTTATTTGATCTAACCCAAATTTTTTGGGCATCAGCCTCTTTGATAAGTTCTTCACGGAAGTCAGGATGAGCAATACTTATCAAGGCTTCAGCTCTTTGCCACGTGCTTTTTCCCTTCAACATGGCAATACCGTATTCTGTGATAACATAATAATTTATGCTTCTGGGAACAGTAACCATCGATCCCAGGCTAAGGGTTGGTTTAATACGGGATTGGAGGCAGCCTTCTTTGTCGCGGAAGGTAGAGGATAGACAGATCAGGCCTTTCCCTCCTTTAGATTTAAACGATCCATAGATAAAGTCTAACTGACCACCGGTTCCGGATATCTGTCGTATACCTGATGTTTCTGAAGCAGCCTGTCCGTAAAGATCAACTTCAATCGCATTATTAATGCAAATCATGTTGTCATTTTGGCAAATTACATCCGGATCATTGGTATAATCGACGGGATAACTTGCACAAATCGGGTTGCTATTCAGAAAATCATAGAGTTTATTGGTTCCCATGGCAAAGGTATAGACCATTTTTCCCTTGTCGAGCTGTTTGCGCAGACCCGTAATCCTTCCGGCTTCGTACATATCTACGAATGAATCGACCAGCATTTCGGTATGAACGCCTAAGTCTTTGAGGTCTGACCGGGCAATCATTGCGCCGACAACATTGGGCATAGCCCCGATTCCTAACTGCAGGCAGGCACCATCTTCGATTTGTTCCAAGACAATTTGAGCGATCGCCTTATCTACATCGGATATAGGAGTTTCAGGAAGCTGTATAAGGGGGCGATTGTCGCCTTCCACAAAGTAGTCAATTTCGGAAACATGCAAGGTTTCTCTTGTGCCGCCTAAACATCTCGGTACAGATTCATTGATCTCGGCGACAACTATTTTGGCAGCATCACAGAAGGCATGAGTAATGGAATTAGAAGTGCCTACGTTCACAAAACCATGCTGATCGGGTGGAGTAGCCTTGATTAAAGCAACGTCAACAGGCACCCATCCCCGATCAAAAATACTGGGACCTTCGTGATAATTCAGGGGAATATAGTTGCATAAATTTTTATCATGAAGTTTTCTGCTGGTGCCGCTGAAATGCCAGTCATTGTAAATAAAATGTTTCCTTTCCGGATCATTTATAACGGTTTGAGGCATAAAAGGACAGGTCACTGTTCGAATGTTTACCCCTTCCAACTCATCTTTTCGTTTGGCTAAGGCGGCATCTAAAATATGTGAAGCCATCATAAATTCGCCATAATGAACAAGATCTCCGGACTTGACAACCTTGACCGCTTCATCAGCAGAAACTAGTTTGTTCAGATATTCACTTTTATAATCCAAATTCATCCCTCCTTTTTGGCCTTTGTCAAATATCAGACTCAACGCCCATAACAGCGTCACTGTTAACCTGCAAGCTTTGATAATGCTTAGCTAGGCCTAGTTCAACTGTTAACGGTGCCCTGGTCTGTTTTTAGGAATTTTTCCGGATTTGTCATTACACAAACCAAATTCAGACTCAACGCCCACAGCAGCGTCACTGTTAACCTGCAAGCTTTGATAATGCTTAGCTAGGCCTAGTTCAACTGCCAACGGTGCCCTGGTAACATTTTTCGGCTTGTATCTGCTAAATCAAGCAATTAAGGAGAGATAAAGAACGTCGTACACTTAGTACACTTAATTATTTAGTTACTTGCCCTCAAACTTTGGTTTTCTCTTTTCGACAAAAGCGCCCATACCTTCAGCTTTATCAGAAGTTGCGCAGCATATGCCAAACATATCAGACTCAATGCCCATAGCCGTATCAATGTCAGCTTGTAAGCCCTTGTTTATAGCGTATTTGGCATAACCAACCGCTAATGGTGCCTTGCTGGCAATTTTTTTTGCTAATTTTTTGGCTTCATCAATTAATTGATCAAGGGGATAAACATGGTTTACTAAACCAATGCGGTAGGCTTCTTCGGCATTTATTATATCGCCTGTAAAGGTTAGTTCTTTGGCACGTCCTTCACCAGTTAAACGAGGAAGGCGCTGTGTTCCTCCAAAGCCGGGTATGACGCCAAGGCCTACTTCAGGTTGCCCAAAAACCGCATTTTCTGAGGCTAGTCTGATGTCGCAAGACATGGCCAGCTCACACCCTCCTCCGAGAGCAAAGCCGTTGATGGCTGCAATTACAGGCTTTTCTAGTAATTCTACTTGCCGCATTACCCGTTCTCCTACATCGGAAAAAAATCTGCCTTCGATAGGTGTAAATGGCAACATAAACGTGATATCGGCTCCGGCTACAAATGATTTTTCTCCTGTTCCGGTTATAATCATCACCTTGATATCGCTATCGTCCTTTACCTCTTTTACCGCTGCTTCTAGTTCATACAAGGTATCGGCGTTAAGAGCATTCATTGCTTTAGGACGGTTAATAGAGAGTATGGCTAGATAATCTTCTTTTTCTAAGATTATATTTTTAAATTCCATAATTTTACCTCCCTTCCATCAGTAACAAATCAGATAAGGAATTATTTACCTATCGTTTTTCCTTTAGTTGCTGTAATCATAAAACCCTTTGCCGGTTTTCCGCCCAAGTTGTCCTGCACGAACTTTTTGTTTGAATGCCAGTGAAGGACGATATTTAGAATCGCTAAATTCATTGTAAAAAAATTCACAAACAGCCAAGACGATATCGATTCCGACCATATCTGCCAGCGCCAAAGGTCCCATGGGCATTCCGGCACCCAGTTTCATAGCCTTATCAATCTCTTCTAATGAAGCGATACCTTCTTGATAAACGTTTGCGGCTTCATTCATATAAGGAACCAGGATGCGGTTAACAATGAATCCGGGACTTTCTTTGGCTAATACAGGGTCTTTGCCAATTTTCTTGGCAACTTCAAGGACAGTTTGGGCTGTTTCATCAGCAGTCACGATGCCTGGAATAACTTCCACTAATTTCATCATGACTACCGGATTGAAGAAATGCATTCCAACGAATTTATCTGGACGGTTAGTAGCAGCAGCAATCTCAGTAATACTCAGTGCTGAAGTGTTGCTCGCTAAAATAGCTTCAGGTTTGCAAATTTCGGCGAGTTGTTTATGAGCTTTTTTCTTAACATCAATATTTTCTACAATTGCCTCGATGACCAGGTCTACATCTTTAAAATCATTGACGTCTGTACTGATAGTAACGAGGGTCTTATAATTAGCCACGGCTTCAGCAGTCGCCTTACCTTTTTCTATAGCCTTGGCCCAAGCTTTATCTAAACTGACGAGTGCCTTATCTACAATTCCTGGTACGATATCTATTAAAATAACATTATAACCTGCTTGTATGCATACTTGAGCAATTCCTGCACCCATGGTGCCAGCACCTAATACTCCTATTTTTTTGATTTCCATGTCTGCCATCTCCTTTACTTCTGGTAAAATAAAGCCTTTTCCACATCTAAGTAGTTCCGAGGTATTTCCTCCCCACCTCCTTAGCTCGTTGCTATTTATCTTTAAGCAATAAGTATGCCAACAAACCTGTGGGGAATTCTTTTTATCAAAATTCCTTTTCTATCGGCTTTCTGGAATTTATAGCTCCCTTATTTGTTTGAAATCAAATCTATTAGGTGCAAAATGAGACCTTTTTTTTAATTTTAGGGTTACAAAATGAGACTATGAGTTTAATTTTGGGACGGTTTTGGGCCGGATTAATTTCTAACGTGGAGAAAGATTTCACAAATCAAGCCATAAAATTATATTTTTTTAGTTTTCGATATAAGACCGATTTATTTAACCCTAGAATTTTAGCAGTTTGAGCTTTATTATTATGAGTTTTCTGCAAAACTCGCCGTATGGTTTCAACCTCTATTTTTCCAATTGCTTCCTCTAAATTGTCGACACTCTCCCTTATCTCGATCTCAACCGGCTGAGTGGCTGGTTTTAGTTGCCCAGCCGGTCTCAGTAACGAAGGAAAGTATTGCGGGGTAAGACAAGAGTCTTGATTAAAATCCGCTAAATTAATGGCTCTTTCCAGTAAATTTTCCAATTCCCGCACATTTCCCGGCCAATCATAATTACTAAGAAGCAGAATGGCTTCCTGAGATATTTTCTCGACCCAGGTATGCAGGCGTTGGTTTAATTTAGGTAAGAGATAATTGACCAAAAGAGTAATATCTTTTGGTCTTTCGCGCAGGGACGGAATATTTAAAGTTAAAACATTCAAGCGGTAATAGAGATCTGCCCGGAATTTACCTATTTTAACCATTTGCTCTAAGTTTCGGTTGGTAGCTGCAATAACCTGAACGTCGACTCGAATGGGTTTTGTACCTCCAACTCGTTCTACTTCACGTTCCTGCAAGACAATCAACAACTTAGCTTGCATTGCCAGTGGCATATCTCCAATTTCGTCAAGGAAAATCGTACCGTGATTGGCTATTTCAAATTTGCCTGGCTTACCTCCCTTGCGAGCTCCGGTAAATGCCCCTTCTTCATAACCAAATAGTTCTGATTCTAAAAGATTATCGGGTAGTGCCGCACAATTGACTCTGACAAAGGGATAATTTGTACGCGGACCGGCTTTATGAATGGCATTGGCAAAAAGTTCCTTGCCGGTACCACTTTCTCCCATGATTAAAACCGTTGAACGAGTTCTCGATGCTCGCAGAGCCAAAGTCTTGATTCTGCGCAGATTTTCATCTCTTCCGACAATATTTTCGAAACAATATTTAGCACTGTAGATACTACCGCTTACTTCTTTGCAAGCTGCAATTTCCCTTTCTAGGTAGACAAGGCTTTGCTCCATGGCCCCAATTAATTTCCCTTCCGAATATAGGGGCGTTCGAAAAACAACGGGATCCTGCCCTTTTGCCGTCCAATAATTAGGAAGTTGAACCTCTCTGGTTTTTAATACTTCCGGAAGTTTGGAGTGAGGTATGATCTCTAAGATGTGCCTATTCAATACATCATTTTCCGTCATGTTTAGTATTCCGAGATAGGTTTTGTTAACTATTTTAATGCAACCCTCGGTATCAACAATAATGATCCCAATGTAGGGATTTTCCATAATTCCATTCAAAACTTCAACAAATATCTCGTTTTTCATATCCCTCACTGTCTCACCCTCTTGTATTTTGTCTGGATTAAGTTTTAAAGGAGCTTAGTATTGCCTTAATATACCATTGAAAGATACCCACCTCGCAGTCAAGTTTACTTTATACAGATATGATGATACGAACTATTTCAATAGCTATTTGGGGATTCCTGCCTAATTTACCGGTATTAATTAATAAGATCATCAACGCTTGAACAGGCGATCCTCGAAGTGAAATTCTACATTGCCAATAGCCTAAATAGGCGTTATAGAATACGCGTCAAATTACCCAGTGAATAGCAAAAGAGCAAAAACTCCGTGTAAAACCGAGTTTTTGCTCTTTTAAAGTCCTTGCCACCTCTCTTTAATTCTTAATTTTGAAATCACTAATAACATTGAGGAGTATTAAGAAATGTTGGTACTTATTGCCATAACATTAAGGTATAAACATATCGTTTAAAGACTTTTTAGTTGCTGCATGCCTGGGAGTATACAATGTTATAATTTTCTTAGTCACATTTTTAGCAGTCTTCGCGGATGCTTTTTTTATTTGCTTAATGCTTTGATGATATTGTCAATAGTTTTAGATCTCTCATTTCATATACAAACCTTTCAGCTTGTGAAAAATGTCTTTAAATTACTTAGCTAAATGTTAACACTGGAAACAATACAATGTCTATAGAAAATCAATATGTTCGTGATTATATTTGTCTATCGCATTGTGTTGATTGTCTCAGGACATGAAGAGGGCTAAAAGCCGCCCTTGGTGTGGGGTGGCTTTTAGTCCTCTTCAATTATTTAAGGCGAAGAAGGTTATTAGCAAATTAGCCTGACAAATTTCATCCTTCTATTTGAACAGATATCATTTGAACAACCGCGGGAACCTGCTCCCCCGCTATCTCCCGAAGCACCTGGCAGTTTCTTTCCGCTTGGAAAAATTCTCGCGGAAATTTCATATTGATATTTACCGTTTAGTGTAACCCGGTCGAACCCCAGAACTGTTGTTACTGCCAAATTTTCTACGTCCTTCCGGCTCCAGCATCCGGTGATGATTATAGAAACTATACGCGTCATGAAATTAATGTCATTTATTTTCGCCTCATGCAAGTCGCTCCTGCTTAAACCCGCGTATGATTGCCAAAAGCCAAAGAAACGTTGGCAGAATATATTCAAAGACTACAGCTGTTATGACCCATAAAGTTTCTATCCGGATAGAAAGCGTATTCATTAAAACCTAAATAACTGCCGAACTGTTCGACGCTTTCGTTTGTTCCTTAGTTTTACACGTTTTAATGGAAGTGTCCATATAAAAAATTAAGTTTGATCAATGGTTTTCCACCGCCAGCGTGTGTACTTCCTATTGACTTGATGATCAAAGGTACGTTTCGCCGAGCCCTTGATTGTCAAGTCAATAGGAAGTGAGGAGACTCTGGCGGAGAAGCGATATAGTATTATGCAATAATACAAAAAGTTAGTTAATGTGCGTTTCATGTTTCTATTGAATCGGATTAGTTTAGGTGTACAAAGTATTTAAACAGAAAGCAACAATTAATGCTATGCGTAAAAATGTTATTACAACATCGGAGACCTTTACAAACTTAGATTGTTTTATTGGCAAATTAATCTCTTCTTTAGTTTTAATGTCAATGATTATGCCCATAGTCAAAACCTCCTAGGTGCATTTACATTATTTTTATCATTGTAAACATAGGACTAAACAGATTATTATATGGTAGATAAGTTAAACTGTATTGATCGGGTGCTTTCGGCTGAAGCCTATACCCATATTACATGGTGCTAATGTCCATTCACGTCGTATGCGAAAATCACACGCTAATTGTTTAATTCTTTGGTGGGTAATCAGGGAGCCCAAAATCCACGATAATTATGAGAATTTTGTTCTCCCTGACATCTTTAATGCATATAATATCTAAACTCTATGAATATTAAGAATCAAGCCCTACTATAAAGGTAATTGACTGATGACCGGTTAAAATCGAATAGTATTTTTTAATTGAGTCTCAAAGGTTTAGTTTTGTTGAACGGTTATAGTTTAATTTGCTTCAGCCTTCTTGTGGGATTTAGAAGCACTAATGCCCAAGCCCTCAAAGAAATAGAAGAGTCCGAACCCATACCATACGGTGTAAAGAAGATAGAAGAGGAGCAGTAAGGCGAGACTAACTTTATTCTCACTTACTTTTTTCACTTCAACACCGTAGTAATTGTATCCGGGTTCAAGAGCTTTTTGAACAACTTTAGTCAAAGCAGCTTCTTCTTTAAACATTGATTTCGATTTTAGTGCACTGTCAATTTTCTTTAAAGAATTGTTCCAGTCATTTGTTGCTTCACGCGCTGCGTAACCATACCTTTTTTCTACTGCTTTACCATTATTGTTGTACATTGAGTCGCTGTCAATCACGACTGAGTTGAGTATTTTGCCCAAATCTCCATTTATAGTCAGCGAGGAGCCCTTCACATTTACAATTGCACCGGCACTACTGTACAATTTGCCCCATTTTACTGCTTCCGCAGCTGACGATGCCTTAATTGTAAGATTAACATTAATCCCATTTTGTGATTGAGCAACTTTTGTGCTCTCCTTAATAAAGTTAGAGGAACCTTTGGAGAAAGAGTTAAACATATCATCCGCGTAATTCAACCCATTCCTGCCGTTACCGAAGTTCGGTGACATCATGCCAACATAGCACAGGATAAAACTAAACAATAATACTAGGCCGATGACTAAAGCCTTTTTGTTTTTAATCATCTGGTAACACCTCCTTCAGTTACCTTGCCATCATGTTGATCAACATACTCGGCTCGTAGCTTTGGTACGTTTAGTATAAATGTACCGATGATCCAGAAAGCAAAGATAGCTACCAAACCAAAGAATATCCATACTCCTATATTTGTGATCAGTGCACCTGTTGAAGCAGTTAAGGTAATAAAGCCCATTTGACTTAACTTTTCTGGTATGGCAAAGATTCTGTTGATAAAACCAGCTAATATCGCGATCGCATAGAATGCCTTAATTTTTGATCCAGAAACAACCTTCGTGGTAATCGCACCTATTTGAACGCCGAATAGTGATCCTAATAAACAGCCCATAGCTAGTGTATAGAATACATATCCGTAGAATGCGTATTGTGCAATGGAACCATAACCAGCTGTAAAAATAATCTGGAATATATCCGTGCCCACGGTTGTATAGGCTGAAATCCCCAGTCCATATACAAACATCGGGAAAGTAATGAAACCGCCACCAACGCCCAAAATGGCTGCTAATAGTCCAGCAATGGCCCCACAAATCGCTACAAACACTCCGGATATTTTCCTCCCGCCTGGGATTATATTTTCATCAAATTTAATCATGGGAGCAAGGTTAATAGTTTGCATTTTTTCGGCCATTATTGTCAATGTCTCATGACCGCCATCCTTTGATTCGGATTCACTTTTTCTAGATTTAAAATAATCGTAAAGAGCGAAGACACCTAAGAATCCTAATAGAACTGCATAAACCGTACTTATTGCAAAATCACTCATTATGGGGTTAAAATTATACAAAGCTCTATTTATAATTCCACCTCCTGTAACCCCAATTCCAGAACCTATCAGGAAGGCTAAGGCCAAACCCGCATGAACATTACCCATTTTCTTGTGAAGGGTGGTGCCCATAATTGCTTTGGCGAAGATGTGGAACATATCTGTACCAACGGATAGTATACCCTTAACTCCTAAGCTCATCAGTGCTGGGGTAATGACAAAACCTCCGCCTGCCCCAATGCAGCCTGTGACTAAACCAGCTATGACACCGATTGCTATTGAACCATAAAACATATGGGCTGAGAAAAAGGAAGGTCCATATGCTGATTTTCCACCGATAACACTTGGAAGGGATGCAGCCTGGGCCACTGCCGGTATGATCAGAGGCAGGGTCATAATGAATAGTGCCAATAACATTTTTCGATTTTTTACAATGTTTGAAGTAGTTTCAATCTCCCACTGAGCATGCGCCCTTGAAGCTTGCATAATGGAGTGGTAAATTCTTTTCATCATAATCTTTTTTCCCTCCTTCATTGAGCTTAAACAATTAAAGGGATACTTGAAATGGCCTCACTTCTGACTCCTATACATTATGAAATATTGCACAAACGTTTTTTTTCACTTCCCTCCATTATTATTAAGGTGTCCTGCTGTTACTAAAGTATGATTATTATTGCTTGAATTTAAGGTTATCATCTGGACAAGCTCACTGTCTATAGTCATTAGTTATGGCCACAATTATCAAACGTAATCATCGCATTTTAAGTACTTAACGTGTTATCCGATAAATCGTACTATTTATATAACGCCGTATCGTGTAATTGCCTTTACTTAATTCCAAATCATTCTAATCGACAAATTCAGATAACATATTGTTATCTATCTAGTTACTTATGCAGCAAATTGCCTTATCATATAATGTTTAATACTGGTAGATACAATTTTGATAGCCTATGAGGTATTATAAAGATTATATATTCCTAATATTCAATAAATTTATCTTTGGGCATTACTGCCAGTAACTAACGATTGACTTCATGTTAAATTTTTATTAGTCTGAATATAATAAATAATCAGTGAGTATATCTTATTTAGAGGATATACTTATTTAATCCACCAAAGTTTGAATAATTCATTAGCCAATATACAAAATTTGATCCTCTAGTTAAAGTTCAAATCATTTAAAAGTGAACTCGTTCAGCTAAAGCTGAACATCGGGGCTCGGTGACGAAAGCGCCAAGCCCATAACAAATGCTATCGCGCAGAAGGATAGACTCTCCCCCCACCGAAGCAAGGTATGGGAGTCACTCCCATTTGTAGAAGAGGAACTCTTACGATTGGATTATTTAGATTTGGGTTTAATGGACACAGTTAAAGCCATCGATAAAATACCAATGGCTTTAACTTCAAATAGCTATACGACTATATCCATAACCATGTCCAAATCCAGATCCATAATCCAGATCCAGAACCATATCCAGATCCATATATTTAAATAGTTCTTGTTTTCAATAATCTTTGCAGCTATTTTCGTACTGACATAATGGATGTATTTTTCAAAGTAATTTTGATTTTGTTCTTCTTTATATTTCCTCGTTGAGGACATGCGGCGAAGCAATGGAATCGTATTCGTTTTGTTAATGTCGAAGCTCTTAATTGATTTCTCGAATTCGACTTCCAAATTAGAATTCGTCCATGATTTGGGGCCCTTTTCTGGTTCAATTCCGTAGACACGTCTTAAAAATTCGTATGGAAAGGCACCAAAAGAAATAATAATTTTAGGATTATACTCAAGCGCGATATCTCTGAAGTTATTAATTTCGACATTCACCTTATCATCCCACCATTTTGCAGTCATAGGAATAATATCTATATCAGTAACAATGTTCCTTTTGTAAATATCGACGGTATTAATTCTTGTATGTAATTCCCTAAAAATTTTGTCTTGTATCTCAGTTAATACAGGTACCCAAATGTAATTACTAACAACAGGATGTTTCGGATTAAATATTAGCCAGATAGGATACGTTTTTTCTCCTGACTCACGCTTAATCTTATCAACTAAAGATTTCTTATTAAGTTCTGGGTACCACATATAAATTACCACCTTTCGTTAATCACGATCTCTAAATTCAAACGACGGTAAATTGAATAACAATCAACTTCGATACAAACATTAACTAATTTCGACAAGAACTCATCATATCTATATTCATTAATAAAGCAGAATTTTTCAAATAAGTACAATTGATTTAGCTATTAAATCTAATTAGTTTACTTGTTATGTTATTGATTTTAATCAATCCAGATATCTTTCAAACTTCCCTTATTTTCAATAACTATTTGGGCGATCCTAGTTCCTACATAATGAAAATAATCTTCGGAGCAGCGATCACTAATGAATTTCTCACTCTCGACCATGCGTCGAAGTAACGGAATCCTATTGGTTTTGGCTATATCAAAATCTTTGATCGATTTTCTAAATTCGTCTCCTAATTTAGAAGCACACCAATACTTAGGCCCCTTTTCAGGTTTAATTTCGAAGGCACGCCTCACAAATTCAAATGGAAATGACCCAAAGGAAATCAAAATTTTAGGTGGATGTTTCATAACAAGTTCTCTAAACAGAACTATTTCAGCAGATATTTCTTCATTCCACAAATTAACAGTCTCCGGTACATTTTTGCTATTATTAACAGCATTCCTAATATAAATCTTCGAAGTGTCAATTCTAGTTTGTATCTCTCTATATAACTTTTCTTGAATTTCAGCTAAAACAAGTTTCCAAATATAATGGCGAACAACGGGGTGTTTTGGATTAAATAATAGCCAGATGGAAGATGTTATTTCTCCCGACTCACCGTTCATTTTCACATGTGTAAAACTAGACAAAATGAACCTCCACCTTTCCTCAAGCACAAGATCGTTAAACAACAAATATAGAGGCGATATGAACTGCTGCTAATTTTGACTTATCTTCTTAAAGTTGAGACGATTAAGTAGTTTTTGGCAACTGCCCGCAAATAATTAAAGCGTTGGATAAACATTACCAAAGCTTCGTGTCTATGGTTTATAGATATGGTGACAATAACAAAATTATAATAATAGAATGAATAGATTATAATTAAATCGTTACTATTTTACAGATATTTTGCAATAATTTTTATAATATTCCCAATTTTTTTACATTAAAGCCTTTTACTTCAAATTAATAATAATTAGTAGAAACTGAAATATTTTAGTTGAGTAGTCAGATTTGTAATTCTAATAAATGCAAACTTTACACAAAGAGCAAGACCCGCAGAGTTTACTCAGCAGGTCTTGTATTTATAGGGATAATCAAAAACAAGTTCGGCATAGTTTCTGTCTTCCCGAGTCATTTTCTTATAGCGCTTTTTATCTCATAGGGAAAGTCCAGCCAATAACTTATACATTCGATTTCTCCATCTAGAAGCGATTTTGTCATTAGATACTCATAATACCCCTACACATTGAGAGTACAATATGATTGGTTCTTATTCCATATATTGTAATATTGTATTTTGAAAATACGAGGTCGCTCTAATCAGCATACCGAAGGTATTCCCGCGCCGTTGAACAGATCCACCAAGCGTTGATTCACTGTGAAGGGTATAACATTAATAAGAAACGTTAAAACCTTTTTCAGTCAATGTTTTTACTGCGTCCTCCAAGGCTACACCGTGTTGCTTTAAGCCTTCTATGACTGGCATTATTTTACCACCCGTTCTGCGCATTTCTGGATGAATAACACCCTCCAGACCAATTTCTAAAAAAATTTGAATAAGCTCAGGATATTGCTCAGTAAGGTCGAAAAGTGTCCTGTTTAGATCGATAGTTACTGCTCCCATATAAATCCTCCTAAACATATCAAATACAGTTATTGTATCCTTTATTCATCAATATAATTCTGCACGTCTATGCTTATAACAACTGACTTTTAACTGAAGCATCAACAACAAAGCGTTTAAGCCATCTAGTAATTACGTTATAGTATAATCAAAAATCAGCAACAGCTGCCATCTGAGCAATCGCAGCTTGGTTCAGTTCCGGTTAACCATCCCTTAATGATGGCAGCGGCACAACCTACTCCAGGCTTAACTTCCAATACTTTAAGCGGGCAGTTCTTAACACACGCACCGCATTCAATACAACGATCCTTATCCTCGATTATCGATTTGCCTTTACTCATAACAAAAACATGATGCGGGCAAACTTCCAGACACATTCCACAGCCCGTACATTTATTAGAGTCCATTCTCAATGTAGAAACATTTTTTAAATATCTGTGTTTCATCGCCGACACCTCTTTAAGCTAAATAAAACTGTTAACCAAAATCAGAATTGCTCCTAGAGCGATCGAAATGATCATCGCAGGAATGGCTATCTTCATCTCCTTCAAGACTCCGGAAAATGAAGTATACGTTGATGAGCCAGTAAAATTCATTGCTAAGTAGGCGGATACTGGAGGTAATATCAGTAGATAACCCAGAGCCTTTAAGACGCTATATTCAGACGAAGATGACCATCCCATCAGAAAATTGACAATAACCCAGATAAATCCCAGAAACCAGCCTTTCCATGCGAAAGCTCGTCCGGGTATCCAGGGTAACAATACCGGAGTAAGCACACTTCCGATAATTACGGCACCAACGTAAGCGTAAAAATCTACGGCGCCAAAAGGACCAACGCCTATAAGATTCAATAGAAAGAGAACTCCAAAAATCATGAGTGAAATTCTAAAAGTACTTACTAGTTCAATAGGAGTTAATACAAGCCGATCATAAGCACTAAACGTAACAGTCCGCATTTCATCTGTGGCTTTCATCCCTGATTGAATAAACTCTTTGATATCCTTTGCTCTCACTGGTCCATAGACAACTTTAAAACCAGAAAACTTTTGGATGTCATGTGCACAGACACCCGATGCTCCTAATTGAGGCAGGATTAAGGTTTTATGAGATACAACATTATCTAATTGAACCACCGCAAGGCGATTTAGAAGTTCAGTTGTTCCAAATGTACCCTTGCCTGCGGCACACCAAACATTAACCCCCTTCGTATCCAGCACTAGAATCCAGGCATTAAAATTAGTCAATTCTTTTCTCAGAGCATCAAAGGTCATCTTATAATTAGCTGTTACCAGTACTGGAGCATTTGAGTCAGGATTACCCAACCGATAAAGTCCCGGCTCAACTTTATAATTCATTCGATTGATTCCCCACCTGGCCTTCCAAGCTCCTAAAATGTCCTGGGTTGTTAATTGACTTGAGGTTGGGTTAATCTTAATTTCCCTACTCAAAACGATATCCAACATACACGTACTCCTTTTCTAATTTAGACCTATTATTTATTCTTAGATATCCATTGCATGAAGTCTTAGTTCTTGCCTTCCATTTTTCTAGCATTCTCACAAGAGCTCATCGTCACCCTTACTCCCGGGTCTCCAAGGTCCCACTCTTCCCTATGTTCTCAAGGAATGTAAGGACAATTCACATTTGTTTTCTACCCTATTGCCATTGTCTTTTATCCTCGTTAGATCATCAAGGAGATTTTTAGCCGCTTCGCATCCTTCTTGACTCAATGAATAATACATCCACTTTCCCTCCGGGCGGCCTGCCACAATCCCAGATTCAATAAGTATTTTCATATGGTGCGATAATGTGGATTGTCCTATATGGAGCCCTTCTAAAATTTCGCAAGCGCATCGTTCACCACTTTGAAGCATTTCAATAATCATTAGACGGTTCGAATCGCCAAGTGCTTTAAATACTTTTGCGTTCCTTTCGTATTGATTTCGTGTGCTCATTTCAATACCTCAAATCTAATATTTTCGATATGTTAAGTATATGCTTCACATCGAAAAACATCAATATATCATTTTGCTAGATTTCAATAATTTTCGTTACGTAAATTCAATACACAAAAGAACCCCCGCCATCATCAGGCAGGGGCCAAAAACCACTCAATCCCTATTTTAAATTATGTCTAAAACATGAAATTCGTTTTTGCTGTTTATTTCCCCAGCTATAATAAAGTACTTTAGAAATGAACTTTAGTTTAACCTTATTCGACGAGCACCAAGGTAACAACTAGTATAGTAAGCATCATCAAGTTTTGAAATACAAATGCCTTTATTTGAATCAGCTGCAATAAAACTTCCGCCACCGATATAAATACCTACATGGGATGCTCCCGGAGCATATGTTGAAAAGAATACCAAATCACCTGCTTGTAGTTGCTCCCGGTTCACTGAGACTCCCAATTTAAATTGTTCTGCAGCGGTTCTTGGTAAAGAAATACCTACACCCTTAAATACGTATTGGGTATAACCTGAGCAATCAAACCCACTACGACTGTTTCCTCCAAAAACGTAGGGAACTCCTATTAAGCTTAGGGCATCGTCCACAAGTTTTGAACTATCTGAGCGTGAAACTTCTGTCACGGAGGTTGTATCCGTGACAGTCTTCACTGTTAGGTATAATCCGGATACCCATCCATTTTGACCATTGTATTTCACGTTATACCAATTATTAGCGTTTTTAGAAATAACATCAATTTGAGTGTTTTTAGGAATAGTAGTAAGTACTGCTGAGGTGGTTACATCTGTTTTACGTAAATTAAGTGCTGATGCTGTTACTATCCCAACTGTCTTAGTAACACCTGATATAGTTTCACTGTTCCCGGAACTCGTATCTGGTGTGATTTCTGATGAAGTATCAGTAACCGTTTTAACTATTAGATAGGCTCCCGAAACCCAACCAGTTTGACCATTGTACTTTACGTTGTACCAATTATTGGCGTTTTTAGAAATTACATCAACTTGAGTGTTTTTAGGAATGGTTGTAAGTACTGTCGAGGTAGACACATCTGTCTTACGTAAATTAAGCGCAGACGCTGTTACTACTCCAACTGTCTTAGTAACACCTGATATAGTTTCACTATTCTCGGACGTTGTAGCTAGCAAAATTCGAGGTGATGCCAGTATACACATGACGATAACTACTAATGTAAATATTTTTTTCAACCATTTCACCCATCTCTATTTCTTGATTCTTTTATATATTCTTCATTTCTACAATATTTCCTTTAGCAATTTAATATTTGATTTCCGAGAAATTTGGTTAATAGGTAAATATTCTCCTCCATGATACCGATAACCCTTATAAGCAAAAATTCATACGCTACCTAGAGAAAATATTACCAAATTAGGGCTTGAGTTCCGATCATAGTGTTATTTGCTCTTTAGTCCACTTTTGAATTTAATGAGCAAGGGCTCGTGGGAACATATTCCTGGTAAAAAAATACCCTACAACCAGTGGTCATAGGACATAATGTCTTAGCTATTGTTATTTTCTTTCATTTCAATGAAATTACTTAACCTATAATAACCCCATGTAGCTACTGAAAACCAAAATATAAACGCAATCAAGGGAACGAAGAATCTGTCATAACAATAAAAGACTCCCAAACTTATAACAAGGTTTGTGTATAGAATGCTAAAAATTACGGCAGCTACCATATAAATGTAGTTCAAAGGTTTGTATTTTGGTATGAAGTAAAAATATAAAATATAAAAAATCCCCCAGGACACAGGCGAAAAAATTTGAATACCCATATATCCGAGTGGGCCATGGGCATACCATCCATATAACCCAGTTAATTTTCCAAACATATGAAGTATAACTTCAAAAACGCCACCAAAGATAATTCCGTGAATCGACAAGCGCTGAATATCCTTTCTTGGAACACAAACGCATAAAATCACTGCAAATACTGCTAGATATAAAGGATAAATTAAATACTTTGGCATTTAATAACCACCATTACCGTTTTTTTGAAAATAGTATTAGAATGATGGCAATTTTTTATACATTAACTCGACTTAAATTATCATTTTTGGTCCATCATCATCCCACTAACAGTAATTTTTGGTGAATACATTTTGTTATTTGTTCTTATTACTACCATCCAATCCTAGATGAATTTGTATCTTACACAAAACTAGATAGAAAAAGGCTTCCTCCAAACTACGGAGAGAGCCTTTTGTCAGTAAACAATATAAGCCAACTCTTAGAAAATATCAACATCGCAGACTTTGATATGTAACCAATACTCTGGGAATTGTGAATCAAGGTTGAGCCGTAAATTCCTCGTGAACTTTTTTAAGTAAGAAGGGTATATTTAGACCCTGTGGGCATTGCTTCATACAAAGTTCGCAAGATATACACTGATCTGCACCAGAACCTGAAGGCAATAAACTAATACGATAGACCCCTTTGTCAACCCAATGGGATTTCATAAGCTGGTTACTATTATAGAGACGGAATATTTCAGGAATGCTGACACCTTGGGGACAGGGCATACAATATCTGCAACCTGTACAACCAATGCTATTCTTCGACTCAAAAATCCCTCTTATCTTTTTAATGAGATTTTGATCCTGTTCTGACATAACATTCGATGCGGAATCATTAAAGATTCTCAAATTATCTTTTAACTGTTCCAAATTACTTGTTCCACTTAAAATAACGGATACTTCAGGCATATTATAGAGCCATCGGAAACACCACTCTACAAGAGAGCGTTTTTCTGGATATTGGTTAATTAAATCGTATACCTCTTCGGGTACATTATTGAGCATGAAGCCGCCTCTTAAAGGTTCCATGATGACCATGGCCAATCCTTTATCTGCCGCATAGTTTAAACCTTCAACCCCCGCCTGCAGGGTTTCATCTAAAATATTTAACTGGATTTGCGCCATTTCCCAGTCGAACGTGTCTACAATTTCTTTATATGCAGTTAATGTTCCATGAAAAGAAAAAGCTTTATGTCGAATTTTACCTTTCTGAACCATTTTGTCCAGGAAAGTGAAGCCGTCAAATTTTTTGACTTTTTCCCAATTGTCATGACTTAAATTATGGAGAAGATAAACGTCAATATAATCTGTTCCAAGACGCATTAGCTCTTCATCCAAGTATTTTTCAAAGTCCTCATATTTATTAATGTGCCAGATAGGGTTTTTCGTAGCTATGTATGTCTTATTTCTATAACCATCTTGAAGAGCTTTGCCGGTAATTAATTCGCTTTCCTTATACATGTAAGCGGTATCAATGTAGTTTACGCCATGATCGAGTGCATACCTAACCATTTCGATGGCATCTTTCTCACTCGAGGGGAATCGCATACAACCAAGCCCAAACCTGGAAACCTTAAGTCCCGTTTTTCCAAATTGCGTATACTGCATTTGACGCACTCCTTTTCTAATCTTTACTTCTTGTAGGTAAGGGGCACACAATAACACTCTAAAACTAATAACTATTATTTAAGTACTATTAACAATATTACTATTATACATAGGACTTTTATAAAGGTTATTTTATTTCATAGTATTTATTTTGTCAAAGATATTCGCTTGAGCTTTGGCAAGGATCAAGGCGCAGATCACGATAGAAGCTGGACTGCTCGATATAATAGTGTGTTTGATCTGGAAGATTAAGCCAAGTGTTTTTACATTCTGGAAGAGAGGTGAAAATCTTAAATAGCTATATCCCATATAGCTATTTTGTATAACACAGTTTTAGACAGAGGCATTATAATTGAAAAATGACTATTGAGAATATTGTCGAACAGTACAACATTATTGCGGTTATTCGGGAATAATGTCATTGTCGTAATTTGATTACAATTTGAGAGGAGCGGTAAATGGATAAAATTTCAAAAGTACAATCACGACTTCCAGTGATCTCTTTACATTATCTAATTCTCCATTGTTTATTGAGTAGGAAGGATGTTCAACATGAGTAAAAAAGAGCAAACACCGATTTCTTCCGAGCGCACTATCGATTGGAAGCAGGGCTTGGCCATCGCAATGGGTGTGCCCCTGCTGATTCTGCCATCCATCGGTTACTTTACAAAATATGTTCTGGGTTTTTCAATCATTGTCTGGGTCCTTTCCATAGTTCAGGGTTTCATGCAAAATACGGCATATGGCGAAATGGCTTCGGTTTTCCCCCAGGCATCCGGTTTGCCCGGCTTCTCTCAGGAAGCCTTCAAGGGAACAACAATTGGCAAATATGACGTAGGCAAACTTGTGGGTGGATTTAGCGCTTGGGGCTACTGGTTCTCCTGGAACTCCGTTTTGGCCGTATACGCCATGTTGATCGGCCAGTATCTGCACAACCTGCTGCCGGTATTTGCAAATGTCGATACCACAATTTTATCGATCCTTTCCGGTATCGTTGTGTTTTCTCTTTTAATTATGGTCTGTTATCGCGGTCTGGCCAGTGGAGCCGTCCTCGGCTATATTCTAAGTGTCATTTCCATCGTTCCCTTGGTGGTGCTCTCCGTCGCCCCAATGCTGAACGGAAAATTCCATCTCAGCAATATCACGCAAAATATGCTTCCCACTGCCTGGAGCTGGAGCAGCGGCCGGGATCTTTTGATATTCGTAGGAATTATGGCCATGGCTGAATGGAGCGCCTGCGGCTGGGAAACCGCGGCTATCTACGGACCGGAGTATAAAAATCCCAAGAAAGATATCCCCAAATCCCTGTTCACCTGCGGCATTATCTGCGCTTTTATTTATGTTTTCGTACAAGCAGCCTGCATCGGAGCGCTTGGGACAGATGCCGTAATCAATGAACCTAACTCGCCCATGCTGTTGCTCGCCCAGCAGTCTTTCGGAAGCGTCGGTGCGATGATTGCCGTGTTTATGCTGATCGCCTCTATGATTCTGATCATCCAGACCGCGTTTTTCGGCTCCGCCAGAGCGATGGAGTCCATGGCGAAGGAGGAGAATCTTCCGGCAGTTTTCGGAAAAACGAATATGTATGGAACTCCAGTGATTGCAATGGTGGTCACTGCGCTTTTCAATATAGCGCTAATCACGCTAAAATCCCCTGCGGCGGTTCTTGCCGCTTCGGCAATTGGCTACATTTGTGCCAACGGCATCAGCCTCTTCGCCTATGTAAAAGTATACTCCGACAAAAAGTTTCGTTCGCTGCCCAGAGAATTCAAGGCTCCTTCCGGATGGAAGATCATCGCGCTGATTTGCGCTCTGGTCAATATTCCTCTGTACCTGGTTGGAATTACGTATCTGAACGCCCTGGACTCCGGCTGGTCGTCCACACTTGTGGGAGTGGGTGTGCTGCTTTTATATATCCCGTTGTGGTTTTATACCCAGCACCTTGTCTCGGAAAATCAACAAACCCCTGTTAGCAAATCAAAAGCAGCCTAAGCGTTTTGTACCCAGCTCTTTATTCGAAAAATGCGCCCCTTCCTCTTAAGCCGCTTACATACGAGGAGAGTGAGCGGACCTTATTCACTAAAAGCACGTGTCAGGAGAACTCCGGACACGTGCTTTTTATGCTTTTGAAAGGACGATTATTCTCCATTTATAAATTATAATAGCGGACTCTTTTGCTCCATCATACCAACTATTTTGAACGTTTTAGTTCTTCCTTACCGGCTCGATAAGACTCAGCTAAAATTTGAACAGTATGCAATACTTCTCGGTCAAATCCAGCATTTTCGACCCCACTTTGTAGCTGCAGCCGACATGCCGGGCAACCCGTTGCTACTGTATCCGTATTGGTCGTCTGGATATCTGCCGTTTTGCGATCAGAAATTTGTACGGAGAGATTCGGGTGTACAAGGCTGAATGATCCAGCCATACCACAGCAACGGCCCGGTTCTTTCATTTCAATCAATTCCACCCCAGGAATACTTTTTAGAATTTCGCGCGGTTCTTTACTAATCCCCTGTCCACGGTTTAAGTGACAAGGTTCATGATACGTCACTTTACGCGCTACTCGACCCAAACCTTCTTTCTTAAAGGGAACTTGATGAATCAGGAACTCAGAAATATCATAGGATTTTTTAGCCCATTTATCCGCCAAGGCTTTAAGTTCGTGATCGTTTTCAAGCAACTCTGCATAAACATGCTTCCAAGCGGTACCACCTGAAGAACAGGCGACAACTAAGGCATCCGTCCCCATTCTCTCAAACGCCCGCAAATTGCGTTTGGCCAAAGAACGTGCTGAAGCCACATCCCCATTGACCGAGGCTGGGATACCACAACAGGCCTGGAACTTAGGAATGACAACTTCGATGTCATTTTCTGTAAGCACCTCGATCACCGCTCTGCCGATGTCCGTGTAAAAATAGTTGATCATACAGCCCGTGAAGAACCCAACTCTCATCTTTGGGTTTTTAATTGTAACCACTTCGGGGAACTCGGAACGCAAGGTCTTCTTGGACAACATTGGGAACAATTTCTCCTTACCTATCCCAACATCCACGCGCATACGTGCTAATTTGCTGTGTCTACTCGGAACGTTTTTTAAGGCAACGCCTTGGAAAATACTTCCTGCCTTCATCCCAAAATTAAACACTCGCTGCATCTTCAATGCGGTAAAGGCAATTCTTTTCACGGGATGGAGCCCTTTTTTACGGACGGCTTCTGCTCTTGCTGCCAGAATAATTTTATCAAACCGAACCCCACAGGGACAGTTGGTATTACAAGCCATACAGGTCGTACAAAGGGAAAAACGATCTGCCATTCCCTTAGTCATCTCTACTTCTCCTGAGAGAATGTATTCCGCTAAACTAATCTTTCCCCTTGCAACTCCAACCTCTTTGCGTGTTTCCTTGTAAATGGGACATACCGCCATGCAATTTCCGCATTTCATACATTTATGGAGTTCTTCGGTAATCGAATCCAGTGAATTATATACGGACACGATCAGTCCCTCCTTACCATCTTCAAGGGGTTCAACAAATAGTTGGGATCCATGGCTTCTTTAATGCGCCGCAAAGCCGCCACACCAGCTTCTCCGAATTCCAAGTCAAGATATTTCATTTTGGCAATACCAATTCCATGTTCACCGGAAAGGGTTCCTCCAAGCGCTATCGCCGTTTCGAAAATCTCGTCCACTGCCAGATGCACTCTTTTCATTTCTTCTAATTCACGTTCATCTGTTAAAATTGTGGGATGTAGATTTCCGTCTCCTGCATGACCGAATGTAGCAATTTGCAGATTGTGTTTGGTTGCAATTCTACGGATTGCTTTAAGCATATCCGGAATTTTGCTCCGGGGAACAGTCGCATCTTCAAGTACAGTCGTCGGTCGTTTTTGGGCGAGAGCAGGAAGAGCGCTGCGACGAGCCAACCACAAAAGATCGCGCTCTTTATCATCTTTAGCTATTTTTACCTGAACGGCTCCTTCCTCTTGCAAAATTCGTTCCACCAAAACAGCTTCTCGTTGGACAACTTCCTTGTAACCGTCCACTTCACATAAGAGGACCGCTTCCGCGTCCATCGGAAGTCCCGCATGCACAAAGTTTTCCACGGTCTGAATCGTCGCATTATCCAAGATTTCAAGCGTCGCAGGAATAACTTTGTTGCGAATTATGGCTGCAATTGCCCTCCCAGCTTTGTCAATGTCATCAAAAACCGCTAGAATGCTCTTACGTGCTTCTGGAGCCGGAATTAATTTGACGATTATTTCAGTGATAATCCCCAACGTTCCTTCAGCCCCAGTAAAGAGTGCCACTAAATCATAACCTGTAACGTTCTTGACCGTTTTTCCTCCCCAACGAATGACTTCACCATTCGCCAAGACCAATTGCAAGCCCATAATATAATGTTTGGTTACACCGTATTTCAGACCACGCAATCCACCCGAACACTCCGAAACCGAGCCACCCATTGTTGCGGTGGTGACTGTACCGGGATCCGGCGGATACAATAAGCCGTATTTTGCTGCTTCATCATTGAGCGCCTGAATGATCACCCCAGGTTGAACTGTTGCCGTTAAGTTATCCTGGTCCACTTCCAAAATTTTGTTTAGGTTAAGCATTGAGAGAACAATCCCCCCTTCAATGGGAATAGTTCCCCCACTTAAATTCGTTCCAGAACCACGAGGATAAATAGGAACATGGTAACGGAGGGCGATTTTCACGACATCTGCCACCTGTTCTGTAGATAGAGGTGCGACCACAACATCCGGCTTATGATGTTTCATCGCCGCAGTTGCGTCATAAGCATAGGTCAATAAGTCTTCCTGCTCTGTGAGGACATTTTCACGACCAAGCACTTGAACAAGTTCTTCCAAGACTTCACGAGCTAACATCCTTATACCCCCTTTATAACGCTTGGATATGTACGCCGGTCAGACCACTTGATGTAAAATCAATTTAAGCAAAACTTTAATAAGTAACTATAATTCTCAAATTCTCAACTGAACAAACTAAGTGGGAAGGGTCAAATACTACCTCTTCCCACAAAGTCATGATACAAACAAGCAACAAGAGACATAACTTAAAGAGATACACCTTAAATTTCTATTCACTTAGACATATGTTCTATGCACTTAGAAATTACAGCATTTCACTAAAGCTTTGAACTCTGGTTTTAGTCTGTTCAAAGGATGTTGTTTCCAGGTCAATTTCGATGAATAAGCTCTTAATTCCAGCTTCTTCAAACTGTCTATAGTAGATTGGATAGTCAAATTCTTCAGGGTCACAGAACTTCATCATGCAAACTACAACTGCATCTGCCTTAGATGCTTTAACCATATCTATAAGCATTGGACCTCTTGTTTTTTTCGCATCTGTAGCAAGAGAACAACCATCGAATTCTTGCCACCATTTAGCCAATCGATAGAGTGGGTCTGTGCCTAATGGAACATCATTTCTGAACTGTCTTGATTCCTGTGCAAGGTCATCTGCAACAACAGCAAAACCGTTTTCTTTTAAAATTTCTAATACTTCATTTGGTTCAGCCATAATTCCCGTTAAAACAACCCTTTTACCAGTAAAGTCTTCAACAGGCAAAGATTTAAGCTCTGAATTCAATTCTTTTACCATAGCGGTATGTTTAGATTTTTCCATAAAAGATCTTGCTTTTATAATAACATGACGTTTTATGGGATCAATAATCTGAGGATAAGCAGCAGCTATGTCTGTAAATTCACGCATTACTTTTCGATTTTCGTTATAAATGTCAATGCTTTTGTGTAGTGCTTCATCTGTAATCTTAACATCCAATATTCTTTCTAATTTTTCACGAACAAGTCTATATTCCTCAGCAAGAAACTTATTTGCTGCTTCTAGTTTTCTGTTTTGAGGATGAGTAAATACGATGACAGGTGATGTTCCTTTCCATTTTTGGCTAAGACATTTTAATGTGTCACAAGGAACGGGGAAAAGTATAGCTTCTAAATTATCATATACACCTTCCAGCTGCATTTCCATAACGGATTGCATAATCGAACAAGCAAATGGAGGTAAATAGGCACGGGCTTTAGAAATACTCTTCTGTCCTCCCCAAATACCTACTGGAAGAAGACCTGCAGCATGAATTATTTCTTCAGGAGCATAATAAGGCATAACACCTACTGCCCCTTTACCGGTTTCTTTTTTATAATCTTCCATAGCCTTTCGGGGATTATTTGAAATTGAAGATAATTCACTGATAATAGTCTCAATTCTACTCATTAGAAACTCCCTCCTTATTCTGCTTCATCATTTCATCTAACGCTTGTATACGTGTATCAAACTGTGCAGGAGCAAAGTTACGAGGATCAGTTTGGTCTCCATCAAAGCTTACATATGGTAAATGATTTTGTTTTTGTAGTATATCAGCAGTTTCTACGTTTAGAAAACTCATTAGTTTACAGCTTCTGTTCTGATGATAAATAACTCCGTCACACTTACCTCCACTAATTATGTCACTAAGAACCTTAACTTTGTTATCGAGACAAGTATTAATATAAATTCTAGTATAAGATTCTGCCATTGAACTCATATCACCTGGTGTATAAGAAAGGTTCCACAGACCCGGATAGGCTGAACCTGTCATTATATTTCCGATATTCTTTAATCCCTTAAATGTATGTCCAAGGTGTGGCCAAACAGCTATACCCTCCCAAGTTACACGCTTTTGTTCATTTCCTTTAAACGCGTAGATACCATTTTTAAGATTTTCTTCAAGTTCATCTGCAAACTTTTTAAATGTAATTTCTGCGTAGTCTCTGCTTCTTGCACAAACTATAAGAGCCATATAGTTGAAAAGATCAAAACCATTTAAAGGTGATGGTTTATGTGATGACATGGAAGCAATTCTGTTCCATTGGGCAACAGAACGTTGTGTTTGTTCCTGTACTTTAAAAAATTTGTCGTAGTCGAATTTCTTACCACAGATTTCCTCAAGCTGAGTAATAGCATTCTTAAACTGTTCCGCAATATAGTCTTTAGCATACTGTGGAATGGGCATTGTATGATTAAAGGGAACATCTATGATGATACATGGAATATTTAATTCAACGGCAAGATTCTCATACCACTTAAGCAATGTGTTGCAAATGTTGTTACACGTTATTACGAAATCGGGAAGCGGTATTCTTGCTGCTGGGGATTTTTCAAGCTTTTCCGGTGTTATTCCTGTTAAAGCCTCTTGTTTTAGAAGTTCCATATAACCCATATTTACTCTTGCATAGGAACAAGTATCCACGTTGTAGCCTTTCTCATCAGCAACTTCAAGTACATCTAAGGCACCTTTTCTCGCCCCAATACCCGCAGCATGTGTTTCCGGATAGATCATCGCAACATCCATAGCAACACAAAACTCCGAAGGAGCAACAGATGCAGACCAGCAAACAAGTTTTCCTTCTTTTTTTGCTCGTCTCGCTTCTTCATACAATTCTTCTTGATAGAAACCTAACAACTCTTTGGCACTCATATTTGTTGTATCCGTCATTTTCCATACCTCTTTCCTTTTATTTACTAGTTCCCATGACTTCTTCGAAGGCAAATATAGCAGCTCCAAGGGCAGCAGTAATTTGTGGATTAGGCGCCACAATTACTGGTTTTTTTAGTTCTTTGCTTATTGCCCTTACAACCCCCTCGTCTTTAGCAACACCTCCGCACATAACAATGTCCTCTTCCACCCCACATCTATAGGCAAGTCCACAGGCTTTGCTAGCAACTGACTGGTGAACCCCTGCAATAATGTTCTCTTTAGCAACTCCGTTTGAAAGTTGAGATATTACCTCAGATTCTGCAAAAACTGTGCAAGTGCTGCTGACAGTAGCAGGTTCTGTTGCACGAGAATCATATTCTGCCATTTCATTAAGATTAACTTCAAGTACTCGTGACATAACATCGAGAAAACGTCCTGTTCCGGCGGCACATTTATCATTCATAAAGAACTGCTTAACGCAGCCTTTACTGTCAAGTTTAATTGCCTTAACATCTTGACCGCCGATATCAATAATTACTTTTGCTGAAGGAACTAAAAAGAAAACTCCCTTAGCCTGACAACTGATTTCACTAATTTGTTTGTGTGCTTCGTCCACAGAAGATCTTCCGTAGCCTGTAGCAATAATTCTAGCCATGTCTTGCAATTTAAGACCTGATTTTGAAAGAGCTTCATCTAGTACACGTTTAGGTCCCGTAGAACCTGTTCCAATCTGAATAACTTCTCCAGCGATAATATTAAATCCATCTTCAAGTATTACAACCTTTGAGGATGATGAGCCGATATCAATCCCCATAGTAAACATAGATTAATCTCCTTCGTTAATTATTTCTTCAATTATTTCAATCATTATTTCTTCAAGCCCATTTTTTCTTCCCCAAAAAGTCTTGAGTCCATAATCTTAATATTTTGGTCAACCGTAGGGACAAAATCCATTAAATCTATAATTTGTGTTTGAATATCAATTCCAGGAGCAACTTCTATTAAGTTAAGCCCACCTTCTTTTAATTCAAATACAGCTCGTTCTGTAATATATAAAACGGGTTGTTCAATTTTAAGTGCATATTTTCCGCTAAATGTAACCTGTTCAACATGTTTAATAAATTTCCTTTGCTTACCTTCTTGGTCTATTATTAGCTTGCCATCTACGATTCTTTCTTTTAAGCCTCCCGCTGTAAAAGTACCTAAGAAGAATACTTTTTTGGCATTTTGGGTGATATTGATGAAACCGCCACATCCAGGTATCTTGGGGCCAAATTTGCTAACATTAATGTTACCCTCTTCATCACATTCAGCTAAGCCTAAAAATGCCAAGTCAAGACCGCCGCCATCATAAAAATCAAACTGACTATTTTGATCAATAATAGCGTCAGGATTTAAAGTCGCACCAAATCTAGCTCCACCTTGAGGACTGCCGCCTATTGCCCCTGATTCAACCGTTAATGTCATATAACTTGCTATTCCTTCTTCACTTGCAACTTGAGCAACATACTCAGGTGTTCCTACACCTAAATTAACAACTGTATCCTCTTCTAATTCCATAGCGGCTCTTCTGCCGATAACTTTTTTAATTGTCAAGGGGGTCATTTCCACGCTACCTTCAGGTGCTCTTACTGCCCCACAAAGTGCTGGATTATATTCATGTCCAACACTTTGTTCATGATCTTTCATATCAACTACTTCTACAACAGCATGAACATAAATGCCAGGTATTTGAACCAATCGCGGGTCTAAAGTACCACCTTTTACAACCTTTTCCACTTGCACAATTACTTTTCCACCATTATTTATAACTGCCTGTGCTATAGATGTAACCTCAATAGTAGCTACTTCTTTTTCCAGGGTTACATTACCATACTCATCAGCATAAGTACCTCTAAGGAAGGCGATATCTATAGGAAATGATTTGTAGAAAAGCTTTTCTTCATCGCCGATTTTTATAACTTCTACTAAATCTTCTGTCGTCCTGGCGTTAATTTTACCTCCTTCATTTCTTGGATCAACAAAAGTACCTAAGCCAACATGTGTAATTGTACCAGGCCTATGACCCGCAGCATCTCTAATAATATATTCCAAAGTACCTTGGGGTAAGTTATAACCTTCACATTTATTAGCTAGACACAGTTCGCCTAACTTTGGAGCAGTATTTAAATGACCTGCTATTACTCTTTTAACCAAACCTTCGTGAGCAAAATGATCACCGCCTGTGCCGTTCCTGCTGCCTTGTGATGCTGGATAAAATAACGTTATATTTTGAGGATAGCCGGTCTCTAGAAATTTCTTTTCTATAGCCTTAAAAAGTGCTTCCGGAAGTAAATTGCCAACAAATCCACATGTACAAAGAGTGGTCCCATCTTTTACTAAATCAACAGCCTCTTCTGCTGTCAGAATAGCAACCTTCTTCATATATGCCCCTCCTCCAATGTTTTCCTCAGTGACTTAACCTGCCCCGCAGATTGCATGCGGGGCATTTGATACGGATATTCCGATTATTAAATTACAGTGGACACGTCAGTCATGATTCCGTTAAATTTTAAAAAGGATCTGAGATCAGAGTTGTCAAGCAATTCTCATATGGTTGAGATTGATCTTAGTAAATATGGGCGTTTCCGCCCATACTCCTATCCGGAACCGTACGTGCCCTATTAAGGCGTATGGCTACTGGTTAGATATTACCTGATAGGATTTTCCTACTATATGTTAATAACTTACTAATAAATACAGAATAATAGAACAACTTCTAATTCCAAGAAACTTCTAATTCCAAGAGGATACATCACGCCTTGGCGTGCTGCTTCACAACTCGCACCTGAATACTAAATATCACTTAAAGAGACCTCATTAATTCAGTATTCAAAATACAAGTTGACTTGAGTATACGACTCATCTATTATTGATAAGTACTTTAAAGGGACTATAGAGTCAATTTTCTGTATTAAGGCAAACATGAACATGATATGATAATACCCGTCCCTGTCTTAATAAGTAACTGAGAAAAATACTTTAATTCCGCTTATAGGTGATAGATAGGAGCGTAATAACGGCGGCGTTATGGGGACGAGTATTCATTCCACTTGCGGCCTTATTCATATATTTGATAGCAGTTTTCTTAAAAATAGTCCTCAGCGTAAAGGTTTATGAATCCACAATTTAAACAAACAAACTTTATTATCTTTTGACTTTGTGGAGGACTAACAACTACTTCGCTATTCTCAATTAATGTAAATTCGTCATCTCTTGTTATGATATCCACCTGTTTTAATTGTCCTGAATGACAAGCAATACACTCTTTCATTCATATCTCTCCTATCAACTTAACCACATCACTCCACAAACCGTCGGTTGATCTTAAAAAATAAATTATTTAAAAATAGCTCCGGCAATAATCATTCTCATGATTTGATTTGTTCCTTCATAGATCTGAGTGATCTTAGAATCTCTCATCATTCTTTCAACATGATAATCCTTCATGTAGCCGTTTCCACCTAGCATCTGAACGCATTCTACAGTTACATGCATCGCTGCATCTGTACAAGCCATTTTTGCCTTAGCTGCTGAAACTGAATAAGGTCTTCCTGCTTGTTTATCAAGAACTCCTTTATACAACAGATATTTAGCTTGTTCAATTTCAATCTCTAATTCAGCCATTTTAAATGCTAAATACTGATTCTTGTATAAAGGCTTACCGAACTGAATTCTATCTTTCAAATATTGTTTCGCTATATCAAATGCTCCTTCTGCAAGACCGAGTCCTTGTGCTGCGACTCCAAATCTCCCACCATCAAGAGTTTTCATTGCTATGCCAAAACCTTTTCCCTCTTGTCCTACTAAGTTTTCAGCTGGGACAATGCAATCATCAAAAAGCAGTTCTGAAACTTGAGTAGCTCTGATCCCACATTTGTTTTCAATAGTGCCAATTGAAAATCCCGGGAAACTTTTTTCAACAATAAACGCTGATAAGCCTTTTGTTCCTTGACTTATATCCGTCGAAGCAAATACTAAGAAAGTCTCTGAGAGAGGACCATTTGTAATGAAGCATTTAGAACCATTTAATACATAGTGATCTCCATCTCTTTTAGCTGTAGTTCTTACACCTGCTGCGTCAGAGCCCGCATTTGGCTCAGTTAATCCGAAAGAGCCAAATTTCTTTCCGGAACATAGATCTGGAAGATATTTTTTCTTTTGTTCCTCTGAAGCGTTTTGATATATTCCTCCCATACAGAGAGAGGTACTTACAGAATATGAGATACCAACGGCACTATGCACCTTGGAAATTTCTTCGACAGCTAAGATGTAGGATAAATAATCTCCGTCGGAACCACCATATTCTGATGAAAACGGTAAGCCCAACAAACCCATCTCACCCATCTTCTTATACTGTTCTACAGGAAATATACTATTTGCGTCGCTCTCATAGACGATCGGTTGAAGTTCCTTCTGTGCAAATGATCTTGCCGTGTTCATAATCATTTCCTGTTCTTCAGATAAACTAAAAGAATTAACATCCATTTTTAATTGCCTCCTCCTAAATTTTAAATAGCCTCTCGGCATTCGCCGAGGTAGTCAGGACAAGGGTTTCCTTGAACCAACTTTATTTTCCCCGGTGTTGGTACCTTCTACGACTTCTTCAAACGCCTTTGGGCTGCCAGTGGAAACAATCTCAAGCCCCCAAACATGTCGAGACGCAAGAAGAAAACTAAGAAAGGTAAAAAGGGAGAAAAGGCTCCAACGACCACGCCGGGTAAAGTAAACGTTTGGTCGAGTGGATGATTCGTCACAACAACAAGAAATCGGTCTTACCAAGTGATCGGTTATTCCACTTTTTTTAGACTCAAATCCTTGAAATCTCTGCGAATCATGGTTTACTTGGAGACGTTAACGCGCTTACTGGTATCCAGGGATGAGACCCCCATCGCCAGTTGCTACAAGTTTGAAACGATCGATGATTACTACATTTCTCTTTGAGCTTCACTAATTCCAAGTTAGTTTCTGGGAATTTTTCTATTTCAGCTCTCAAATTGCCTAATTGTTTGCTACTTGTCTAGAAATATTGAATTTTCATTCAGTCTACTTAAAAACGGATACAAAAATCCAATAACACCTCCTATATTTTGCAATTTAATAAAATATTCAGATATGCTTGACTATTATATATTACATCGAATTTTCAATTAAATCAATATTTAAAATTTATTGAATATTATACTTAATTGTCGTGTCCTGTCGCCCCTCTCTCACAAGGCGTCCTGTCTCTTGCAGTCAATAGGGGAAGAATTATCCTGACACGTGCCAATACCAGTAGATTTCTTCAATAGTTGCCTTTGCCTATGTCAATCAATGTAACGTGTACTTCTTCCAAACTTTTCAAAAATACTGGAACAATGTTAGAATCGAATTGTTTTCCGGAATTAATTTAGATTTCATATAAAACCTGTTCTTGACGATTTCTTCTTCAAGCATTGCATTGACCTCTTCTAACTTTGCATTAGACTGTTCGAGCATATCGTTTGCCGTAATTAAAACATTTAATCATGGCAAAATAGAACCACTGGCGACTATAATCAACACCAGTGGTTCTATTTTGAGTAATAACTCAAAATTCAAATTAAAACCAACATATAAAATAGTTTATGTTTTTATATAAAAGTTTATGATCAATGAATAATCTGATTTAAACAAAACACTATAATTCAATTTTATAATGTATATAAATAAAAATATTAGTTAAAGCATTGTAAGCTAATTTTAAATATGTAATAATTAGTACAAACAGATGGAACTATAGATTTAACAAAAAACACTACAATGTACTATATAGGGTGCCCTGTATATAAAAAGGAGTCGAATTAGAATGCTTAATAAAAGTTTTTTAAGCGATGTTCGGAAAGCTTTGACAATAAATCAAAAATTTAACGAAAATAATTTTTTAGTTAAGGAAATTGAAACTCAATCGGATATTACGCTTTCTATCATTTATCGTTTTGACCCGGAGTTCTATTTCCAAGCTAAGGTATCTAAATCAGGTGATAATAGTATTCCAACCCAATTTAGCCCTCAAACCACAGAAAATGGTGAATTGAAGAGAGTTACTGATTTGAATAATTCTATATCTTTATGGACTGAGCAAATATACAAAGAACTAATGATACGATTTTATAACTAGTACTATAATGGAGGATGAGTGAGCAGGCCTTATTCACTAAAAGCACGTGTCAGGAGGACCCCGGACACGTGCTTTTTTGTGCTTTTGAAAGGATGATTATTCCCCTGATAAATTAAGGACGAACTCTTTTGTTCCCTCCAAAAAACTCAAGACCCTCAGCTATTGGTCGAGGGATAAGGAGCAAAGGATGACAATGTCCCCATCGCTTCTGGTATTCATAATAATATACCTAAATCATTTAAATTGACCTGATTTATTTGCCCTGTTACGAGGATATTTTTCTCTTTTTGCCACTGGCAAACGGATTTCTCTGTTCGTCCTTCGAATATCCCGTCACAAATACCACCATAATACCCTTGCTCTTTTAAAGCTTGTTGAATTAATTGTACCAAATTACCACGCGATCCGTTAACAGAAAGGTTATAAGCGATTGGACCTTTAATATAAACTTTAGTACCTATTTCTACCTGTTCATAAACTTCTTCCACATCCCTATTATGCATTCTGATACATCCATGACTAACTTGCTTTCCAATTGAATCAGGTCGATTTGTTCCGTGAATACCATATGTCCCCCATGGAACACTAAGCTGCATCCATCTGGTGCCAAAACCACCTCCCCAATGGGCCTTATTAATGACGTTATAGTTGCCGACCGGACTAGGGGTTTTCTTGGCTCCAACTGCCACTGGGTATGCTTTGATGATTTTATCCTCTTGACACAACTCCAATTTACATTTAATTAAGTCAATAAAGATTTCAAGCAGCATATCATTACCTTCTTTTTGTATTAGTTTATGTTAGAAGGTTAAATGTGTAATTTGTGCAGAAATCTTACCAACGTTGTCTCTTCCTCTAATGAAATTTAGGTTAGACAATATTACAGGGATCAGGCGCTTTTATATAGAGGTTTATTTTTTGCAGTAACGGGAAAAATCTTTTAATGTAAATTCATTTGAATAAAGAGGTGAGCCTATTGAACGTTCCGGGTAAAATTAGTTTTGCCACCTTTGCAGGTGGCTGCTTTTGGTGCATGGTATCCCCGTTCAAACAACTTCAAGGTGTTATTAATGTGGTTTCGGGCTACACCGGTGGTCATACTGAAAACCCAACCTATAAAGAAGTATGTTCTGGAACGACTGGACATTTCGAATCTGTCCAAATTTCGTTTGACCCTAATCAAATATCCTATGATAAACTTCTAGAAGTTTTTTGGCGACAAATTGATCCAACTGATCCAGATGGTCAGTTCAATGATCGAGGGCAGTCATACCAAACGGCTATTTTTTATCATGACGAGGAACAGCATCGTAAAGCCGCAGCTTCTAAACAAGCTCTAATTGAAAGCGTTCAGTTCCAAAAACCTATTGTTACCAAAATTCTCCCTGCAACAAATTTTTTCCCTGCAGAAGAATATCATCAAGATTACCATGAGAAAAACCCTTTCCGCTATTCTCTATATCGTCAAGGGTCTGGACGAGATGAGTTTATAAATCATAATTGGCCAATTGATAGGTTGCAGATAAAATCCAGACTAACTGATTTACAATATCATGTTACGCAAGAGAATGGGACCGAACCGCCTTTTCAGAACGAATATTGGAATAATGAACGTGAAGGTATATATGTTGATGTAGTCTCCGGTGAACCTCTATTTAGTTCAAATGATAAGCTTAATAGTGACTGCGGATGGCCTAGTTTTACGAAGCCCATTGTTTCAAAATCCTTAAAAGAGAAAGTAGATTTAAGCCATGGAATGACTAGAACGGAAGTGCGTAGTAAAGAAGCTGATTCCCACTTAGGACATGTATTTCCCGATGGGCCAGGTCCTAATGGGCTTCGATACTGCATAAATTCTGCATCGCTACGTTTTATACCCAAAGAAGAGTTAGATCGCGAAGGATATAGCGAATTTAACTTATTGTTTAAGAATACCTAATTGAACACTACTTCTGGACAAATTGCTAATTCAATGTTCAGTAACATATTAGCCTTTCGCTTAACGGAAGTTACAGTAACCTTACCATGGACCATAGTGTTTAAATCGAGTGAAATTTATAGTTGCATTAACTGCTGACCATATAGCTATTTTTTTGGCCTTCTTTACTCTGTAGTAACAATCTTTTTTATAAAACCTTTGTAACACTCCGTCAAATACAACTTCATTATCCAGTTCAACCCATGCATGATCAATATCAGCATAAACATTTATTTTCCCATGAACTAACCATGCATTAATTGGCGTACCTAACAACGAAATATCTATCACATAATTCCATGCCCTCTTGAAACAGTCATGAAGATGTAACTTACCGTCCCCCGGTATATATCCATCGGGACATTCAACCTCGCATTGTATGAGTTCTTCTGTCAACATAATTTCTGGACCTATAATTTTCTTTTTCATCTTTCCGCCTCCTAATAAAAAACATCGATTCATTTTTTATTTTTGGCGTCCAGTTTCTTATCCATTTCCCTTTTTGGTCTGCATAAAGTGCGTATATACTTTATTAAAGTTCACTATTGCAGTTCTCGCTCCAGGACTAAAGAGCAACATTTTATAGTCGTTTGTCGATTTTGTGGTGACATAAAGGATTCCGCTCTTTTCCATTGTAAGTGAAGCATAGTGTATCACCAATATGTATTCTCCTGTCTCGTAAAATTCTACCATCACCATAAATTTTTTTTTTGCATCGTGATGGCTTATTAAGTTCTTAATCATGAACAATTTACTTACCAATGTGCCCCCGCTTTTATCCTTTGATATAAGAACGCTGGCTTCCATGTGCCGCTATGAAAAAATATCAATTGCTTTATAACCTTAATGAAATACACCAAGTGCTTGGAGTTGCAAAGTCGGCTCGGTAGAAAACTCATTTAATTTAAGTACCACAAAATGTACGGTAGGGAATACCAGATGGCTCTGGCATCGATGTGAATTCTTCCTGTTCCTGAGAGTATGCGAAAGGTTCTTTTAGAATATCTAAAAACCGCTCCATTACATGGTAGTCCTCATTTTTAACCGCTGCTTCGAGTGCAGCTTCTACACTATGGTTGCGAGGGATAACCGCAGGGTTGCTTTTTTGCATCAACTCTTGAGAGGAACACTTTGTTTCCTGCTGCCCGCTTAGTCTTGATTGCCACTTTTGATACCATTCTTTGAATTCTTGGGTGCCAAACAAGACTGTATCTGTGGGATTATCGAATGTTAATGCCCGGAAAGTATTAGTATAGTCCGCATGATATTTTTGCATTATGCTCAGTAAATCTCCGATCAGCAATACGTCCCCTTCCTCTTCGTTGAATAATCCAAGTTTTGCTCTCATTCCTATAAGCAAGTTTCGGTTAAATAACTTGTTAAAACCTAAAAGCGCTTCTTGAGCTAATTGGACAGCTAGTTCCTGGTTGTCGTCGAGGATTGGTAATAAGGTTTCAGCAAATCTGGCAAGATTCCAAGCAGCGATATGCGGCTGATTTCCATAGGCATAACGTCCTTGAGTATCAATAGAACTAAACACAGTATTTTCATCGTATTCGTCCATAAAAGCGCACGGACCATAATCAATCGTTTCTCCACTAATTGTCATATTATCGGTGTTCATTACACCATGAATAAAGCCAAAAAGCTGCCATTTAGCAATTAATTTTGCGTCATTACTGCCACCTCCCTAAATTGTGAACCTCCCCTACCTACACTTCGCTAAGAACGAAAACACTGTTTTCGCCGTAGGATAGGGGCTTCCGGCAAGCCCATAGTGCATGTCTCAAGGGTATCTCGTTTGAGATGCCTCACCCGATAGGCGTGAGTCCATCATTTCGGTAAGGCCGGCAACTCTATGCATTTGCTGCATACAGGCCAGGTTCATGGCATCTACTACTTCTTGCCTTAGGCAATCCGTAGATACTTTAGCTCTTCTACATATACTTCTCGAAACACCCCATATTTGTAGTTGCTCAAGATATTCTTGGCTCCGTGAATATCCCGGTGTTCTTGATATCCACAAGTACACCTGTAATTTCTAGAGGAGATTTTCTTTCTTCTCCCACAAACAGGACATGTTTGTGTTGTAAAGGATTCATCGACCTTTTGAAGGCTTATCCCTTCAACTGCCAATTTATAGTTTAAGTACGTGGTGGTTCGTCCAAAATGCCACTGAGACATTTTTTGATTATGTTTACATGAACGTTTGTGCTTGTTCTTTTTCTTCCGGGGTGAGGTATGTCGCTCGATGCCTTCAACGTTGCCGACAACAACTTCCTTGACGTTATTCTCTAAACACCAGTTTACAAACTCACGGGTGGTTTTATGAAGGACATCCGTCAACTGGGCATCACTCTTGCTTAAGATATAGGTCAAAGCTCGTCGGTACTTTTTCCATTGACGGGACCCTTTTTGACATTTGGCGATCTTTTTTTGAAGTTCCTTCAGCTTCTTATTTCGAAAGCGTTTGAGACTTCGGAGCTTACGACCCGTGATGATAACTCCTTGGCCGTTATCACAGACTGATGCAATGGTGTGAATTTCTCCCAGATCGATGGCTGCGATATTCACATGATCGTTTTCGTTTGGAGATTTACCGTCATCGTACGTTATAGCCAATCGAAGACCGCGGTCATAGATGAGTTCAATCTCTTTAAGTTCACCGGAAGGCAACTCTTTGATCTGGACAATTATAGGTTTTTGACGTTTATTATTGAGAAGCCCCAAACTTAACGCAATTTTTCCGTTGTTGCCTATGCGAAAGCCATCTTTTTTCCACTTGGTATTGAAATGCTTCTTAGGTTTGTACGGGTAACGAATTTTAGTGAATCCCAATCGTTTGGCCTTATGGGCATTTTCTCGAGCATCGAGGTATTTTTCGAAGACTCCTTGAATGGACTGACTGTGAATCGGGTATTGACCTTTCGTCGCTAAATGCAACGTCCCACGGGTAATCCATTGACCGGTTTGTTGAAAATGTTCTTTGGCCAAGCTTAGACAATCATTCCAAACTTGAGCCGAGGTGCGATTACAGGCAAAGAGACGGTCAATATTCGTTTGGGAAGTCTGGAATTTAGTTTTTAAGACACGGATTATCTTAACCACCACCTCAACCATTCGTTCGTGTTATCCTTATTTTACCACAACAAGAACGAATTTAGAACAGGTGTTCTGTAATAATTTGGGGGCGGCGATTCATCTCGCCACCTATAGAGGATGGGGGTCTTCTCGCCGCAAAAGGATAAAAAATAACAGAACGTTGGGAAAAGAACCCGTAAAAAGGAACTTTGCGGGTTCTTATATTTTCCTTAAAGATAATTGGCCTTTAACTGTTCGACAAGATTAATATATTTTTCATACAAACCATCGCCGGTCTCCTGAGCTTGAATCATAGAAAAATCTTGTACTAGTTTATTTTTCGCCGTTTCAGAAAGATGCATTTCTGCCATTGGATAAAGAATATTATTTTCTTTGTCAATATGCGCATACATAAGGGTTGTATAGCCAGAAGCATTCGCTGCAAACTCTTCAAGTGCTTCTTTATCTCCATGTTTGAACTTTTCAAAAGCCTCCCGCATTCCACCGATGTATCTTCGTCCATTGTCATGTTCATAGAGCATTAATGTAAACAACGAGAGAAACTCACTCACAAATTCATTGCTTTGATATAAGCATGAGCTTAAGAATTCAAAACCCATGAATTACAAAATCAATTTACACTGGAGCAATTTCAAATGAACAAAATAGAAATTGCAACTAACACTTTTTGGGTAGGAAAAATTGATAATCGCAAAGTTCCGTTTCACCGGCTTTTTCCATCTCGCCAAAATTATGAATAATAAGCGAAGCAGAATGATTGAGATAATTATGCATATATCTAATATAAAATTACCACACCCTTTCCTTAAACATCAGAGAGATTAAAAGCATTCTGATTTTGACAAAAAACATTTATTCTGTATTTAGGAGAATATTTGAATAATGAGATCATTAGTTAACAAAGGCCAAAAAGGCTTCGAATTGATCGCTCATCGTGGTTATCGACTTCTTTTCCCGGAAAACACATTAGTCGCATTCCGTAAATCTTTGAATTTAGGTGCTGATGGTATTGAGCTTGACGTTCAAATGAGTTGTGACAATGTTCCAGTGGTAATTCATGACGAAATAGTAGACCGAACTACTAACGGCCAAGGACCGGTCACTAATATGACCTTCCGAGATCTAAAACAGCTTGATGCTGGAGCAAAATTCTCGAATTCCTATCGTGGAGAAAGAATCCCTTCACTTCGTGAAGCACTTTTAACCGTTAGACATAAGGGGATTATGTATATTGAGTTAAAGAAAACAGTTACCCCTCCTGACCTTGAACGTATTCTTTATGAAATCTATCAATCTGATATGGAAAAACATGTAAGGGTGATCTCCTTCAGTTTTGAACAATTGGAGATATTTAGATGTTTAAATTCGTCCATTCCTTTGGGAAAACTTCTTTTACCGGATGATTTTAATATTGAAAGAATGAAAGAGGCCAATATTACGTTTGCTTGTGCCCCTTTTCAAGCATTTATTGAAATCCCTCAATTACTCCCCTTGCTAAAGGCTAATAAGTTTATCCCAAATGCCAACGGAATTACTAGCCGCCGTACAGCCAGATACTTACTTCAACTAGGTATTCATATTCTTGGTAGTGATATCGCCTTATAAAGAACTCGTAGCTTGGTCACAATCTGACACTACACACCCACCTCCGGCGATCCTGCACGCGAGACTCGCTACTACACCAACTATCCCTTATTTCAAGTCTTGAGATTGTGTTTTTTTCTTAGGTAGACAAATTTATTTTTATGTTTTATGATTAAATCAACAGATTTATCATACTAATTTTATCGGAATAGGTGGTATTAAAATGCCAGACATTTACCAAAAAAAATGGGCTCTTAATCCCGGTAATCTAAACAGTTTTGAATTAATTAAATTGAACACGGATGGACTCGACATTTTAGAGAAGCTTAACGTTTTTAAGAAGAGAGGTTTTACTTCCATCAGCGAGGAAGAAAGAGATCTGCTCAAATGGGTAGGTATTTATATCCAACGCCCCCGATCAGAGGGGCATTTCATGATGCGGGTCAAAATCCCCTTTGGAGTTATAACAAGTTCTCAAGCACGGGTCCTTGCCTCTATTTCTAGAAATTACGCTCGAAGTATCTTAGATATTACTACCCGACAATCAGTTCAGTTTCATTGGCTAAAAATTGAAGATATCCCAAGCATTTTAAACAGACTTACATCAGTGGGCTTGAGCAGTATAGAAGCCTGTGGTGACTGCCCACGAAATATTATCGGGAACCCTTTGGCAGGAATAGATCCTAATGAAATTTTGGATACACGTGAGATCCAACAAGAAGTTCAAAACTTTTTTCAAGGAAATAGGGATTTCTCAAACCTTCCCCGTAAATTTAAAATTTCGATCTCTGCTAACATATTTGATACTGGTTATGCTGCAATTAATGACCTGTCCTTTACGCCTGCTTCCAAATTCATCGATAATGAAGTAGTCAAAGGTTTCCACGTTTATGTGGGCGGAGGATTATCTGCCAGACCCCATTTAGCAAAGAGACTGGATGTTTTTTTAAGACCTGACGAGATTCTCAAAGTAACCATTGGAGTTGCAACACTATTTCGTGATTTTGGGTTTCGTCAAAACCGCCAACATGCACGTCTGAAATTTTTAGTAGCCGATTGGGGGACTGTAAAATTCAAACAAGAGCTCGAAAAGTTGGTTGGACCTCTTTTAACCAGCGGAAATGATTTAACTAGTGATTGGAATGAAGGATATTTTAATGGCATTCACCAACAAAAACAACCTGGGTTTCATTATTTTGGTTTGTCCGTCCCACTTGGTCGTTTAAGTGCGAATAATATCACAGAACTCGCTGACTTAACTGACAAATACGGAGACGGCATGATACGAACCACGAATTCCCAGAATATAATTATTGCCGGAATTCAAGATAGTCGCGCAATGTCCTTCTTACGTGAACCCCTTCTAAGCGAATTAACCCCTTTCCCTAAAACATTTAAGGCTCATACGATTTCCTGTGCCGGTAAAGAGTTCTGTAATTTTGCCATCGTAGAAACAAAGAAATATGCCCAACGACTCTCCCAATACCTCGATGAAAAATTAAATACAGATAATCCCATACGTATTCATGTTACCGGTTGTCCCAATTCTTGTGGGCAAGTGCAACTTGCGGATATAGGACTGCGAGGAATTAAAACAAAAAAGGCAGGCCAAATCATTGAAGGTTTTGAACTACAAATTGGAGGTATACTAGGCCCGGAACCACAATTTAGTACAAATTTGAAAGGATTCATCCCGGCAGATAAAGTACATCTAGTACTGGAACATTTGATTTTTTATTATAGGGTTCACAAAAAAGATGGCGAATCTTTCCATATGTTTATTAATCGAGTTGGAGTAGAGACATTTCAGAATATACTTGACGACTTTCTAGACAGTGTTTTCAATTTGAAGGAACCTCGATACGGCTCATAGACTCCTTGATAAATCAACACCAAAAGTCTAGCCATTGAGCGACATGGAAAAAGGAGAGCTTTCTGCTCTCCTTTTTTAAGTGAACTACACCATTGCAAGTCACTAGATTGTTTTTCCTGCTTCATAAGCTTTTAATAAAAGCTCTTTATGATTAGCCGCAGTATTGGGATCTATGCCGCCCGTTAGTAAAATGGTATTAACAACGTTTAAACCAAACATCTTAAGCATAGCTTCATTGCTTTGAAAGGATGTCTGAAAAGCCTGGGCGTTTACCGCTACACTCTACGAACTTTACCGGATCTTGTACTATAAAGATAATACACATAAAATAAGAAACCCACAAAGGTGATTAGCGTAGTGGCTAAAAAGGTAACCTCATATGAGAAATGCTGAATGACCATTCCCATTAATAATGCACCTAAGCCAAGCCCGCCGTCAAAGGCAATAAAGAAAGTCGAAACTGCAGCCCCCCTCTCGGTATGACCAGCTCTGTCCACTGTCCAAGCTAAAATTGACGGTTGTGCTGCTCCAAAACCAGCGGCGTATATAACACCAACCAAAAGAAGAATAGGGAAAGACCAAGTATAGGCTAACAAGAATGTCCCACCGGCCAATAAAAGCAGTCCGGGCATGATTGCCGCTTTGCGACCGTATTTATCAGAAAGTCGTCCCCAGATCCCCCTGGTCAAAAGTAAAGTTAAGGCATAAACGATATAATAAAAAGCATAATCTGACAAGCCCAGAAAATTTCCTGAAATACCTCGATCCATTACTAATGTAGGTAAAAAACTAACCACACATCCATAACCAATACTTGCGGTCATCATTACAAAACCCGGCAAAAGAGCTGCTCGACTTAAACGAGAACCAGTAGATCGATCTAACTTTGGCTGGTAACGCTCATGTACCGACCCTGCAAATGCAAATGCGGGGAGAAGAGTAAGTGCAGCACCCCAAAAAACTGCTTTATAATTGCCAAACTGGAGTAACAACACACCGGCAAATGGTCCTATAGCCATAGCAACGTCCATGAAATTTGAATAATATCCCATAGCCTCGCCCCGACGCTTACCGGGTACGACATCGGCGACTATCGTACTAATCGCGACAGGCACCACAGACCAACCAATGCCGTGTAAAATTCTGATAAAGATAAGCCACCAAAGTTGATGAACTAACGGATAAATTATAAAAGAAACTAAAATTACGATTAAGCCAAACATCAATAAGAGATGCCGGCCACGAGTATCCAGAAGTTGCCCAACTATCGGACGAACAGCCACCGCCACTAAAGTAAATATTCCCATGACAAGGCCCACCGAAGCAACTGACCCGCCCAGTTGCAAAACATAATACTGTAGTGTTGACAAGAGGTAATAGAAGCTGCCAAAAACTAAAAAACTTGTTATATCAACAAAAAGAAAATCTCTTGTCCAAAGACGCTCTTGTTCAAGCATACTCTTCCCTCCTAAAAATAGTATTTCCCAAATCTAGACATCATCGTAGGGGATAACCTCTGCGAAGTATGTCATAACATTTCCATTTTGATCAGGTTGAATCACTTCGGTTAGCTTATCAAGCTTTCACCCCTGGAATAATAGAAACTCATGGATTAAGATTCTCCTTTGGTTACAAGCAAGGCATGTTTAGACATTAATTTTAGCTTATCAAGAATATAATCTATCTCCCCCTCATTCATATCCTTTGCTAAAATATCCGTCCAACGACTAAGCATATCTAATATTATTGGCTGCACATTCTTACCTTTTTCAGTTAGTTTGACATTGTATGATCTCTTATCGTCTAAACTTTTTTTTCTCGTTACATACCCCTTTTTTTCTAAGTTTCTTATTACCCTTGTTGTCAGTGCTTCATCAATATAAAGCTTGTCAGATAAATATTTTTGACTAACTCCATCTTCCTTTTCGGCTAAATTTATCAGATAGATGTATTCTGATGAGTTTAAAGCATAAGATTTCATCTCATTATTAACATAAATTTGAGCTTGCCTATGAAGTATTGAAATCCACTTTCCAATACTTTTCCTTTCAATATTTTCCATTATCGCTGCCCCTTTTTTAAACTACTTGATAGCTCAAGTAAATTATAACAATTATAGTTGATTAGTCAAGTAAAGTATCCTATTGCCATTCCATTGCTTCTCCATAATAAGGCTTGATTAGTCGACACATTGAATTAACGTTAGGGACTTAATCCTAACTTCCCTCATACAATAATCTGAAGGAGGTTAGATTATGAACAATCAGAGCTTCTTAAGTCACAATCACGGTAGTGTTACTCATACTTCGTGCGATGATAACCATTCCCATCAATGTCTTGATATTACGGGCCCAGCAGTCGTTACCGTTGACGGTGGTCACATTCACTATTCAGAAAGCTTTGTCATGTATGAATACGGACATGCACATCACTATAAATCCGTTTCTGGTCCGGCGATTTCACTTCCGAATGGCTATCATACGCACAATTGGGACTTTTACACTTCTTATAATGCAGGGCATCGCCACCATGTAAGTGGTCTTGACATGCCAGCTCCGAGTGCTTAACCCAAATAAAAAAGGTGCCCGGAAATCTTTAAGGCACCATGGTATAAATATTAACATTCTTTTCTTATGTTAGGTGATAACTATAAAAGAACTGTGGCCATTTAGGCTTTGCGGTTCATTTGCCCACTGTAGCAACTTAAGCAACATTTTATTTGACTTCTCAGTGAGAGAATTCTTAGTTCTAAAGCAATCAAAATTTAAACGTCGCACCTGCGCTAGCCCATTTAAACTGGGATGGAAATTCTAAAGATAAACGACTGGCCATTTGCAGTCCAGTACAATGGTTGGGTGCGAGGACCTCCAGATTTAACGTTTTGAGATATGAGATCGTCTTTTCTTTTTGTTCCGGACTAGCTGGCCCAAGGTGAGTACCTCCAATAATGGCTCGAACCTTATCAATTCCAGTCACTTTTATAGCATGTTGGATGGTCGTTAAAATTAACCGGCCGAAAATACAAAAGATATTTGTCTACAAAAAAGATGACACCTCTATGTCACCTTTAATTTATTTATAGTAGGAATTTATTTTTTTTCAAACCACTTTTCTGTCATCCCTATACAATTGCGGGTCGCTTGATTGATCCAAAGGTACTATTGTTCAAGCACATCCGCAAATTGCAATATCCTTATTACTTCGGTAATCGTTCCGAAACCAACGATGAACCGATATTCTTTAAGACAGTGTGCAGATCTTTTCTTTCATACGCCGATCCATTTCGCATACCGGTAACGACAGGTACCTCTTTAACATCAAATTCCAGCAACTCAAACATATGTTTCGTATAATCAATATACGACTGAAACAGGCTGGAATCAGGATTACCCTGATTAAACGTAAGAATTAGCTTTTTTTCGGCGGCATTTTCTTCTTTGAAATATGGAGAGTATCGCGGAGAGAATCGCGCAAACATCCTATCGATGAATATCTTCGCCTGGGCAGTCATCTGCATCATGTAAATAGGAGAGCCAAAAACAATGGCATTGGCATGATCAATCGCCTCATTAAGTTTCTGCATGTCGTCTTTGATAACACAACCCTGATCGCCCTTATGGCAGCCCCAACAACCCCGGCACGGTTTGATATCAAGATCGCTGAAATACCAGGATTGAGTTTCAGCGCCTTCTTCTTTCGCACCTTCGAGTATTTTGTTTACTATCCAGGCAGTATTGCCTTCTTTCCGCGGACTTGTTATAAATCCGATGATTTTCATCTTTTCGACTTGCACGTCTGACCTGTTTATGGTTTGTTCTGTATAGTGCGTATTCATTATAAAATTCTCACCTCAAAAAGAATAATTATGTTTCCTTGGCAACACAATTATTCTATCGTTCCATTGTTTCCTTGTCAACAATTACGTTTTTGAAATTGCAAAAAGATCATGGTAAATAATGCTTTGCTATTAAGATATCTCGATAAAAACTTCAGAAAGTCTTTAGTTTTTTCCTCCCTTTCTCTTTAGTTTCCTGGGATATGATTAATCGCATTGAAAGGGAGTGAAAACATGGAACTAATTAAATTCAATTTAAACTTAACCTTAACCGAAAAAATGACCTTTTTAATTAAATTCCTAAAGTCACCTTGCCAAATAGGCAGTGTCACACCAAGTTCCAAATTTCTCGCTGCAAAAATGTTGGAGCCCATAAATTGGCAAAGGGTAAATGCTGTTGCAGAACTTGGTGCTGGTACGGGCGCTTTTACAAGGCATATTCAAGCCGTAAAAAAACAAAATTGCAAGTTGGCAGTCTTTGAAAAGGATGACGAAATGCGGAATATGCTTAGCACTTTGTGTCCTGATCTGAATTATTTTAAAGACGCCGCCCACCTTTCCGAAGGGACCCTATCAATAGGTTTGGATTCCCTGGATGCGATTATTTCCGGGCTACCCTTTGCCCTTTTTGACGAAGACGCGAGGGAACAAATTATCGACGAGGTTATCCAATCCTTAAAGCCCCAAGGAATCTTTGTTGCTTTTCAATACTCTCTTCAAATGAAACCCCTGCTGTCCCGTAAATTCTCCCAGGTTAAGATTTCCTTTGTTGCTCGGAACCTTCCACCTGCATTCGTTTATGTCTGTCACAAGTGAGAGGAGGAACTGAGATGCATAATGCAGTATTATTAAACATGATTCAACATTTCGGTTATCTTGCCCTATTTTTTGCCCTGTGGTTAGGCATCGTCGGAATGCCGATTCCCGACGAGGTAATTGTTATGACGGCCGGATTGGTAACTGCCCTCGGGCTGCTTAATCCAATTTTGGCTTTTCTTCTTACGTATTTAGGTGTAGTATCCGGACTATCTGTAGGATATTTACTAGGCAATCAACTTGGTGCGCCTGTAATTGACCGGCTCGTTCGGAAAAAGAAAACGGGGAAATATCTCAGACAGGCCCAGGCAATGCTCAACAAGTTTGGTCATTACGCTCTGCCAATAAGCTACTTTTTGCCGATGGTACGCCATCTTGTCCCTTATCTTGTAGGTATCAGCAAAATGCCATACCGTAACTATGTAGCGTATGCTTATTCAACAGGCTTTGTATGGACCCTAATCTATTTTATAGTGGGAAGGATTTTTGGGAACCATATTGACCAAATTGCTCAAATGGTCACGAGGTACGGATTCTTCGCCCTTGCCATCTTGTGTGTTTCAGGTTTTATAGTTTGGAGAGGAGTTTGTAATGGAACAACCGACAATACTAGTTATTGATGATGATGACGCAATTAAAAATCTCATCGGAATTTACCTGCAAAACGAAGGCTTCCAAGTCATCAAAGCTGAGGATGGCTTGGAAGCTCTGGAGATTCTCGCCAATGCCCAAGTCCATCTGATCATTCTTGATATCATGATGCCAAAGATGGATGGCATCGAGGCTTGTTTGAAAATCCGAACGAAAAAAAACGTGCCTATTATTATGCTCTCGGCCAAAACTGAAGACATGGATAAAATCCATGGACTCAGCGTAGGAGCTGATGATTATATAACTAAACCTTTTAATCCCCTGGAGTTAGTCGCCAGGGTTAAGTCGCAGCTGCGGCGCTATCTGCGTTTTACCCATGCCGATGAATCCGATAACAATCCTTACGAACTTGAGATAGGTAATCTCCGAATTAACACCGCAACACATCAAGTCCTAATAAAACAACAGGAAATTAAACTTACTCCCAAAGAGTTTGCTATTCTAGAGTTGCTTGCTCGTAACCGGGGAATGGTCTTTAGCAGTGACCGAATATATGAACTAGTTTGGCAAGAACCAATGCTTGAATCAGAAAATACCGTGATGGTTCATATACGAAATATCCGCGAGAAGATAGAAGATAATCCTCGAAAGCCCCAGTATATTAAAAATGTTTGGGGAGTTGGATATAAACTTGATTGGAAATAAAGTAAGAACTAAAATCAGCCTGCAACTGCTTCTTGCTATAAGCATTAGCTTTATTGCCTCGTTCGTTGCCTGGATACTTATTGCCTATAATATTTCATGGCATATGATGAGTGTGCGTTCATTCAACCGAACCTTTTATAATACTGTACTATTATCAATTTTCATAATCAGTATTGGAATTTTCATCGTTACCTTTTTAATGCTAATTAACAAGAAAATTAGATACCTTAGGTATCTTTCTGAACAAGTCAAAGAAATTGCCCACGAAGGGTTTGGTTCCGTGATTAAAATTCAAGGAAATGATGAAATTACCGAACTTTGTATAAGTATAAATTCCATGTCCAGAGAACTAAAGCACAAACTTGAGCATGAACGGGATGCCGAAAGAAGCAAAAACGAATTGATTAGCGGTATCTCACATGATTTAAGAACTCCCTTGACCTCAATCAAGGGGTATCTCCAATTGCTAAAGGATCAGCAATATGAAACCCCAGAACAACTTATGAATTTCGTTGGCGTTGCCTTTAGCAAGACTGAAATGCTAGAGAGTTTAGTAGACGATCTCTTTGAATTTACGAGACTTACGGGGAAAGACGTTAAACTGGAGTACCAAAAATTATGTCTTAATGATATTGTTCATCAACTTGTGCTGGACTATGGTCCTTTATTTCAAAAAGAGAATCTTTCTTTACAAGCATCAATCCCTGATGAAAAATTTCTTGTTCGGATTGATCCAGATAAATATGTACGAGTCATTGAGAATCTACTTGGCAATGCTCTAAAATACAGCCATAAACCCGGCAATGTCTTAGTCAGCCTTTATACTATTAATCAAGGCGTAACGATGACCATTAAAAATCCCGGAGAAGTCATCAAGCCCGAAAACCTTTCCCATTTATTCGACCGTTTTTATCGGCTGGAGAAATCTCGGTCCAAGGAGACCGGAGGTGCAGGATTAGGTCTTGCTATTGCCAAAAGTATTGTTGAACTCCACGACGGAAGGATTTGGGCCGAAAGCCAAAACGAGACCATTTATTTTAACGTCTGGCTGCCTTTAGACTAAAGTTTAATTAAATTGAAGATTTCTTGTTGACTTTAATGTCCCAAACCCTGGCCAAGTCCGAGCGATTTATTTACATAAATGCAAATACCTATTGACTTTAAAGCGTCCCCAATCACCCTTTGCCTATTGTTAACTATCATATTAATCAATTCATTAACACAAGGATTAATCTTGGACAGCACCAAAGGATCATAGAATGCCAGCAAACTCCAAGTTCCTATAGACGTACGGTAGCTGCTTAATGTGAACTCTTTTCGGGTTGAAGACGGGGAAATGTTGTCATTTACTATTATTTTACTGCAATCTATGTGCACGATTCTTTTAGCTGTATTTGCTACTCTTTGGAAGTCAAGCGCTGAATAGACCAAAGGACACGCTTCATGATGAGCAAGCCAAAAGCCCATCATTGTTAAACTGGCATGTGAAATATCTTCCCAGCCACTTTCACCATAATAATATGGCCAGTAACTCCAGTAATAGCTATTTGACTGTTCATCCAACCGAAAACACGTATGGAAATAGTTGAATCCTTTGACGACTTTATTTAGATGGTTTGAGGTGGCGCATAATTTATCAAGAAGTGCACAAGCGGCAAGATAAGCATTACCTCTGTTAGGCATAGTAACCTTACCGGCTTCATCGAAATCACCAAAATTTGGTTCAACGGGATAACCTGACACAAGTGAGAAATCCATCCAATTATCGAGGGTATTGTGTGCCTCCAGTGCATCCCTACAAACCAATAAGTAGATCTTCACTCGGTCAAAGTATCGTCGAATGCCTAATGTCATTACCTCTTTAATAAAAAGAAGTATTGGCATACATATTACGGCAGTGTGAACGGGATAGGCATGTATGTTGCCGTACTGCCCTCCATCATTCCATACTGGTAATTTTATTCCTGTACCTAGATAACTTTCTACATCTAGATCAGTGTCCCGCTGGCTAATAATCCACTCAATTTGGGGAACCATCCAATCAAGGTATTTTACGTTGCCTGTTGCTTTAAACATATAGTATAAACCAACCCCGATTGCACCCCAACCCCAAGCAAAATCACCACCCCTATATGATGTATTCACTTCTGCAAGCCATTTACCCGCGGACTCGCCAGTGTGGTATGGGTCCTTGTTTTTATATATCCAGTCAAAGACTTCTTGCGCTGAATCTTTCATTTAAAACCTCCATTCCGACGCTGTTGCACAATCCTGCGAGTGAACTCGTTCAGCTAAAGCTGAACATCGGTGCTTCAGATACAATAATGTCCAGTGGACATTATTGCCGAGCCGCCTTTCCCAAAAGGAATACTAAGCGGCGAAGGAGGACTCAACCCAACCTGAAGTTAACGAAGGACCCACCCCCACTTATAGAAGTGGGGGGCTTAAAAACTGTATAAATTATCTTCATTACTGAAAACTGACTTTAATTTAAATATATGTAGCATTCCTTTTAGATAGTATCTACCCTAAAAGTGCATACTTTCATATTTTTAACTATTATATATAATTATACATATAGCTCGCTCATAAACTAAACGTTGGAGCAATAATAATAACAGGTTTAAAAGTCGTTATTTAAGCAAGAAAAAGGGGGAATTATCATGGAAATTAATGAATGGCATAATGAAACAATTGGGCACAAGGCTGTTGAAGCTTTAAAAAAGAATGAATTTGACGCGGTGTACTTTGCAACCGCTGAGGAAGCGGCGGCTTTTATTATGAATCACGTTAAGCCAGAAATGACCGTAGGTTTTGGCGGGTCAATGACAATCAAGAACATGGGAATTCAAGATAAAGTTAACGCTGTCGGCGGCAAAGTTTTAGACCACGGTGCGCCTGGTATTGCCCCGGAAGAAAAGATAGCTATTTCCCGGCAAGAAATGCTAAGTGACTTATACTTGTGCAGCAGTAATGCCATTACTCTGGACGGTATGCTTGTTAATGTTGATGGCTTAGGGAATCGAGTCGCTGCCATGAGTTTCGGTCCCAAAAAGGTTATTATCGCAGCTGGTGTCAACAAACTATGTAAAAATGAAGCTGCCGCCTTTGCAAGATTAGAAGGGATTGCAGCTCCTATGAATAATAAAAGACTGGAGACTCCCAATCCTTGTACTAAAAACGGTGTATGTGTTAATTGTCAAGCCCCAACCAGAATATGCAGGGTATATTCTGTAATGAGGAAGAAGCCGATGGCGGCAGATATAACGGTATTAATTATTGGTGACAGCTGCGGATATTAATTCTGCAAAGGGCATTATTTAATGAAAGATATTGCAATTGCCTCTTCTTCTCTATTTTGGGTATATTATTGTTGAGGGATTTTACGGAACAATAAGCTCCAGGTAGAAATTGGAGGGTTTGTGATGAATAACTTATTAGGTAGAACATTAGCCGGATTTACAATGCTTATAATATCTCTGGCTGCATTTATTTTTTTACCTGCATGGACAATTAATTACCTGCAGGCTTGGATCTACCTGCTGACATTTTCAATTTCGGTAATACTTATAACTCTTTACTTATTTAAAAAGGATCCGCAATTGTTGGGACGTCGTCTCAAAGCAGGAGCAACCGCCGAAAAAGAAAAGAGCCAGAAAGCGATACAAGCCCTGGCAAATTTGTTTTTCTGTTTTGTATTCATTTTTGCAGGGCTTGATTTTCGCTTTCATTGGTCCCGTGTTCCCCTAAATATTAGTTTATTGGCCAATGCTTTTGTTTTATTAGGATTTTACATAGTATTTCTGGTTTTCAAAGAGAACAGCTATACTTCCGCTATAATTGAAGTAGATAAAAATCAGAAAGTCATTTCAACAGGACCCTATAGGTTAGTGCGTCATCCTATGTATTCTGGGGCAATACTCATGATGATATTTTCACCTATTGCTTTAGGTTCATATTGGGCTGTACTCTTTGTAATGCCGTTAATCCTTACCATTGTTCTTCGGCTTCTGGACGAGGAAAAATTCCTATCTAAAAACCTCTCAGGTTATACAGAATATTGTAAAAAGGTTCGTTATCATTTGATACCTTTACTTTGGTAAATATCTAAAGACGTTGAGAACGTTCCAGTAGGGTGTTTACACATTGACCTTAAAATTTAATATCGCCTTATGTATCGATTCAAGAACATCCACCACTCTTTTCAGTACGATTTCTGTAACAAATTGCTTTTGATCATGCCTCTCCATTATCGGGACATTTATTTTTTCAGCGATTGCTTGCTCCTCTTTAAACACTATTGAGAAATAGACAACCCCCGGTTCGCTGCCTTCATTATGTAAATCAATATTTGAGAAGGTTCCGGTTACCCCAACACTAAAATCAGCTTGGGTATTCTTCTGACCAACAACTGCCATGGCCTTAGCACACTCTAAGCTATATACGCCATAGTGCTCAATAATATCTTCAGAAATTCCAATAGCTAGTTTTTGGCGGTTTGAATAAGTAACATAACCCCCTGGAGTGACATCTGATGCTCCTTCTACATCTGTAATCGTGGAAATGATATGTCCTCCTGTACAACTCTCAACAGTTGTGATGGTTGCAGACAGCTCTTTAAGCAGATCTACAACTCTTTTTGCACTCATAAAAACTTCACCTCCTTAGGAATGAGTAAAGCTTTGCGGCCCAAAATTAATGAAGAGAAAACCTCCGGAGATGTCTTCGGAGGTTTTCTTCACTTAAAACATTTCCTTGCTTTCTTTATCAATCTCGGCGCTAACACAATCATAGACACCGGGGAAGGAACTAACGCCCAGGCCCTGGGTTAAACAGGGAATGAAGTAAAGCTTTCCGCAATTTGTACAGGCTCTTCTAACTTCTTCCCCACAGATCTCCTGCGTCCAGTCTGGGAAGTCGATGGTACCGCTGTCCAAATCGCCCATGAAAGAGATTTTCCCGCCGTATTTCTTGATCAGCTCCGGCGTGTTATTGGTCGTCATGACTCCCTGCCAGATGTCAATTCCCATTTCAATCATATAGTCAACGAGGTTAGCGGCATAGGAATCGCTGTGATGTACGATAAGTTCGACGCCATTGGCTTTATAGAAACCGTAGACTTTTTTATAAGCGGGCAAATAAAACTCTTCGAACATTTCCGGAGAAATAAACGAGTTTTTCTGACTGCCCCAATCGTCATGATGAAAAAGTGCATCGGGATGGATGTGGTTGATTATTTCTTTTGCATAAGCCAGCTCGAAATCAACTAGGTAATCGATGAGTTCATGCATGGCTTCTGGCTCTTCATATAAGGCCATCAGAGCATCTTCCATGCCCATGAGATTATGGCACTGTTCAAAAATTCCCGGTGCAACAAACGCCGTCACGAATTTTTCATTGCGGTCCACAGAGTTAGCATGCTCTATGGCTGGAGCCCAGAATTCTTCAGATGTCGAGATCACCGGTGCTTTAACGTACTTTTTCCACTCGGTGATATCTTTCAATACCTTGTGATCCTCATCATGCACAGGAAACTGACCAATCTGTCCTTCGGGCCATCTATAAGTGATTCCCCAGCTGTTTACGCCCTCCCCTCCGATCGGAAGTTTTTTATCAAAACGGGTTTCCATGATTATTTCCATGAATTCATACTGGTTGACAAAACGATCAGGTTTGCCACCTCTGATTGTTTCTAACAAATTCTGTCTTGGGGTTAACATGATTCGGCCTCCTTATTACTTTTAGATTCAATTTTAAGATTTTCAACAACCACCACAAGCAGGTTTAAAATAGCAAAATGTTGAATATGTATAGCGATTTTATTATCTTCCGAAACACGTCAAAATACAAGATGTCTTTGATTACAATATCCAAATTGCGGAAGGATTTAACTAAAGCAAGATAACATTCCTATTATTTGTCATTAAACATTATAGCCAATCTTACCAAATAGAATGGCAGAGATTATTAACAAGCGAAGTGCTTCCCAATATTTGACATTCCCACGGCTGAAGCCGGTGGGATTCTTGGGTGATTAAACCAAAATCTATTTCTAGTATCGGAGTATGACCCCAAGTTCAGGGCTATGCCATTAGCCCGTCCTAGAGCAGTACACAATGGTACTCTAGGCTGATAGCCTGTTACCAGCTACCACAGTTGCTGAGATTATATTAATCGCACCAACTCGATCTCGATGAGCCTTAAATCCACATTCACATTGATACTTTCTGTCTTTAGCATGGTTACGTTTACCACAAGACGGGCATGTTTGGCTTGTGTATTTAGGATTGACGTATTCAACTCGAATACCTTCCAGAAAGGCCTTGTACTCGATAAACGATGCTAGGCGATAGAAACTCCAAGTATGTAGATTCTTCTCGTTTTTACGGCTTGTTCTTGCCGTCTGGCGTATACCAGAAAGTTTTTCTAATCGAATGACTTCCACTTTGTTTTCTTTCGCGAAATTCACGATCTGTCGGCTCACTTTATGGTCAGTATCGTTCATCCAACGTTGTTCTTTATCATGGCGTTTTCGTATAGCTTTGAGTTTCTTCAGTTTGCCGAGTTTTCTACGAACTGACCGATGTTTACGCTTGATAAACTTGTTTTGTCTGCCATTACCGAAGAATTTGGTTTTACCAGATTCAGTTGTAGTCACAGCAGGAACTTTAAGCCCTAAATCAACACCCATAACCTTATCGGCTATATTGAGTTGTTTAGCAGCTTCAACAGCGATTTGAACCATATATTTACCTGACTTTTGCGTTATTCTAAGGCTGCCCAATTTACCGATCAGCCGTTCTTGCTGATAATTCGTTAGGATAGCTTCAATCTCAAGACGCTGTGATTTGCCGTCAATAATTACAGGAAACGAGAGTATATTGCCTTTAATCGCATAGTTTTGATTGTTCCAGATAGCTACCGCTTTTTTGAGTATAGGGACTTTAATTTCTTTCTGTTCTTCAGGTTTTAGTTTGGCGTTTGCTTTAACCGTTTTTTTGTACTTCGTGAAAACACTCTTGGCCTCTCGAATGGCTTGATTTTTAACGGCACTGGGTAGGATCGCCACTACGTCTTTACTTGAATAGTTGAGATGCGCGTCTGCTGAAACGAAGTCTGAAACAACCTGATTGACCAGGCGTATGTACTCTTTAGTAGTTTCACTGAGGAGCTGACGTTGTTCACTTGTCAGCTGTAGCTTGATTTTTATGGTGATTTGCAAATGCTTACCCCCTTGTTTTTTGTTCAGCAATGTATCGCTGAATAAATCCCCAGATAATTCCACTTATAAATTCCTTTATGCTTTCCACATATATTTTAGATATCCTTCTGATGAAAATTCTTTTATTCTTTTATTCTTTTATTTTTTCACTTTCGTATAATATTTAATATAGGATTTTGTACATATATGCCAGTTTTTGATAGGAGGAGAAAACCATGAGACGCTTATATCTTAGCTGTATCATAGTAATATTAGTTATTTTATTTATCGGAATATTTACATATCTATGTAGGTTTATTGAACCTAAAATATCAATAACAGCAGCTATAAGACCGATCACTATTTCCGACTATAATAGAATTAAGGAACGTAAGGATGAATCATTTGCTGCTTCAAAAATAGATGATTTTAGAAACGTAAGTTTAGAAATTAAATATACTGAACCATTAGCTCTAATTAAAAATAGAAAGATAACCTTTGAACACCTATCGAAAACAATTGCAAAGGGAGGAAAGGTTATTGAGTTAAGTGGAGGGTATAGCGAGCAAGATAACAAAAATGAGCTGAAGGCAGAATATACCGAAAGCGCAGAGGTCTATCTTAACGGGCAAAGCGTTTATTTCCTTAAAGATTTACTTGATGACAATAAAATTCGAATAAGTTGGGATAAACTCGGAACAGGAAAAGAAGAGAGAATTTATTATTTAAGTGATTTAATTGAACTTGAATAATGTTATGATGCATTGCCAATTTCCTTTATAAGAAAAAATCCAGAGCATTTCGTTGCTCTGGATTACATTTCACCAATTAAATTCCCCGCAAAGCCGTTTAGATAATTTGGTTTTTAACCCCGCTCTCGCAGGTGGGCATTTTCACCCTACTTTTCAGTCTTCCTCTAATAGCAGAGGCCTGACCTAATCAGTAAGTTTTTCAAATTCCCGAAATTTCAAATAGGATCAAAACCAAATCAAATCTTCGCACATCGCAGGTTTGTTGGAATTCATTATAACAAGTTTAAGTTTAAAAGGCAATTAGGTAATTTATGGTTGACAAAGGATCTTGCCTTCCATCACAAACTGGCATGATAATTAACTCATCCCAAGGTTTTCGGTCCGCCTTTTTCGCCGGGGGAATGATTAATTTATTCATGTGGAATTCCATTGATGAATCAATCATGACGTTATTATCAATTTCATTTATCCTCCGGCACGTAAAAAGTTTAAACTGAAAGCCAAAATTAAGGGTTCTATAAGTTCCGTGGTGCCACGGAACTTAACTTTTATCGCAGGAAGCTTAAATGAGCCTATATGAATAAAACTTTCTTCGCTTACTTCAACATTCGACTCGCGAACAATAAATTTTCCATCGCTGACTTCTTCTCCATGCATACTTTTAAAATAGTCAATTATTTCTGCCCTCCGAATTCCTCTCATTTCTAGTGCTTTTTCGGCAAATATCATTTCGATACAGCTCCTGTATATACTCCCTCAATAAATTAAGAAATGCTTTCAAAGCATAAGAGGACCAAAGCTGCTGCTAGCGTTGGAGTTTGCGCCAGATTTTCATTTTTAATCACGTATAAAATATTCCGGTTTCCCTAACGTCATATCCGCCAAGAGCAAGGACAGCTTCTTGGAAATCCTTACTTTGAACAACCGAGATCATTGCTTGCATACGCGGTTCTTCAAGATATTCACTTGGGATCGCCAGATCATAGCGTTCTTCCCCAATAAAAATGTAATCCAAGCCCAGAGCTTCTGCTGCACTTTGAATGCCCAGCCCCACATCCGCTGATCCCGAAGCGACCGCTACGGCAACACCTAAGTGCGTAAATTCCTCCCGTTCATACCCTATAATTTTTTCTTTATTAAGGCCTTGCCTCTGAAGCAGGTAATCCAATAATACTCGAGTTCCAGATCCACCCTGACGATTTATAAATCGAATCCCGGGCCGGACTAAATCTTCCAAAGTTCTTATATTAAGAGGATTTCCCTTGGGTACAATAAGAACCTGCGTTCTGTATACCAAATTCATCAAGGCAACATCTCTTTCCGGCAAGAAGCGCTGTAGATATGTGCGGTTATAGTCCCCAGTTTCCGGATCGAGTAAATGAATCCCTGCAAAATGTGCTTCCCTTTTGCGTAAAGCCAAAATTCCGGTAAGACTGCCAACATGCGCTGAGGCTAATCCTCCATTTCCTCCCCGGGCCTTCATATGACTGCTCAAAACATCGAGAGTAAGATCATGGGATCCAATGCAAACTAAAGTTTCCTCTAACTCAGTGATAGGCCGCAGTAACTCAACGGGCACAGTCTCTCCTTCATGAAACCCTTCCTGCAAGCGGGGAACCCGAAGTATCCCATCTGCTCTAACCAGACTCATTGTCACGCCTGCCCCCCGGCTCAAAGGAGCAGCAACCCAACGATCGCCGACCTTTCCTACTTTAACCCTGACAAATTCTTCACTTCCTAAGGAGGAGAAGACTTTCTTGCTGATAACTGCATCGAGGGTCGAGGGTGGCATTTTGCTTAATCCCTGCAAATTTTTGACCCAAGGCTCTAAGAACAAATGGGCAGTCAGAAAAGCAGATACCGGATAACCAGGGATGCCAATCGTTGGCTTTCCCCGGACTTCCCCAAGAGCAACCGGTTTACCAGGCTTGATTGCAACACCATGAAGATATAGCTCACCATGTTTTTCAATTAACTGGGCCGTATAGTCATCGCGTCCCTGTGAGGATCCTGCGATGATGACCAGAATATCCTGCGATTCGGCCATCTGCAGCATAGCTTCTTCCAATAAGTATGGCTGATCCGGCGTTATCGGCCATACTGTAGCTTCCCCACCCCATTCTTGAACTAAAGAAGCAAGCACACGGGAATTTGAATCCACAATATCACCTATCTGAAGTTCTGCCTCAGGTGGACGTATTTCGTCTCCGGTCGGTAAAATCCCCACTCGCGGCTTACGGCGAACTTCAACTTGCAAAACCCCACCGGCTAATAAGGCCCCTTGATCTTGAGGACGAATTAGATGATGTATTGGGAGTAGCACTTCTCCTTCTACAAGATCTTCGCCGACCGGCCGAACATGGTTCCAGGGAACAACTGGAGCCTGCAGCAAGATGCCGCGTTCACCTACTTGCAAGACATCTTCCAGCATAACCACCGCGTCCATTCCTTGAGGTATAGGGTCTCCTGTGTCGACTTGAATCGCCTGGACCCCAAGTTCTAACCAACGCGGCTCGCGCTCCGAAATTCCAAAGGTATCTTTAGCCCTAAGAGCATAGCCATCCATCGCCGAAGCAGCAAAATGAGGCGAACTTCTCTTAGCGCGAACAATATTACCTGTAACTCGATGTAAAGATGAACAACTATCCACAATTTCATTTTTAGGCACACAGCATTCAGCAAGCTTTTCCATCATTATAGACAGCCCTTCTTGCCAAGCCATACTTTTTAGATATATTCTGCGTTCCACGATTACCTTACCCCCATTCCATCAGTTATCCAAAGTTAACGGATAAGCCGAAAATATACATCCTGTCCTGCTTCAATACCCTCTGTATCCAAGCCGATGTGTACTAGAGCATCTGCCAGAACCATCGTCCGTATCAGGCCGGATTTTCCACGAATCGGTTCAACTACCCACTTATCCCCGTTTGAACTAAGTTGGACTCGAATAAATTCCTCCCTGCCACTCCCAGAGTATAAATTCTGGGTTATTGTTCCCTTAGGCAAGGGCTCGGATTTAGGATGTAAAACAGAGGCATCTAACCACGGACGGACAATTGTATCAAATACGACCATTGCTGAGGCAGGATGACCGGGGAGCCCAAAAATCAGTTTCTGATCCACGATTCCGCCTATAGTAGGCTTACCTGGTCGTAATGCTAAGCCGTGAAAAAGCAACCCTGGCTCTCCAAGTTCGTCAATAAGCTGAGCAGACAGATCTCTCGAACCAACGGAACTCCCGCCGGAGAGCAGAACTATATCGTTTTCCTGTAACATCGTAGTTAATATTGTGCGCATTTTTTCTAAGTCGTCCTTGACAATACCATAGTGATGAGCTTCGGCACCACAAGCAATGGCTTGCCCAAGTAATGTATAGCCATTGATATCTCTTGACTGGCCAGGATGCGGTATTTGATCCGGTGGAATAATTTCATCACCGGTAGAAAGAATCCCAACTCGGAATCGTGGCAAAACTGGGACGGTCACTAACCCTTGAGATGCAAGAAGCCCCATTTCTTGTGCTCTTATCCGAGTAAATTCCGGAAGTATAACCTCTCCTTTGCTCAGGTCCTCTCCAATATCAATCAGATTTTCCCCAGGTGCAGCAGACTTAGTAACACCATAAAGTCCCTCACCAAAGTTTTCGAGATGCTCAATCATTACAACAGCATTTGCACCTTCCGGAAGCATTCCTCCTGTGGGGATTAAAATGCCAATCCCCTTCTCTAATTGTTCCGCGGGAGCCTTGCCCATGAGCACTTCTCCGCGGCATTGGATTAAGGCCGGCATACTCTCACTGGCTCCAAAGGTATCCTCAGCCCGAACAGCCATTCCATCCACCGTTGATTTGCGAAAATGGGGCAGCTCACAGGTCGCCGGTATATCCCAGGCTACAATACGTCCTAACGAATCTTCCAAAGAAACTTTTTCAACGTGTTGATATAAAGAGAGAACATAGGGTTTTAAGGTTTCGATCGCCTCTGTTAATGTTTTGACTTTAAAAAGTTCACTGCTGCTTCCCATGTCTCATTAACTCCTTCTCCTCCAAAATCACTCAATTTCAAATCGTTCAAATTCCATGGTTAGCAAATCAACTTGCAGCCAAGCATTCCTCAAAGAGGGCTGGCGCCCGATAAGTATTTTTACAGTTTCAGCAACACTTAAGCAAGCCAAAACTCCAGGTGTAAACGCTGGATTACCCCAAGTCTTCTCAACACCATTATCACCTCGTCCGAATAACCACTGAGCACTAAAATCCCCCGGCATACTCACTCCCAGCTGACCATACCAACCCGCGATACTGGCATATACCAAAGGCAAATTCATTTGGTGACAGACCCTCTCCAACATAACACGAGTTTCTCTGGAATCAAGGGCATCACACACGAGATTGACTCCCTGTAAATGTTCGGGACCGGTATCTTCTCTAAACCAGCCTTTAATAGCATCAACATGGATCTCAGAGTTTACAATTTTTAATCGTTCCTGTGCTGCTTCTACTTTCCACTGTCCGATATTAAGCTCTGTAGCCATGATTTGGCGGTTAAGGTTACTTATTTCGAAACGATCACCGTCAAACAGGATTAATTTGCCAACCCCAATACGAGCAAGTTGTTCGGCAATATGCCCGCCTAAACCTCCGCAGCCAACAATTGCAACTGCGGAATTCGCTAATTTTTGCTGATTCTCATCGGTTAATGTTTTCTTATTACGACGATACCGGCCTTCGAAAACCATTTATCCCCCTCCTACCGGTGGAAATAGCGCCAAGGTATCATCATTATGCAACACAGTATCTGGCTTGGCATCCTTCCCATTACGATAACAGATGGCTATTTCTTCAGGTGTAATGTTTAAGGATTGGATAACATCAAGAACGCATGTTTCTTCGGGAAAGTCAAACTCTCTGACCTTAAAACGCCCATCGCGAAATGTAGCGAACAATTTAACGATTACACGCACCTTCTGTCCTCCGTTCTAATCCATGATTTGGACGCAAAGTTGTCCACATTGAATTACTCAAAATCATACTACCTCAAATGGGGGACCATAAAGATCCCCCATTTGAGGTAGCATACAGTATTATCGAGTCAATCGTAAGATATACCTACTAAATCCCTAATTTTGCAAGAGTTTCGGCAGTTGGTACGCCATTTTCGTCCCAGCCACGTTCGGCATAGTAAGCAGGCAGAAGTTCAGGTAATCTATGAACACTTCCTTTGGAACTTCCCGATTGAATCGGAACCTCTAATAAACGTTTTGGAAGTGTGTCATCTGCTTTAGTCATGCCTATGCGCAAATTCTGCAAACGTTCTAGGTTCCAAATTCGTTCTCCACATTGCAGGATTTCTTCATCCGTGTAGTTGCATCCTGTCACAGCATTGATTATTTCGGTGTAATCAGAGAGCCCCAAGGCAAACGAAGTGAATAAGCACATTCCAATAGAATCAATTACAGCCGTGAGATCTTGAAAGATCTTAACCCACCCAGCTTTTCCTTCAAGGGAGTCTTTATCCAGTTTTTGCGGTAAACCAAGAATCTCAGGAGAAACCATGTATCCTCGAACGTGACAACCACCGCGATTATTTGTAGCATATTGAAGTCCATGGCCTTGGATACCGCGTGGATCATATGCCGGAATATCGAGCTTCTTAACTGACATGGATAGTTCCGGGTGACCATACGCTTCAGCCAAGCGATAAGAACCAGCGGCTAATTTAGTTCCTAGTGCACCTTCGGCATACCCCATTTTACGTGTCCATTCAACCATACCTTGGCTATTTCCAAATTCCAGAGGTACCCCTTCCAGTTCCTCTTGCTTAATATATCCGCGTTGAACAAGTTCCATAGCTACTGCTATGGTACAACCAGCTGAAATCGAATCCATACCTAGTTTGTTGCATAAGTCATTGGCAACATGAATCGCATCATAGTCATGAACACCGCAGTCTCCGCCAAAGGACCATACTGCTTCGTATTCAGGGCCGCCACCTTCTCCGTCTTTCCATTTGTTATAACGACCGCAAGCAATGGGGCAACGGAAACAGGGGTCTTTTTTGATCAAATGCTTTTCGGTCATTGTTTCGCCACTGGTCAGATCGGCATCGGGATCATAGGAATCCTGAAAATTTTTGAAAGGAAATATTCCACTCTCATTGATAATATTAACAAGAATAGCCGTACCATATGTTGGAAGTCCTTGACCTGTTACACCATTTTCTTTAATTTTGGCTAAAGCCAAACGGAGAACTTTTTTCATATCATCCGGTTTAGCATTTTCGACCTTGCCTGTTCCACGGCATACGATCGCTTTAAGGTTCTTCGACCCCATTACAGCACCTACACCACTACGCCCAGCGGCACGAAATTTATCGTTCATGATTGCTGCGTTCATGGAAAGGTTTTCACCTGCAGGGCCAATAGTTAAAACTTTTGCTTTTGGATCTCCAAATTCCTCTAAGAGAGCAGCGGTGGTGGCATAGACATCTTGTCCCCAAAGATGAGCAGCATCTTTAATTTCTACTTTATCATCGAGAATGGATATATATTGTGGATTTACCGCTTTGCCTTCTAAGATTACCATATCCCAACCGGCAAACTTTAATTGTGCTCCCCAGTATCCGCCTGAGTTGGAAGACGCAATAGCTCCATTAAGAGGAGATTTTGTGACAACCATGTAACGTCCGCCTGTGGGAGCGTTGGTACCTGTCAGAACTCCTGCAGAAATAAATATCTTATTTTCTTGTGAAAGAGGATCTACATCAGGGCCTACTTCATCAAAACACATTTTTCCGCCAAGACCACGACCGCTCAGATATTTTTTAGCCAGTTCCATATTTAAAGCTTCCGTAGTTATTTTGCCTTCTGTCAAATTAATACGTAATATTTTCCCAGTATAACCAACCATAATCTTCCTCCTCATGATTATCTTATCTCAGCACATAGTTGAACAAATTAACTAAGACGAAGTATGACAACTATATAAAGCAATTCTAATGCCAATATAAAGTGTTATAATAATTTTTCGACTTGCTTGAATATTTATCAATCCAAACCAAGATACATCCAATTAAAACAAATTAAATCAAATTAGATTAAATTCAAAACAACATTGTAAAATTAATTCTTAGAATTGTAGCGAGGTAATGCAAATTAAATAGTGCGCCAAATTTGAACAGTCCGGAATTCAAACTGCTCCAAACTTAAACATTTTTGACCATTAAATCAAAAAACCACACACAATTTAATCAAAATAATTATAATTAAACCAAATTATATTAAATTAAACCAAACTTAATTATTGACGGCCAAATATATTGGAGGTTATACTATCTGATAGATAAGCAGACAGCCACCAATGTTGTCTTAAACATTAAGTACAAAAAATAGTTGGTGACTGATTGCAAAAACATTTCAATTTAGGGAGGAGTTAGAGAAATGAAAAAAAGAATAATACCATTATTACTAATCGCTATACTTACCGTGCTCACTGGGTGCGGTACAAGTAGCGGAAATAGCACTACAGGAGGAACCAGCAGCTCCACTCCTGATAAAAAAGTGACATTAAACATTTTAGCGGCAGGAACTTTAACAGTGCCGTTTAAACAAGTTGATGAAGCTTTTCAAAAGAAGTATCCTAACGTAACCGTGCATCCTCAATTTGGCGGCAGTGTTAAGATGGTTAAACAAGTTACGGATTTGAAACAGCCGGCTGACTTAGTGGCAGTAGCCGATTATACTGTTATCCCTAAATACATGTTTGGCAGCAATGGTCAGCAAAAATATACCGATTGGTATGTTGGTTTTGCCAGCAATGAAATTACCTTTGTTTATACGAATCAAAGCAAAGGCCACGATAAAATAACGCCGGATAACTGGTATCAAGTGCTTGCTGAAAAAGGTGTGCAAATTGGTCGATCGAATCCTGACACTGATCCTTCCGGCTATCAAACCTTACAAATGTTAAATCTAGCTGAGAAATACTATAAAGCTCCTGACTTAACCAAGAATATTCTGGCCAATGCTCCGGCAACAAATATCCGCGATACAGAAACTGAGCTTTTAAGTGCTCTTCAAGCCGGACAGATTGATTATTTAGCAATCTATAAATCGGATGCCTTACAGCATGGATTAAAATACTTACAATTACCAGCTCAAATTAACCTCAGTGATCCTAAATATGCCGATTCCTACAAAGAAGCCAATGTACAAACAAAGAATGGAAATCTGACCGGTATGCCAATCGTTTACGCTTTGACCATACCCAATAATGCTGCAAACGCAGATTGGGCGCAGAAATATGCCGCTTTCCTCTTCGGACCTGAAGGGCAGGCAATCTTCCAAAAAGACGGTTTCGGAATGCTGCCTAAGCCTTATGCCAATGATGTCAGCAAAGTCCCTTCCTCTTTAAGCTCGTTAGTCAGCTCCTGGCCGCAAAAATAGTTATAAAAACACATCAGATGGAGTTTAACTCTATCTGACGTGTTGACGTATTATGGTAATTTCAAATTCGTTGAATAGCATAATATTTTGCATTTACTTAATGATTAATAATACAATGGTTTAATAAATGGTCCTAGGAGGAAGTTTCGGGTGGGTAACCGTATATTTTTTCTGTTATTTTGGTTAGTTGGCAGTATTATTCTCGCTTTTACCCTCATCCCTTTATTAAATCTATTTCTTACTCAACCTCTATCATCAATTGTGAATGTTGCCGGGATGCAGGATGTTCGGGCTTCAATTTATTTGAGTATGATTACTGCAGTCATAACGGCTTTATTAGCCGCTATATTGGGGACTCCCTTAGCTTACCTGCTAGCAAGACGTTCATTTCCTCACCAGGCAGTCATTGAAGCGATTGTGGATTTACCTCTAGCGGTACCCCATACGGTTGCCGGTATATCCCTTTTATTCATTTTTGGAAGAAATGGTCCTATTGGCAGAATAGCCCAACATTTTGGGTTAAGTTTCTGGGGGAGTTCCCTAGGTATTATAATAGGAATGCTGTTTGTCAGCTCGCCGTACATGATTAATGCTGCTCGGGAAGGTTTTGAAAGTATTGATATTCGTTTAGAAAAAGCGGCCCGTACTTTAGGAGCTACTCCTAGACAAGTCTTTTTACATGTATCTCTTCCTCTTTCATTACGGAGTATCCTGACAGGGATTGTACTTACCTATGCTCGTTCCATTGCCGAGTTCGGGGCAGTAATTGTCATGGCTTATTATCCGCAAACCGCACCGGTCAAAATTTACGAACTCTTCCTCAGCGGGGGTATCGAACAAGCCGCAGCGGCAGCAGCACTTTTGTTGTTGATCACTATTTCCACGTTTGTACTTTTTCGATATTTTGCCTACAAGCCTAGACTAAAACAGTATCATAAGAATTAGTGAACTCGTTCAGCTCATGTCCTGTGGACAGTTTCACCGAAAGCGCCTAGCCTATAACAGATGCTATAGCGCTGAAGGATGGACTCTACCTCCACCGAGGCAAGGTATGGGAACTACTCCCACTTGAAGTGGGAGTTTTGCGATTGGATAAAAATCAGAGAATCGATTTTATGCCAGTAAAAATGAAAGGTACTGTTGAAGTTATGACTATCCAGGTTGAAAATCTTACGCTGCAAATTGGAAGTTTTAGACTTAAAAATATTAGCTTGAATGTACCGACAGGCAAAGTAGCAGTTATCCTCGGCCCAAGCGGTTCTGGAAAATCACTATTATTGGATGCTCTTGCCGGATTTAGCCGGCCACAGAGCGGACGAATTCTCCTCGAAAGTCAAGACATCACTGCGCTTCCCCCGGAAGCAAGAAAAATCGGTTTTATGTTCCAAGATTATGCCCTTTTTCCTAACCTTACTGTGCGCGAAAACATTCTATTTTCACTTCGGTTTCGCAACAGAAGAACGCCGGCTGCCGATAGAGAATCCAATATAGACGTTGGACAAATTATGAGGATGCTTCACATCGATCATCTAACCGATCGTGCTATTGGTGGATTAAGCGGAGGAGAAAAGCAACGTGTGGCTTTGGCCAGGGCCCTGGTTAGAAACCCTCGGATTTTTTTATTCGATGAACCTATGTCAGCTCTTGATGCTCGGGCTAAAGAAGAACTGCAAATAGAATTGAGTGAACTATTACATAAATTATCTCTCACAGCAATTTATGTTACCCATGACCAAGCGGAAGCCTCAGCCTTGGGAGACCTTATCTGTATCATGGAAAATGGGCAATTAGCTCAGACGGGAACTCATGACGAGATATTTCGCCATCCTAACTCACCTTTTGTTGCCAAATTTGTCGGTATGGAAAATTTATTTGAAGGTAAGGTTATTGAACTACACCCAGAGAGCGACAGGCGCTCACTGGTTAGAGTTCAAGTTATAGGGACCGACGGTTCATCCACCGTCTTTACAACCATTACGAATCAAGAGGTTAAACTGGGAGAACAAGTATTGATTGGAATACGTCCGGAAGATTTAATTATTCAACCCAGATCACCTAAACAACAATTCATGGATAATGGCAATAAAATTTTCGCAACTATAAAGGATATCATACCTTGGGGTATTGTCTATAGGCTTCAAATGGAAGGTCCGTTTTTAATAACTGCTTATCAGAACCATCAAAGCATTGAGAATCTCAGTTTAACTGAACAACAGTATGTGCAGGTGACGTTCCCGTCAACGTCGCTCCATCTTATCAAAAAATAGGTCTAAGGATTAAATACGTACGAATCAAAGGCAGGGTATAATTTCTTCTGAAAATTATACCCTGCCTTCAACATTCAATTATGTATTTATTAGAATTTTCCCTGTCATTGAAGTATCGTATCCGGTCTGCTGGTTAACGGCCTGGATAAATCCTGGAGATCCTAAAGTATTAAGCAACTGATTCCAAATAGATGTTTTTGCTGTCTTACCCAAACAAACTAGATCATATCTTTCTTGGAATAGGGGGATAAAATCAAGGCCAAGTCGTTTTGCGGCGGCTTTTACTCCAACGCCGACATCGGCTTGTCCGTTAGCGATAAGACATGCAAGGGCCGAGTGGGTAGTTTCTTCGTGAGCGTAACCCTGAATTCGATCAGGTGAGATTTTTTTCGCTTGTAAGAATGAGTCAATTCGCAAACGAGTACCGGATCCTTTTTGGCGGTTAACAAAACGAACCCCTACTTGAGTGAGATCGTCCCATGTCTCTAGATTGAGAGGATTTCCAGAAGCCACGATGAAACCTTGCTCACGTTGAACTAAGTTTACAATGCAAACAGATTCATTGGGGATAATATGACGGACGTAAGAAATATTATAATCTCGTAAATCATTATCCCACAGATGTATCCCTGTAATATCTGCTTCCCCGTTGTAAAGTGCAATTAGCCCGTCCATACTTCCTTTAAAAGAAAGTGACGTTTCAATGGGAATCGCATTATGCTTAAGAAATTCAAAGAGCAGTTCTACGACCGGGTCATGACTTCCAATAAAACAAAGACTTGGTTGTGTCTGATTCTCCGAGGGTATAGTCTTAGAAGTTTTATAGTTACTCATTGTTCCGTGTAGATAATGGTCAAGTACAGCAGGATCTACCCGAAGTTGTCGGCCAATGCGCTGAGCAGGAATCTCTCCTCGTTTTATCAGCTCATACATGGTATACGTCGAAATCTTTAGTATTTTCGCTGCTTCAACCGGAGTCAGTGTTTGACTCAATGTAGTCACCCTCTGTATCGTAATTCGTGAACTTAATAGGATTGTCTAAAAAGCTAATCAATACGGCAAATTAAACTGTTAGGGTTTAGCTTGAACCTGAATAAAGAAGACACTATCCCAATATTTATGATATCTTAAATGATCTTGAAAATCAAATACTTCTTTTTCGCTCTAACATAATATAGTCTCTCAGAATGATTAAAGCCGTAGTTTATGTTTAATGCCCAAAGGTGGCTAAAGAGAATTATACACAATTTCAGCAATGTCCTGACATTCGATCACCTTTTCGGAATTCTGCACTTCTTTAGTTAGTGTTAATAAACACAAGGAACAGGCGCTGGCAAGAAGATCTGAATTGGTCCTAAGCACTTTTTTCATAAGGAGGCTGCTAATACCCTCCTTCTCTTTGTCTTTAATCCATATTCGGCCTCCCCCGGCTCCGCAGCAAAATGCCATGTTTCGATTACTTTTTTTCATCTCTATCAGTTCCAGTCCGGGAATTGAAGTTAAAACAGCCCTTGGTGCTTCGTAAATCGAGTTATACCTTCCCAGATAACATGGGTCATGAAAGGTGACTTTTCGTTTAGTGGCCTTTTGTGGTTTAATTTTCCCTGATTTGATAAGATCTGCAATTAGCTCTGAATGATGCATAACATTATACTGTCCTCCCAGCTCTGAATATTCGTTTTTAAGGGTATGAAAACAATGTGGACAATGAGTAACGATCGTTTTAAACTCATATCGATTTAAGGTCTGGATATTTTCAAGGGCCAGCTGCCGGAAAAGTTTTTCATTTCCTAATCGCCTTACCGTATTTCCACAACATTTTTCTTCCTTCCCTAGGATGGCATAATTTACCCCTGCCTGTTCTAAGATTTTAATCATTGCCTGGGAAACCTTTAAATTGCGGGAATCAAATGTCCCATAACATCCTACCCAATACAAAATATCTGTTTGCTTTACCTTACTAAGAAGAGGTGCCGGTGTTCCTCCGCCTAAATATTCCTTTTCATCAAGACAGAAGCTTAATCCCCAGGGGTTACCTTTTAGAGCAATATTATCGAATTTCGTATGAACTTCAAGAGGATAGCCGGTTTCCATTGTAGCTAGACTGCGTCTCAGATCTACAATTCTTTTAATATGCTCCATATTGAGCGGGCATTTAACTTCACAAAGTCCACATGTAGTACAAGACCATAACGTCTCTTTGGAGATTATGGTATCAATTAAGGGAATCTCGAAAGTCTCAGCTATATTTTTCGAGTTAGCATGCCTTTTAAAATCCTGAATCATCCCTCTTGGCGTAAGGGGATCTCCACTTGCATAAGCCGGACATCCCTTTTGACACCTCAGGCAGGAAACACAAGCGTCAAATTCAATAAGTTGTTTTTTGCTAAAATCCTTGAGCCGGGCAACTCCAGTGTCATATTCTTGTTCTGTGATTAGATCAGCCGTGGTCAAAGTTCCAAGAGAGGATGTAGGCTTGAGGATAATATTTAGTGAAGACGCAATCATATGAAATAGTTTTGAGTATGGAATATACGCAATAAGTCCAATACCTATAATCATATGAAAATACCATAAGCCGGCATAAATTGAGTGGGCCGTTTTAACTGATAATCCGAATATCTTGGCTAAAAATGAGAGAAATAGCCCGACAGGTGTCCATACTGCCCAAATGTCACCGATAACATATATCCTTAAACCCTCTAAAAGAAAGCCCGTTAAAAGAATTGCAAAAACTAGAAAAAGCAAAAAGCCATCGTCAAACGTATAATCAGAATGGTCACGTTTGGTGATATAACGTTTGTAGGCTGCCATAAGTGTTCCTATCGTCGCCAGCAGTCCGAATATATCCATTAAAAAGCTAATAACCAGATACTTTATGCCATAAAATATTGGTATTTTAAAATCCACTTGAAGTCCTATCATTGCTGTTCCTATCAGTAAAATCAAAAAGCCATAAAACATACCCAAGTGCATAAGGCGGCGAAAAGTTCCCTTGAAAATTTGATTATTATGCATAGATAAATCCGAAATGAACGCTTTAACTCTATTGCCTAAGTTATCAAATGACCTTGACCGTCCTTGTCCCCATTGTCTTATTTTTTTAACAGTGCCAATTAAAAAAATCAGGAAGGATACTAAAGCCCAAAGATACATTATACCCTCCCCGTTTGTGTTCCAAAACAAGGGTCTTGTTGCTCCCATTAGAAACCTCCGATTTATGATTTTGAATGAAACATCATTTGATTTAACTTAATTATAATATAAACTCCAACTATACAACTGAATTTTTGATCAAGCTCTTGAACTAGATTTCGAAATCCGACCATTATCTATACTATAGAAACCATACGAAGAAAACAAAACTGTTGATCTTATTTAATAGAAAAGCCCCTCGTCTCTTGGATCGAAGGGTTGTAGGATTTACGGAAATAGAGAGATTGTACCGGTTATCGAGCTACGTAAAATTAAGAAAACAAAGAGAGAAGCCTGAATATTAGCTCCTCTCTTTGAATTAGCTTTATTCTTTATTAATCATTTTGGAATTTTTTCGCACAAAGCTTCTCGTACTGATAAATACACCGCTTACATTGCGTTTTTATAAATTTGAATCACTTGTTCCAGGGTTGCTGTCCGTGGATTGGTCAATTGACATGCATCCATTTTTGCATTACCTGCCATGAGGGCAAAGTCTTCTTCTTTAACACCAAGTGCTGATAATCCTGTGGGAATTCCAACATCTTGAGAAAGTGTTGCAATTGCGCTGAAACATTTTTCAGCAGCTTCTCTGGCCGAAAGTCCTGTAATATTTTCTCCCATAGCTTCAGCAATCTCTCCGAAACGTTCGAGATTACCTATCATGTTAAAGCGCGATACATGCGGCAAAAGGATGGCGTTACAAACACCATGAGGCAAGTTATAGAAACCACCTAATTGATGAGCCATAGCATGAACATAACCTAAACTGGCATTATTGAAAGCCATACCGGCCAATAATTGAGCATAGGCCATTTGTTCACGTGCTTGAAAATCATCGCCATTAGCTACGGCGCGACGCAAATATTTACTAATTAATTTAAAAGCCATCAGAGCTGCCGAATCCGTTACAGGCGTGGCTATTGTGGAAACATAGGCTTCTACAGCATGGGTAAGGGCATCCATTCCGGTAGATGCTGTCAGACTAGGCGGTTGTTTCATCATCAATAAGGGATCATTAATTGAAACATTAGGGGTTACATGCCAATCAACAATAGCCATTTTGATATGTCGTGCTAGATCCGTGATAATGCAGAATCTTGTCATTTCTGCAGCAGTTCCAGCAGTAGTATTGATAGCTATCATTGGAGCCATCGGCAAAGGAGATTTATCCACACCCTCATAGTCATTAATTCTTCCACCATTTCCAGCAACAAGTCCGATCCCTTTAGCACAATCGTGCGAAGATCCTCCGCCTACGGATACAATAAGATTACAGCCCTCTTTTGTATAGAGGTCAAAGCCATCATGAACATTTTTGTCGGTTGGATTCGGTTCAGCCCCTCCATAAATAACAACATCGAGACCTTCTTTTTTGATGATATCAGCAATATCTTGAGCCATCCCGATTTTTTCAAGGAAGGCATCAGTTACCAAAAGTACTTTTTTTCCACCCAATAATTTAGCTTGTTTTCCAGTCTCTTGAGCTGCTCCAGCTCCCATGAGGTTCACGGTTGGCATATAATAGCCATAAACTTGATTAATAATTGCCATATTAGTTTCCTCCATTTGCTTTTGATGTTTCGTTTTTTGCTTAATGGTTTCTTCGTTTGCATTATTCTCGGGATCATCCATAAAATAAAGCAAAATTCATGCCAAAAAGTAAGAAAATTTTAGTAATTTATTTCACTTAGAGAGGAATCAATGATAGGTTAATATTGAATTAAATGAATGATGTATAAATTCACACTTTATAGAAATATTAGTTTCGTTAATGTGTTAGTATGGAGCACTTTGTTCAAGACAGGCGCATTATTTTGGAACACTTTGTAGACCATTGGCTAATTAACAAGTTTTAGCTCAAAAAAGCAAATAGGAAATTTATGGCTAATATATAATATTGCCTTCCATTCCAAACTTGGCTCAGAGCGCACCGATGAGGAATTTAAATAATTGTGCTTAACAAGTGAACTCGCTTACGCTAAAGCTGAACATCGAGGCTTCAGATACAATAATGTCCAGTGGACATTATTGCCGAGCCGCCTTTCCCGATAGGAATACTTAGCGGCGAAGGAGGACTCTACCCCACCTGAAGTTAACGAAGGACGACCCCCACTTATAGAAATGGGGGTCTTAAAAACAGGATAAATCATCTGCGTATGTTCCCGACTTTTAAATAATATATTATAATTAATATAATAATCTGTTCCTGTTTACACTTCCACAAGTAATTTCCTAATGCTTATTATGCTTATTGTTACATCTGAAGGAGGTATAACAAGATGATCGAAGAGCAATTTCAGAAAAGATACAAATCCGGAAATACACCTTGGGATAACGGCAAACCCGATTTCAACCTTATTCAGACTGTAACAACGATGGGCATAAAACCCTGTCATGTATTAGAAATCGGATGCGGAACCGGCAATAACTCTATATGGCTTGCACAAAATAACTTTGATGTTATTGGTATCGATGCTTCTGAGATTGCGGTACAGAAAGCTTTTGAGAAAGCTTCAAAAGCCAAGGTCAATTGTTCCTTTATCGAGACGAACTTTCTTAAAGACAAAATTGAAGGCGCACCATTTGGCTTTGTCTTTGATAGAGGTTGTTTTCATGTATTTAATTCGGATCAAGAACGAATTATCTTTGCTAAAAAAGTATCAGCCAATCTGGAAAAAGACGGTCTCTGGTTGAGTATTGTTGGCAATGCAGATGAACAACGTAATCATCCAGGTCCTCCTCAGCGTACTGCCAGAGATATAGTTAACTCAGTGGAACCTTACTTCGAAATTCTTTCGCTTGTTTCAAGCCATTTCGAGTCCGACCGTCCGAACCCTCCTAGAGCTTGGGTTTGTTTAATGCGGAAAAGAACTCTTCCTTTTAGTGCCACCTCTTTATAATCTTGACAAATTCTTGAAACAAAGCTCATAAAATATCATGAATTTTATTGTATTCTAATTGCAGAGGAAATCACAAAGATAAAGATAAGAAAAACCATGAAAAAGACTAAAAGCCGTCCTTGCTGTGGGGCGGCTTTTAATTTGAAATTTTTAATTTGAAACCTTCAACTCATAGGTTTGTTCAATCAGTTTCTTCCCCCACTCCTTATTTTCATGTTCCGCCACTTTCTTAAACCCTACTTTCATGTACATTTTTTTCGCAGTCTTTTGATCATCTGTTGTCTCCAGAAATACCTGCTTATATCCTTTCTCCTGGCAGTATTTCAGAGCTTCATTTAGCAGAGTGTTTCCCATGCCAATTCCTCTGAATGATGGATGGAGAATGAACCATCTTAACTGTGCCCGTGTTGCAGTATGTCCAACGATGGCAATGGCTCCAATTATTTCTCCATTCGCTTCTGCAAACCAGAATCTATCCTTTTCCGCATTGTATTTATTAAACATATCGAAAATGGTCTTGCAGACATAGCCTTCAAACATATAGTTATATTTACATTCTTCAGCATAAAACCTTCCATGAAGATGAATTAAATAGCCCACATCTCCCGGTCTCAATTCACTGCGAATTGTAATCTTTTCTTTGATTTTTAGAGGGTTTTCTGAGAAAGCGTTTTCGATCGTTTTCATGCTTTCTACAACGCTCATTTTATCTTGTTCTGGCAGACAGCTGATTAATTTATAGATTTGAACATTAGACAGATCATCCAACGTTGAAAGAGTATTTTTACCTTTATCCGTAAGGTAAAGGTAATATAACCGACCATCTTCCGGGGATTGTACTCTGTATATAAGGCTATCATTCTCAAAGCGTTTTAATATTCTGCTTAGATAGCCCGGATCAATTTTTAACTCTTCTATTAATTTCTTAGCTGTACAAACTTCCATATGTTCAATATCGTATAAGACCCGAACTTCTGCAAGCGAAAATTCGCTTTCATAAATATGCTTGTCCAGTAATCCCAGAATATTAGTGTAGAACCGATTGAATCTTCGAATGATTTGTATCAAATTCATGTACTGCGAATTCACGATGGACCCTCCTCCTCAATAAGTCACTTATTTAAATATGATATAATTTTAATAAATTATTTGACTATGTCAACTAAATTTCGAAAATAATAACTCACCTTCCCCCCAATCAAGTGATGGAAGGATAGCATTTGGTGTGAAGGAGCTTCGAAAAGCACTCGCATCCTATTTGAATTCTGGCAAGAACTTATTATTTTCGATGTAAAAAGTCCCCCTCGAAATATGAGGGAGACCTTAACCGCAAAATTAATATTGAATTATATTAATGCATTATCCCAAATAATTATCGCATATTAGTTTTAAATAACAACCGGGCAATTAACCAATATTATAAAAGTGTTTTCCCCGGAAAAAGTCTACCATACTCTGATTCTTTCACCAGGATAAATAAGACTCGGACGATTACGAAGATTAGGATTTACACGTAATAGGTGATGAACACTTGTTCCGCGTTTCTTTGCAATTTTATAAAGGGTCTCACCACGACGAACAACATGACGATGCATCCAATTATTCCTCCTTTGTAGATCTGCTAGATCTAATCTATACTATGGCAGGACTAACGTTTATCGTGCAAGTACGCTTCAATTTTCTCGAAGTCCGAATTGTTTCAGCAAAAACTTCCATATGTAAAATATTCCTATTAAATAAGACGTTGTTTACCTTTTTATCTAAGTCGATTGTATCGCTATACAATGACTTCAAGATCTCCATATTATACATACCTTTAAATAGGGTCTCGTTGGCCTGCGTGAACGTTCGCCTTATTTTAACAAGGTCACCTGGTTTTTGATTTTTGAAATATAATGCCGCATGACCAAACCCTTCGGAGGCCAACCTAAATCCGATAATATAGTCCCCTTTCACTAGTTCAATATTGGCCATCTCCCTGGTAAGAGTATATTTTTTACCTCTAATAATTATCTCCTTTGAAAATTTGAGTTTAGCAATTTGGTTGGAAATTTCCAAAGTCTTCTTTTGACAATCCTTTGCCAAGCGGATACCTTCTTCAAGGGTCTTGGGATGTGCCGTATCATATTGATCCATTATTAACCTTCCTAGGTAGTCTAGTTTATATAGTTCATCAGAAAAGACCTTAAGTAATATGAGAACCTCTTGTTGATATTCTAATCGTTCCGGCATTTCTAAGTTTCGACCTATAGTTTTTGTACTGGCCAAAAATGGTACCAAAGAAACTTCATTTACTACGTTTTCCCACGTCTGATTTACGTCAACATTTTTGTTTTGCGTCCACATTTTAAAAATATAGTACCCTATAATAATCACAGCGAGAACTCCGACGACTAAAACTATTCTTTTCGTTCTTAACCCCCCAATCTATATAAGAAGATTTTCAAATTTGGTATAGATAGTTTATAAGACTAATTGAAGGTCTTAATATTATTATTTCCAATTGGTTCTGAGTATTTTGCTTTTAAGGCTTCCAAATCAAACATGCCCTTAAGAAAGTACTCATCAGCCTGTCTAAATGAAGCCCTCATTTGGTTTAGAGCATTCGGATTTTGGTCACCAAAATAAGGTGATACATAATCATAACCTTTTGAGGTAAAAGTGAATCCTTTTATGAAGTTATCCTTAATTTCATTAATACTCGCATGTTCATCCTTGAGATTGTACTTTTTCCCTCTAACAAATACTTCATTTGGAAACTCTATTTTCGAAATGTCAGCAGCAATCTTTGACATTTTAGTCTGAACACTTTTCGAACGTTGAACCCCTTCTTGGAAGTCTTTGGGTGGAGATTCCATAAACTGCTCTATTACTACCGTTCCCTGATGTCGAAACGCGTTCATCTTCTCAGAAAAGTCCTCGATCAGTTTTAAAACCTCTTGCCGATATTCCTTATCCATCGTCTCAGCGGTACCTGGCAAAATAGTTTTTTGGCTCCCCCAAAAGGGCACTTGAGAAATTTGATTTACTACATTCCTCCATATCTCGGTTACATCGGCTTTTCTATTCTGAGACTGCATCTCCAAAATTCTATACCCCGAAACACCCAGTACTAAAATTAGCCAGGAGATTAAAATAATTCTCCTCGTTTAAACCGCCCCCTTAAATTAACCTTCGAGGTACTTTTATGCGTTTATGTATAAATAAATGATGAAATAAATTAATGGCTAAAAGAAATATCTTCTAGCCATTTTAGTTAAATTCTTTAATTCTTATACAAGTTAATCCTAACCATAACAGTCAAACTCTTTTCAGGAACACCTTCCTATATCTTCTTGATACTATTTGCCTTGTTTCTTAAGATGCAATTCTCAATCATATTGAAGGATAACAATCTCTTTATCTTCTTTGTATCCTTTTATATTGGCTTTATCAATGTCCAATTCCTTACACGTTTTAGCCTTAAACCCTGAAGCAGCAATGAATTCATCGACCTTTTCAAATAAAAAGCCAAGTAGTCCAAACGCCTTTGTCCGGTAATGCATCGGAATCACAATTGCCGGATTAAGCTGCTTCATAACTTGAACAGCATCCAGTGCATCAATGGAAGCGCGTCCACCAACGGGGAGCAGGAGTATGTCTACGGTTCCTATTTCGTTAATCTGAGTATCTGTCAGCATATGTCCCAGATCGCCGCAGTGGCAAACCTTGATTCCATCAATACTAAAAGTATATACCGTGTTTTTTCCCCTTTTGCTGCCCAAAGCCTTGTCATGAAATGTTGCTACCCCTTTTATAGCAATACCATTTACCGCAAAAGTTCCGAGTTCGTTGATATGGGTAAAGCTGCATTTGACTGCATTAACATTATTATGATCGAAGTGATTGTGACTAGTTGATACGATATCCGCTTGAATTTCAGGCAGCTTATATCCCAACATATTTTTAAACGGGTCAGTGAGTATTTTTGTGCCATTTTCTGAAGTTATCAGAAAACATGATTGGCCTAACCATTTGATTTTCAATTTGCGGCACCCCTTTTTATGGTTGATCAGCACATTCATTATGTTAACAAAAGTGGAGTGTTCCCCATTTAGCATGAATAGTATAAGCGGAGATCACTCCACTTGTCAAGATTAACTTTATATCTAAAATCATTAGGAGTTGTGAGGATTCGTACTGAACGTCGCGATGAGAGCAGTATTAACCGACTTTTTATGTTTATGAATATCGCAAATACGTCGCACACCAAAAAACCGGCCAATGTCACAACGAAGTGACTTCACCCGGTTTTAATACCCTATTTAAATTCACAATCTCAGATCCGCCAAGATGATCAGCAACCAACTTACCAAAAAATCACGCTTGACGGTGCAAATGATGTTTCAAAGGATAGGGTTGTTTCAATTTATCTAATTTAAGCAGCAAAACTCCGGATACAATAAGCAACCCTCCAAACAGTTGGCCGCTTGTTAGTGTTTCTCCTAAAATGAAACTAGCTAATAAAGTCGTAATTGCAGGTTCTATGGTACTTAAGATAGAAGCTCGGCTTGCGCCTAAAAGGGATAGCCCTTTTTGATAACAAAAAAGAGGAATAATCGTACATAATATGGCTGTTCCAAGGCCTACGGCCCACAGGGCCAACTGAGAGTGAGCCGAAAAGACATTGATTGGAGGATAAATTACAATGGTGGCAAACAAACAAATGATGGTTATACAAGCGGATACGGTAAATGGATCTGACTTTTCGGAAAGATACTGTCCATTAATATTGTACAGGGCATAAAATAAGGCAGATGCAACAGCATAAAAAAGTCCTGTCATATTCATTTTTTGCCCAGACATGTTTCCGGCATCTACAACCAGCAAGCAACCGATAAAGGCGATAAGCAAAGTAACTACCTTAACGAATGATATTTTCTCTTTAAAAATTAAGGTGGACATAAGTACAACCATTAGAGGATAGGTATAAAGCAATATATTTGTAATGATGACAGACATATGCTTAATGGAGAGAAAATAGGTATATGAACATCCAAAAAAAAGTAAGCCCTGGAGGGCTAATTGAATAGAACAAGATTTAGATATCTTGAAGCCCTTTCTTTTACTCACAAATAAGATAAAACCCATTAAGCTGCTGGCTATGAAAAATCGTGAGAATAACATAAGATCCATGGTTAGGCCTATGTTATACCCCCATTTTATGAATATGGGCAAAGCCCCATAGCCTATAGCAGCTAAAATAATTAATAAATAGCCATTTAGCATGTCATTGTTTCACTTCTCCTAACACATATTACCCGATACTTAAAATTATAGGTAACGAACCGACTATTTACCAATACCTAATGATTATATAGGGTATACACAAAATTTTAGTAATTTTACGTGTAGCAAAAAAGTGAACCTAGAAATGCCAAAATCGTAAAAAGCAAACACCAATATACTATGACTTAAGAACTTTACAAGTACCTCTATTCATAGCTGCTACTGCCGCCGCCACTAGAATTATTCCCATTACGGCAGGCGCGTAATGTCCAAGGGATACATACAATCCACCTCCAAGGATAGGCCCGATGATTCGCGTCAAAGCCTGAACGGACTGACTGCCTCCTTGAACCCTGCCTTGCTCATCAGAGCTGACAGCACAGGAAGTTATTCCATTTACAGCCGGGCCAAAAATGGCATCTCCAAAACCGAACACAATTGTACCTGCGATAAAAAATGGAAAGTATAAGAATATACCGGATACCGCAATGAGAGCATAAGCTATAGTCTCAGAAACCATGCCCAGAACTGCAATTTGTGACACTTTGAGTTTCTTCAGAAGCTTGGGCATTATAAGACTTTGAGTAATAATATCCAGTGCGCCGAGAATAGAGAACATAACTCCTATTATCGCCGGGCCCCATTTAAAGGCATCTTTGGCGAATTGCGAAAAAAGGGTTTGCAGAGAACCGGAGGGTACTCCGAGCAAGAATATCGCAATGAAAATCCATTTTAGATTATTGGTAGAAACTATACTTGCTAATTGAGTAAATGGATTCAACCTCGCTAAAGAGATTGTATCCAGTCTGCGGTCTTTGCTAAGACTTTCGGGCATATAAATGGCCCCATAGACGACATTTAACAACGTTATTATTGCTCCAAAATACATGGGAGTAGAATAGCCGAAATTAGCAAGCAGTCCGCCTAGACTAGGTCCGATGATGGAGCCTGCACCAGCTGCTGCGCCAGCCCATCCGAAGTATTTCGTTCGCTGATCCGCTGGAGTGATGTCTGCAAAATATGCCAAGATGGTGCTTATGTTACCGCCTGTAAGCCCATCTATTATGCGTCCCAGAAACAGTACCCACAGAGCTCCGCCTATACCAAAGATCAAGTATCCGGCAGCGGAGCCCAAAAGGCATATTATGAGTATCGGACGGCGACCATACCGATCGCTCAAAGCTCCAAGCCCGGGAGCCGCAAAGAAAACGCAGACCGCGTAGATGAAGGTCAGCAGTGCAACAACTATAGCTTGATTTCCAGGACTCTTTACAAAGGGTTGTACTAAAAATGGGACAACAGGTGCTGTGAGGCCGAAACCTATACCATAAAGAAATACGGAAATCAGACCGAATATTAAAGCATTCTTACTAACAGTTTGTTCTGTAGATTTTGTATTAATTGATTTTAATTCGCTCATCAAGATTTCTCCTCTCGAAAAAAAGTGGTTATGTTTCCTTGGCAACATAACCACTTTAGCATTGTATTGTTTCCGTGTCAACTATATTGTTTCCGTGTAAATTATAAAAAGAGAAGGGTATCATACGTTGATATTCCAACGTTTTGACACTCTCCCCTTCAAGCTACATTTCATTATAATCCAACTATTCAAAATCTCTTCGATTTTCTATATCTACACTTTGCTTCTTGATTTCTTCATCCAAATGTCTTCTATACGTTTCCACGAAGCTTAGCATCGAATCAAATTGTTCCTCGGTTACCTGCTCAAATACGACTTTATCCCGCTCCTGAAACTCTTTATGCAGTTCCTCATGGACTTTGTAAATTTCTTTCCCTTGCGGAGTCAAGCGAAAATAGATTTCTTTCTTGTTAACTGGCTTCTGGTAGCTTTCAATAACGCCTTTTACAATGAGCTTCTTAGCTATTTTACTTATGGCTCCCCTAGTCATATAAAAGGACTCCGCAAGTTTTGTCACGTTGGAATCCTCATTTCTTCCGATGTATTCGATACAATGTACTTCAGAGGACTTATAACCCTTAAGACTGTCTTCCATCTTCCTATTAAGAAAAACCATCTTGTTGTATAAGTCCCTGAAGCCCATCATGAGCTGTTCTTCTTTGTCCATGGCCAGTCCTCCCACCCGTGCATTACCAATATTATATTAAACTTTTGTTTCTATTTCAACAATACTAAGTTAGTAATTAATCGCTTGACATTATTTACAAAGATATTGAGTTATCGATTTAATCACCCATATATCCGCTCTTCTCAGGGTAGTAGATGAACACGTAGATACTCCCGGTAAAAGCGAATTCAATCATTTAATATCTATTGTTTGCAACGGACTTCGTTATAATAAAACTAGGCGCACATTTTAAAGCGCCTAGTTTTATCTTGATATATTATATTATATTTTAATCATATAAACTGTTTCAAAGTTTCTCCAAGATATTTAATCCCTTCAATTATCCTCTCCTCAGGCATGTTAGAATAATTGACCCTAAAGGTGTTCTCTTTTCCGCCGTTAGGAAAGAAAGACCCCCCCGGCATGAACTGAACCCTGTCTAACGGACAGTATTAAAAAAGTCTATCGTAGAATTTCATGGATTTACGCAATCTGGCATCGCTTTTCAAGCGGTGTCAGTTTTGTTTTAAGCTGAATACGTTCATGGTTGT